>DASPIZ010000150.1:0-18605 GCA_035628875.1 Ohtaekwangia sp. | reverse complement strand
GAAAAAGCCTGAATCAGGCTCATTAAAAAATTCCAGTTGCATAGTTTAAAAAATTAGTAGCCTCAGACGAAAAAAATATATCTATGCTTGAATTTATCAACCGATCTTCTCTTTTCCAAAAAGATGTGGGTATAGACAAGCACTATGGGGAGGGAACGACAGGGTACATGATTATAAGTATACTCGCGGTTAACATCCGGAATTACTTATGATAAGGGATTGTGATATTATTATTTTTAGTTTGTCGCGTTGGGATGCGCCTTATTCCTCGCCTTCATTTTCGCTGGCAAAAGAATTCGCAAAACATAACAGGGTTTTTTATATCGATCACCCGTTTTCCGTGAAGGATTTTTTTGCTGAATTCAATTCACCCAGGGTTCGGCAACGTGCCAAAGCTTTGTTAGCCGGGGAGGAAATTTACACCAGGGTACCCGATCTTCCGGAGAAGCTTACGATCGTAACAACGGGACTTACACTTCCTATTAACTTTTTACCAGCAGGAGGTGTGTATGATTTTTTTGCCAGGCTAAACGATGCTATTGTATTTACAACCATGCGCAGGATAATCCGTGATCATGGTGTGGATGAGTTTGTTTTTCTAAACGCTTTTGACCCATATTTTTGTCGTGATTTTCCGGACGACATCAAACCCCTAAGAAAAATATATCAATCCATGGACGATCTTACGCAGGTAGCATACACCGCTCGTCATGGTACACGTCTTGAAGAGGATATCATCCGGAAGTTCGATGTCACACTTACAACATCACAAGAACTTAAACGACTGAAGTCACTGTATTCTGATGCCGTTTACTATCATCCTAACGCTGCAGATACAATAACCTTTCAGCAAGCACTTATGGTTGATTATCCAAGGCCTCCGGAACTGTTTCCTGCGATGGGTAAAAAGATCATTGGTTATACAGGAAATATAGAGTCGCGGATCGATTATGAGTTACTGAAGAATATACTTGAAAGTCATCCGGATAAATATCTTGTAATGGTTGGCCCCGTTACAACCGATGAGCATAAAACAATCGGTCTTACAGAATTTCCAAACGTAATCATGGTAGGCCCGAAACGGATCCATGAGTTACCGCAATACCTTCAGTATTTTGATTGTGCGCTTATTCCCTTTAAAAAGAATATTCTTACTAAAAGTATTTATCCGCTGAAGATAAACGAATATCTCGCTGCAGGAAGGCCTGTTGTTACGACCGATTTTTCTAATGATATAAAGAGCTTTAGGGAAGTGGTGTATATAGCCGATAACAATGCAGATTTCGTGCAGTTGATTGATAACGCGATTGATGAACACGATGGTAACAAGATTCGTGAACGGGTATTTTTAGCACGGCGGAATACGTGGAAGGCGCGCGTTGAAGAATTCTGGAACATACTGGAAAGAGATACGCCGCACAGCAAGGTGATACCGATGAATAATGATATTCATGAGTTGGCAGAACGCTAGGTATGTGGATCTTGTATCGATGTTGCTGATAAAGTAAATTGGACAACATGGCAGTGATCACAAAACTTCATTATACCGGTGTTCCATTCTATCGGCCGCATATAATAAGCCAGGTTGATTCTCAGCGGGTATGGTTGTATTATTCATGACAATCCCTTTCAATATGATATTAAAACCTGGTCAATTAATCAAACCTGCTTTTCTGCTTTCTTTTGTTTGTGCTTCTTTTTTTGTTCACGCGCAGATTGGCGTCGGAGCGAAACCTGTTAAAAAAGCCAATATTTATTTTGATGGATCGCGACAAATGCTGGATCAGAAATGGACGTATTGGAAAGGTCCCCGGTTGTCCGAGAGTTTACCGATCAAATGGCATATCGTTAATGATCCTGTGGACAACGGGACCGTGCTTAATGGCAATGATCCAGCTAGTGCGGGAGGGAAATATGGCGCTGCGGATATTGTGACGAAAAAAACGTTCCGTGACTTCCGATTGCACATCGAATTTATGGTGATGAAGGAAGGGGGTAACAGCGGTGTTTACCTTCAAAACCGATATGAAATTCAAATTCTGGATGGTGATTCCACCGCGCATGGTATGGCAGCTGTCATTAATGAAACAACATCACCCTATCATGCTTATGCCGGTGTTGGGAAATGGAATGCTTATGACATTGTTTTCCGGGCAGCGCGTTTCGAAAAAGGTAAACGCATTAAGCCGGCCATGTTAACGATGTATTTCAACGGTGTTAAAGTGTATACAAATCAAACCATCAATCAGGTATGGGGTGGACCAAATTCTGGAATAGACGGAGGAAATGATGGAGGCAAAGGAATTACTGATACGCCAGGCGGGTTAAAGCTTCAGGCAGAAGGTCATGATATTCTTTTTAGAAATATATGGATCGAAGAATTGAATCTTACAACCCCAGCTACAGATTTTTAGATTCGATACGTTTCAATAGTCAGCGATATGCCCACCTAAAACAATGTCGCGGTTGCCGGTCCAGAGGCCGTTACTCCGCGTTAATTTAATTAATCCTGAACCACCGCGCTTTCGCTGATTCGTTTTTATCTCTTCCGTTACAAATGGATCGTCCGTAAACAGGTAATCGTCGATCCAGTAAGGCGCAATGCCTGGTTCTTTAATGGTGGCGTGAATATGCTGTGGTGTACTGCCATTTGGATACGCTCCAGGCCTAATGGTTGTAAATTGATACTTACCGTTTGCATTGGTTTTAACCCACCCGCGAAGATGGCCATGTCTTTTTCCAAATGCCTGATCTGTGGATGGTGTATATTTGCCCGTAGCATCTGTGTGATAAAGATACAGGATCACACCTGGCGCCGGCGTTTTTCCATCGTGCTTGAAAATTGTGCCTGTGATCATTAATGGTTCTCCTTTTTCACCGGCTGGAGAAATTTTCGTCGCTGCATAAACTTTGTCAGGGATACCTTCAAATAGCAATTCACAGCCCTCGCACCGTCCACCAACGTGTCGGTCATTCTTTGATTGCGCATAGACCATACCATAAGTCATGGACATCAAGAGCAGGGTAATTCGAATATGATTTGTAGTCATGGAAGGGAATAGTTGTAAAGAAACTAACGATAGTGTACGATTTTTAAAGCAATATGTTTTGGATAGCAACGAAGCGCATAAAGCAGCGTTTAAAAATGAGTAATACGAATTAAATGACATTTTCATGTGGTTTGTAAGTAAGCATTCAATAGTACGTGAGATCTGGGGGAAGGCGGATACTATTCTCTTCATTTTTGCTGGAGCAGCGGCGGAGTTTGCCTTAAACAAAGCGGTTGATTGGTTGTTCTTCACGGGAAAACTTCCTGCCGACCCACTGGGACGGTTATTCTCAACTGTAAATTATGCACGGAAAATTGTTTTTTCCGAGACAGAAAAAGCCCACGAAGTTATCGACAGGATGGCTGACATACACAAGGAAGTCGAAAATAAAAGGGGCAGTACAATTCCAGCGTGGGCCTACCGCGATGTACTGTATATGTTAATTGACTACTCGATACGTTCGTATGAATTACTGGAGCGCAGGCTTTCAACAACAGAAAAAGAAGAAGTGTATCATGTATTCAGAAGGGTCGGGGTCCGCATGAAAATCGAAACGATACCGTTCACTTTTAACGAATGGTTGGAGGATCGGAAAAGGCATTCGGAACACGATCTTGAAAAGAGCCAGTATACAGAAATACTGTTTAAGCAATACCGAAAGCGTCTGGGGTTTGTTCGTTATTACATTTTACGTTTAGCACAGGGTGAAATTGTTCCCGCGCATGTAAAAGGACTTCTTCATCTAAAGGGTAGTTTTATCATGAAAATGATAATCCGGGTTTATAAATACACCGTTTACCTGAGGATCGATTGGATGCTTAAAAAATCCATACTTCCGACGGAATATTTTGATGAGATCAAAAGGCTTGATATCTATAAATAAGCAGGCAGACGTCTTTAAATCGGGCATCAAATTGTATTGTTTTTTATTAAAAACACATCAACATGGATAACGACAAACCCAAAGAAAAAGAATTGCCCGCTGAAGACCTGCACGACCTTGAGAACGAAGAGCTTTCTGGTTCTTCGTCAGCTGATGATGCAGCCATCACAGAGACCGACGAGGATGAAGATGAAGGGTTAGGTGATGGCAATATGAATCGAAGCGACTCAGATCCGCTAAAGGAATGACCCGTCCTTGATGATGCAACGCTTGTTACTTGAATAAGCCAATGTGTTATGAGGCTGTTAATTATTTAGCTTTTTGTGGCCTTGCGAAAACAGGGTAGAGGCGATGGATATAAGATTTAATATCTTAACTTAGGTTCGATTAACATCCATGCATTCGGATGCCTTATCTTCATCAAACTAATACCTATGAAAAAAAAGTTATTGATCGGACTCGCGATACTTATTGTATTGCTAGGTGCAGCATTTTTGTACCTGAATAATCGTAACAGAACATTAAGTCCTCCGGGAAGTACTTCACTTGAAGCTGATGGACTCTCCGTTGCTGTAACCTATAGCAGGCCTTCTGTTCGTGGCAGGCTGATTTTTGGAACGAAAGAGCAAGATGCTTTACAGCCTTATGGAGAATACTGGCGGCTGGGTGCAAATGAATCCACAGAAGTAACATTCAACAAAGATGTATTGTTTAATGATACTGAATTGGAAGCGGGTACATACAGACTTTACGCAATACCTGGCGAAACGCATTTCGATATTATCGTCAATACTGAACTCGGTGAATGGGGTGCATTTGAACCGGATCATGGGAAAGATCTTTTTAAAACGAGCGTACCGGTTGAAAAAATCCCGCCTGTTGAGCAATATACTATTACATTAAAGCCAGGCCAGGGAGGCATTGATATGGTTTTTGAATGGTCTGATGTACGATTTATTATTCCCGTGAAGGCACAATAGATTATATTTCCTTGGTGCATGTCGTTGGATGTGCACTAAGGCTGTTTAAATCCCAATGAAAAAACAAGTATTCAAAATATTAGCACGGATAAACAAGGCCATATTGCCACGTTACAGCAAACGCGACATTAATAAACTTTCTGCATTGGATAAAGCCATCGTTGCTTTTCGTTATTGGGTAACAATCAATTCTCTGGAAAAAGATTAACTAACTCTGCCTTTTAAGGCGAAGAAGAAAACGTATCAACGATAACGGACTTTATCCAAGAAAAACATGTTGTGTGTAAAGTGATGGTTCATGCCTGTTGATCACCAAAAACCGAGAGCGACAACTAACTCCGTTTTTTAAGGCGGAGAAAAAAGCATAACAACGACAACCGGGCATTAGCCTTGGACCTTAATTCATTTGTAAAGTAATGATTCATGGAGTATCGGCAGCAAAAACTGAAAGTCGTTCCTCACCCAGAAATCAGAAGAACAACTAATTCCGGGCTTTTAAGGCGGAGAAAAATGTAACAACCAAAACCGGACTTAGCCCTGAAAGTACCTCATTGGAGGCTAACCAATTCTATGACCGCTGCAAACAAGCTGGCATTTGCTTTTAGCTGTTAGCTGATATGGAAGAAATTTTTGAATGGAATCGCGTACTCTTCAATGATCTGCCGTTAAAATTCCTTTTCGAGGTGGTGTTTCGCACAACTGTAATGTTTATCGTGCTGCTCGTTGCTTTAAAATTTACTGGCAAGCGTGGTGTCAAACAACTTTCAATTTTTGAAACTGTACTGATCATTGCATTGGGTTCTGCGGCTGGTGATCCTATGTTCTACGAGGATGTCGGGCTTATTCCGGCCATTGTGGTGTTTGTCTTTGTTATTGTGTTTTATCGGTTGGTCACGTGGCTCACGGGTAAAAGCAAATGGTTTGAAACCCTGCTTGAAGGCAAGACAGTTTGCCTCATTAAAGAAGGACGCTTTTCCATTGTAAAATTTGAAAAAGAAACACTTGCGCAGGATGAATTTTTTACTGAGCTACGTCAACATTCTATTGAGCATTTAGGACAGGTTCGACATGCATATCTGGAGCCTTCAGGAGAGCTTAGCGTTTTCTTTTACAAAGATGATGAAGTGCGATATGGTCTTCCGCTGTTGCCCGAAGTATTTTGTAAAAAGAGTAAACAAATTTTATCTCCAGGCGTTTATTCATGCGCATTTTGTGGCTATACGCACGAGGTTGGCCCGGGAAAGGCGACGTGCCCCGTTTGTGAAAGAGAAGAGTGGGTAGAATCCATCCGAACCATTCGAACGGTCTAGGTTGGTGCATCTTTTCTTTCAGTAAATTAGCGTTTTGCCTGAGGAACAATGCCCGAAAATTAGGATGACATTATGTATAGTCAAAGAAAAATAGATGCTGCCCTGTTGGGAAGAGAACTTGTATTCAGTACTTCACGGAGTAGCGGACCTGGCGGACAAAATGTGAATAAGGTGAATACAAGGGTCACAGTGCGTTGGGATATTGCCACTTCAACTGTACTTACACCGGAAGAAAAGGAAATTTTATTAAATAAGCTTTCTACTAAACTCAGTACTGATCAGGTACTGATTGTTTCTGCACAAGAGACACGATCACAACTGCATAATAAAACAGAAGTGATTCTCAAGTTGGAGAGCATTATCAGCAAGGCATTCGAAAAAAGGAAAAAACGGAAAGCTACGAAACCTACAAAGCAAGCTGTTAAAAAACGGATCGAAAGCAAAAAACAACACGCTGAAAAGAAACAGTGGCGTAAAAAACTGTAAGTCGATCTTTTATTTAGAATTTGTGCCTAAATGTCGTTTAGTTAACCTTTAATTTAAATGGTTTCAATTGTTATGGAACGTGTATGAAAAGAATATTGATGGATAGTTTTCATTTTCCTTTGCTTGCGCGGATCATTTCCCCATAACCTTGCTTTAAAGCAAGCGCAATAACCGCCATGGTGATCCGTTTTGTTTTCGTTGCACTGGTTTTTGCGCTGTCTATCCACTTGCTGAAATAATTCTGGTGTCCTTTGGGAAGGGATTTGAAAAATCCAAAGGCGATAGGATCATCTTTCAAACACCGGACGAAATCTTTTGATAATGTGAGTTCACGCGTATCAAGGGTAATTTCAACCTTGATTAAGTCACCCATTTTTTTTCCTGTTCCCTTTCTGATTGCTGAATTAAATGGCAGGATAAAATC
Organism: Ohtaekwangia sp.; assembly: GCA_035628875.1. GTDB lineage: Bacteria > Bacteroidota > Bacteroidia > Cytophagales > Cyclobacteriaceae > Ohtaekwangia. The sequence continues at coordinate 11,472 of DASPIZ010000150.1, read as the reverse complement.
ACCATCACCCATGGGTAACAAGGCTGTTTTTCCGATCTCGTGGTGGTCTAGTTTCCCTTTTATACGGAAGGAGGTTTTACATCCCGGGTTTATTTGATCTGCATAGCGCTTACTTATTTCGATATATGTCCAGCCGGTTTTTTCACCTTTTTTATCGAATTTTTTAACGCGGGTTGAGAATGCAATCATATCACATACTTTATGTATGTAAATATATTGTTTATCTAAAATTTATTCAGTTGAATCGTGGTTTGAAAAGCAATTTTTGTAAAAGCCGAAAAAATAAAAAGGCTGCACTCATGATGAGGGCAGCCTTTTGAATAAAAGCTGGATGTTTAATTTTTGGTTTCTCTTTCTACCTGGAAAAACCCATGTTTTTTGGTGAGTCGAATTGTGTCGCCATTACAATTAATTCCTAATCCGGCTTCTATGACTTCATAGCCGAGGCACTTTTTAAGTGTTGGATTTGCATCCGGAGATGCGTTGGCGTTGTGAAAATCGAATCCCATAAATACAACAAGAACACACACCACCACTGTAAGCATATAAAATATGCGTTTCATTTTAGGTTGTTTTAGTTATACATAATGCGCTGAAAGGCAACGACTAAATCGCTGCGCGCAACAATGGCACGAGAAGGTAAGTGCCGCAATAAAGCATGATCAACGCTTCATTGTAAGCCTGTTCATAAGGCTATACAAATGTACCATTTTATTCCTTTTGTTACGTGTTTTAATTGGTGAGTTTTTTAAAAACTTTTCAGAAATGCTGTTTTTGATTACATTAAAACGGTTGCGAAGATTTTTTATGAATTATTTTTTTTGCGTCGTTATACCCGGGATTTTATAATGATTCATGACGAAACGTGGCTGCAGCGCTCTAAACCTTGATTTTAGATTCGTGCAAACAATGTCGCTGTTTATTATGTTGAAAAATATATTTAAAAATAATCAACGCCTCAATAAAATTTCGCGATGTGCTATTTACCAACTTCTGATTAAAATTAAACGTAATATTTAACCTCGCTATGCACGTTTTAGGTTTGTGAATTTGTCTGGTTCAGTTTATTTTCAGGCATCGTTAATTGTATTAAATGCCTATCAATAATTTATTATGATATTGTTTGTCGTGATGTCTCCCAAGATTCCGACAGGCATTTAAATATCTATATGAAATGAATGATAGCAGTGATTTATATATCAAGATGGAAAATCAAGTTGAATCGTTAGATCGCATCTCCGCTGGTGATGATTGTGAAAATTGTAATACACCTGTTACATCCGGAAATAAATATTGTTCGCATTGCAGTTTCCCGGCAGGTGGCGACGAGCATGAAAAGCGTAGTTTCAGACTTATCGTTAGTAGCAGAAAACGACTCTTGGATGATGCACAGAAAAAGATTAAGAGTGCTAAGATTACGATTTATATTTTAGCGGGGATATTTTTCGTGGCCGGAATTTTCTTCTGGGTATTCCAGGAAGATGTTGGTACGTTGGTTGTCTACCTGTTGATGAGCCTTATCTACTTGATTCTCGCTGCATGGTGTGAGAAAAATCCTTTTGGGGCGATTTTAACTGCGTTTGTTATATACATCACCCTACAGGTGATTGCTGCTTTTGTTGATCCGGTAAGTATCGTCAGCGGAATTATCATCAAGGTTTTTATTATTGCGGCACTCGTTAAAGGAATTCGTTCAGCAAGAGAAGCACAGAATTATAGAAACGAACTTCTGAAGTTAAAAATCCAGCCTGTTGGAATCGCCTGAAGTTAATCCACTACCGGAAGCAGAAATTTCTTTGCAATGTGATGCATGCAATGCAGTGACACGGGCTGATGATCATTTTTGCGGGCAATGTGGTAAAGATTTGAGAAGCTATGCAGTTGCCCCTGCTGAAGATGTTTTTACAACGCTTAGGCCGACCTTAGTTTATTATTTTCTGACGCTTCTTTTATTATCATTTTATAAACTTACGCCTGTTTTAAGTGAAGGCATAAATGGTCTTGTATTGATTTCTGCCATTGACGTCTTTATTGTAACTGTGTTCTGGGTGGTTACATTCAGAAATATCAAAACTTTGTTGTCATTCTCTTCCATTCAATTGAAGACAATGTTGCTGACTATTGTTGGCTGCATATTGGGTGCCATAGTTGTAAATTATATTGCCGGCTTAATTAATGTTTCTATTTATGATGACGTGTATTATAGTCCTTATTTGTTTGCTGATACAAGTCACCCGTTTTATGGGCGGTGGTAATGAGTTGTATCCTTCCTGCAGTCTTTGAAGAAGTGGCTTTTCGTGGATTCATGTTTACAAACCTGCAGGCGGTAACAAACACAAAAAGCGTTATCTATATCACTGCCTTTCTCTTTGGTGTCATCCATTTGTCATTTATAAGCCTATTGTGGCTGATTCCCATCGGAATCGTTTTTGCCGTATTACGGGCACGTTATAACACGTTATGGTATGGCGTCGTTGGGCATTTTACCTATAACTTTACGATCACACTTATTGAATTTTGGTACGCGTAATGCAATGAAAAGGATAATTCTTTCGTCATGGTGATCAGTATTTTAGGGTGTGGCTGGCTGGGGAGTGCACTGGGTAAACACCTGGCCAACCGTGGCGATATGGTTTTTGGCTCAACAACAAGTCATGCAAAATGCAATACACTTCAGTCAGTTGGGATTCATCCTGTGTTATTACGCTTTGCTCCTGAACTAGAAGGTGATGACGGAAGTGCTTTTTTTGATACTGATATTATTGTTATCAGTATACCGCCCCAAAGAAAATCCGGTCGATCCGGTTTTTTCCTTCAACAAATGAATGCTGTCGTACAGCGGATCAATAGAGGCACCGTTCGGAAAATTCTCTTTATCAGTTCCACTTCGGTCTATTCAGCTGACAATAAAATTGTGACAGAGCAGGATGCTAACCCTGACGCTTATCTTTTTATGGCGGAAAATTTATTTCGGGAAAACTTTAATCATACAACAGTGTTGCGTTTCGGTGGATTGATTGGTCCGGAAAGGCACCCTGGTAAATTTTTTGCAGGTAAGGTGGATGTTGCCGGCGGAGATTGCCCAGTAAATCTGATTCACCAGGAAGACTGTATACGCATTATTGATTCGATAATGCAGCAGGAAGTTTGGGGAGAATTATTTAATGCATGCGCGGGATTCCATCCAACAAAGAAAGTTTTTTACACTGCTATGTCAGGCCTGTTGAATCTGCCATTGCCTGTGTTCAGAAATGATGATCCTGCGGCTTTTAAATTGGTGTCATCCGCGAAACTGAAACAGCATTTAAATTTTGCTTTTAAGCACGATGATCCGCTGGCGATGCGTGATTTTTAAGGGTTTCAAACATAACAAAGTGTACAGAATCGATCATCGTGCTGTTCAGAATTGTATATATTGAATACGCCGGATTGCCATATTCTATGATGGAATGTCTTTCAGATTTTGGCTATTTTTTTGCAAGACGCGAATCGCTTAATCTTAAATACCGCTTATGAAAACCATCATTGCCATTCTCCTCTTCTGTATTTTATTTGTTTTATGCTGGCCATTGGCCCTGATCATGCTGTTCCTGTTTCCGCTGGTGTGGTTGTTGTTACTGCCGTTTAAGATCGTGGGACTTAGTATTGAAATTATCTTTAAAGTTATAAGCGCGATTTTATTATTTCCTTTTCGGATGATCAAGGCGATTTAACGCGGTTCACATCAGTCACTCACATCCCAATGCCTGGGTTTTTAAATACTCATTCACATGGTATATTTGCGTCGAAAATTAAAGAAGTATACCCATGAGGCTGGGACAATTAGCAAGAAAATTATCCGTTCACACATCCGATATTGTAGCTTATCTGGCAAAGGAAAATATCCAAATCGAAGATGGGACCAATACGCGGATTACACCTGAACAGGAATCGTTGGTGATCGGACATTTCGCGCCTGATATGGTATTGCAATCGAAAGCAGAAGCGGAAAAAATTGCCGAGGAGGACATCCCGTCTGAAGCGCCAGTGCACCAAATCGATGAGCTGATTGAACCGGCACGGGAGGTCATGACGGAAGAAAAGAAAACTCCCTTGGAGGCAGAATTTGAGGAGGAGGGACCATCATCACAAGGCGGGGAGGATACAACCAAAGAAATTGAAGTTATTAAAGCTCCCAAGGTTGAACTAAAAGGACTAAAGGTAATTGGCAAAATTGAGCTGCCAGCCCCAAAAAAGAAAGACACTCCGGTTGATCTGCCTTTGGAAACTGCAGCAATACCTGAGGAAAAGAAAGAATACCCAGTAGAAAAACGGAAGAGAAATCCTCAGCGTACAAAGAATACTAATGGGCCCAGGAAAAACCCGGTAGCCCTGAAACGTGAAAAGGAGGCACAGGAAGCTGAAGAAAAGCGAAGGGCAGAGGCACAACGCAAGAAAGAAGCCAGGACAGAGTATTATTACAAGCGCGTTAAGCCCGCTGCCCCCACGAAAGCAGCCAGAATCATTAACGAACCTACGGTTGAGGAGTCGGATTACATGGAGGAAAAACCGAAAACATGGTTCGGTAAATTAATGCGATGGTTAACCACCTGATACGGATCGAATCCTTTGCCGCTAATTGGCATTAAATTTACATTTGCGTGTATTAAACGTAAATAGATGAGTCAGGCTTTTGTAAGAGAACGTGATGATGAGTGGCTTGAGGATGTTGATCCTACAATCAATGCCCTGATTAATTTTTTAACACGTGAGAATAACGGTATCCGGGTTTACGAACAAAAAATATCCACTGATACTGATATATCCGGTCGAAAAATACATTGGATGAGCAATGGTCTTCAATACGCTCACGATTCCAAGGGAAGGTGGGAAGTCGTGAAATAATTAGCACCTGTTAAGCAAATTAAAAAGTGCAAAAAAAAGAATGTCCATCATGTGCGATGAATATTGACGCACGCAGCAAAGTTTGTCCGATATGCAGCTATGAATTTCCACGGAATGCAAGCGTGCTGAAATGGGTCGCTATTCTCCTGGTGATACTCTGGATTGTCTATATGGTCATTTGAATGAATGCAGCTTGCATTCCAATCCAATCCAGCGCTTTTAAAGAACGGGTCTGTAAAGAACAGACCCGTGACATCAATCCGGTTTAATTAACTTTGATCAGTTCGACTTCAAAGATTAATGTAGCAAAAGGTGGTATTTGCCCACCGCCGGCGCCTTGTTCACCGTATGCGAGATTTTGCGGAATGAATATAAGCCATTTGTCGCCTTCTTTCATCAATTGTAAAGCCTCAGTCCATCCGGGTATAACCTGGCTAACGCCGAAAGTTGCAGGTTCACCGCGTTCAACAGAACTGTCGAATACTGTACCGTCAGTTAATTTGCCTGTATAATGTACCGTTACATTATCTGTGGCTTTCGGTGATTTTCCATTACCGGAAGTGATTACCTGATACTGCAAGCCACTTGGTGTTGTTTGAATTCCTTCTTTCTTTTTGTTTTCTTCCAGAAAGGCCTGGCTTTCTTGCTGTAATGCGGCGGTTTTGCGCTCCATTACTTTTTGCATGTACTCCTGAACAATCATCATCGATTCCTCCTGATCGATCTTCAGGCTATCACCATTAAAAACATCTTTGATGCCTTGTGTGAGGGCCTCAAGATCCAGCGAATCACCGCCTTGTTTTATGATGTTTGATGCCAGGTATGTTCCCAATCCATAACTTGCTTGTTGGTGAACATTATCAAGGGGTGCTATTTTTGGTTTTTTTAATTCCTGTATTTCGGCTTTTAATGAATTTACCTGAGCCTGTAATTCCTTTTTGGATTGGCTGAGTACCGGCGCTGTTACGAAAAGGCAACAATAAAGGATGAAAAATCGCATGATCATTGTGTTTTTTAAATTTGAAAGCCAAAGAAAAGGAAAAAGTTGCGAACAATAGCAAAGGCTTCATACGGATGTTTTTTCAATTCTAAAATAAGCGGCAGTAACCGCTGTTAGCGTTACGCCATGGGCAGGTCATTTTTTGTTTGATTAAAGAGGCTTAAGAATTTTCGGTCAAGTTTGTATCCATGCCTTCACCCTGCTTTGGAAAGGAAGGTTTAAGGAACTCAAGTAAAACTAAATTGTATTCTAAATCAGAAACAATCCCTGGCACGATAAAAGTTTTACAGAAGAATGAAATACCTTTGATGTAATTTCATGCGCCGCTTTATGGTCGTTGTAGCAGTTTGGATTCGAGTTCTGTAATTCGTTTTTGATACTCAAGCTCGCGTCTCCTGAACTCTTCTGAAGTGGCTTCAAGCTCTTCCATGTTTTGTCGCATTTCTTCTTCCTGTGCCCGCATTTCTTCGGTTTGCTCTTTTGATTGTTGAAGCAACAACATGGTTTTGTGAGAAAGTGTTGCGGCTACAATATTAAGCGCCACTACACCGGATACTTTTTCCAAAAACTGAATTACCGTTGGGGATATGTCATTTAAAAAGGCAAGTTCCATTACACCCACAATATCGCCATCTTCTGTTTTTAGAGGAAGCAGAATCACACTGGCCGCACTCGCTTCGCCCAGGCCCGATGCAATTTTCAGATAATCTTTGGGTATTTGTTTTAATATCTTTGTTTCCTTGTCTTTGTAGGTCTCGCCAAGTAGCCCATCTGATACTTCAATACGGTTTGATGTGTGATGGTTTTTGCTTACCCCGTAGCTCGACAATACTTCGAGGTATTCTTCTTCGCCCTCTTCTTTCACCCCAATGACAATAACACCTTGTTGTGCTGCTACGTATTTTACTACGCACTTGAGTGTTTCGCTGCCCAGCGCATGCAGGTCGTTGTTATTCTTGCTGATGGCCTCGCTTACCTGGGCTACACCCTGCGTTATCCAATTTACTACCTTTTCCGATTCGGCTTTACGCACAATTTCTTCATGCTGGAGTTTTACCTCACGTGTTTGTTCTTCAATGATGTCGCTTAGCTCTTTTTGCTTTTGCTTTGCTTTTCTTTTCAGGTAACGGTTATACCCGACAATACTGGAAATGATAAGAAGTCCTCCGATGGTATTGAACCACCAGGTTTTCCAGAATGGCGGCACTATGGTGATTTGAATTGAAGCGCCCTCTTCATTCCATATGCCATCGTTGTTTGAAGCGATCACCCGAAAAGTGTATTCGCCCGGACTTAGGTTGGTATATGAAATTTTTCTTTCCGTGCCTGATTCAATCCATTCGTCCTGGAAGCCCTCCATGATATAGCGGTATTGATTTTTTTCAGGTTGCCGATAATTCAATGCAGTAAACTCGAAGGAAAAAATGTTTTGATTATAACCCAGTGTTATCGCTTCCGTCAGTACAATATTTTTTTTCAAAATTTCTTTTTCGCCAATCATTACAGCTTTATTAAACAATTTGAAATCCGTGATATAGACTGGCGGTTTGTAGGTGTTGTCTTTAATCGTTTCAGGATTAAATTTATTAAAGCCGTTAGTACCTCCGAAAAGAAGTTCACCGGTAGATAGTTTTAGAAAAGCCCAGCGGTTAAACTGATTGCTTTGTAATCCATCACTTTCATTATAGTTTTTAAATGTCTGTTCATCCGGATTAAAACGACATAAACCTTTGTTTGTGCTAATCCAGATATTCTGCTGATCATCTTCTAGAATTCCCATGATGGCATCGTTGGGAAGACCATCTTTTTCCCGAAAGGTTGTAAACTTTCTGGTGTCACGGTCGAACATGTTTAAGCCTGCACCATTGGTTCCTACCCAAATCCTTCCTTGTGCATCTTCATGCAGGGCGAAGACACTTTTTCCACTCAGTTGACCAGGTTCATTACCTCCTTTGTAATGGGTGAAATTTTCGGTTTGCGGATCAAACATTTCCACACCCTCCTGTTCTGTTCCGATCCAGATTTTTCCTTTTGAGTCTTCCATCATCAATACAATGGGGGAACCGGCAAAAGAATTCGGATTATTTTTTTCATTGGTATAGCGCGTAAAATCATCGGTGTTCGGATTATAACGGTTAAGGCCGTTTTGAAATGTGGCTACCCAGACATTGCCACTGCGATCAACAAGAATATCAAATATGTTATTATCGCTTAAACTGCCAGGATCATCAGGATCATTGCGGTAATGTTTGACTTTTTTTGTTTTTGGATCATAATAGTTTAGACCACCTGCCCACATGCCTACCCAGACACCATGGTTTTTATCCTGTGCCACAGCAAGAATTTTATCATTTGTAGACAATCCCGGGTAACTGGTGAATTTTTCTGTACGTGCATCAAAGTAATTCAAACCTCCACCATCGGTTCCAATCCAGAAATTTCCATTTTGATGTTCGGCAAACGAAGTTACATTATTGTGATTGAGGGATGTTTTATCGTAACTGCTATACTTGAAATGCCGGAACCCATATTTTTCTTTATCGTAGACATTAACTCCGCCAAACCTGGTCCCGACCCACATGCGGTCGTTTCGGTCGAACATTACTTTCGTTACGATGTTGCTGCTTATCGAAATATCATCGCCTTGTACTTGTTTGTGATTTCTGAAGGTATCGCTTTGCCGGTCAAAATAACTGAGTGCGCCATCGTTCGCGACCCATAGGTCTCCGCTTTCACTTTGGGCGATGTGGTAAACATACTCACCGCCAAGGGTTGTTTCATCTCCAGCGATATTGTGGTATTGTTTAAACGTTTGGGTGGAGGCATCCATCCTGTTGAGGCCCCCATCAAAAGTGCCTATCCACAATACGCGTGACTGATCTTCAAATAAACAGACAATACGATTACTGCTTATACTCGTTTCGTCGTTTGGGTTGTGTGTAAAACGTGTAAAGGTTTTTCCATCGGTGTTCATTAGACAAAGTCCACCATTGCCGGTGGCAATCCAAAGCCTTTTTCTGCTATCCTCCAATACGTTTTCAAGGATGTTATCAGAGATGGTGGATGGGTTGGAAGGGTTGTGTTTAAAATGCCTAAACGTTCGTGTTTCCGGTATAAAAAGATTTAGTCCGCTATTGGTGCTTACCCAGACATTTTCTTTGGAGTCAATGTAAACGTAATTTATATCATTGTTGCTTAGCGATGCCGGATCATTGGGATTGTGAACGAAACGTTCGAAGTTATTATGCTGCCGGTGATAATAGTTTAATCCATCCTGCGTCGCGACCCACAGGTTGCCAAGTTTATCCTCAGCGATGCAGTCAATGTTGTTATTGGTTAATGAGGTTGAATCCTGGGGATTGTTTCTAAAAATTGTAAACGTATATCCATCATACATGTTCAATCCGTCTTCTGTGGCTATCCATATGAAACCAAGGTGATCCTGATAAATGTCCCATACATTACCTTGAGAGAGTCCCTGTTTTACAGATAAGTGATCGAACCGGATGTTTTGTGAAAGCACTACAGCAGGCGATAAAAATAGAATACACAACAATAGCTTCCGGTAACAAGTGGATTTTATTGTATTAAACTGTTTTGTAAGGTTCATGCGTGTGATTGAGGTCTCACCCAATATAAAGATCTTGGCTAAGTAATTTAAGGATTTTACACCAGAATGCTTACATGAACAGGTTAATCTTTAGATTTCATAAAGTGATTTGTATACTTGGTTCTCCCTCGTCAGTTTATTCATGATCGGCCCAGTACTACCATACACGATTTCTTTCTGCTTCGGCGAGAACAACCTGGTCTGGATTAGTATTTTAGGAAGGAACCTGATAACGCAGTTTTCGAAAGTAGGAGCAAAACCAGAGGTGGCATCAAAAGGTCAGAACCGTTTTTTATTTTGAATAATTATAAATGTTACTTGTACACTTATTAAATATAGTTTACCTTGTCACCATAATAGTGACTATATATACCGGAAAAATATGTCAAACCAAAATGAAGTGAGCTTTAAATAGAATTGCTTATTTTACCACACCTTAAACCTTAAACAATATGAATGGATTTGCAACGCTGGACTGGGTAGTGATACTTAGTTACTTTGGAGTTATCGCAGCAGTAGCGATATGGGTAATGAGCCGAAAGCAAAAAAGCACAGAAGATTACTTTCTTGCTGGAAGAAATATGGGATGGTTTGTTGTCGGCGCGTCCATTTTTGCCTCCAATATTGGGTCGGAACACATTGTTGGTCTCGCGGGAGCCGGGGCAGGCGGAAAAATTCCCATGCTGATTTATGAGTTGCATGCGTGGCTTGTACTTACTCTTGGGTGGGTTTTTCTGCCTTTTTATATTCGCAGTGGTGTGTTTACCATGCCTGAATTTCTGGAGCGTCGCTTCAGTGCAAAAACACGTTGGTTCTTAAGTGTATTTTCACTGGTTGCTTATGTACTAACCAAAGTTTCTGTAACGGTATATGCAGGCGGTATGGTGATCGCCTCGATCATGGATATCGAATTTTGGTATGGCGCTTTGGCTACCGTTATTCTTACTGGTATTTATACTGTGATGGGTGGTATGCGCGCAGTTGTTTACACAGAAGCTTTACAAACCATCGTGTTAGTTTTAGGTGCAGGAACACTTACTTATATCGGACTTGATGCCGTAGGGGGATGGGATGGTCTTCAAACCTCGCTGGAGCCAGGGTACCTCAACATGTGGAGACCGGCCAGTGACGCTGAATTTCCGTGGCCAAGCCTGGTGATCACGAGTACTATTGTAGGCATCTGGTACTGGTGTACCGATCAATACATTGTACAGCGTGTTTTGTCTGCCCGAAATATTACAGAAGGAAGAAGAGGTACAATTTTCGGTGGTTTATTAAAACTGCTTCCGGTATTCCTTTTCCTTATCCCGGGCGTTGTTGCATTGGCATTGAAAAACCGTGGCGAGTTATCCTACGACTCACCCGACCAGGCTTTTGCCGCACTCTTAATGACAAAAATGCCTGCAGGTTTACGTGGTCTTGTAGCGGCCGGATTATTAGCGGCGCTCATGAGCTCGCTGGCCTCTGTGTTTAATTCATGTTCTACATTATTCACTGTCGACATTTATAAAAAACTTCGCCCTGAGACATCAGATGAAAAGCTTTTATCCATCGGTCGCGTTGCAACGGTGATTGTTGTGATGTTAGGGATTGCGTGGATTCCTGTAATGGCTAAAATTTCCGGTGTATTGTACCAATACCTTCAATCTGTACAAGCATACATTGCTCCGCCGATTGCGGCTGTATTCTTATTGGGAATTTATCACAAACGGATCAACAGTGCAGGTGCATTGGGTACACTCATTGCCGGTCTTGTTGTTGCTTTCATTCGCATCGGTCTTGAATTGATTGTCGATTCACTCACGCCGGGAAGTTTCCTGCATATCTTTGCTACAGCTAACTTCCTTACGTTCGCAGCGTGGTTCTTCCTCTTCTGTATTATTTTCTGCGTTGTAGTAAGTCTTGCCACACCGGCTCCTGATCCGGAATCCATCCGCGGGCTTACCTTTGGATCGCTCACAAAAGAACAAAAAGAGGC
>DASPIZ010000149.1:0-14571 GCA_035628875.1 Ohtaekwangia sp. | reverse complement strand
TGGAAAATTGTGCGTGACTCGGTAGCGGCCAAGGAGGCCGCAATACGGGCGCGTGATGAGAATATCAACAAACTTAATCTGGACCTTAGCAGTACCCGGACTGCCCTTAAAGAGAAGGAGGAATCTATGGCTGCCTTTGTTTATGATAGTACGCACATTAATGTACTAGGAATTGACTTTTCTAAAGGTGTATTTATCTCCATTGTTGCCATCATAGTCGGGGTGCTTATTTTAGGTGTTATGCTGATGACAGGACGCTTACGGATGGTACACAGCTCAATGAAAGAACGTGCCGATGCCTTTAATAGCCTGAACACCGAATTTGAAGAGTATAAACGCAAAGCAATGGAAAAACAGACCAAGCTTTCACGTGAGCTTCAGAATGAACGAAACAAATTGTCTGAATCGCGTGGTATTTAAAAACAGTTAATAGGTAATATTGAAGAAGCTGTCGGTAAATTAAAAGAGACAGCTTTTTTTATATCCTTAGTCCATCCTTTCATTAAGCTTCTATAAAATCTCCCTCGGAGAAAAGGGTTGATCCCGAAAAAAACAAACTTTCTTAAAACGACATTGATTTATCTTTTCTGAAAATCCGGACTGGTACATCAAAATCACCTGATCCACTACATCAAAAATACATCAGACAGGTTCGGATCGGTTTTTTTGTATTAAAAAACATATTTCTGTTTTAGCTTTAGGTACTACAATAAACTAAAGCATGTTCATCAGGCACAGCCACTTTCGTCAAAAAAAAATCTCCTTCTTTTTGGTCCTTATGGTCAGTACACTGATCGTGAAAGTGTCGGGACAAAGTCTTTCAGGGCTGCCTTTTGTCCGTACTTTTCCCACCATTGAGTATCAGGCTGGAATTCAAAATTGGGTAATTACGGAAGACAAAAGGGGGATTATATATGTAGCAAATAATTTCGGTTTACTTGAATTCGACGGGGTGCAATGGCAGACATACGGCGTTAAAAATGGTACGAAAGTCAGAAGCGTTGCCATTGACCATAAGGGGCGGATTTACGTTGGATCACAGGGCGATTTCGGATATTTTACACCAGATATCACAGGTAAACTTGCTTACGTTTCCCTCGCCGACAGCCTCGACAATAAATACAGGAATTTCGATGAAGCCTGGAGTATCTATATCGACAACGAAACAGTTTATTTCTGTACTTTTTCCCGCATCTATATCTACGATGGCAAGTCGTTCAAGATCACAGAACAAGCTTCCGAACTTGATCTTTCTTTTTTTGTAAATCAGCGTCTGTATGTAAACCTATGGCATCAGGGTCTATCTGTACTGCAGGGGACTTCCCTTGAACTGATTAAAGGAGGTGAATTTTTTAAGGGCATTGGCGTTTCTGCCATCCTCCCTTTTGCTTCGGGAAAATTTTTAGTGTCCACATTTCAAAATGGGATATTCCTGCTGGAAGACAACGGGAGGGTTATGCCTTGGAACACGGGGATGGAATCATTGCTGCAAGAGGCGAATATTAACTGTATGATCCGACTAAAAAATGGAAATATTGCGGTAGGTACACAAAATAACGGCCTCTTCATTCTTACGTCGGATGGAAACCTTGTGATGCAGTTAACGCGGGGAAAGGGTTTAGAAAACCGCACAGTATTGGGATTGTATGAAGATGATCTGCATAATGTATGGGTTGCTCAGAACAATGGTATTGCGCACATTGAATTAGGATCTCCATTCACCTTCATCAGCGAACAAAGCGGATTACCCGGAACAGGCTATGCGGCATTTCTTGATGATAATGATTTTTATCTCGGTACCAATACAGGATTATACCATAAGAATCTCGGAAATGGTAGTGCGTTTCAGTTGGTTGAAAATACGCGTGGTCAGGTTTATCATGTAGGGCGTTATGGGCCCGATGTTTTGGTCGGACATCATAATGGTGCATCTCGTGTAGATGGTGTTACTACGACGCTTTCTAATGAACCCGGCTCATGGACCTTTCTGCCGTTAAAAGATCATCCTGAAAAATTAATCGAAGGCACTTATGCCGGTCTTCAATTATATGAATTGGTGAACGGTCATTGGCAATGGAAGAAGAAACTTACAGGGTTTTCGGAGTCAGCACGTTTGATGGCGCAGGACTTTCAAGGTAATGTGTGGGTGGCGCATGGATATAAAGGTGCATACCGAATAGAATTGAATGATGACGCGAATGAAATAGCCAGTGTAAATTTCTACGGACAGGAAAAAGGTTTTCCTTCGCATTTGCTGGTGAATGTATTCACCGTGAGAAATGAGTTACTTTTTACCAGTGAACATGGTGTTTACAAGTATGATGCTGCGCAGGATCAGTTCGTTCATGACGATCTTTTTACTTCCATGTTTGGTCCTGATGTGCAGATCTGGTTTATTCAAGAAGATGCCTTTGGCAACATTTATTTTACCGGTGCAGAACATATTGGTGTGTTACGAAAAAACTCGATCGGTGAATATACGCTGGATAACAATGCATTTAATAAGATTAGGAAATACCTCAATGATGACCTGATCAACATTACCATTCTCCAAAACAATGAAGTGTTATTCGGCGCAAAAGATGGGTTCATTCACTACAATCCGGTGCGTGGCGATAATCCAAACACCAACTTCAAAACCCATATCCGCAAAGTATCGATTTCAAGTCCTGTTGATTCAGTGATTTTCTTCGGTAATTATACAGTGGATGGTAAGATAACTGATCAACAACCCAACAACGCGTTACCTTCATTGCCCTATAAACAAAATTCAATTCATTTCACTTTCGCAGCTTCTTCATATGAAGGAACTGCTGAACGATCGTATCAGCATTTCCTGGAAAATTATGAGAAAAAATGGTCCGAGTGGGGTGACGTAACCCAAAAGGAATATACCAACCTGAAGGAAGGGGATTACGTTTTTCATGTGCGTGCAAGAAATTCCTATGGCGAGGTCAGTACTACGGCAAAATATGCTTTCAGAATTTCGCCACCTTGGTATCGTTCTGTTGTGGCATATGTTATCTATACGGTTTCATTTTTGGGATTGCTGTTTGTTGGATTCAATCTGATGGACCGTAAATATCAGCGAGAGCAAAAAATACTTGAGGAAAAACAACAGCAGGAATTGGAGCAAAAGGAAAATGAATTAGAAAAACTTTCCATTCAATCTCAGGAGGAAATCAACCGGCTTCAAAATGAAAAACTCGAATCAGATCTCCGGCACATGAACAATGAGTTAGCAACGGCTACCATGCACCTCCTGAATAAAAACGAATTCATTACAGGCGTTAAGAATCATCTGAACGTGATCATTAAAAAAAATGCCAACGAAGAAACGCGCAAGGCTTTGTCCCAGATCACCCGTGATATTGAAAACAATATTTCGGATGATGCAGACTGGGAACATTTTCAATTCCACTTTGACCGCGTGCATGGTGATTTTACTACGCGTTTTAAAGGCGCATACCCATTGTTAAGTCCACAGGAAGTGAAGCTAAGCGCCTACCTACGTATGAATCTTTCTACCAAAGAAATCGCACAATTGCTTAATATTTCAGTTCGGGGTGTAGAGATCAGCAGGTACCGGTTACGAAAAAAGCTTCACCTGGACCGAAACCAAAACCTTCAGGATTTTATTTTGAATTTTTGATTTTTATACCGGACTGCCTATACGCTGTTTTCGGTGAATGGCATGAAAATAATGGTTATATGCAAAAAGCATTATTATGATGAAGCCATTTATTTTTATTTGTCTGATTTTCGCATCAGTTTCATTTGGTTATGCACAGATTGATGTACCCGAACAGCCACAACCTGCATTACCGCAAGGCGAGTATGGAACCCAGCGCGTCGTTGATCCGGAGGTTAAGGAAGATCGTGTCGAAGTGCCATCCCCCGATATGCCGGAATCTTTAGTAAACACCCTTGAAAATGACTCGCTTTACGAAGGATGGAAAGGCGGTAAAGTTTACCTGGAGAAAAATACAAATGAGTATATTCTGCATCTTACTGATGAAAATGAAGGCACCAAAACCTACCGTTTCGATAATAACGGCAATCCGGTGAATACGCCAGGTGCGGATAGTAAGCAATTCAGGAAGTAGTATTGCGCTGAAGGGCGCGTGTTTATTTTGTAATAATTTCCAGTTTAAATATAAGCGCCTGATCATGCCGTAGTCGTATCTTTAAAGCCATGATGCTCTTTATAAAAAACATGGTATGTAACCGTTGCGTGATGGTAGTTAGCCAGGAACTTACAAAACTGGGATTACATCCCCTTAAGGTATCGTTAGGGGAGGTTGAGCTGCGGGAGTCTGACCTTACAGAAGAGCAATCAAAATCATTGGATACTACATTAGTATTTCACGGATTCGAACGTATTGACGACAGAAAAGGCAGACTGGTAGAAACCATAAAAAATACGATCATCCAAAAAATTCACCACAGCCCCGAACTGGATAGAAAATTTAACTGGTCTGCAATTTTATCGGAAGCGCTGCATTATGAATACAATTACCTGAGCAACCTGTTTTCTTCGCTGGAAGGTATTACACTTGAGCAATACATCATCAGGCAGAAAATAGAGCGGGTTAAGGAATTGTTATTTTACGACGAGTTAAATCTTAGCCAGATAGCCAATCGGTTGGGATACAGCAGTGTGGCACATTTGTCGGCCCAATTCAAAAAAATTACGGGACTTACCCCGTCTGAATTAAAAAAATCGCGACAACCTGAGCGGATACGCAAAGCGTTGGATAAAATCTAAACAAGAATTTTATAAATGGTTGCTACAATTCTGTAAAGCTTTGTCGCGCTTTTCCCGTTCTACGAATAAAAACTAAAAACAATTGATTATGGAGACAACGAAGTTTAAAACAAATATTAAGTGTGACGGCTGTATTTCAAAAGTCACCCCATCGTTAAACGAAACAGTAGGAGAGGGACAATGGCATGTTGATTTGACTGATGCCGCGAAGACATTATCTGTTCCTGGGAATGTAGACGAGCAAAAAATAAAAGAAGCACTGCTTAAGGTCGGGTATAAAGCGGAAAAGGTTTAAAAATGAAAAGAACATGGAACAAATCCATGTTCTTCTTCTGAAAATTATCCGGCAAGATTGCCATGGTTTGACCGACATGCTTCGGCGCATCGTTCGCAGGCATCAGCACATATTTGGCAGTGTTCATGCTCATGCTTTTTACATTCTTCAGCGCAAAGCTGGCATATCTCTTCGGTTACAGTTAAAAACTGAGATACAAATTCAGAATCCCGCATCAACAATCGCGCAGCCTGAAAACAGGTATCGGCACAATCACGGTCAAGTTCAATACATCTTGTCATCATCATGACGTCTTTTTCTCCAAGACACGCTGTAGCGCATGCTTCACAGGCAAGCGCACAATTGATGAGATCCTGAATGAGATCGGCATGTGGAGGAGCAATTCGCTCCTGGATAGTTCTTTCCTGGGTTTTCATGGTTTATTTCTTTAAGGTCTTTACAGGTCCGGCATAAAAAAATATGCCATTCGGACGAGAAGCACCGTCCGGTAACAATAAAATTGAAACTGTTGTCCGAATTCGGAGCAAAGGTTTGAAAGCTGGATGCAATTTTATTATTTAGGTTTCAATGTCGTCTAGTTAAAAACCCTGTGCGTTCTCCGAAGGTAGGTCTGGTAATGAAGAGACTTAACTCGACAACGTTGCAGTTAATCAATAAAATGTATTAAGATATGAGTTTGTCGCCTTCTCTTTCGTATCGCCTTTTGCGTGGAGACCTTTCGGTAGTTTTTTATGTAAGCATTGCAAAACTTGCACTTCATCTGATTGTCAATGCCATGGGAGGATATGGTTTATTCCGTGACGAATTATACTACCTCGCTTGTGCTAACCACCTTGCTGCGGGATACGTTGATCAGCCGCCATTGTCCATTCTCGCTTTAAGAATGATGACCACGGTGTTTGGTGATTCACTCTTCGCCATTCGTTTACTCCCCGCGGTATTGGGCGCTTGTACAGTATTTATTACGGGTTTAATAACCATACGTCTTGGCGGTAAAACGATGGCGCAGATCATTGCCTGCATTTGCGCGGCTTCACCGATCAGTAATGCCATGCATTCATTTTATTCAATGAACAGCATTGATTTCCTCGTCTGGGCTCTGACTTCTTATGTGATTCTTCTGATCGTACAGGAAGGCGATAAAAAGTATTGGATATGGCTTGGTGTGGTACTCGGTGTTGGACTAATGAATAAAATTGGTGTTCTGTTTTTGGGTGCAGGTATTGTTGCAGGATTGTTATTTACGAAAGAACGCAAGTGGTTACTTACGCCATGGCCTTACGTGGCAGGTTTTATTGCCTTTGTATTTTTCATGCCTTACGTAGTGTGGAATGTGCAGCATGACATGGCTCATCTGGAATTTATCAGAAATGCTTCCGGTGGAAAGTATGCTGGTTTATCGGCCATTGATTTTGCACTGGGACAGGTTTTATTAAATAACCCTATGGCTATACTCATTTGGGTTCCGGGGCTGGTGATGCTGTTCTTCTATACACCGTTCAAACAATACAGGTGGCTGGGCTTTCTTTATGCTGTTCCGTTCCTTATTTTTTTGGTTAATGGTACAAGTAAAGCCGAATACCTGGCACCAGCTTATTGTGGGTTATGGGCTGCTGGCGCAATTGGTGTGGAATATTTTTCTGGTTTTTTTCGCAGCCATTATATGGTGTCGGGCGTTGTCGCCGCCCTAGTCCTCATGGTTGCTATTACATTACTACCCATGACGACGCCTATCCTCCCCGTTGAAACCTATATCCGGTATGCAGACGCACTTGGTTTTAAACCCAGTTCTTCCGAAAGTAAAGAGTTGGGTGAGTTGCCACAATTTTATGCGGATATGTTTGGATGGAAGCAAAAGGCAGTGGATGTCGCGCGGGCTTACAATACGCTTTCCGGGGAAGATAAAAAGAGATGCAGGATCATGGGCGACAATTATGGACAGTGTGGTGCCATCGATTACTATGGTGCCTCACTGGGTCTGCCAAAATCAATTGGCGATCATAACAATTACTGGATTTGGGGACACCGCGGTTTTACAGGCGAAGTATTAATCCTGATGGGCGGCTCGTACGACGATCATGTGAATGATTTTGAAGAAGTAAAACTAGCCGCTGTTTCTGATTGCCAGTACTGCATGCCTTACGAAGACGACCTTCATATTTTTATTTGCCGCGGCTTAAAAGTGCCAATTGATGAAGTGTGGGGGGCTGAAAAAAAATTTGAGTAGTTCATTCGTTAGATTATCGGGGAATAGAATTACCGCAAAACCATTTACCGTTGGCTGAACTACAGGAATTGATTTTGAATAAGCGCTTTTATGGAGCATTATTTTTTGATTCTGTTACTTCTAGGCGTCGCTATGTTGGGAATGGCATGGATGCCGGCCTTGACATCCAAAATAAAAGTGTCCTATACTATCTTTTACGTTGGGCTGGGTTATATACTTTATACGATTTTTGAGGGGCTTCCCAAAGCCGATCCACTCTTTTACGAATACTTCACCATTCACGTCACAGAACTGGTCGTTATTGTATCACTTATGGGTACCGGCCTGAAGATCGATGAGCCCTTTTCATTTAAGGAGTGGAGGATACCCATCCGGTTAGTCAGCATCACAATGATATTAAGTATCTTCACTATTACAGCAGCCTCTATGTGGTGGCTTGATTTAAGTTTAGCATCTGCACTACTATTGGGTGCTGTGTTGGCGCCGACAGATCCCGTGCTTGCAGAAGATGTACAAGTAGGACCACCATTAGAAGGAAAAAAGAGTCGCGTTCGTTTTTCACTCACCGCTGAAGCAGGTTTTAATGATGGATTAGCATTTCCATTTACCTGGCTGGCAATTGCATTTTCGCTTAAGGAAGGAAGCTATACAACCATTTTAACGAACTGGTTTATATTTGATGTTTCGTATAGAATCATAGCAGGACTGATCATCGGTCTTATAGGCGGTAACCTTATCGCTTATATGATCTTCAAGCTTCCAGGTAAATTACTGATGATTAAAAAGCGCGATGGTTTTATTGCGTTTTCATCCACTTTATTGCTGTATGGGCTTACTGAGCTTGTATCGGGATATGGTTTTATCTCCGTTTTTGTTGGGGCCGTTACCATAAGGAATTATGAACGTGACCATCATTACCATGTCATTTTACATTCGTTTATTGACCAGATGGAAAAAATGTTGATGGCCATGGTACTTTTATTATTCGGCGGAAGCCTTGTTTATGGAATGTTGGATAAATTAACATGGCCCATGGCAATCTTCGGTTTAGCGGTTGTTTTGCTTATCCGTCCATTGAGTGCGTTCGTTTCTGTGGTTAGAACACCCTTACATTTGAATGAAAAAGCAGCAATCAGTTTTTATGGGATAAAAGGTATTGGATCATTCTTCTATCTGGCTTTTGCTTTTAACGAAGCACATTTCACTTCAATGAATTTCCTTTGGACGCTTGTATCTTTTGTAGTGCTCTGTTCCTTGATTATTCATGGTATCTCGGCAAATTTTGTGATGCGACGCATTTCAAAAAGATTTGAAAAATAATCTGGCGTCGAATGAGGAGGTAAAAAAAACTTAACAGCAAGAAATAAGTTAACACTTTGTTATCGTTAGGCCCGCATTGCCATACAGCCTAAGCATATGCATACCGCTCATGACGGAAAGGTTTTTTCTTCTGATCAAAACAGTTCTTCGTTTCACAAAAGTCTGATTTCCCCGTTGTATCCAATCTGATTTTTCCTGCATTTCTATCATGACAAAGTGATGCGGTTTTTCGTTGGCCGTAATTAATACAAGACGTTTTCCACTACGTTGAATGTTTAGATGCCGCTGGCTCTTTGGTATTTTAATGATTAAAGAATTTTCCATACCCCTCATACAAAGCCAGTAGGTTTAAATTGATCGCCAGTTCAGGACCGCAGATCCGGTGATTAATCATGAACGCACATAGCGTCCACGTTGTAAGGTAATTTTGATGAAAAGGTAAAACCTTTCATCTGTATCTGTCATCGATGCCTCTCTGGCAAAGGTTAAAAAATCTAATGTCAATTACTACCTGCCAATGGATTTTATGATCAGTTGACGGTATTTTTTTTCCAACCTTGGTTGATCAATACCAAATTGATATAATGTATTCAGGTAAAAATAGATCGCCTGAAGCTTGTATATCCCGATGTGTAAATATTTTCGCGCTGAGGTGGTAATGTACCGTGGAATGACCTGAAAGTGTCCCGTTTTTCTAATGCGGTTGATAATCTCCTGGTCTTCGAGCAACAGGTGGTCTTCACGGAATTGACCAATGGAAAAAAACAGGTCACGACTGATGAATAAACTTTGATCACCGAAGCGGAACAGGTCAATATTGAAACGTGTAAACCAGGCGTTCAATTTCAGAAACCAGTGCTGGTGATCGAATTGCATGCGAAAGCAACCGCTGGAACAACCATTTTCAATATGCCTTATTATTTCATTGGCAAAATCTTTCGGGGGAAATGAATCTACGTGAAGAAAATATAAGATTTGGCCGCGTGCAATCCGGGCGGCCTCATTCATTTGTAACGCACGGCTTGATGTATTAACCTTCACGGAACGTATTCCGAAATCTTCGGCAACTTGAATTGTGTTGTCGGTACTGTTGCCATCGCTTACGATAATTTCTGTGATGAATTGATTGAATGGTACACGTTTAAGATAATGCAGAAGCGCAGGCAAATGCGTTGCTTCATTCAATGTGGGAATAATAATACTAATCATTTGAATATTGGATTGCAGAAGTATGCTATGTTTTGATTATGCTTGTTTGATCATCCATTCATTGCTCTGTAGTTTTTTTGTCGAGCGAACAGGTTTAAATCTGTTAACTGGTGTTTACACCTATAAAATACTGATGCCATTAACCGAAGGACCATTCTTGGTAACGTATCAAAAGACTGGCGAGGTTTTAAAAAGGAGATAGGAATAAAATTCCTCAAAAAAAAGAAATGGGGGAATGCAGTAGAGGGCAGAACCTTGTTATCAAAAGTAGATATGGTTGGCCAAAGCCAGACAATAGAAACGATACCAGCTTTAAAGCAGAAGATGCGCTCTATTTATTGGAATCTGCGTTAAAATCAAAATGCTCGTCTTCGATCGCACTTGGTCCATGAAATGCGAGCAATGGAATTGTACCATGCGCTGAAAACTTTTTTGTTATGCTTGGATTATAAAATTGTTCAAAGATGCCGCGTTTTCGCATAGACAAAGCGATCACGTCTGCCTGTGTCTCTGCAATCACGGCATCGAGCCCCATACTTACCGTGTTGTCGCTAACCAGTCTGTATGAAATTTTCGGATAGTCCGTGAGCAATTTGACTTCGCGTGAAAATTTATCGATCAGCTCATCTTCGTGATATCTTGCTGCGTCATCAATCATAATATGGGCGATGATCATGGATGCGTTAAATGCCCGGGCAATGGCGGCGAGTTGTACAGCACCCTTGAGATCATTGTAGGAAAAGTTCGTGGCGAATAACATCTTATAAGGTACACGAAACGGAACACTGAACGGCACGGAGAAAACAGGGCAGCTAGATTTTTCAATCACCAGTGCCGTATTACTGCCAAATAACATGTTGCCGATTTTGTTAGCTCCAAAAGTTCCCATAATGATTAACTCGACTTGCTTCTGGTCAGCAATCTTTACGATCTCGTGTACCGGGTCTCCGGTGGTAATGAGTGAAGTACAGGGAATGTTGGGATACTCTTCACGCAAGGTAGCGCACAAAGTTTCGAGTGTATCATTTGCTGCTTTGACAGATGAATCCACATCCTCTGAAATAAATGCGCCTCCAACAACATAGGGCATTACAGCAGGCTTATGCACATGCAGTAATAACAATTTCCTTCCGGTTGCCTGTGCAATTTCAGCGGCGTATTCAATCGCGTTGTAAGCATTTTCGGAAAAATCAGTTGGAACCAGGTAGGTATTCATAAGCTTCGTTTATCGTAACCAAGATTAAAGCCGCGGGCAGGAATACTATGATTTGTCAGCTGCCACGAAGATTATCAGTTTTTAACTCAGTCTAAGGCAAGTTACGCCATGATGAATACCGGGCATATTAGAATAACATTAAAAAATTGATGTCCCCTACACCCGTCAGATGATCTGACTGCCTTGAACGTGCAGTAAAAGACAAAAAATAACGTTTTGAAGTTGTTCACATGTTTATCAAAAAGTACCTTAGCAGCTAATTCGGTTTCACGAAACAGTCGCGTGGACGACGACTAAACGAAGTGAATTACCTTATCATAATACCCTTACTGCTAAAAATTCTTTATGAAACGTACTTTGACTTTCTTCGCAATCGTGTCTATGCTGCTTTTATCTTTTGCGTGTTCAGATAAAAATAAAGGAACGGGTGAAACCGTTACAGATTCAGTGACAGGCGAAGAAGCTGAACATCATGAGCACCCAACCGACGTAACAACAACAGAAGCTGGTAAACCACAATTTACTGTTGATGAAATATTCAAATCTCAAATAGAATCTTTATTTACCGCTTACGTAGACCTGAAGGATGCATTTGTTTCTTCTGATGCGGATAAAGTAAAAAAAGAAGCGGAGAATACCTTGAAGCGATTAAATGAAGTGGATATGAAACTCGTAACAGGCGCGGCACATAACGACTGGATGGTATACCAGCAGAAAATGAAAGGATCACTTGAAACAATTCACTCGGCTTCAGATATCGAGGTGCAGCGCCAGGCATTTAGTGAATTGACCGATCCGCTTTATAAGAGCATTAAAGCCTTTGGACTTGCAGGTTCTACCGCATATTATGATTTTTGTCCGATGGCTTTCGATGACGCGGGAGCATATTGGCTGAGCGATAATTCGGCTATAAAAAACCCATACTTCGGAGATAAAATGCTAAAGTGTGGGGAAGTGCGTGAAACGCTTCGTTAATCTCACAATCAAGTTTGTGAGATTAATTCCAATCGCTTAACAATCGATCCTGGTTTAAGGATTGTGCCGGGTGATAACACCGCGTTTGCGCCGATCTTGCAATGGTCGCCAATAAGAGCGCCAAATTTAGTTACTCCAGTTTCAATGGATTCATTGTGGTGTTTTACATGAATTATTTTGTCCGTTCGTTCATTGAAGTGATTGCATATTATACTTCCCGCCTCAAAATTTACATGCGAACCGATCAAAGAATCGCCAATGAAATTGAAATGCGCCAAAGCACTATGCGGTAGAATGAAACTTGATTTCACTTCGCATCCGGGACCAATTGAAACGCTATCACCGAGAAAGACACCTCCTCGCAGGTAAGCATGCGCACCAATAAAACAGTTCGCCGAAATAATTAGGGGTCCTTTAAAAATAACATGCTCTTCAACCAACGCATCTTTGTGAATGGCTACGCCTTTCCGGATGTGATAATCTGAACTTACTTGTTTTATCCTTTCAAAAAGAAGTTCAGCAGCGCGACTGGTTATTTGCCACGGCAGGCTCGTTGTATGCGAGGGAAATGACTTCGAGAAACTATCGATGAAATGCGAAATATGCATGGCGGTATGCTTTATGGGTATCAGCTTCTTTATAAAAATTCCAGGCTCCGGTTTCCCGCTTTCTCGAAGCGTATCAGTCGCTAATAGCTGTCAATTATCAAACATGAAACGTCAACTTCAAACAATTTCCCGATCCCCAAACTTGAACCTGAAGTAAAGACTTGTACATTTTTTGTATTTTGTAACCACTTAAAGATATGGATATACTCTGGCTTGTAATAGCAATTCTATTGATGATCGCGGGTCTGATTGGATGTCTGTTACCCTTTCTTCCAGGCCCTCCTTTAAGCTACATTGGTTTACTGGTGATGCAGCTCCGATCGGATGCACCATTTGCAACAAAATTCTTATGGATCTGGGCAGCCATAACGGTTGTGGTTACGGTGCTTGATTATGTAATTCCGCTCTATGGAACAAAACGTTTTGGCGGTACAAGATACGGTATTTGGGGATGTACCATCGGCTTGGTAGTCGGAATTTTTGTACCTCCCTGGGGTCTTATCATAGGACCTTTTATCGGAGCGTTTATCGGCGAGGTGATCGGAAATACAAACTCGGATCATGCTTTGAAAGCTGCATTCGGTTCCTTTATCGGATTTTTATTCGGAACGTTGTTAAAACTAATCGCATCGGTCATCATGTTTTATTATCTGGTCACCGCGTTATGAGTTCAACGTTTATGGTTCAAAGTTCATGGTTCAAAGTTCCAGGTTCAAAGTTCAAAGTTCCAGGTTCAAAGTTCAAAGTTTAAATTCAAAATTGAATCACGAAAACAATTATCTCCCAATGTTACCGTCATCCTGATGCGCTGGTGCGAAGCACATGCATGCAGAAGGATCCCCCGAACAAAGGCGCTAATGACTCGTTAAAAAAGACCTAAAAAACTCCAAGTTCAATGTTGAATCTCGAACAATCGCAATGCCCTCACTAGAATATAACAAACTCGTGGCTCGAAGCTCGTAACTCGAAGCTGAATTGGATCTCTCAAACCATAAATCAAGTCTCCACGAGGTGTCAGAATTCTTAATATTTTACTTACTTTAGTAACCGAAATTTTAAATTATGAAAAAAATACTAGTCCCCACCGATTTCTCAAAAACCGCCATGTACGCCGTCGACGTTGCTGCCGATATTGCGCGTAAGTCTGGAGCACAGCTAACACTGCTTCATGTAATAGAGGAAGTTTCAGGCGATTCTATCAACGTTGAAGGTGAAGTTGGTGTCGGTAATAACTGGGAAGATAGATTGTTTACGCTCAAACTGATTGAACGCGCAAAGAAACAAATGGCCAAGCTCGTGAATGATCCAAAGCTTGCTGATGTAAAAGTGAAAACTGCTTTACGCGTAGGTACACCATACCACGGAATGAATGCGATCATCACAGAAAACAAAGTTGACCTTGTCGTAATGGGCACAGCAGGGCGTTCAGACCTGGAGCACATGATCATCGGATCAAATACAGAAAAAGTAGTACGCACTTCACATTGTCCGGTGCTCACCGTTCACAATAAACCGGCTAGCAAAGACTTTAAGGATATTGTATATGCCACATCGCTCGATAAAGATGAAGAGGTGTTTTCCCGTATCATCAGAACAACACAAAAAATTTATGATTCTACTGTACACCTTGTGCGAATAAACACACCAGGAAATTTCCAACGCGATGTTGTTGTAAAGAAATACATGCAGGATTTTGCACGTAAGCTTCAGCTTAAGAATTTTACCATCAATGTTTTTAACGACATCTCAGAAGAAGAAGGAATTATATATTTTGCAGATAGCATCAATGCCGATTTAATCGCGATGGCTACACATGGCAGAACCGGTTTCGCGCATGTACTGGCCGGAAGTATTGCCGAAGATGTTGTGTCCCACGCCAGACGTCCTGTGTTAACATTCGTTACCACGAACAGAAAGTAATATTCCAGTTCATGAAGCCCGGTATCTTTGTCG
>DASPIZ010000148.1:0-6227 GCA_035628875.1 Ohtaekwangia sp. | reverse complement strand
CTTGCCGTTCCATTCGGCCCATCCAGACGGAAAGTTTCCTACCTGATATCCACCTTCGCCAATATCCCATGGTTCAGCAATCAACTTCACTTGTGAAATGATCGGATCTTGATGAATAATATCGAAAAACGCACTTAGTTTGTCAACTTCATGTAATTCTCTTGCTAATGTTGAGGCAAGATCGAAACGGAACCCGTCAACGTGCATTTCGACTATCCAATAGCGCAAACTGTCCATCATTAAACGTAGAACGGTTGGCAGGTTAGCATTTAGCGTGTTACCAGTTCCGGTGTAGTCATAGTAAAAGCGATTGTCCTCGGCTAATCGATAATACGCAGTGTTATCAATGCCTTTTAGCGATAATTGTGGCCCTAGATGATTGCCTTCAGCAGTATGATTGTAAACAACGTCCATTATAACTTCAATACCTGCTGCATGAAACGTTTTTACCATTTCTTTAAACTCGACAACCTGTTCTCCCCGCACTCCACGGCTAGCATAGCGCACCTCGGGAGCAAAGAATCCAATGGTATTGTAACCCCAATAGTTAGTCAGGCCTTTTTCAACCAAATGCCGATCAGCCACAAAAAAGTGCACAGGCATAATTTCCACCGCAGTGATACCCAGTTTTTTGAAGTACTCAATACAAACCGGATGGGCCAGCCCAGCATAGGTACCTTTTAACGCTTTCGGAATTTCGGGGTGAAGCATGGTAAAGCCGCGAAGATGAGTTTCGTATATAATGGTTTTGTGATAAGGTATTTTGGGGGCAGTGTCGGTGTCCCATTCAAAGGTTTGGTCGATCACTACACTCTTCGGTAAAAAAGGTGTGCTGTCAAGTTCACTGAAGGATACATCTTCTTGTTCATGACCAATTTCATATCCAAATAACGAATCATGCCACTCGATTTTCCCGGCAATCGCCTTGGCGTATGGGTCTAGAAGCAACTTATGTTTATTAAATCTTTGTCCTAAAGATGGATCAAACGGGCCATCAACTTTATAGCCATACAATTGTCCCGCCTTGAGGCCGGGAATGTATACATGCCAAACCTGATGAGTCCTTTCAAACAATTTTATCTTCCTGGACTCTACTTCATCATTTGGCTCATCGAATAAAAGTAGTTCGATTGCCGTTGCATTCTCGCTATATATCGCAAAGTTTACCCCGTCTTTATCCAACGTAGCTCCCAGAGGATATGGGCGGCCCGGAATGATCTTCTTAATATCTTGAACTTTTTTATGTTTTTCTTTCACCATTGCTATTTCCCTTAACTGAGTTGTATAAATACTTACAATTTTCTCTGCCGCATTACACCAGGTCACCTGTTGTAAGTCTTTCAAACTATTTTCTCGCATTTTTTTTGCATTACCCGGATTACCAAGGACATTGCAGATTTCCGCAGCTAAAACATCCGTCCTCCAGAAATCAACTTTGATAGCATGAGGCATCACTTCAGCTACGCCGGACTGTTTTGATATGATAACGGGTACACCAGCTTGAATGGCTTCTAATGGAGTGATCCCAAAGGGCTCCGATACTGATGGCATCACGTACACATCAGTCATCGCCCATATTCTGTCAATGTCAACACTTCTTAGAAATCCTGTGAAATGAAACCTGCTCGAAAGTCTAAGGTGTGCTACTTGTTCAATGACCTTCCCAAAAAGGTCTCCAGATCCGGCTACAACAAAGTGTGCGTCAGGAAATTTTTCTAAAACCGAAAACGCAGCATTGACAAAGTAGATTGGTCCTTTTTGATACGTGAGCCTGCCGAGGAAAGTAACGATATGAGAACCTAGCTTTGGCCCACCCATAACTTTCATCTTATCTTTTTCAGCAAGACCGTTATGAACCACCGAAATCTTTTCTGGTGCAAGGTGGTAATGCTTGATTAATATTTGACGAGTCCATTCGCTCACGGCAATGACATGATCAGCACCATGGAGTCCCTCTCTCTCGATATTAAAAATAATTGGATGTGGTTCTCTACCAGACCGATCTATTTCAGTTGCATGAACGTGAACTATCAGTTTCTTACCGCTAACTTTCTTTGCAGCGAGTCCCGCTGGGAATGTCATCCAATCATGCACATGAATAATGTCATGAGAATGATCAGTTGCTAACTGAGCGGCAACTTCCGCGTAGTTTAATGTTTCGGTAAACAAATCCGCTCCATAGCCGCCGGAAAAAGAACGTTTAGTTAAGCTAACAGGCCTACCTTCGACTAAAACGGCATTTGTAGTGTTTTCAGACGCTTCTTCATTTATTTTATCATCGTTGTCTAACGATAGAAGTGTCATGCGCTCAGCCCATTTTTCATTCCATTCTTCGAGTGTAAATGTTTCTGTATCTGCTTCTGGAAAGCTATATGGTCGAAGCGTTGATGGTACTTCAATAAGCGTAACATCTTTAACATTGACCGTCTCTGAAATTATCAATGTGGAGGGTTTATCCGTAGCAGTGGATTTGATTTCAGATATTTCTGGTAATTTGATTTCGTTAAAATTATGGGGCTGTGAAGAAACTTTACGTTCAGATATCGTAACATCATTGGCCCCTACAATCTGAAAGGGTGGCCTTTCTTCTCCAAAGAGTTTCGGCACAACAAACACCAACTCAACATTCTTGTTATTTAAGGCACGTGTCAACCCCTCACATGCGGTACCTAGTCCACCTGAAATATGTGGTGGAAATTCCCACCCGAACATTAATACTCTCATCAATACTATTTATTTACAAAAAGCGAAAAGGACATCCGCGATGGATGTCCTCACTTCGGAAGTCCTGAATATCAATGTCAACTAAGCTTCCTCGAGCGTAGCATCATAATTAACATGTTCTTCTGCAATAGTTGTCAAAAGCTCATCTGTCAGTTTCTCTTCGGCCAATGTAGCTCCGAGAATATTCTTTATATCTTCTCTCTGAAGAGTCTTGGCGAGCTGACAGAGACTTCCATACGCTGCAATTTCGTAGTGCTCGACCTTCTGGGCTGCCATGATCAATCCGACATCTCTGGTTGCAGTTCCCTTCTCAGTGTATTCGATTATCCCGGAGGCCTCTTCCACCAAACCCACCATTGCATCGCATTTTTTTCCTTGTGCATTCCTGCCTAGCAGCTTAAACACCTTTTCGAGCCTTGAAACGTGCCCATCGGTTTGTTTTTGATGCTTTGCAAAAGCCTTCTTGAGCTCTGAAGAAGTTGCAGCTTTTTCCAGTTTTGGCAAAGCCTTTGTTAAATGTTTTTCTGCCCAATAGATGTCTTTGATTTCATCGATAAACAATTCCATCAACGCTGATGAAATCTCGTCTTGGGTTTGCGGTTTGATAGTTGCTCTCCGCGAAGTTTTTTTTGCGCTCGTTTTTGCAGTTTTAGCCATAAATAACTTGATTGATTGGTCTGAAAGCGTTGTTAGTTGAAAAACTTATACCTAAATCATTTTTGCGGTCCTGTTCCTACTCAATAGAGCGATGTTCTTTAACTTGAAACTTAAAAAGTTCGAATCCAGCCTGATCGCCCGCTTTTGGTATCATTAAAAGGATATTCAAGAAGAATTAGAAAGTAACTTGCCAAAATTTGGCCCCTTGATGGGTAATATAATCCCCAACGCGGCAGGTGGGAGATTTCGTTCTCGCGGCCGAGCCAAATCATTTACTTTTGGAAGAGCTTGGATAATCCAACCATTCAGAAGATTGACACATCTGGCTGGAGGAGTTTGGTGCGTACTTACTTGAAGTTGATAAGCGAAGTGGAAAACAAAATAATGGAGTACTCACTCGAAGTAGTTTCCTGCAAATGACAATTCCCCATTTTGAACTATACCCATTCACTTTTGTCGGACTTGGATGGTTCATTCACAATGACAATGAAACTCACTATATTTTCCTTAAAGGAGACACTGATGGAAGACATATATGTGTATGAATCAAAGTGTGTAAAAGAAGGTGGCACATCTCACCATTATCCTTTTGATCAGGATGAATGGGTAGTATGTTCTGCAGGACGAATTTCTAATTAAGGTTGGAGCGATTACACACAAAGTAAAACAGGCGACAGTGTTTTGGACCCCGAATGATTCCTCATAGTTTTGCAAAAGTTGGAGAAGGTCAAGGGAAATTATTGATGTTCTTTCAACCTGCTGGAAAATGGAAATGTTCTTTAACAAGATCAGCAAAGGAGTTACCAGCAAAATGTCAGAAGAAGAACAGAATGAATTCAGACATGAACACGGCATTAAAAAGGTAGGCCCGCAATAAAAGATTTTAAAAAATGGTAAATTAAAGAGCGAACCGTTTACAACATACGTGTCCCGTTGAATACTACCGAATACTCAATTACAAACAACACCTAAATGACCAAAGCTTATTTTTTACCTTCCGTTACCGCATTGTTTCTCTTCGCTTTTAATTCCCACGAAAAAGTTGACAATGTAGCCTCAGCAAGCTTAGCGCAAGTGCCAATGAAGGTTTTGCCGAAAGAAGTTACTTTGGTGGCAAGCCCTGGTGCAATTACATTTGATGTTGCCAGTACCGCAGTAATTGTCGTGGACATGCAAAATGATTTGGATCAAAAGACGGAATGTTTGATCGCGCAGGAATAAATATTTCAGAAATTCAAAAGACCATAGAGCCCATCGGCAATGTCATAGCCGCAGCCAGAAAAAGCGGGATAAAAATCATTTATCTTAAAATGGGATTCAAACCAGACCTCTCAGACGTGGGCAGGGAGGAGTATCACAAGCGCTTAAGGCCCACGAGAAAAATCAATGTCGGAGATTCTTTCACATCTCCAACTGGCAGTCAGGGTCGTATCTTGGTTCGCGATACATGGAATACTGACATCATTTCTCAACTTCAGCCTCAGACTGATGATATCGTTATTTATAAAACAAGATTCAGCGGCTTCTATCAAACACCATTGGATTCCATCCTAAAAAATTTGGAAAAAAAATATCTCATATTCACAGGCGCTACAACCAGTATTTGCGTTGAATCAACGGTTAGAGACGCAGCATTCAGAGATTACGTCCCGATCGTTTTAGAAGACTGCACAGCCGAGCCGATTGGCAATAATCTGGCGAGAAGTAACCATGAAGCCAGTCTATTAAATATACAATTGTCATTTGGATGGGTCTCAAACTCGAAGGAATTCACAAAGGCTATTACAAGGCCGGACTAGCCACTAAGTCGTTGAAGTAAACTGAAATCTGCAATATTTTAAAATTTTCATTTGAAATCTATCCATTAAGATAGGTTCTCTTACGATCCCCTATTAGCTCGTCAGAAAAGCTTCCAGGAAATAAATTCTGAAAGTCGTTCAGAATCAAGTCGATACAAAATCTGTAATGAAAGATCGGTTCGAGTGTTTATACTTTGATTGTTAAACACTTAGCGGTTTTCATCAAGCTCATGTCAGTGCGTTAGAGAGGCCACTTTGTTACTCGGGTGTTACTATATAGCTCGAGTAACAAAAATTCCCGGTAACAATCCGGGTGAAAAGATCGTCGTCACTAACCTTTTTTGTATTGACTGTGCCACGGAAACGAAACACAGATCTCAATCGCAAAGAGGCCGTTCGCCTTCGTCAGAGGCGAATCAAGAATGGTGGCTACTCGCTCTACCTCGACACCTATTGGAATGGCAAACGCTCTTACGATTTTCTAAAACTCTATCTCAATCCTCCGACTGACGATCTCGCGGTTATCGAAAACAAAACATCAATGTATTTAAAGTCCTCCCGCATTGAGTAAATGTGAAAGGCTCCGATCCAACTGCTTACGCATTGTGATTATAGTTAATGAATTCAATAAGAAGAGAGTTTGCAAATTCTCCCAGGCCCACAAGTTGAGGGATATGACATGTCAAATTGTAGACATCAGCTCCGGCTTCGTTGGATAGCGAGATGGCCTGTACAACTGCCTCTGAACCATTCCTATGCCCGACGCCATGCAGCCTAAACGCGCTAACCAGTCCATTTAGGAATACAATCCCATCGGGAAACCCATCAACAGCACTGTTTAAGTAAAATCCGCGATGCCCATTTTCATCCACATTGATTTGTATCGGCCTTCCAAGACTGGCCTGCTGATATTCCTTGAGCGCGTGAGCATATCCACTGAATGCCTCCTCATGCTGCTTTGCACTTCGTGTTTTTACAAAGACGATCCGAGTGCTTCCTCCTTCTATCAGGTGCTTGGCAGCCGAGTACGCGCAGCGAAAAGCTCCA
>DASPIZ010000147.1:0-29586 GCA_035628875.1 Ohtaekwangia sp. | reverse complement strand
GGCCCGGGAGGCGAAAAAAACGTGAATGAAAGATCATTAATTAATATTGATCAACACTGAAGGAGGCATACCACTCCCCACACAATTTTTCCGAAAGTGATTTGACGCTCTTGGTGAGTTTATCCCGGACACTAATAGTTCGAGGTTTGAGGTTGGCTTTTCGAAAACGGATTGGGCTCAGCCTAACAAACTGGCTATCTACTTAGCGTAACTTTGCGCCTCCTATATTTGCGGTTAAGCGTATTTATCAAATTGCGATAGTACAAATGGTAGTGTTTTTCTCACTGCGAAGTCGCGAAGACCAGAGGCACGCGAAGTGTTGAATAGGATTTTACTTTGCGAAACTTAGCGTCTCAGCGCCTCTGCGGTTAAAAGGCATTATAATCGGAAATATCTATCAGTTCGAAGAGCTCGAGCTCACAGCTAATCAAAACGCCTCACTTATCGAAATCAACTTTGTGACTTTTCCGCATTTTGCTATTATAGTACTGTAATAGTCCTGCATGTCAGACGAGGAAATACAGCAAGAATTTGAGATTTTAAAACGATCGAGGAAAAATCCGAAAGCGTTTGGTGAACTGTATGAAAAATACTTTGACAGGATCTTCAACTTTATTTACCGCCAAACCGATGACGAAGATCTTACAGCCGATCTCTGCTCACAAACATTTTTAATTGCGCTGAATAACATCGACCGGTATGAATTCAGGGGAGTTCCGTTTTCCGCATGGCTTTATAAAATCGCCAGTAACGAAGTAAATAAACATTACCGTAAGCAAAAAAACCACAAGGTATTCAGCATAGAGGAGCTTAAAGTAAAGGAGCTCATGGAGCAGGCAAATGAAGGATGGAATGAAGAAATGCTGCAAAGGTTATTGAAATACCTGAAGGACCTTCCTATTGATATGCTTGAAGTACTCGAATTGCGCTTTTTTGAAGACAAAGATTTCAAAGAAATCGCCTTTATTCTCGATATAACAGAAAGTGGTGCAAAGATGAGGACCTACCGGGCGTTGGACAGGTTACGGAAAAACTTTAATTTGAAGATTAAGTACGATGGGAAGGAATGAAATACGCATAAGACGACAGATGATGACTTCCGGTAGAATTTCCCAGCACCGGAACTATGGTGATATTATGGCACGTCACGAACGTGATGTTAGAATTAAACGCGTGGTTAGAATTTTCATCTATTTTTTGATCATCGTGTTTATGATTATTGTTTTCCTCTTTGTTAAAAAATGGGAACAACGAAAAACCGTGCCCGTTCCTCCAAATCCAGCAACAGCTTTTCATTCACCGTCCACTCCCCTATCATAGGGATCCATTTTTATTCAGCCATACCACTGGTACCATTTCCTTCCTTCGGTTAACGATAATTTATTATCTTCACCCGACCTTAAACCATCTATAATGAAACAGATTGTTCTCTCACTGTGTTTTTTAACATTGATCAGCTGTCAAATGAATACAAAGAATTCCTCTGATAATAAAGAAAAGTTCAATGATCCTGGCATTGGTAGTTTCGAAAAAAGCGACGAAGCATTCAATACGATTGTAAGCGAAAATGCGACCATTGAAATCCTTGCCGAAGGATATACGTGGAGTGAAGGGCCGGTATGGGTCAAAGAACACAATATGTTGCTCTTCAGCGATGTACCAGAGAATACAATTTACAAATGGACCGCTGAAAAAGGTGCAGAAGTATACCTTACACCTTCAGGTTATACTGGTGAAGGTGATTACTCCAGGGAACCCGGTTCAAACGGACTCACCCTTACAAAAGATGGCAAGTTGGTGTTGTGCCAGCACGGTGATCGCAAGGTAGCGTTAATGGATGCGCCACTGGATACGCCGGAGGCAAAGTTCATTACGCTGTCTGATAATTATGAAGGAAAAAAATTAAACAGTCCGAACGACGTTGCGGTCCGTAGTAATGGTGACCTGTTCTTTACTGATCCACCATACGGTTTACCGAAACAAGCAGACGATCCAACGAAAGAAATCCCTTTTAACGGTGTCTATAAAATTGCCAACGGTACCACTACACTCATTGTCGACTCGCTCACGCGACCGAATGGTATTGCCTTTTTGAAAGGTGAAAAAACACTTTTAGTCGCAAATTCTGATTCAAATAAAGCAGCCTGGTATGCATTTGACCTTGACGATCAGGATAAAGTAACTAACGCCCGCATCTTTTATGATGCCACCAGCAACTCAAAGGCAGGTGAAAAGGGGCTTCCTGACGGATTTCGCGTTGACAGGAACGGAAATATTTTTGCCACCGGGCCTGGTGGAATCTGGATCTTTAATAACGAAGGAAAAGTACTTGGTAAGATTAAAATAAAAGAGGCTACTTCCAATTGCGCGCTGGCCGACGATGATAAAACCTTATACATTACAGCCGACATGTATCTCCTTCGTGTAAAACTTCGCGAATAAAACAATTTAATAAGTAAACACTTTACCCGTTAGCAGGTCTCTGCTATCTTGAAAAATGGTTTTAGAATTACTGGGATGGACCGGATCCCTATTGGTGCTTACGGCATACGGACTAAACAGCTATCAAAAAATAAAGTCGGATTCCACACTGTTCTATACCATCAATATAGCGGGGGGAATTTTATTGACAGTATACGCGTATTATAAAGACGCATCAGCCAACATATTTATCAATCTGGTCTGGATTGCTATTGCATTACCAGGTTTGGTTAAAGTATTAACACGAAAAAAGACATAGCAACTGTGCCGAGATGAAAGCTGCCCAAAAAAATATACAGATTCAAAAGTGGGTAGCAGCACTGTCAGTCATTCTTTTGCTGATTAAAATCATTGCGTATTACCTAACGCATTCAGTAGCTATTTTAACGGATGCACTCGAAGGAACCGTAAATATAGTTGCCGGATTTGTTGGCCTCTACAGCCTGATTCTTTCAGCCAAACCACGCGATGATGATCACCCCTATGGTCACGGCAAAATTGAATTTGTATCCGCCTTACTTGAAGGTAGCCTGATATTCACCGCAGCGTTTATCATTATTTACCAGGCTGTAAACAATCTAATCGTTCCTTCAGCTATACAAAAACTCGATTTAGGAACAGTATTAATCGCCTTCACCGCGGTAATCAATTTTGTCCTAGGTAACATTTGTATCCGTATTGGCAAAAAGAATAAATCGGTAGCGCTTGAGGCAAGCGGAAAACACCTGCAATCGGATACCTATACTACTGTGGGCATTATCGTCGGATTGATGATTGTTTATTTTACAGAAATCGTTTGGATCGATAGCATCGTAGCCATTGTGTTTGCGCTTGTTATTATGCGAACAGGTTATCAAATTTTGCGCAGATCGCTTGCAGGTATCCTGGATGAAAGTGATAATACTTTGCTTATTCATCTGGTCGATGTATTGAACCAGAACAGGCGTGATAACTGGATGGATATTCACAACTTACGGATCATAAAATACGGCAACGTCTTGCACATCGATTGTCATCTTACATTACCATGGTATCTTAATATGCATGAAGCGCACCTGGAGATTGACGAATTAACAAAATTGGTTCGGAGTAATTTCGGAAATGCGATCGAGTTTTTTATTCACACGGATGGGTGCCTTGAATTCTCTTGTCGGATTTGCAGCAAACAGGATTGTCCTGTCCGGCAACACCTTCAGGAACGTCGTGTCGAATGGACTGTAGACAACCTGTATCTGAATACGAAGCATACCGTAAAGACACCTTAACGAAATAAAGATTTATCCAATCTCAATCACAACGTCGTCTGTCAATGGATGACCAACACACGTGAGCACATATCCTTCTGCGCGCTCTGACTGTGAGAGCCCGTCTTCTTCATCAAGTTTTACCTTACCGGAAAGCGCCTTACCACGGCAAGCTGTACACAATCCACTCTGACATGAATACGGAAGGTCTATTCCCTGATCAAGTGCAGTCTGGAGAATTGTATTCTCCGGTTCAACCATAACTTTATACTCCTGGCCATCGTAGCGGATGGTCACCTCACGCGCCTGAAGTACACCTCCACCGGAAGAAAGTTCTTTTTTTGAATCTTTATCAATTGTCCCCTGAACAAAACTTTCTTTAAATATTTTTGCGGACGGAATATCACGCAACGCAAGTAATGATTCAACGTTTTTCATCATCCCTTCAGGGCCACACATCAGGTACGTTGTTTCATTGCCCCAATCTGGTATTCGCTCAAAAAGTTTCGTCAACATTTCATGATTCAACAACCCGGAGTAACCTTGCCAGTTCATGGGCGCATTATCAAGAATATGAATAACATGAAGCCGTCCTTCATATTTTGTTTCCAGCAACTCCAATTGCTCTTTAAAAATGATGCTGTCGATATCACGGTTACAATAAATGATCGAAACAATACTCAGCGGTTCGTTAATCAAAATACTTTTGATAATCGACATCATCGGTGTAATGCCCGAACCTCCTGCAAACATAACGAGATGCCGTTTTCTGGTAGCATCATATTCGGTTACGAATTGTCCCATCGGCTCCATCACTTTGATGGTGTCGCCTTTTTTAATTTTATCGGGAAGCCAGTTGGACATCAAACCGTTTTCAACGCGTTTAACCGTAACGACGAGGTCCTTATCAATTTCCGGCGACGAGCAAAGCGAATAGGCACGTCGCACTTCTTTGCCTTCAACAGGAACAATAAGCGTAAGGAACTGCCCGGACTTATAATTAATTTTTTCGCCGGGTTGATCGAAAACAAGGCTGATCGCATCTTTAGTCTCTGCTATGATGTCCTTCACTTTGAGATCGTAATACCGGGGACCAGGAGGAGCTGCCTGCTTCTTTTCTGATTTTTTGAAAAAGCTGAATGCCATGTCGAAAATTTTCTAATTCTAATCCTTAATACATTCCACGGCACACTTGCCATGGAGATAACAAAAAGGAATCCAAAAATCGGTGCCTGGAATATTTTGAAGCACCTTAAAATCAGACGCAAAATTAACAAAAAAGCACCACTAAGGCGCTTTTACCAATAAGCTTGTATTATAAAGATGATAATTTTGGGTGTCTGGCCCGAAGCCCTTAATTTTGAATTTTAACGAACAGTACCGTGCAATTAAATCCCCTTACCGCGATATCCCCTATTGATGGACGCTATTTTGAAACCTTAAAACCACTGGCGCCATACTTTTCTGAATATGGTTTAATGCGTTATCGCATTCAAATAGAGATTGAATATTTGATTTCATTGTCAGCTACGATTCAGGAACTGGAAGATTTTCCGGTACACATGCTGGCCGATATACGACGCATTTATAAAAATTTCACAGAAGAACAGGCCGCCGAGATTAAGGAAATTGAAAAGACAACCAATCATGACGTTAAGGCGGTTGAGTACTACATCAAAAATGTTTTTGACAAGCTTAAACTTGAGCCTTTTAAAGAGTTTATTCATTTCGGATTAACCTCGCAGGATATTAACAACACTGCTATACCACTCTTACTTCGGGAATACATGGAGAAAGAGTATTATCCGCTCATTGAATCGCTGGTGGCGCGCCTGAACGGACTTGGTAAAGAGTGGAGGGATATTCCGATGCTGGCCCATACACATGGTCAGCCCGCTTCTCCAACAAGGCTCGGCAAGGAAATTATGGTTTTTGCGACACGTATTGAAAAGCAACTACATCATTTAAAAGCAATTCCTTATCCCGCTAAGTTCGGTGGCGCCACCGGGAATTTTAATGCGCATCATGTTGCTTATCCAACGGTAGACTGGAACAAATTCGCCGAAGAATTCTGTAGCCATTTTGGATTATCGCGCAGCTATCCCACAACGCAAATAGAACACTACGATAACCTGGCTGCGATCTTCGACGGATTGAAACGCATCAACACCATCCTGATTGATTTCAGCCGTGATATATGGCAGTACATTTCCATGGAGTATTTTAAACAGCGTATCAAGGAAGGCGAGATTGGATCTTCGGCGATGCCGCATAAAGTAAATCCAATCGATTTTGAGAACGCGGAAGGTAACCTTGGTTTTGCCAACGCCATCTTTGAACATCTTTCTGCTAAACTTCCAATCTCCAGATTGCAACGCGACCTCACAGACTCCACGGTATTACGTAATATAGGCGTACCGTTGGCACATACCTACCTCGCCCTTCAATCGCTTATAAAGGGCATCGGAAAAATTGAATTAAACCCCTCTGCGATCGATCGCGACCTGGATAACAATTGGGTTGTAGTTGCCGAAGCAATTCAAACGGTGTTGAGAAAACAAGGATACCCTAATCCCTATGAAGCGCTCAAAGGATTGACTAGAAAAAATGAAAAGATAAGTCGTGAAACAATTGCTGCGTTTATTGATAGTCTTGATATAAAGCCTGAGCTTAAAGAAAAATTAAAAGCAATTACACCTTTCAATTTTACAGGTATTTAACCAGAACCATTGCCCCTGCAACCAGCGTTGCTTTTATATCATCCCTGCGGGATTTGGTAAGATAATTTCGTTTTGTTTCTACCTATATCTCGTCCCCAGCGGGACGAATGGGTAGAGCCGAATCATATCCAGTCCCAGCGGGACGAAATATGGGTAAAAAATTGCAGCAAAATTTTTAACGAAGTGCCGTCAGGTACGATATAAAACGACGGTCTAAAGAAAACTCTCATCGAGAAGCGTAACCAACGATTATCACAACCCTATGATGAAATGTGGATCGATTCGACAGATCGTGCTACTGCTTCGCGCCTTTCTTAACCATTACCTTTTGTAGTGCTTCGTTCCTGCTTATCGCGCCTGCGGCAAAATCCTTTAACACCTTTCCCTTTACACTACATTCCAGTGAAGCTGGAATTCCACATCCAGGGCATTGTGTCATCTTGATCTCAAATATGAGCAGTTCATTGTCTTGAATGCTTTTCAAAGTACGGCCATAATCAATCATATTTGCCTTGACTTCCTGTTCAAATACAGGATACAATTCCGTCACCTTTTTATTCCTGGTTTCAAGATCAACATTGGTAAGGCCGACAGTAGGCATGACATACCGCTGATAGTCGATCTCGCTGCTGCTGATAACCTGGAGATAATAGATCACGCCGAAATCTTTCAATCTCTCATAGTATACATAATTGTCTGTGAAGTACGTTTTTGAAAGATCAGGCCGATACAAACGGTTTACCATACTGGCAAATAATTCGAGGTCTGGCTCTGCAGGATCAATAGTTTCAGTATTCAGCACATTGATTTTAGAAAGCGCTTGTTCCCTGGATAATTTTCCGGATTTCATTTGCTTCAGATCAGCGACCTGGATATCAATCGACAACAAGCTTCTCTTTGAAGAATTGAAATACTGATTGACCCAGGCACGCGGCTGACTGCCCTGGTTTGTAATGATAATTTTTTCCTGTGGTTTTACAGCAGTAAGCATATCTCCATAGTCGACAATAAACGTCTTTGCTGCATCAATCACTTTTTCGTTATATAAATTTCGAAGGCTGTCCATATTCAGCTGCCGTTTTTCTGCCGAACGATCTTTTAAGCTGATGGCATTTTTATTCCCTTGCGGTTGCTCTCCGGAAATTTCAAATCTGGAATAGGAAGAATACGTTCCCCCGTTACCTACGTTAATTGAATTGTTATTTTCCTGACCAATGGTTGTAAATACAATGGGTGTAGTGAAATCGGCAGGCAACGTAAATGTTACACCATAACCTTCCTGGTAATACGCTTTTATTTCCAGCGGGAAGAACATGCGTTGATTGCTGAATTGTTGTTTTATTAAAGTAGTCAAAACATTTTCTGCCACTTCAATATCCCGGTTCATCCGTTCCTCATCATTCTGCTGCGCCAGAGCACGTTCCACTCCGCCGATCATAAAAATAAAGTATAAAAAAAATTGAACTGTACTTTTCATAATGCTTATATAATTTATGAGGACAACCTCATTAATACCGGATTTGTGTTGGTTGATTATTTCCTACTGTTGAAATAATGTTTGTCAATATTTGTTCAGTTTCCTGTTTAAATACCGTTGTATTTTGTTCGAGGTTATTTAATCGTACCTGTACAAGTTGAAGATCATCATTTCGCTGCTGCTGAAGATATTTTGCAAAATCCACCAGGAGTCCTTCAATATATTGTTTTTGTTCCCCGGCTGTCAACTTGAAATAATCCTTCACCAACTTCATGTTCTCTGCCTGAAGCGTGGCAACATACGCCTGAATTTGTTCCTGCGAGGCCGTTGAAGCTTCGCGTACAACCTGATCCATTTTACCGGAATTTACCATAAGGTTTGTCTTGATCGATGACTCCAGTGCGTGGTGCGATGCCTGCCAGTTGGCGTTCAGCACGTCGTTATTATGCTCAAGCGATTCGTTGATCATTTGCTGAACATGCGTGGCTGTTAATTCTGACTTTTCCGGTGTAGCTACTGTTTGTGTTTGGGGCGTACCAAAACTGATCTTGAACTCGTGGTTAGACACACTCACTTGTGTACCTGTTATTCTTGCTATGAGAATAACAAACACCAGCGATGCCGCTATCCCCATAATGGTTTTTAAATATGGCGCATGGCTGATCCAACGTTGCTTATTGTCGTCCACAAAAACGGGTGGTGCAATCACCTCTTTATCTTTCACATGTCGCAACAGCTGGCTTACGCTTTCCAAATGTTCATATTCTTTCCTCACCTCCGGATTAGCCAGAAAATACTTATCAAGTCTTGCCTTGGCATCACCTTCCAACTCACCATAGAGATAAGCCATTAACTCTTGTTCATCTGGTTTATAACTCATAGCCTAATGTATCTTTGGTTATATTTTTCTTTTGCAAAATCTTTTTCAATCCGTCAAGCCCATAATACATACGCGACTTTACCGTGTTTTCCGAAACATTCAAGGCTTCGGCTATCTCACGAAATTTTAACCCTTCGAATTCTTTCATGATCACCACTTCGCGTTGTTCGTCACTCAGTTCAAGCAGGGCTTGCTGAAGAATATCCGAAAGCTCAGCCTGCTGAAACTGACTTTCGGGATTATCATACCGTTGCGATGATGATTCCCATCGCGGGGAATCTTCAGCTTCACGGTTCCAGACCACATCAAAAGAAAGCGATCGGTTTCCCTTCTTCTTACGCGCTTCCTCCCGGCAATAGTTCACGGCAATTTTATATAGCCAGGATTTGAAACGCGCGTTATCCTGTAGCCCCGCAAGGTTCTTACACATGGAGATGAAAGTCCGCTGGGTAACCTCCATGGCGAGATCGTGATCCACAAAAAATTTATAGGAAAAGTTATAGATCCGCTTGTACCAAAGTTGAACGAGCTTTCCTTGAGCGTTCTGGTCGCCCTGCTTTGCACGCACGATCAGGGAATCGGAATGCATCATTGCAACTTCAGGTAAGGTTTCGGCCATGGAATCAAATTTCGAGGATTTTGAGGAGTTCTCCGCGTTCCTGAATCAAAGATGTACCGATGTGCAAAAAAGTTTTAGTTTTTGCAGACAATTTGGTCTTTTCAAAAAAACGGGTTTGTAAAAAGACGCCAAACAAAAAAAGAGCATAATGAAACCACATTAACTTTCGAATCCCCTTCTATTATATCTTTACCCCGAATATGAAGAAAATCATTTCTCTATTGATTCGTTACGTTCCCCGAAAATACCTGCAACGGCTGGGCGGCTGGGCGATTAAGACGGCGGGTTTATTTTATCGCGGTAATGCGGTTCAATGTCCGGTTTGTGATTCAGGTTTCAGGATTTTTATGCCCTATGGCCGGTTGAAACCAAGACCTAATGCGTTATGCCCCAATTGTCTTTCCCTGGAACGGCATCGGCTGATCTGGATGTATCTGAAAGAACGTACTTCATTCTTTTCAAAACCACACGACGTATTGCATATCGCACCCGAAGCGTGTTTCATGAAAGCGTTTGAGCAGATCCATGGTGATCGATACATCACGGCCGATATAGAGTCTCCCCTGGCCAAGGTGAAAATGGATATTCATAAGATTCCGTTTCCCGAAAATACATTTGATGTCGTATTGTGCAATCACGTTCTCGAACATGTACAGGATGATATCCAGGCTTTGCGGGAGATACGACGCGTATTGAGACCTGGCGGATTCGCCATTTTGCAGGTACCTTTCTTTAACCCCGTATCAGCACATACCTTCGAGGATAATACAATTAAAGATTCGCGTGAGCGCGAAAAAATATTCGGACAAGACGATCATGTTAGAAAGTATGGAACAGATTACAGCGAACGAATTCAACAAGCCGGATTAAAAGCCCGCGAAGAAAAATTTGTTAACGAACTTTCGGATGATCTGCGAAAACAATTCGGATTGGTAAAAGGTGAGATCATTTACCGTGGTGACAAGAGTGATCTGCAATAATATCAAAAGGACAAATCAGATACAAAGTTTTTCAGTTAAGCTTTATATTTCACTTATGCTCCGATACAAGAGGCAAGCAAAAAACATAAACCAAAAACCATGACTTCTGACTTGTCCTTCAGTTTATGTTATCCTAATTTATCAAGTACATCCATCACTTCACGAACCGCTTTATTGCTCGCCTGGAATAATGCTTTTTCATCTTGATTCAAATCAAGCTCGATGATTCGTTCCACACCGTTTTTACCAAGTACTACCGGTACGCCGAGGTAACAATCCTTAACACCATATTCACCTTCAAGTTTGATACATACCGGGAATACACGGCGCTGGTCTTTCACAATAGCTTCCACCATCTGCGCAGCTGCAGATCCCGGCGCATACCATGCTGAAGTCCCCATCAGTTTCACAAGTTCGCCACCACCTACTTTTGTTCTTTCAAGAATAGCATTCAGTTTATCTTTATCGATTAACTCTGTTACTGGGATACCGGCTACCGTTGTATAACGTGGCAGTGGGACCATGGTATCTCCATGTCCGCCCAATAACACAGCTTGAATATCCTTCGGCGATACGTTCAGCGCTTCTGCTAAAAATGCCCGGTATCTTGCTGTATCTAAAATTCCCGCCATTCCCATTACGCGGGTACGCGGAAGCTTTGACGTAAGGTGTGCCTGATACGTCATTACATCCAATGGATTCGACACCACAACGATGATCGCATCCGGTGAATGTCTGATCACATTTTCTGTTACCGATTTTACAATACCAGCGTTCGTTCCGATAAGGTCATCGCGGCTCATGCCGGGTTTACGCGGTAATCCTGATGTAATCACAACAACATCCGACCCGGCTGTTTTTGCATAATCGTTTGTTGCACCGATCGTGCGG
Source organism: Ohtaekwangia sp. (assembly GCA_035628875.1). Taxonomy (GTDB): domain Bacteria; phylum Bacteroidota; class Bacteroidia; order Cytophagales; family Cyclobacteriaceae; genus Ohtaekwangia. The sequence goes on along the minus strand of DASPIZ010000147.1, from coordinate 18,294 downwards.
CTATCATATAAATCAATAGGTGCCTTTTGCCAAATGTCAAGCGCCTTTCCTTCGGCGATACCTTCTTTTATATCAACCAAAACGATTTGGTTGGCAACTTCACGGTAAGCCAGCACATCTGCACATGTAGCACCGACATTACCAGCACCAACGACTGTAATTTTCATAGGAATATTGTTTTAAGTTAGAATATCGAAATACTTTTAATGAAAAAACAAGCCTGTCATTCACGTTTAGATTAATCACTATCGATTTGACTATCAATACGTTTGTTTTAACGATGAGATAAGGAATTGTTAAATCGGCCGCCAATTTATACCATAAGGTTCAATTAACGAAAAGTTATCGACCCAAATTAATCACAACCGTCAGTATTGTTTCTTGTTATAACCAGAACATCTTTGGTATCTCCTGTGACTTTTGCCCAATTGCTGATGATGAAACCTACAACCCAAACGATTTCGCCGGCCGATTCGATTACAGAAACAGTTTGTTTATCAGGCATTGATACTTTGCGGTCAATTAAAAAATCGCTTAGTTTCTTTTGGCGCGACATGCCAAGTGGCGAAAAAGAATCACCAGGTTGCCATGTCCTCCACGTTAAGGGAAATTTTATTTTCGCTAAATCCAATTGCGCCAGTTCCGGTTTTTTAATGAGTGTAAAATGTTCTGATGGAATATACTGTATGGTCAATTTTTCACCACCATAGACACTCACCGTATCGTTAGCTAAAATTGTTTTAGAGAATGAAACTGAAGCCTTTTTAGCAGTAATAATAAAATGATCACGGTCTACCGTGAGTTCATGCGTATCGCTGATAAAAACTTTTCCCGATTGATGCTCCAGTACAATTTGTTTACAATGATTAAAATGAAAATGATAAGGCTTAATTATTTCCCATAGCACGACTTCGGGAAAATCAAAATCCTGAATGATTGTTTTCTCAATACAAATGCTATCTCCTTGTTGCTTCACAGCCGACACTTTTACCTGCTTCAAAGTATGTTGCGCCAATGACTTTGATCCTTGTATCCTTGACAGTGTATCCATAAAGCCAGCTTCAAAACCGGGATTGATTTTTTTTATTAAAGGAATTAACTGATTACGGATTAGATTTCTCGAATAATGGTCCGATTCATTACTCAAGTCTTCACGCCATATTATGTTATGCTGCTTAGCAAAGCCTGAGATTTCTTCTCGTGTGGCAAACAACATTGGCCGGATTACCTGACCATTAATGGATGGAATTCCGGTTAGTCCGTCAATACCGGTCCCGCGAATGAGATTTAATATAACTGTCTCCGTTTGATCATTCAAATGGTGTGCAGTAGCCACGTGGTTGTAACGCTGCTCATTTTGGATCTGCTTAAAAAAGTTGTAGCGCAATTCCCGGGCAGCGACCTGGATCGAAAGTCCATGTTGTCCTGCATATTGGGTTGTGTCGAACCTGATAGAATAAAAAGGAATTCTTAAAGCGTCACAGGTTTCCTTCACCAGCGTTTCATCCGCATCCGATTCAAAACCACGGAGTTGAAAGTTGCAGTGGGCGACACCAATTTCATAACCTGCCGATTTAAACAAATGAAGCATCGCCATCGAATCCACCCCTCCGCTCACCGCCAACAGTATGCGATCAGAAGTCGTACAAAGCGCTTGTTTTGCGATATGGTTCAAAAATTGCTGAAGCACGTGCAAAAGTACTATTTTATGTAGCTTGCAGGCTAATTTATGATTTTGAGATTTAACGATATAACGCGAACAAAACAGTTTTTAGGGTCTCTATCGAAGACCATACTGTTCATTGCCCTGGTATTTTGCGCATTTGCTTCCCACGGACAAAAAAGGGTGCAACTTGAAAGGGCTAATAAATTAAAAGGCGCCAAATCACCGGATGGAGAGGAATTTCAAAAATTGCTCGGTGATGTAGTGCTTGTTCAAAATCAAACTACAATCTATTGTGATAGCGCATACCTGTTCAAAAAACGTAATTTCGTGGAAGCCTTTGGAAAGGTCCGCATCACGGAGGGTGATTCAACGACCATTACAGGTCGAAAACTGGAATATGATGGTGAAACCAAAATAGCCAAGCTGCGAAATAACGTGGTGTTCACCAAACTGGCCACTGCTACACTCTATACAGATTACCTGGATTTTGATCGCGTGGCAAACATGGCCTATTATATCAATGGTGGGCGTCTGGTCGATAGCATTAACGTTCTCACGAGCCGGAAAGGATATTACAACTCCACGTCGAACATGGCTTCCTTCAAACGTAATGTTCATGTTAAGAACCCCGATTACACCATGACTTCCGATAGCCTCCAATACAATTCCAGAACCAAGATCATTTACTTCCGAACGCCCACCACCGTAGTGAGTAAGGATAGCAGCACGTTCGTATATAACAGCGGTGAATACGATACAAAATCAAAACAATCGGATCTGAATCTGGGGGCAGGCGAATCACAGGAGTACAAGATTGAAAGTAAGAATTTTGCTTTAGACGATTTACGGAAGATCTATAAAATGCGCGATGATGTCGTCATGACACACAAAGAAGAAAACCTGATCATCTATGGACAAGCTGCGGATTACTACAGAACGCGGGGGCTTTCAAAAGTTTACACCAGGGCATACGTTGCTAAGATCACGGAAGACAACGACACACTTTTTATGACGGCCGATACGCTGGTTTCCATCGAACACGAAGATCCTGCTAAAAAACGCTTACTGGCTTATCACAATGTGAAAATTTTTAAAAGAGATTTACAAGGCGTAGCCGACTCCGTAGAATACAGGCCAGGGGATTCAACCATCTACATGTATAATAAACCCGTGCTTTGGTCAGAGGGAAATCAAATGACAGCGGATTCCATCAGCATGCTGATTAAAAATAACGCGATTGATAAAATTTTCATGAAGGTAAATGCCTTTGTGATCTCCAGGGATACCTTGTCCAATTATAACCAGATTAAAGGTCGAAAGATGACGGCGGAGTTCAAAAATTCAGATATTCATCGTGTGCTCGTTCAAGGAAATGGGGAAAGCATCTATTTTGCATTGGAAGAACAGAAAAAAGACAGTGTTGTACAAGCCACCGTTACCATGGGAATGAACAAGATCATTTGCAGTAACATCACAATCCGCTTCAAAGATGGCAAGGTGGATAATTTCAGTTTTTATGTAAAACCGGAAGCTAAATTCATTCCGCCTCACGAAATCGTTGAAGAAGATAAGGAATTGAAGGGATTTTCCTGGAAGGAGGATCAAAAGCCGCTCCGTGAAGAGGTCGTACACAAAGTGGTTGAACGGAAAAAAAACGCCATCCCGCCTCAGCGCAAACGTTTGTGATGTAAATTTTGGGTGCTCTAACGAAATAATCGACTCGGTATTATGAAAGAATCAACGAAAACTTTAAATTTTGTGAAACTTACTCATATAGATGGCCAGATTGATTCTCGTAGGTTTGATTCTCTTGACAAGCTTTCTGGCTTCGGGCCAAAGCTTTGAGATTTCGGACCTGCAGGAAACATACAAGGGGAACATCGGCGAAGTGGTTAAAGCGCCAATTCGTTTTAAAAACAATACCGACAAAATCATCACCCTGGTGATTCACAAACTCCAGGAACAAATCGGAAGTACCCAACGCAATTTTTATTGCATCGACAATAACTGCCTCGACCAAAAAACTGAAGATTATATTGTTCGCGTGGAACCAGGGCAGTTTTTCAATGGATTCCATATCGACCTTGAAGGCGGTCTCGTATCAGGTTCCAGCTTATTAAAATACCTCATCTATAATCGTTCAAACCCTCAGCACGCACTGGAATTCGATTTAAACTTTGTAATTGAGGAAAAAACAAAGGAAAACATCTATCAATCTCGATTGATTGAACTGCATGAGGTCTACCCAAATCCATCCGTTGATCACGCATTTGTAAACTACAAGATTCTGAGCGACAGAATAAAAGCAAAAATTCGCTTACACAATCTCCTGGGCAATGTGGTGGGAGAGTATGACCTTACAGCCTCCGAAAACGCGATGCGCATCCGTACGGAAGAGCTAAGCGCCGGAATTTACTTTTATACGCTATACGTGGACAATGAAAGTGTGATCACACGGAAGCTGATCGTTAAAAAATAAACAACTTTTTTCCCTTTCCCTTCATCTTAAGCCGGCGGAAAAGCCGTTTTACAATTCAAAGTCTTAATACTATATTTGCGGGCTTATGCGGAAAGGTTTAGCTTCATTATCTATCGTACTCCTGGTTCTGATCACGGTTTCTTGCGGAAAATTCAGGAAAATTGAAAAAAGCCAGGATTGGCGGGTGAAATACGAAGCTGCCCTTAACTATTACGACAAGGAAGATTATTATAAGGCTTCGGTATTGTTTGAACAGATTTTACCGATCGTGCGGGGACTTCCTGAGGGTGAAAAAGTGCAGTTTTATCTGGCCTATTGCCAGTTTTACGATAAATTATATCTTTTGTCTTCGGAGCAGTTTAAGACGTTTTACGAAACTTACGGCCGAAGCACCCTTGCGGAAGAAGCCCGATACATGTATGCATACTCACTTTATTCTTCCTCGCCACATACTAACCTGGATCAAACCAGTAGCGTAGATGCGATGGCAGCTATGCAGGAATTTTTGAACCGATATCCTAAAAGTAAATTCCGCGAAAAAGCCATTGAGACAATTTTTACCATGCAGGCGAAGCTGGAAACGAAAGGATTTGACAACGCCTACCAGTATTACCGAATGCGTCAATACAAGGCGGCCATTGTTGCACTGAATAATTTCAAAGACAATTACCCAGATTCAAAATACCTGGAAGAGGCGTCTTATCTTGTAATTGAATCCGAATACAAATTAGCAGAGCAAAGTATCCGTTCTAAACAGGACGAACGTTACAAAGAAGTAGTGGAACACTACAAAGAATTTGTAGATACCTATCCGGAAAGTAAATTTTTAAAAGAGGCTGAACGTTTTTATGCTGAAAGTCTTGATAAGTTAAATAAGTCAAAAAATAATAATTCATAAAATTATGGCTATTCAATCGTCTATTATTACCCGCGATGTTGAAAAGATCGCTGCGCCTACCGGAAACATTTATGAATCCGTTGTGGTGATCTCAAAGCGCGCGCGCCAGATTGCGGTTAATATGAAGGAAGAATTAAATAATAAGCTGGCCGAGTTTGCTACAACTGTAGATAACCTGGAAGAAGTGTTTGAGAATCGTGAGCAAATCGAGATTTCCAAATTCTATGAGCGTATGCCGAAAGCTACCAACACAGCTACAGATGAGTTCCTGGAAGGACAAGTCGCATTTCGTATGCGCGGTGACACCGATACGCAACCGGAACTTTAATCCTGCCTGACTGCCGATGCTAAAAGGCAAAAAACTAATCCTGGGAGTAACCGGAAGTATTGCTGCCTATAAATCTGCTGTACTCACGAGACTTCTTGTAAAAAACGGAGCCGAAGTGAAAGTCGTGATGACTCCTTCGGCTCACGACTTTATAACACCCCTGACGCTCTCAACCCTTTCGAAAAATCCTGTCCTGACCGAATTTGTGAAAGACAATGCCGGCCAATGGAATAACCATGTTGAACTTGGACTTTGGGCAGATGCCATGATCGTCGCACCTTCAAGCGCAAACACCATGGCTAAAATGGCGTCCGGACAATGTGATAATCTTTTGCTTGCCGTATATCTTTCCGCGCGATGTCCGGTTTTTCTGGCACCTGCCATGGACCTTGATATGCTTCAACATCCTTCAACACAACGGAACCTCCACACGCTGAAAGGATATAACAACACCATCATCGATCCAACGTATGGCGAACTCGCCAGCGGCCTGACCGGAACAGGAAGAATGGCCGAACCGGAAGAAATCGTGGCATTCTTACAAAACGCTTTCGCATCAAAAAAAAAACTCTCGGGTAAAACAGTTCTTGTAACCGCTGGGCCAACTTACGAAGCAATTGATCCTGTCCGGTTTATTGGAAATCACTCCAGTGGAAAAATGGGATTTGCGATTGCCGAAGCACTGGCAGGCCTCGGCGCTGAAGTAAATTTAGTGACCGGGCCCACACATCAACATACCAATCATCCGCTTATCCGCGTTATACCTGTAACTTCCGCTGATAACATGTACGCTGCATGTAGTGATCTTTTTCCTTCCACGGATATTGCTGTGCTTGCGGCGGCTGTTGCCGATTATAAACCCGCGGTAAAAGCGCAACAGAAGATCAAAAAAACTGCTGATACCATGGTGGTGGAGTTGACCAAGACACCAGACATCGCAGCTTCACTGGGAAAAATTAAACGTCAGGGACAGTTTACGGTAGGTTTTGCGCTCGAAACAGAAGAGGAACATAACAACGCATTAAAAAAACTGGAAGCGAAAAACTTTGACCTGATTGTCTTAAATTCGCTTAACGACAAAGGTGCTGGATTCGGCCATGATACAAATAAAATTACCATCATTAACCGAAAGCAGGAGACTACTTCGTTTACGATAAAAGACAAAAAGGACGTTGCGCGGGATATTGCAACAGCCATCATAGACAACATGCCATGAGAATTGTAATCGTCTTTTTACTTTGCATGATCTCCGTCCCTGGACTGGCCCAGGAGTTGAATTGTACGGTAAACATCAATTCAGCCCAGGTGCAGACTTCCGACCGTGGCATTTTCCGCGACATGAAACAATCCATTGAGCAATTTATGAATACGCGAAAATGGACTAATGATGCATTTAAAAACCATGAACGGATCAATTGTAATTTATTGATCACCATTACAAAAATGCCATCCATTGGTAATTTTCAGGCTTCCGTACAAATTCAGTCAGCACGTCCCATTTTCAATTCAACGTATTCCAGTCTTGTGTTCAATTTTGCCGACAGGGAATGGGAGTTTGAATACATCGAATCGCTTCCGCTGGAGTACAACGACAACACCTTCACCACCAACCTTACTTCACTCTTGGCAGTATATGCTTACCTGATGATCGGAATTGATTATGATACATTTAGCGAGCTCGGTGGCACACCGTACTTTCAACGTGCACAACAGGTGGTGATTAATGCACAATCGTCAGGACGCCCCGGATGGGCCGCGTTAGGAAGCACACGTAACCGTTATTGGATTGTGGAAAATTACAACAGCGGCCAGATGACGGATCTGAGAAAAGCACTGTACACCTACCATCGTCTGGGATTGGATACCTTTGATAAAGACGCAGATAATAGCAGGACTGTGATTTTAAACGGACTTCGGGATATAAAAAAAATCCGCGATATAAATCCGAATTCAATCCTGGTCATTAGTTTTCTCGATGCCAAAGGGAAAGAACTGGCCAATATCTTTTCTTCAGGAAACATTCAAATAAGGCGAGAGGCATACGACATCGTCACACAGATTGATCCGTCCAATCGCTCTTCTTACGAAAAAATTATAAAAAATTAGAAATCTGTCAGCGGGTCAGACTTGCATTCAATTGATGGTTTGCTCACATTTACCGTTATAGTTTTCGCGCTATGAGTACACGACAACTTCGCTTAACCAGTGAAACAGAAATCAGAAAACACGCGGCCCGACTTGTTAACAGCAATATTCACCTGGTGCTTGTGGACAAGACAGCAGTGCTGGGAAAATTAAATGCGGCTAACTCAACCGGTATTGTTGTGGAGAACATGCGACTCAAAAAAATTTATTATTCCTATAATCGAATTGCTGAAATTTATTCCGATACAACAATCTGATGCTGTCTCACCTGACCATAAAAAACTACGCCCTGATAAAACATCTTGAGCTTGCCCCCTCGGCAAATCTCAATGTGATTACCGGTGAAACAGGTGCTGGTAAATCCATTCTTCTCGGAGCAATCAGTCTACTCATGGGAAACCGTGCCGATACTAAAGTGTTGTGGGATGAACAGGAAAAATGCATTATAGAAGGTGTCTTTAAAATTGGCGAGTATAAGCTAAAATCGTTTTTCAAAGCCGAAGATCTTGACTACGATGAAACAACCGTTATCCGCCGTGAGATCAGTCCGGGTGGAAAATCACGGGCATTTATCAATGATACGCCTGTAACACTTGAAGTCATGAAAAGGCTGGGCAGCATGCTCATGGATATTCATTCACAACATGAAACACTCCAGCTTGGAACACACACCTTTCAGCTTAAACTTGTGGACGCATACGCGGAAAACGCTACATTACGTGAACAATATGGCAACGAATACACCCAATATGTAAATGCTAAAAAAACCTTTGAGCAACTCCGCAGTGAAGCCGATACACTTCGACAGGAAGCCGACTACATCCGTTTCCAATTGGATGAACTTGTAAAGGCAGATCTTCAGGTCGATGAACAGGAAACCCTAGAATCTGAATTGAAAGTGAGGGAACACGCAGAAGAAATTAAAAGTCGTTTTCAACAAGTTCTTGATCTTATTTCAAATTCAGAATTCTCCACACAAAACAGTTTACGCGACGCAAAAAATCATCTCCAACAGATAACGAATTATGCGCCACAATACGCTACGCTCCTTCAGCGATTTGAAAGCCTGGTGATTGAACTGGATGACATCGCCGGTGAAATTGAAAACGAAGATCAAAAAATAGAATTTGATCCGGAACGAACCGAGCTTGTAAAAGAAAGATTAAGTACGCTCTACAGGTTAATGCAGAAGCATCGTGTAAATAACATCCAGGATCTCATCACCCTACAGGAAAAACTTGAAGAGAAAAACAAGATCACATCCAATGTGGATGAAGCGCTTTCAATGGCCCATAAAAAAGCAGAAGAAGCAGAGAAAAGCGTAAAGGAAATTGCAGCACAACTTACTGCGACACGGAAGAAAGCTTTTCAGCCGCTGTGCAAAAAACTCATGAAGTTACTGCACGAGCTAGGTATCCCTGAAGCCAGCCTGCAAATCGATCACCACACTACCATTGTTTCGCCACACGGAGCAGATAAAATTGATATTCTCTTCAGTGCAAATAAAGGGATATCATTGAAACCGCTGGTACAAGTGGCCTCGGGCGGCGAGTTCTCGCGAGTAATGTTCAGCATAAAATACATTATGACGGAACGCACTGCCATGCCCACATTAATTCTTGATGAGATCGACACGGGCATTTCCGGTGAGATCGCAATCAAGCTGGGTAGCATGATGAAATCTATGTCAGAAAGACACCAAATTATTTCGATCAGTCACCTGCCCCAGATCGCCGCAAAAGGCGATGCACATTACTTTGTGTATAAGGATAACTCCGCGGCTAAAACCATCAGTTCGGTAAAACTATTATCCACCAAAGAGCGCGTTGAAGAAATCGCAAAAATGATCGGTGGCGCTAATCCATCACGTATCGCATTACAAAATGCACAGGAGCTTCTTGGCCAATAGTCCATGACGCACTAACGAAATTTTGGATTCAGGAATACATCATTTACCATGCCCTTATCTGGAATTGGTAGCCATTGGCTCATTGAGGCATGTGATGATAAAGACAAGTAAAAGAATTCCTGTAATAGCAATATAACTCACCCATACCCAAGATTCGTATCGACTCGCTTGCGTAAGACCTTCGCTCGTTACTGCCTGTGCACTGGGACGTGCGCAGGACGAGCAAAGCGGCGAGCGACTTGAGCAAGTAAATTAGTTTAAATCAAGTTTGATTTTCCCGGAGGAACAATCTTTAAACGCCAGGCACTATCGTATTCGACAACACCTTCATCAACCAGATCACGAACTACATCAATGAATAAAGTATTGTCTTTAGGACTAATAATTTCTTCCACTTGTTCTAATGTAAACGCATCCTGACGTACAACGGTAAGCACTTCGCTTCGCATATCTTTAAATGCGTGTTGATTTTCTTTTTTCTTCCGCTCGAGACACACATCGCAAATGCCGCAGGTTGCAAGTGTCTTTTCATCAAAATAATGTTGAAGCATTAACATCCGGCATCGGTCAGACGATGAAACATAATTTTGCATAGCCGCCATCTTACTCATCACAAGCGCTTTTCTCTCAGCAAGTCTTTTTAGATTTAATGGAAGTCGTTCTGCATCCTTTCGTGCCTGAACAAACGTGATTTGCGGCTTATCCTTCGCGGGTTCATAAAGAAACACATTCAGAGAATTCAAATATTGCAGGATGTTTACCACCTCTTCAAATGAAACTGACAATGCACGGGCGATATACGCTTCCGAAATTTTAACTAACCCTGTTGCCAGTTCGCCACCATACAATCGCAACAGCATCTTGATCACCGGATCAAACTTGGCATTGGCTACCTGAAACTGATATAACTCCGCCTTATTAAGCAGCAGATGAAGATGAGAAGGGCTGTAATAACTTTCGTTGAAATGGATAAAACCTTCTTCTTCAAGTTTCTTCAATGCATTATAAACATCCGCTACGTGCCGTTGAAACCGATCTGCAAACGCATTAATGTCGAAATCATAACTTTGTCCTTCACCACTTCCTTCCGCCAGTTGATAATAATTTGCCAACGATTGGTAAGTTGATTTCAATACCTCCGGTTCAGGATGCGCTTGTTCCGTTTTTCTTTTCAGGTTGATCAGATCAGCCTCGTGATACAACACCACTGCATAGGCGCGCTTTCCGTCACGTCCTGCACGACCTGCTTCCTGATAGTATGACTCCAGGTTCTCAGGTAGATCCAGGTGAACAACAACCCGCACGTCGGGCTTATCGATGCCCATACCAAATGCATTGGTTGCCACCATTACACGCGATTTATTTTTAATCCATTCATCCTGGCGCTTCGAGCGATCGTCGAAATCAAGACCAGCATGATAGAAAGACGCGCTGATGTTTCGCCTGCTAAGCCATCCCGCGATTTCCTGTGTTGCCTTTCTGGACCGCACATAAAGGATTGCAGGCCCTTTCACGCGGTTCAAAATATCCAATAATTTTTTTTCCTTGTTTTCTGTTTTACGAACGACAAACGAAAGATTATCACGTGCAAAAGATTTTTGAAAAAGCTGGTGATCCGTACGGAAAGCAAGCTTGTCCATAATATCGTGCTGTACCTGTACCGTTGCACTGGCGGTTAAAGCAATCACCGTGGCCTCTGGCTTTAGTTCACGTAAAGCGGCAATCTTTAAATACGGCGGACGAAAATCATAACCCCACTGTGAGATACAATGCGCTTCATCAACAGCGATGAGATTCACTGTCATTTTTTTTACACGTTCAATAAAAATTTCCGTATGCAATCGTTCAGGAGAAACATACAGGAATTTCACCTGCCCGTAAATACAGTTATCCAATAGAATATCAATTTCCCGCCTACTCATACCCGAATGGATCGCCACCGCTATGATACCCTTTTTCTTAAGTTGCTCAACCTGGTCGTTCATCAACGCAATAAGCGGTGTTACCACAATACAAACCCCGTTCAACAACAGCGCCGGCACCTGGAAACATACAGACTTCCCTCCTCCGGTAGGAAGCAAGGCCAGTGTATCTGTTCCCTTTAACACAGATTCAACAATCTCAGCTTGCAAAGGTCGAAACTCATTGTGTTTCCAGTACTGTTGTAATATGGAAATCGGGGTGGACATTGACTTAGGAATTAGGGATTATTAGGATTCGGGATTGGAATTAGGAATTAGGCGTTATCGTTAGGTGTTCAATGTCATTTTCGCTGAGCTCCAAAACCCTCCGCTCCGGAGATGGCAGGGCGAGGCTAAAACAATGCTTAACTAAACGCTTCGATGAGACATTGCAAACCATGTATTAGCGACTCGACATTGGCATTATACATTTAGAATTAGATTTTATTACCATTTGATTTTTTCTTTTTTAAGGAACGCATCGATGCCTGTTTTACAATCGGCGCTGTTCCGCGCTCTCGCGTTCATTTCACAAGCATGTGCAAGTGCTTCTTCCAGATTCATCGATTGTACATCAGCGATCATTTGTTTTGTCATCATCATGGAGTTAGCAGAGTTTGACTCAATCAACCGCGTTGCAAAAAGAATGACTTCATGCTCAATTTCAGCTGCCGGTAAAATACGGTTAATTAATCCCACCGCAAGGGCGGCCTCTGCAGTTATGAGGTTACCCGTCAATAATAATTCCTTTGATCTTGCGGCACCAATCTTACGTAAAAGGAAAACCATTACAATCGCCGGAATAAAACCGATCTTCACCTCTGTATAACCAAACTTTGCATGCGGAACACTAAACACAAAATCACAACAAGTGGCCAGGCCTGATCCCCCCGCTATGGCATCGCCTTCAACCTGCGCAATAACCACTTTCTTTAATGTATAAATCTGTAGAAACAATTCTTTCAAATGATTGCTATCGGCAAGATTTTCTTCATAGGAAAACCGTTGAAGGTCCTGCAGGTATGCCAGATCAGCGCCGGCACAAAACGCTTCTCCATGACCGCGAAGAATGACAGCTTTCACGTCATCATCATCATTTGCCATAGCAAAAGCCTTTTTGAGTTCAGAAACAAAGGCGTGATTCAGTGCATTCCTTTTTTCGGGACGATCAAGCGTAATGAACGCGATCCTGTTATGCTTATGATATTGAATGTAATCCATAACCTTAAAATTTTTACCGCCTGGTATGATTCTGAAAACGAGACCGGTTGTGCGAGTGATTGTGTGATTAATTCTAAATTATGAAATGCGGCTTCTACTATAAATTACAAAGGTAGATGCAAATTGACGTAAACAAAAACGGAAAAATCTTCAAATCAACATGTCAAAAGCACCGTCATGCCATATTGAATGAACAACATAATCGCCGGGAAACTTTTCGTTTTCTTCCAGCAGCTCACCAGCCCATCTAAAACTATTGCTGCTGTCTATGATGATATATGAAGGGGTTGCCTCTTTTAGTATAGTACGAAGTGATTTCACAGCATTTGAGGATACGATCAGAAAATCTACTTTCAGACCTTTTGGCAATGTAAAATCTGTTGTTTTTATCTGCACAATAATCTTTCCGTTCCAATGTGTGAGCTGACCGCCCCGAAATGATCTGGAAAATGGCTGTTGATCTAAAGGATATGATTGATAGACACCATTCATCAACCGGTTATTTTGAACTTGGTATTGTATCGTTTCAGGTTGATACTGCAAAACACTATCGGTATACACATAGGTTTGACCACCTTCCATGAGGTCGACTACCGTATGACCAGAAACTTTATAAATTGTTATTCTCCGCTGACCCGTCACTTCATAAACGTGAGAGAAACTTAAACCGGAGAAAATAAGAAGCAACGCAGTAATCAAATAAACAAAATGTACTTTCCTAAAGCGATGAAATAAACATGCAGCTATCACAAGCAACATCAATACCCAACATTGCGTAGTTGTGATATAAATATTCGTGGTAAGGCTATATGGCAGTGCTTCAGCCGCGAAAACAAGGAAATTAAGTAGTTTGATTAACCACGTTAACATATAACCCAATACAAATGTAACCGGGGTGATAAAACTAAAAGCGAGAATACCCAAGCCCAACACCAGAATAAAAAACGACAACGGTATTACAAACAGATTTGAAAGTAAGAAGTAGTTTGGAAATTGGTGAAAATAAAATAAACCCAGCGCAAAAGTCGAAAGCTGCGCTGCAATAGAAACGCAACTGATCTTCCATATCTCATCCCACACCACATGTTTAGGCTCAAACAGCGCATATAACTTTGGCTGAAAATATACGATACCGAGCACGGCAAGATACGATAACTGAAATCCCACCGACATCAATAAAAATGGATTGAACAATAAGAGGCAAAATGCAGAAGCAGCAAGTGTATTGTAAATATTGGTCCTGAAATTCAACGGATACGCTACTGCTACAAATGAAAACATCACAACAGCGCGCAATACCGAGGGCGGTAACCCGGTAACACAGGCATACCCCCAAAGCACAATCAGGCTGATAACCGTGATTAGCCACTTTCCCCACGTGTATTTTTTCAGCGGCTTGAGCATCAGTAGCAAAATACAGTAAAGTATGCCGACATGAAGTCCACTCACCGCGAGAACATGCATAGATCCGGTTGCCGCATACGCGCCGAGCAATTCGCTGTCCAGACCATCAACTACGCCCAGCACCAACGCATGGGCTAATGCACGTTCCCGTTCACCGTGAACCGCAGCCGAAAGTTGTTGCTCTGCCCAACCGCGGATTCTGATCGCAGTCGCAATAACCAGGGAAGGTGGGTAGTATCCAACATGTAATAAATCGTCTTTGTTAAGGTAGTGCTGATGGTGAATATTAGCGAATGCTAGATAGCGTTGATAATCAAATTCCCCCGGGTTTGAAGGAGGTTGCACTTTGTTAAACCCGCCTTTGATCAACACCTCATCGCCGTAACCATACGGTGTTTGAAACGTCTTCTTAGAAAAGTAAAATAAGACCTTTCCCTGGTAAGGCAGCCACTCACCCTCAATACGCACTGCGGAGACCTGCCCCACTTGTTTAAAATATCCAGGCTTTTCTATGGGAAAATCGGCAACCGATGCGCGATAGTATTCTACCGGTTTATCAATCCTGCTGATGTGATCAACCTGTCGTGATGCGGTATAAAATAAAACATTAAGATAGCCTGAAACAAAAACAACCGCGAGACCAACGAAACCCGGATTGATCACAGCACGCTGTTTTTTCCAATTCAACAAGAATAAAAGACCATACGCAAACAGAGAACAAAAAAACAATGCAACAGCATACTGTTCGGATAATATATCCGGATAATATATTCCCAACAATATGCCGGCACTGAAGAATACCACAATGCGCACAAAAGCATAGGGTATCCAGTACATCATGTTTTATTACTGATTTTGACTTTTATCGGTATCCGTATCACGGTGATAGGCTTCAATAATATCACGAACCAAACGGTGTCGCACAACATCTTTTTCTGACAACTCAATAAACCCAATTCCCTTTACATTATGCAATATACGAATCGCTTCTTTTAATCCCGAACGTTGCCTACCCGGCAAATCAATTTGCGAGGCATCACCTGTAATGATCATTTTAGAATCAGGCCCCATCCGCGTCAGAAACATTTTCATCTGCATGGGCGTCGTGTTCTGTGCTTCATCCAAAAGAATAAAAGCATTGTTCAGCGTACGTCCACGCATATAAGCCAGTGGAGCAATCTCAATGATTTCGCGCTCCATGTAATACTGCAGTTTTTCGTGCGGAATCATGTCGTGCAGTCCGTCATAGATTGGGCGCAGATACGGATCAATTTTTTCTTTCAAATCACCCGGTAAAAACCCAAGGTTCTCCCCTGCTTCTACTGCGGGCCTGGTAATGATAATTTTTTTTACCGCTTTATTTTTTAATGCCCTCACCGCAAGCGCTACAGAAATATACGTTTTTCCGGTACCGGCAGGACCAAGTGCGAAAACAAGGTCATTATCCTTAACAAGCTCAACCAGTCGTTGCTGATTTTTTGTTTTGGGTTTAATAGCAGCTCCCTTCGTTCCGTATAGAATCACGTCTTCTGCAGGTGTCTGCCCGTTCTCCGGCAACATGATCTCATGCTCCTTCGTAATATAATTCTGTACGTTTTCTTCTGTTACCCTTCCAAAAGAATGATAATGTTCGATCAGGGAGTTTAATATATCGCCGATCTGTACAATTTCTGCCGAACTTCCTTTGATATGGATTTGATTACCACGAGATACAATTCTGCTTTTGGGAAATGCCGCAGCCAGGGTATCAATGGTTTTGTTTTCCACGCCGAGAAAATCAATCAATGAAATGTTTTCAAGTGTTACCGTTTTTTCAATCAACTATGTATCCGTTTTAGGGTTAAAACAATATGAATTTAAAAATGTTTATTTTGCCACGGTAAATTAAGTAATATCCCCGGCAGCGTCAACTCATGTCCATTGTTACACTTCTTACCGACTCAGGCGAAAGTGACCATTATGTGGCTGCTATCAAAGCTAAGATCATTGGCGTCAATCCCGGTTTACGCATTGAAGACATCACCCATCGGATAAAACCTTTCGATATCGGCCATGCTGCCTTTGTCTTGCGTGCTGTATTTCGCGATTTCCCCGGCGGCACTGTTCATCTGGTCGGCGTAGACAGCGCCGGAAACCGCGATGACGCATTCATTGCCGTGCAGCTGGAAGATCATTACTTCATTGGCTGCGACAATGGCTTGTTCGGACTTATTTCCGACCGGCCTCATCAACAGCTTGTTGAACTGAACAGTATTAACCCCATCATTAGTTCCTTTCCCGAAAGAGACGTATTTGCACCAGCGGCAGCAAAGTTAGCCAGCGGAGTTTCTATTACATCAATTGGAAAACCTATGCAGGCTTTTAGAAAAATGATCGACCGACAGGTTAAGGCAACTAAAAAACAAATCACTGGCAGCGTTATAAGAGTGGATGGCATGGGTAACCTCATTACCAATATTCCACTACAGGCATTTAATGTGCTGAGCAAAGGAAGATCGTACACCGTGCAGTTTGGTGGAGAAAAATTTAAACGCATCCATACCCATTACCACCAGGCCGAACAGGGTGAATGTTTTATTTTATTCAACAGCCTCGGCTTGCTGGAGATTGGAATTTACAAAGGAAATGCCTCTGCCCTGTTGGGCCTTGAGTACGATAGTGTTGTGAACATAATCTTCGACGAATAATGATAATCAGAATTGTGCGCATGTCTTTTCGGCCGGAAGAAACTACACAGTTCCTCGAAATATTTAATCGTCATAAAACGGCAATCCGAAATTTTCCGGGCTGTACACACCTTGAGCTGTTGCAGGATCTTCAAGCAAAGCATGTCTTCACAACGTTAAGTTACTGGAACGGTCCGCAAGACCTGGAAGCCTACCGTAACTCAGCTCTTTTTAAAGGTGTTTGGGAAAAAGTAAAACCTTTATTTTCTGCCAGAACGGAGGCTGTTACTTATCAGCAGGTGATTTAACAAAGTGGGTTCTTGGTACGGAATAGTTAATTTAATTTCGTTTCGTTTCGTAACCAGCCTTCACAATGCATCGAATCCAATGTCGTTCTCATGTTTTGGGCGTTCCCCCGCGAGGCGCGGGGCCGGGCTTTCCAGGGCTCCGCTGCGCTTCGGCCCTCCTGCGTCGGGCTAAACCCTTCCAATCCCTAACGCGATGAGTCGTCTCCGATCAAAAATTTCATTCAAATGTAGCTGCTACCAAGCAACGATGTAACTCCGGTTTTCGGAACGTATATCCGTAGCAACAATTCAAAAACGATCCCTGATTTTGTTGTGCAGAGGCGCTTTTCCATTATATTTGCCACCTCGAATTAATTTCGACACCGTACAAGCCAAAGTGGCGGAATTGGTAGACGCGCACGACTCAAAATCGTGTACCGTAAGGTGTGTGGGTTCGATTCCCACCTTTGGTACTTCCTAAGAAGCCTTCAGATCTTAAAGATTTGAAGGCTTTTTCTTTTGACCCGGACGGGTTTGGAACCAATCCATGAAATACAGAAACGATGTTACCATTCTGGTTACAATTATCTTTGCCGTTACCCAGATGAGAGTTATTGCGATAAAAACGTATAAAATCTATACCGATTGGTTTTTCAAAAACCATTTGTCACCACATGTCGACATAGAAGAAAAATATGTGATCCCCGTCTTAGGGCATGAACATGAGCTCGTGAAGAAAGTACTTTCGGAACACCGGAGATTGAAAAGATTGTTTGAAGACACCTATGGCGTAAGTAAAAATCTCAGCTTGATCGAAGAAGAATTAGAGGCACACATCCGGTTTGAAGAAAGAACGTTATTCAAAGAGATTCAAAATATTGCGTCTCCGGAAGTCCTCGAAAAAATCATGGAAAAACACGACGGTATCGATTCAGAGTTCATCCGACAGATGGTGAAGATGAATTCAGGAAGTAAGCCTTAATCAATCAGAGTACAACAGTTTAGCCTACAGTGCACCTGCTGAACAACCGTATCAAATTAACACAACAGTTATCCCTCATAGCCTAAAACAATACAATCACTTACAAAGATTCATTCTATCCTGCAACATAAATTGATTCACACCTGGAACCTTAATACATTACAGTCCTGAATCAATTATGTATGAATAAAATTGCCTACGTCACCGGAGCAGCAGGTAACCTCGGAAAAGCCGTTACTGAAAAATTTCTGCAAGAGGGATACATTGTGTACGGAACAATCTATCCGGGGGAAAGAATGCCGCATCCGACTTCCGAAAAGTTTCAGATAGAAGAGGTTAATCTTGCTA
>DASPIZ010000146.1:0-118471 GCA_035628875.1 Ohtaekwangia sp. | reverse complement strand
TAAATGACCCGCGGGTTATTGATATACCATGGCTATCGCGTAAGATGCTTGTGAATCTGATCATTGTTCCTTTTCGGGCACCTAAGTCGGCCAAAATTTATCAGAAACTCTGGACGGAGAATGGCTCACCGTTGCTTTACTACAGCCAGCGTGTACAACAACTCCTTCAGGAAGAATTAGGATCCGACTACGATGTATACCTTGCGATGCGCTATAAGAATCCTTCCATTCCGGATGTGATGGAACAAATGCGAAAAAAGAATTATGAGCGTATTATAGTATTGCCGATGTTTCCCCAATATGCTTCAGCATCTACCGGATCAGCATTGGATGAGGTGATGCGTGTATTGCGTACGTGGTGGGTAATCCCTGAGCCAAAGATCATCTCCCAATACTACGATCATCCGCTGTACCTGGAGGGCTTTGTAGAACGCAGTAAAAAATATAATCTGGCTGATTACGATCATATATTATTCTCATACCATGGACTTCCGGAACGCCAGGTCGACAAAGCGCATGTCAGCGGCTCCTGTTCTGATGATTGCCGGACAGGGATTACCGAAGAGAATAAATTTTGTTACAAAGCCACATGTTATGCAACGACAAGGCTACTGGCCGAAAGGCTAAGCATTTCTCCCGACCGATATACAGTTTGTTTTCAATCGCGCCTGGATCAAAAATGGCTTAAACCCTTTTCCGATGAAGTGGTAAAGCAATGTGCCGAAAAAGGCATGAAAAAAATCCTTGTCTTTTCTCCCGCATTCACAGCAGATTGTCTAGAAACAATCATCGAGATTGGCGATGAATACCAGGAAATCTTCACCCACCACGGCGGAGAAAAAGTACAACTTGTTGAAAGCTTAAATGATCACCCTTTATGGGTAGCGTGTTTGAAAGATCTGGTTGAAAGGTAGTTCAAGGTTCATGGTTCAAAGTTCATGGTTCAAAGTTCAAAGTTTCGGTTTCGGTAACGACGGGATTTCGAAGAATTGTTTGAGGTTTGATGTCTGATGTTTGAGGTTGGTTTTCGAAAACGTTTTGGGTTAACAAAAAGACATTGAGATTTATTGACAAACAATTATTTATTACCTAACGAACTCGCGACTCGAAGCTCGCAACTCACAGCTATTACGGCCCATTGTTACCGTCATTGTAATGCGCGCATGTACTCTAATAGTTTAAAGTTCAAGATTCAAAGTTGGGTTTCTATAACGAACGGATTTCGAAAAAGTCGTTTGAGGTTTGATGTTCGAGGTTGGTTTCGAAAACCTTTTTGGGTTAGCAAAAATAACTTTTTGAAAGCTGCAATCAAATCAAATCTAACCTCGTACTTCGTACCTCGTACCTTAAATCTACTGCCCAACAAACTCGTGGCTCGTAGCTCGCAACTCAAAGCTATTTTCTCCCATCGTTACCGTCATCCTGATGCGCGCGTGTGCTCCGCACAAAGCATGCAGAAGAATCCCCCGAGCGAAGGTAAAAGTGATTCTTTGGTGAAATCAAAAAATCAATGTTCGTGGTTCGCGGTTCGCGGTTGGGTTTCTGTAACGAAGGGATTTCGAAAGTTGTTTGAGGTTCGATGTCTGATGTTTAAGTTGGTTTTCGAAAACCTTTGGTTAGCAAAAATAAACTTGAACCCTTCAAGCTTATCGACAACAATTAAGTTATTGCAAAACAAACTCGTGGCTCGAAGCTCGCAACTCACAGCTATTTTCTCCCCTGTTACCGTCATCCTGATGCGCGCGTGTGCTCCGCACAAAGCATGCAGAAGGATCCCCTCGAGCAAAGGTAAAAGCGATTCGTTAGTAATATCGAAAAGACACTCCACATTTTCGAAAGCTTGATAAGAGAGTTCCCGTCATCACTTATCGAACAACAAACTAAACTTGAAGTTTATCTAAAACGTTTAAGCTGCGAATCAAACAAACTCATCGCCCAAGACCTTAGCAATTATGGAAGCCTGTCAGTATCGAAAACAACTTGCAACTTGCAGCCCCTGTACCTTGAAGCTCACAGCGAACACAAAAGATAATGAACCCACCTACACATTCCCCTGCGTGAACAGGCGATTCAAGAACAAATTATGCGCATCCATAACTTCCGAGTCATCCAGGGATTTCCATACAAAAAAACTGCCCTTTTGAAGCGGGAAGAATCCGTTCTGGGAAAGGCCGTTAAATTGAAATTGTAATTCTTCGTTATAGTCGAAGGTCAACGCCCGGATCAACGACGGATTGGATTTCTGCATGGCCTTTACGATTAATCGTATTCCAGGAGAAAAGTGTTTTTTGTCGCAAATTAGTATCTGTTCGATGTAGCTTACATCCTTATGAAAGTTGACCAGGCAATGCAATACTGTTTCGTTTTTAAATGATACAGCGTAAGAGACATATCAATCCTAAATACTATCTTGTTGTTTAGATGCTTCATACCAATGAAATTAACCTTACTAATTACTTTGTTATCCTGCCTGTTCACGTATTATGCCAACGCGCAAGGCCAGGCTTCGGTTTATTTTTGCCGTACAGGCGGAACTGATGGCGTTTATGAAATACGCACACACTCGGCCAGCATAGGTATGAGTGTTCCTGGCACCTATCTTACTTTTAAAGCTGAGCCTGGCACCCATACGTTTAAAGCACAAATAGCCGGTATGGAAAATTCGATCACAATGGAACTGCGCGAAGGACAAAATTATTTTGTGGAAACAGTAGTGAAGTTCAAGCAGGAAAAAAGAGTACCATCTTTTCGGGAGTTTTCTTCTTTAAAGGAAGCCAGGACGGCACTAAACCGCATGGAGAAAGGACTTGGCGAAAAGTTGCTGAGCGAAATTTATAGCGCCGCTCCTCAGGATGATCCTGCTATAGTTTATTTTTATCGTAACGGCGATTCAAGTGTTGATATTCCTTTTGAAATCAAGACAGATTCTGCGAGTGTAGGAGTTAGTGTTCCCAAGACTTATATTACCTATACAAATAAACCGGGTACTGAAGTATTCAAAGCTCAAATCGCCGGAAGTGAGCGTTCCAAAACAATCGATCTTAAAGCGGGCCTAACGTATTTTATCAGATGTTATACGTTTGAAGAGGGAGGAGCACGATACCCGGGTTTTCAGCAGGTTGGTAAGGAGAAAGCCAGACAGGATCTTAACCGTATAGAAGCGACCTTAGGAACGAAATTGGTAAAAGAGGAGCTGATTGAAACAAATATTGAGGAAGCAAAGCGTATTACTTCTCAACCTGACGGAACGCAGTTTGGGGTTAAGGGTGGATTAAACCTATCCATTTTCAGCGCTTCAATTAATAGCGATGCAAGTATGAAACCAGGCTTTCACCTGGGGTTGTATATGCGAACCAAAATATCAAATAAATTTTGGTTCAGGCCAGAGGTTTACTTTTCAGGGCAGGGGCAGAAAGATAATTATGTTACTTTCAATGGCAGCGCTATGGGAACAACAACCACATCGGTTAACTATATTAACGTTCCGTTATTATTCGAAGCTGGTGGAAAATTCAAATTACATTTTGGCCCGCAGTTTGGATTTCTACTTTCTGCAAAGGAGAAAGGCACCATTGATGGTGACGCAGTGGATGATGACCTGAAAGACATTATGAAAAAAAGTGATGTTTCACTGGCATTCGGCCTTGGATTCGATCCAGCAAAAAATGTGAATCTAGGTGTACGTTACAACCTGGGGCTTACACAAATCTTTGATGTGCCCGATGGAATAGATTTTCCTAAAGTATCAAACAGGGTATTTCATTTTTATGTCGCTTTCTCATTGACTAAGTGAGGTTGTACATTATTGATATGCGACGCTAATTTTGGGTAGTCGTGCACTTAACTGGCATATAATCACCAGTTGTTCAGCAACGAAGACATTAAAAGGCACCGATCGTTAAGGGTGAGGTAATTTTATTTTATGCCGAACAAGCGATAGAGTGTTTGCCGGAGTGTTTGGATTGCTCCGCCGGAATTCAACGAGCGATTGACGACAAATTAAATTATCGGTAAAACTCATCGTTACGTTAGCTTCCTATTTACTCATCGTTACGTTATCTTCCTATTTCTAAAGAAGATAACATAATGATGAGCCTGAATTTTTTAGTGTTTGGATTTAGCTATGCCTAAATAACACTACCCCTGCACAATCTTCACTACACCCTCTACCGTTTTCTTGCTCGTTTTTGTCGAAGCATTTGGTTGGCTACCACCAACACTTACCGAAAGTTCACCGGGGATGTGATCTGCTGTTCCATCTTCCTGGATAACCGTGAGGTCTTGCTGACGTAAATGGAAAGTAACGGTTTTGCTTTCACCACTTTTCAGGTGAATGCGTTGGAATCCTTTGAGGGCGCGGATCGGTGTCTTGTAGTTTGCACCCTGGCGTGTTAGATAGAGTTGTACAACTTCATCGCCATCTTTCTTTCCGCTGTTGGTGACGCGTACAGTTATAGAAAGCGGTGTGTTTGTTTTTATTGACGCAGGGATGTTCAGTTGATCATATTGAAATGTAGTGTAACTCAATCCATGACCAAATGCCCATAACGGTTCTCCGCTAAAATACCGGTATGTGCGGTTGTTCATGCTGTAGTCATTGAAGTCGGGAAGATCTGAATCGCTTTTGTAAAATGTTACCGGTAGACGACCTGCGGGGTTATAATCACCGAACAAAACATCGGCGATTGCAGTTCCTGCCGATTGTCCGCCATACCATGAATTGATAATGGCTGGAACATTTTGTGCTTCCCACGGTGTGGCTATGGCACTTCCCGTCATCATGACAAACACCAGTGGTTTGCCAGTGGATTTCAGGGCCTTCATCAAATCGGTTTGAACCTTGGGTAACAGGATTGTGGTGCGATCACCACCATCAAAACCTGGTTCGTTTACTTTCATTTCTTCACCTTCCAGTTGAGGTGATATGCCGCCGACAAACACAATCGCATCTGCATCCTTCAGACTTTTAGCGAGTGCTTTAAAATCGGTACGTGTAAAGTTTCCGGTACGTAAAGCGATGCCGGCTTTGCCCAGCGCCTGGTGATACTCCAGTACAAGACGATAGGTTTTTCCTTTTTCAGTTTTTACTTTTATGTTTTTTGCTCCCCATCGGTTGCGTGACCAGGCGTTGAGTTGTTCTTTACCGTCGATCATAAAACGATAACCATCATCACCTTCAACTTCAAAAACAATCTCTCCGGATGAACTCGCGGTAAAGTCCGTGGTGTATCGGGCCGAGAAATTATATGCTTTCATGTCTTTGACGACAATCTCACCTTCCTGCCACTGGTGATCAACGGTTTTTTCCATGCGGGTAAGCACAGGAGTGCCACTTAAGTCAGTACTGTTGAAATATTCAGCATAAACGCCTGGTTTGCCATCGAAACTATATTGCGAAGTGATATCTGAATAACGAAGCAGCGTATCTCTTGTAAAGGTTGTTGCTCTTTCATACACCACTTCTGTGTTTTTGCCGACTTTGTTCTTAATACCTTCCAGTGCCGTAACAATTTCGGAAGGCATACCATTGTAGTTACCTAACACCGCGATAGGATTGTCAGCATTTGGTCCGACAACGGCGATTTTTTTCAGATTCTTACGCAAGGGTAGGGTTCCTTTTTCATTCTTCAGCAACACGATGGACTGTTGTGCCATCTTTAATGAATGGGCTTTGTGTGGTTCACTTTCCAGTACCGCATCCGTTGTTTGTGCGTATTTAACCATTGAGGTTGGATCGAACATCCCCAGGCGAAAGCGTATGGTGAATAATCTTTTAACCGAAACATCAATCTGGCGTTCTGTTATCTTTCCTTCCTTGACAGCTTGCACCAATGACTTATAGGCATCTGTTCCGCAATCTATATCCGTTCCATGCATCACGGCATCTGTGGAAGCACTGGCTGCATCCGGATGGGTTTTGTGGTTTTTAAAGAAATCGTCAATGGCCCAGCAATCTGATGTAACGTAACCTGTGAACTTCCATTGATCGCGGAGTATATCATTCATCAGGATATCGCTTGCGCAACAAGGTTGTGTTCGAAAAGCATTGTAGGCACACATCACACCCGCTACATCAGCATGCACAACGAGTTCTTCAAATGCGGGGAGGTAAGTATCCCACAAATCATAGTCTGTTGACTGAGCATCGAATACGTGGCGCGAAGGTTCGGGCCCGCTATGAACAGCATAATGTTTTGCACACGCCGCAGCTTTAAGATATTTCGGGTCATCACCTTGCAGCCCATGTACAAAGGCGCGGCCCAGCATGGCGGTGAGGTAAGGATCTTCACCGTATGTTTCCTGGCCTCTTCCCCAACGCGGATCTCTGAAGATGTTGATGTTGGGTGTCCAGTAAGTTAGTCCGACATAACGCTGACCAGATTTTCCATCGCGAATTGCTTTGTTATAGATTGCTCGTCCTTCAAGTGCAGAATAGTCCGCCATGCGATGCAGAGAAGCGGTATCAAATGTAGCCGCCATGCCAATGGCCTGAGGATATACAGTTACACCATACGGCGTACGCGCAACACCATGTAATACTTCATTCCACCAGTCGTAAGATGGGATACCCAATCGCGGAATGGCAGGAGCGCTGTTTAACATCTGGGCTACTTTCTCCTCCAACGTGAGTCGTGAAACAAGATCATTCACACGTTCTTCAATGGTGAGTTCCGGGTTTTGGAAAGGATAGTCATATTCCTGATCAACGGTTGTGGTAAACGAAACCATGCCGATCAGAATTAACGCGAGGAGGATTTTTATCCGTACTTTCATAGGGGGATTTATTTAGGAAAGCCGAATTTAACGATTATAAGTTAACGGTTAATTGTTAGAGAAAAATAACTCACCTGATGAGATTAATTTGATTGTTTTTATAATTCTCCCTGAATGTTGCATCAATTGTTGCATTAAAGTTGCATTCATTAACAACAAAAAGGAATCGTTGAGATAGAGATTAACACGAAGAAATTTTTTTTACCCTATTTTGTTGATCAACTGTTATCCATGAGACCTCATCCAGTTCGGGAAGTTTTCATAGAAATTGCTATGTATCATACAATGCCGTTGAGTTAAGCTTCCATAAACCTTCTCCTTTGGAGAGGACAGGGTGAGGCCATAAACAACAAGCTTAAGTCAACGACATATGATAAACAAGTAAAGTGCAAGACGAGATGTTGCTTGACGAAAGACTTATGCTGGTATCAGCAGTTTTTCAATCGCATCAATCGCGGTCTTGCGTCGCTGTTGCTTTTCACCTTTGATTTCGATAAAGGGAACGTTTTGCTGTTGCATCTCCTGAAGATATATGGAATACAGTTTTTCTCTTTCCTCAGGATGTTCGCGTTGCGGATCTTCTTCCCAGGGAATATCGATGTAGGTAAGCAAATAAAGATCGTAAGGTCTTGTTTCAATTTCGTCCAGAATCTCTTGCGCACATCGACCAAATTTAAATTCACTCCAGATTTTGATCACATACAAATTGGTATCGCAGATCAGCACGTCTTCCACAGTTTGCGAAAAGCTTTCTTCCAATCGCAGTTGTCCGTGTGCAATAATTAACAGATCATCTTCAGTATAGGGCCGCACGAGGTTATCAATGTAACCGCGGGCATATTCGGGAACCCAGCTTGTTTTAAAATGGTCCGCCAGAAACGCTGATAAATCCGATTTCCCGGTACATTCAGGACCGATGATCGCCACTTTCTTTGCCTGTTTGATCTCTGTTGCATTCATATCCCGAAAGTCGGAGTTCCCTTTTGCCTCACCAAATTTCCGGTGCTAAAAGTCGCGTTCAAAAACGAATTATTAAGCGATGAACGGTCGACCGGCATACCCGGCAGGTCAAGGCTAAAGTTTTCCATTGATCTGATAATGTTCGCGGGAGTCGATTATTTTTATAACATTTGATGTCCCTTAACTTGTAGAATCCTGTGAAAAGAAGAATCGCGTTAAAGCATATAGGAGCCGGGCTTTCCGCAGGGCTTATTTTGCCTGCCTGGTTAAGTTCATGTAAAGAAGATGACCCTAAACCACAGATAAATTATAAAGGAACTGTAGCCGTAATCGGAGCCGGTGCTGCTGGATTATACGCTGCGGATTATTTACTTTCTAAAGGTGTAAAGGTCTTGCTTTTTGAGGCTTCGGATCGCATCGGCGGGAGGATTCGTTCGTTACGGCCGATTGAAAAACCAAGTCCTGGACTGATCGTCAATTCTGAAACGCCACTGAGCAGTGATTTCCCTGTTGAATTAGGTGCTGACCGTATCTTGGGATCGAATGCCAGTTGGTCTAAATTTATTGATCTGAATAACATTGCAACGGTACCCCTGGGCGGCATAGAGCACGACCGCTATCTTATTGATGGAACGGTTTTCAACTACGCCGCTATTCAGAACGATCCGGATTTCGTTGCTGCCAAAGCCTTTACAGATAATCTGGCGACATACAACGGCGGAAATGTTTCTGTTGCTGATGCACTGAACACAGCGGGGATTAACCCCAGCTTTAATCCGGTGGTGAATGGCTGGATTGGAAAACAATATGGTACACAAAATGACCGCTTGTCCGCTTTTGGCCTTGCCGATGGATTAAATTTAAATCAGCGGGATGATGTTCAACTCCTGCTTAGCAAAAACCCCATGAACGATGCGTTGCGGGTGAGCTTCGCCAGTGCCGTGGAGAAAGTTCAGTACAACACGGTAATTACTAACATTGATTATACAGGCGATAAAGTTATTCTTTCCGGTACAAAATCGGGCGAAGCTTTTACCGTAGAAGTCGATAAAGTTATTGTAACGGTTCCCCTATCTGTTTTAAAAGATGGTGATATAAACTTTACACCAGCGCTTCCTGCACAAAAAAATCAGGCGTTGACACGAATGGATATGGATCCAACAATTCGCGTCGTTCTTGATTTTCGTAAGAACTTCTGGCAGGATAATGAAGCGGATCCTGAATTGCGATTTTTATATGGCGGAACCGAGGCTGCCGAATATTTTAATTCCGGTTTGGGCAGAAGTGATGTAATGAAAACGCTCTCCGCCACAATAACAGGAGCCAAGGCGGAAGCATTGTCGGCCCTGGGCATGGATATGGTTCCGGTGTTGCTCAGTGACCTGGATCAATTTTTTCCTGATCAGGCTACGACGAATATTCGTAAAGATATGGGCGGTAATGCTATAGTTGTTATTCAGGATTGGGGTAAGGAGCCTTACATCAAAGGTGGTGTTGCTTATCTTAAACCCGGAGCAACGAATGCTGACCGCGAAAATCTTGCTGCTTCGATTGGTGATAAAGTATTCTTTGCGGGCGAAGCCACCGATACACAAGGCGAATTCGGAACCATAAACGGTGCACTCCAATCCGCTGAACGCGCAGCACTTGAGGTTATTGCTGCGATTACAGCTTAGCAATTTGTGTTACCGATACATTTATATTAAGTCGATGGGCAGGTTCTGTTGCTGGTGCGTGATGTATAAGCCACAAAGGCACTAAGTCACTAAGAATACAAAAATACCTAATTACTTTCTTTGTGTCCTTGTGCCTTTGTGGCGATCAAATCCGCTGAACGTGCAGCGCTTGGGGTTATTGCTGCGATTACAGCTTAGCAATTTTGTGTTGCCAATACATTTATTAAGTCGATGCGGAGGTTCTGTTGATGGTGCGTGATGTATAAGCCACAAAGGCACTAGTCACTAAGAATACAAAAATACCTAATTACTTTTCTTTGTGTCCTCGTGCCTTTGTGGCGATCAAATGCTTTGATGAGCTAAATGCTTATCAGGAATATAGAAGTTCTCTTACCAGGATAAGACATCCCGCCACCAATACGAACCACGCGAAACCTATGCGCAGGTTTTCTGCTTGGATTTTCGTTGATAAACGATTTCCGATTAGTATGCCGCATACCGCAAGGGTTGTAATGGTCAGGAGAAAACGCCAGTCGATCTGAAAGTTTAAAACATCTCCTAAAAAACCAATCAATGAATTAATCGCGATAATAAACAACGAAGTACCAACAGCAGTTTTGAACGATAGTCCGGTTAGCAGCACGAGCGCAGGGATAATTAAAAAACCTCCACCTGCGCCAACGAGTCCCGTGAGAAATCCGATGATTAAGCCTTCCAGGATCAGCAAGGAAAGCTGATCAGTGTGGTTTTCCGGTGTGGGCTCTTTTTTATTTTTCAGGATGGAGATTGCAGCAAGGATCATCAGAAGAGAAAATAGTCCGAGCAATGCAAATCGTCTACTTATAACAAAACCGTTGGGCTGAACTACAATTTCAGGAATGGAAGGAACAATCCACATCCGCGTTATAAATATGGAAAGAATAGAAGGTATGCCGAATACAATACCGGTGCGAAGATTGACAAAGTGATCGCGGTATTTGGGTATGGCTCCGATTAAACTGGTAACGCCTACAATGAATAGTGAATAAGCCGAAGCGGTTACGGCGTCGATGTGAAATAAATAGACCAGGATAGGTATGGTAAGGATCGAACCGCCACCGCCGAGCATGCCTAAGATTAATCCAATGCACACAGAAGCGACGTACCCGATAACCTCCATGCGCCTTTACAATCTATTGTATTCAACGATAAAAGCGTCGGGAAATTTTTGACGCAAGGTTTCCCTGAACTGTTCAGCTTTAGCACGATTCGGAAACTTGCCCAGGATGAGACCATAATATTTTACCCCGTTAAGCACTTTAACCTGAACGGTAACTTCTTTCTTATAGGAGTTTTTTAAATTTTCTGAAAGCCGCATGAGATTAACCAATTCCTGGTAAGTGCCGATCTGTACGCCAAATCCTTTTGGCTCAAGCCTTGTAGTTTCAAAGGCATAAAATTCTTTTTCATCTACCGAAACATGTTCGATTCGCTTTTCAAGTTGTTTGGCTTTGCCATCACCGGCATCGATTACTTCAATTTTTACATCGGCTAATCCCTGGTTAACAAAGCCGAGTTCCTCAGCAGCAGCTCTTGACACATCAATGATTCGACCTTCTACGTAGGGGCCCCGGTCGTTGATAACGATTTCAACCGTTTTGTTATTCGATAAGTTTGTCACCCTTACCTTCGTTCCGAATGGCAATGATTTATGTGCGCCGGTTAATTTTTTATGCCGGTATTTTTCACCACTGGCTGTTTGAATCCCTTCAAATTTGTCCGCATAAAAAGAAGCCTTTCCTGTTTGAACCTGTGCGTTCGCTCCGCAAAGCATCAGGATAAACAAAAGGGTTAGAAATAATTTGTTCATTGTTAAGGTTAATAAGTGTTAAGCAAAAGTAGATGAAACATTAAATTATGGAAAGGTTGAATGATTTAAATCACTGTGTGGTAAAAGTTGGCGATCACATATCTGATTAAGTAATAATTTCAAACTAAACAGACCCACTGAACTTTGCGTAACGTTGCGCCTCCGCGCCGCGGTTATTAGCATTTAAAAGCTAAGAACGTTTACAGCGCACGTCTGTGTATATTGTTCCTTTCGATGAGCCGTTTCAGCTCACAGAATACACGGAAGAAAGCACGGAATGATTTGATGTATCGTTGCGGTTTCTCCGCGTCTCGGCGCCTTTGCGGTAAAGGAAGGAGCAGGTTAAAGATTACAGGAGAGACGACGTTAAAATGATATTTCATCTAAACAAAGCCGAGCTGGTTGCTGTTCGCTGTCAGCGTTTTGTAAATCATTTACGGTTTTTTAGCCCGCTTTTTGTTAATTAGGTGTTTCGGATTACCTTTGCCCGGCAAATAATGAATCCTAATTATTTGCCATGCCACTCGACAATTCCAAATTCCTTTTTGAAGCGCTCACCTATGATGATGTGCTTTTGGTTCCAGCGTATTCTGAGGTTGTACCCCGTGAAACAGATACGACGAGCTATTTAACCAACAACATTAAATTAAACATACCGGTTGTATCCGCTGCAATGGATACTGTAACCGAAGCTGACCTTGCGATCAGTATTGCTTTGGAAGGTGGTTTAGGATTCATTCATAAGAATATGAGGATCGACCAGCAGGCCGAGCATGTGCGTAAAGTTAAACGATCACAAAGCGGCCTGATCCTGGATCCGATTACTCTTGGCGTAAATGCAACGGTACGTGATGCGGAAAAAATTATGCGGGAACACCGGATTGGCGGCATACCTGTAGTGGATCAAAATGGCAAACTGGTAGGAATCATTACCAATCGCGATCTGCGTTTTCAAAAAGACATGGACGCCGCGGTTGAGCGAATCATGACAAAGGATAACCTGATTACGGCAGCGGCAGGAATAACATTGGATCAGGCTGAAGGAACGCTAAAGAAATATAAAATCGAAAAACTTCCTATCGTTGATAAAGATGGAAAGCTTTCCGGCTTGATTACATTCAAAGATATTCAGAAGAAAAAAAATAAACCCAACGCTTGCCAGGATCAATATGGCCGATTGCGTGTAGGGGCTGCGATAGGAGTAACACCTGATATCTTTGATCGCATCAGCGCGTTAAAAACAGCCGGTGTCGACGTTGTAAGCATTGATACAGCGCATGGTCATCAGATCAATGTGCTGAATGCAGCTAAGGAAGTAAAGAAAAGATATCCTGAATTGGATTTAGTGGCCGGTAACGTAGCTACTGGTGAAGGCGCTCTTGCGCTTGCGAAGGCAGGAGTTGATGCAGTTAAGGTAGGCGTTGGCCCGGGTAGTATATGCACTACGCGCGTGGTTGCAGGTGTTGGGCTGCCGCAGTTATCTGCGGTTTATGAAGCGGCAAAAGCGTTAGCTGGTTCGGGTGTTCGTATCATTGCGGATGGCGGGATTCGATTCTCAGGTGACCTGGTAAAAGCGATTGCTGGTGGTGCAGATAGCATCATGATAGGTTCCATGTTAGCAGGTACAGAAGAAGCACCGGGCCAGATGATCATTTATGAGGGAAGAAAGTTTAAAACCTATCGCGGTATGGGATCACTGGAGGCGATGGAAGATGGTTCTAAAGACCGTTACTTCCAGGATGTTGAAGATGACGTGAAGAAGCTTGTTCCGGAAGGGATCTCGGGCAGGGTTCCGTACAAGGGATTGGTATCCGAAGTGCTCTATCAGTTAGCTGGCGGATTAAAAGCCGGAATGGGATATTGTGGCGCCGAGAACATCGAAAAATTAAAACAAGCTAAGTTTGTAAAGATTACTGCCGCCGGGATAAATGAAAGCCATCCGCACGATGTAACCATAACCCGCGAAGCGCCAAATTATAGTCGGAAATAAGGATTAAGGTGTCTCTTGGCTAGTGATTTGGCTGCAAATCCAACGGCATTATTGCGCTAATTTCTACTTATACAATACCCTTACGTAAGTCGCGAGCCAATATCAGGGTTTTCCTTTGTTTCATATTGGGAATTTTTTCCAGGGATGGATTGAGTTAGTCCCGGCTACTTCATATCACTTTTCTTCAGCGATCCATTTCTGAGCTACGCCCAAATAATTTTACCTATGTTCATTTAGCCATTTTCATCGTTTCCAAGTGGCTTTTTATTCGCTGTAAAAATACAAACCTTTCTTTTTTTAAATACCAGTTTCCCTTCCGTCTATTCAACTAAGTACAGTGGTCGAGTATTTGTACTTAAGGTTCCGTAGGTAATTCCTCTCATTTACGAGCGACAATTTAGGGGATTTCCCAGATTAGATTTAAGTTTGTATTTGTTGAAACAAGTAAACCTAACTGAAATCAATTCGAGACGAAAAGTTTCGTGATCCGACGATCCGAGACAAGATGTAGAACGGATTATTAAGAATTGTATGAAAACACTTTTACTCCTAACCTTAGCCCTCACTGCGATACTTCCACAATCATTTTCTCAGGTTGTTTGGAATGAAGATTTCACCGGGGTTGCAAACAATGCCACAGTAGATAACGGGTCAACCGCATGGTCTGTAATCACACCACCATCCGCGAGTGGTGGTTATACGACATTTCAAAAACAAAACAACTCTCCTTATGGTGGAAGCGGTGAGAGCTTCATTATTCGGAATACCGGTAGCGAGGCCGTTTGGCGATCAGAAAATATCGATATTTCTGCCTATGGCATCGCCATTATCGATATTAGTATCGTAAATGTGCTCACTTCGAATTCAGACTATTTACGTGTCTACTATCAAACCAATAATGGTTCCGGTTTTGGTCCTGAAACGCTTCTTACCGAAGTAATTGGAACGGGTGTAGAGGAGACGATTGGCGGAAGTGCCATTATAAAGGGCCAAGAGGTAAGGATAATAGTACGGGCAAATGAAAACAGTTATGACGGATGGTTTATTTTTTTTCCTATCTACTCTTTTTTCGTAGTTGATGACATCACGGTAACCGGTGTGGAAACTTTGTATTCACGTAAGAATGGTAATTGGAATGATGCTACTTCAAATTCTTCATGGTCCACCTCTCCAATAACAAGTGGCTTACCAGGAGCATCCTGTGGATGTTTGCCTGATAACAATAAGCGAGTCGTTATCCAAAATGGTCATACCATTGATTTAAATGTGAGTGCAGGAGCCACTATCGTAGAGGTCGAATCCGGGGGCACATTACGATGGCCGGCAACTTCACGAAGTTTAAGTTTATATCGTGGCGGTTATGTAATCAATAATGGCACAATAAATCGCAATGGCCGTGTAGATGCACGCTTGGTATTAGCCCAACCTTTCAATTATACAATCACATCCAACAATAATAATTTTACTTTGGATGATATTCAATTTGCAACAGGAGCCACAGCAACATTTAATGGTTCTGGAAGTATTTCGTTAAGTGATGAATTAATATTTAGTACCGGTGGAGCGTCATTAAATAACTATTCGACGCTGACCTTTACAGCCTTGAATGCAGGTGGAAATAATATTACTCTTAACAACTACGGTACAATCAACCAATCCGAAGGGTTTTCTAATGGTAGTGGAAGCGACCTTTATAACCGGAGTGGAGGAACGTGGAATTGGACTTATGCAGGAGGAACTGGAAGCTTACCTCCAACATCGTTGGATTGCAGTGCCGTAGGTAATACATTCAATTATGCCGCGGGTGGCGATCAGGGAGTGAGAGGTATGACATATCAAAATGTCACATTTTCTGGTAGTGGGGAAAAGAGAACCAACGGTAATCTTGACATCAATGGCGATCTGTTAATTTCTGGTAGTGCTCGTTTAAATGTCGATACAGGCGATGATAACATAACAATAGCTGGTGATTGGACAACTACGAGTAGTAACGGCGACCCTTTAGTACAGGGCAGTGGCAGTGAAACCGTTACTTTCGATGGCAGTGGAAATCAAACCTTCGCAGAGTCAGGTGGTAGTACCTTTAATCGACTAATAATCAATAAACCAGGGGGAAGATTTGTCCTTGGAAATAATATAACAATCAACAATGGATCCGGTACAGGGTTAACGCTTACCAGAGGCATTATTCAAACTTCCGCTTCAGCATTACTTATCATTAGCGATGGTGCTACAACGAATGCTGGAGATGCAGACAGTTTCGTAGATGGCCCGATTCGTAAAATTGGAAATCAAGAATATACATTTCCGACGGGCAGTGGTTCACGATGGGCTCCCATACGTATATCGAATTTTGCGGGAGGAACTGGTACGGCACAATTTACAGCGCAATATTTTCCGGCGAAATACTCAAATACAACCACTGACGCAACGCTTTCTCATGTCAGCTGGGCAGAGTACTGGACACTGGATAGAAATGCCAGCACACAAAGCGTATCGGTTACCTTGCACTGGCAAAGTGCCCTAAGCGATATAACAAACTTGAATGACCTAAGAGTAGCACGATTCAATGGAACAACCTGGGTGAGTGAAGGTAACGCAGCGCGGTCAGGAAACACTACAACAGGTACAGTAAGGTCGAGCACCATAACTAATTTTAGTCCTTTTACTTTTGGTTCCTTCGGTGGAATCAACCCCCTTCCTGTTGAACTCACGGACTTTTCTGCAACACTTCATAACGATGTCGTAAACTTAAAATGGAGTACAGCAACCGAACTAAACAATGATTACTTCACCATTGAACGCGCTACCAACCTCGAACAATTCGAAGCAGTAGGACAGGTGGAAGGAAAAGGTACGACCAATGAAGCACAACAATATTCCATAACGGATCAAAACCCCTTACATGGTCGTTCTTATTACCGCCTGAAACAAACCGATTACGATGGTACCATCACGTACTCAAATCTTCAGGTAATTGACTACGAAGGACCAACATTTGCTGTCCTTCATACTTACCCAAATCCTGGAACAGGCAAGACGTTAACGATTGAATTGAAAGGATTGGGAAACGTAAAACAACTGCCTTTACAAATCTTCAATGCTCAGGGTGTCGTGGTTTACCAAAGGCTTCTTCAAGTGGACGACTCCGGATCCATCCAGGATGAATTGACCTTTACAAATACGTTGCCTCCAGGGATCTATATCGTAATGGCAGGAAAAACCCATTTGCTCATATCGAAAATTGTAATTCAATAATTTTCGTGATTATTCCTATAATTGTAGGCCAATCTCAGGATTGGCTTATTTTTTTGTTTATTTCCACCCCCTGTGAGGACAAAGGCCATCATTCGTTTACTCTTTACCCTGGGTATTGTCACCTGGCTGGCGCTTGTTTTATCAGACATGTCCATTGTTTTCAGTGCTTCAAATGGTAATATAAAGCAGGATATTCCGCTGTGGATCCCAGGACTGATCCTGAATTTGTTTGTCCTGGCACTTTTTTACTACTATAAGCTGAAGACCGATTACGATGAAGGTGTAAACTTTGTCGATCTGCTTTGGCGCGTTTTTGCTACCGGCCTGGTTGCTACCGTCATTTCCCTTGCACTAAGACTTTTTGAGAACCTTTTGGGAAACACCCGGCTTACGGAAAGCGTCATCTTTCGAGATTTCATTTACCTCGTCAACCTCGGGCTTCTGATTGGATTCCTGCTCATGGCATTTACGGCATGGAAACGCCTCATCCTCTATCAAAAATCAAAATGGTTACTCAGGCTTTGGACTTTCTTTGAAGTCGGACTGTTACTCACCCTTTTATTCAACACATTTAATTTTCCCTGGGGCCAATGGACTGGCTTTTCCCTGCTGGCCATTTTTGTGATCACCGGTCTGGTTCTTTCGGCCAACATGAAGTGGGTGGCGTTTTTAAATTTCCGACAAAAATGGACGAGCCTTTTATTACTGTTACTTACCATTTTTTACCTCGGTTATATTGTTTACACGAACCGCGCGCTGGCTGCCAGCCTGGAGACCATCACGCCTTATTTTACCGATTACAGGTTGCATGTATTCATCTTATGCATCATTGTTTTTGTTGCCACCTACAGTATTTTTTCTTTTCTGGTTATCCTTTTTAACCTGCCAACTACTTCGGTCTTTGAACAAAAACTGGAAGAGGTTGTTAATTTTCAACGCATCAGCCAATCTATCCAGACAGAGCAAAACGAAGAAAGCGTTTATAACATATTACTCGAAACTTCTGTAAGTACCGTGTTTGCAGACGCAGCGTGGCTGGAAGTAAACAGCGAACGGGTGGGATACAAAATGTTCACTTATAATCTTCAGGACAAAGAAGCGAAGGAGATTACAGAACATTTAAAAACACAAAACATTAAAGGTGTTTTAGATCAAAACAGCGATCGCACCAAGAACCTTTCCAAACACCTTGCACAATTAAAAGGCTTAAGGTATCGGTCGATACTCGCGTTCCCCATTTTTGTCAAAGGCGATAACATTGGCACACTCGCTTTACTAAAAGAACTCCCCGAAGGATTTAATAAGGAAATGACTAAGATCGTTTCGACATTCGCAAATCAGGCGGGTATTTCAATTGAAAATTTTCGCCTCCTTGAGGAAGCACTCCAAAACGAACGATACAAGGAAGAGCTGAAGATTGCAAAGATGGTTCAGAAAAGTCTCTTGCCTGAACTTTTACACAACGATAACGATTTTGAGATCACAGCGTTTTCCGAATCTGCGGATGAAGTTGGAGGTGATTATTACGATACCATTCGGATTAGCGAGCATGTGACAGCCTTGATTATAGCAGACGTTTCTGGAAAGGGAACAACGGCTGCGTTTCACATGTCGCAAATGAAAGGTATTTTTCACAGCCTTGCTCAGCAAGATATCGAACCCGACGAATTCATGGTGCGTGCGAACCAGGCGTTGGTTCACTGCCTGGAACGCGGCTCGTTCATATCAGCTACGTATTTCATGATCAATACCGCAACAAAACAAATACGATACGCAAGGGCAGGTCACTGTCCGGTATTGTACTATGCTGCTGAAAAAGACTGCGCTGAATATTTTAAGGACAAAGGCATTGCCCTGGGCATGGTGCGGAATAAAACGTATCGCAACTTTATTCAGGCCTATGAATTTTCTTATAAACCAAATGATGTTATGGTGTTGTATACGGATGGTATTACAGAGGGAAAGAACAGCCGCGGTGATGAATTTGGCTATGAACGTTTAACGGCCGCTATAACGGAAGTAAAAAGATTGTCACCGAAAGAAATTCAGGAACATATTATCAATAAACTCTACGAGTTTTCGGGAACTAAAAACATTGATGATGATTACACCACCATGATCATTCGGTTCAAATAGAAACAAACATTAAACTATAAATAACGTTTAACACTTATGATCCACATTAAGAGATTACAGGAAGACGGCGCAGATGTTCTCATATTGATTGGTGAAATTGATGCGAGCTCTTCCATCGAACTGGATCTGGCCATTGCGAAAAGCGTTGGTGAGGGGTTCTCTAAAATTCTGATCGATTGCCATGCCCTGGACTATATATCTTCTGCCGGCTTGGGTGTATTTATGTCGTACATCGAAGAATTTAAAGATCGCAACATCAGGATGGTGCTTTTCGGAATGAGTGAAAAGGTAGCGAACACATTCAGCATTTTAGGTCTTAATGAATTGCTGACGATTGGAAAAGATAAAGTGGAAGCAAAGCAATTGATGGATGAACTATAAGTATAAAGTTGGATGTAGCATCGAGAACCTGAAAGGGGTGAGGGACTTTATTCGGGTTTCATTGAAGAACCATGGCGTGGCTGATCTCATCGTGAGTGAAATTGTGCTTGCGCTGGATGAAATGTGTTCTAACCTGATGATCCATGCACATCATTGTAACCCGGAAGAAATTTTCGAATTGAACATCTTTGTGGAAAGCAATAAACCATTGATTTTTGAGTTGATTGATGATGGTACAGTTTTCGACATCAACCAGTTTATGGAGCCGGCCTTAAACAACATCATCCATGAAAAAAGGAAAGGAGGACTAGGAATCCGCCTGGTAAAATCAATTATGGACAAAGTTGAATATCAAAACCGTAGTGGTCGCAATGTTTGCCGCCTTACAAAAACCATTTGATCCTAAACGTTATTATCCCCAACCTATGAGATTACAGGCAGTATTGCTGCTATTCTGCAGTGCAATCCTTTCGTTCAGTATTGCGCAACCCCCTCGTTCTTCAAAAAGACAAAAACCGCTTACGTTGTTTTCAGTAAATAAAAAGCCTGTATTTGCCGATGAATTTATTTACCTGTACAGAAAAAATCATCAACACGCGACGGAAGATTTTACGAAAGAAAAAATCGAGGAGTATCTCACGCTGTACATCAACTTCAAGCTGAAAGTTGAAGAGGCACGTCAGCGAGGCATGGACACCACGGCGGCATTCATCAAAGAATATAATCAATACAAAGAAGAGTTACGTAAACCATACTTGCCAGGTAATAATATCACAGACAGCCTGGTGCGTATGACGTACGAACGGATGAAGGAGGAAGTTCGCGCCGCGCATTTACTCATTACTTTAAAGCCGGATGCGTCTCCCGAAGACACGCTGAAAGCCTTTAATCGGTTGAAGCAGATCCAGGAAAAGCTTGCAGCCGGTGAAGATTTTGCTGAACTGGCCAAAACGTATTCGGAAGATCCTTCCGCTAAGATAAATCACGGCGACCTGAGATATTTCACGGCATTGCAAATGGTGTATCCCTTCGAAACAGCGGCGTATACCACCCCCGTTGGAATGGTGAGTAAACCCGTAAGGACGAAGTTCGGTTATCATATTTTAAAAGTACTCGACCGGAGACCTGCCCGTGGGGAGGTAGAAGTTTCCCACATCATGATCCGCAAAGGCGAAGATAAAGATAATGCGGAGGCAAAGAAGACCATCTTTCTGGTTTACGATCAGTTACAAGCCGGGGCGCAATGGGCAGATGTTTTTAAAGAATACAGTGAAGATCCAGGTACCAAAGACCGCGGCGGAAAACTCCGCGCTTTCGGAGCAGGTATGATGAGTAACGTTCCGGAGTTTGAACGTGTAGCGTTCGAGTTGCAAAACCCGGGTGATATTTCTGACCCGGTAGAAACACAATATGGTTGGCACATTATCCGGCTGGAACGAAAAATCCCTTTAGCACCATTCGAAGCGCTCGCACCGACGCTCAAAAATAAAATCAATCGGGATGAACGCACCCAGATCTCTAAACAGGCGCTAAGCGAAAAACTGCGACATGATTTTGCGTTCAAAGACATGCCAGACGTAAAGACCAAAACATTCGCTTTGGCTGATTCGACACTCCAAAAAGGTAAATGGAATCCCAAAGTATCGAATGCCCAGGCTACGCTCTTTACCCTTAAGGACGGGTCGTTCAAGGTTGGAGATTTCATCGCATATGTGAAGAAAAATCAAGCGGTGAATGCATCCACACCGGTAAAATATCTGGAAGAACAATACCACAACTTCATCGACAAAAGTATACTTGAAAGCATTGAGCGTGAAATAGTAGCCAAACATCCGGAGTATCGATACTTGTTGAACGAGTACTACGAAGGCATTTTGCTTTTTGAGATCATGGAAAAAGAGGTATGGACAAAAGCATCGGAGGATTCTATTGGTCAGCAACAATATTACGCCAGCCATGCTGACAAGTACAAAGCCGGCGATCGGGTAAAAGCCGCTTTTTATTCTGCGGATAATGTTGATGTCCTCGATCCTTTGAAGGGCTTACTTGAAACGGGAGATCAGCAGAAGATACAAGAATATATCGTGCGTAATAAGATAAGGTCTGAATCAGGATATTATAAAAAGGAGGATAAAGCTTTCCTGGAGACGCTACCATGGGAAAATGGCATCTATTCGGCGGAAAACAATGAAATGTTTTACCTTGCATGGCTTAAAGCGGTTTTACCTCCGGGCCAGATGAGTTTTGAGGAAGCTCGTCCGGCGGTCGTTTCCGATTATCAGACTCACTTGGAAAACAACTGGATAGCGAAATTGCGTTCGAAATATCCGGTAAAGATCAATGGAAAAGGAAAGGCATACATACTACAACAACTACAGAACAATTAGGTCTTTGCAACGCTCCGCAGATCATATTAATTACACAAGGTGGCTTAAATGCGTTTTTAAAATGGCATTGGTGGCATCGATGCTCATCATGATACTCAGCGGATGTAAAAAGAAATTTGATTCGGCGGAAAATGAAAACGGACTACGAAAACCTATTGCCCGGGTGCAGGATAATTACCTGTATCAGGACGAATTAACGGGGATTATTCCGCCAGGAACATTGCCTCAGGACAGCGCGGTACGGGTAGAAGCTTATATCGATAGCTGGATACGAAAACAATTGCTTATCCAGGAAGCCACCCGGAAAATGGACATTAACGAGGTGGAAATAGAACGTAAAATTCTGGATTACAGGTATAGCATTATTGCTTACGAATTTCAGACCGATTACATTAAGCAGCATCTGGATACGGCAGTATCGCAACAGGAAATAGTAGGCTATTACAAAGCCAACGTTGATAATTTTATTCTGAAGCAGAACATTGTGCAGGCCACTTATATTAAAGTCCCTAAAACGGCACCACGCACCGAAAAGATTAAGGATATGATTTATGCAACCGGCGAAAAGGACCAACGGGAATTGAAATCCTATTGTTTAAGCTTTTCGGCTGCATATCACCTTTCCGATTCGATGTGGATCGTTTTTGATGACCTTGTCAGGAATTCGCCGTTGGCGGAAATACCGAATAAAATTCAGTTTCTTAAAACAAATCCTTACTACGAAACATCTGATGATGTGTATCTTTACTTTTTAAAGGTAGACCGTTATCAGATTTCCGATAATATTTCTCCGTTGGAATTTGTTCGTGACGATATCAGGAACATCATTTTAAATAAAAGAAAGGTCGATTTAGCCAAACGGCTGGAAGACGAAGTATATACGCAAGCAGAAAATAATAAAAGATTTGAGATTTATAAATAGCATGAACTTAATAAAGATCATAAAACGTAGGTTGCTGGTGATTGTTTTTGCCTTGGGGTGTCTTACTACCCAGGCACAGGAAGGTGAAACCGGATTTGTGGTGGATGAAGTAATCGCCAAAGTCGATAACTATATCGTTTTGAAATCGGAGCTTGACCGCGCCTTCCAGGATTATGTAACTAACGGCGGCACACCATCCGAACGCGTCCGTTGTCAATATCTCGCTATGCTGGTGAGAAGTAAATTAATGTTGGCGAAGGCAGAAATTGATTCTGTTGTCGTTCTTGATCTGGACGTAGATGCCAACACCAAAAACCGGATGGATATGATCCTTTCTCAATCCGGCAGAACAGTAGATGAGCTGGAAACGCTTTATGGTAAAACCATGGAACAGATCCGCCTTGAGTTGCGGGACCAGATTCGTGAGCAAATGATTGTGAGCAAAATGGAGGATGAGATGACGAAGGATATAAAAGTAACGCCTGCAGAAGTAAAACGATTCTTCAATAAAATTCCAAAAGACAGTCTGCCGTATTTTTCCGCCTCCGTTGAGGTAGGACAAATTGTAAAAATTGCAGCCATCAGTGATGATCAGAAAAATGCGACCAAAACTGAGTTGATCGCGATACGCAACCAGATTTTAGCAGGCGAAGACTTTTCGGCACTGGCCAGAAAACATTCGGATGATCCAAGTGTGATATCCAACGGAGGCGATATGGGCTGGGTTGGTCGCGGACGCATGGTGCCCGAGTATGAAGCCATGGCTTTCAGACTAAAACCCAATGAGATCTCTATGCCATTCGAATCTCCTTTTGGAATTCACATTATGCAATTGCTGGAGCGCCGTGGAAACGAATATCACTCGCGTCACATTCTCATCTCCCCTACACCTTCGCAAGATGATATTGCGAAAGCCACTAAATATCTCGATAGCCTTCGTACGTTAATTGTTGCTGACAGCATCACGTTTGAACGTGCTGCTAAAGAATATTCTGATGACGTTGAAACTAAAGGAAACGGCGGATTCTTCAGCGATGCGGATAACAATACCCGGATTCTGGTTGACGAACTTGACCCAGTTGTCTTCTTTAATATTGATACCATGAAGATCGGCAGTATCTCTAAACCGGTAACCTACCGTACGGATACCGGAAAAGATGCCGTGCGGATTTTCTATTACAAAACACGAATTCCCCCACATGTAGCTTCTCTCGATCAGGATTGGACTCGTATTTACAACGCTACATTGAATGAGAAGAAAGATAAAATACTTCAGCGGTGGTTTCAGAAGGCAAGAAAAGATGTATTTATCAGCATTGATAAGACCTATGATTTTTGTGGAATACTAGACGAGTAATGATGACAAAATTTGCTTCCGATGTAGAGGCCGCGGATGCGATGGCTTCAGCACATAAAAAATTATCAAAAGAAATTGCCAAGGTAGTCATAGGACAGGAAGAAGTAGTGCGTCAGGTACTCCTTGCCATTTTCTGTCAGGGACATTCACTTCTTGTTGGTGTGCCTGGCTTAGCAAAAACATTACTGGTACAAACCATAGCCACATCGTTAGATCTGCAATTTAAACGTATTCAATTTACGCCTGACCTGATGCCTTCCGATATCGTGGGAGCCGAAACAATGGATAAAGAGCGGAATTTCAAATTCGTGAAGGGTCCTGTCTTTGCCAACATTATCCTGGCCGATGAAATCAACAGGACACCACCGAAAACACAAGCTGCCCTGCTTGAATCCATGCAGGAGTATGCTGTAACCATAGCGGGTGAACGCTACGACCTTCCCCGTCCTTTCTTTGTATTGGCAACGCAGAATCCGATTGAACAGGAAGGAACATATCCACTTCCCGAAGCGCAGCTGGACAGGTTCATGTTCAATATTCTGTTAACGTACCCTTCGTTCAGGGAAGAGGTTGAAGTGGTGAAGACAACGACCTCTGATGAGCCAAGGCAGATTAACAAAGTTTTGACTGGTGAAGAAATCGGTTATTTCCAGCACCTCGTTCGCCGTGTTCCGGTGCCGGATAATGTGATTGAATATGCCGTTACGCTGGTCAATAAAACCAGGCCAGGTATTAATGGCACATCGTCGCTTGCGAACGATTATCTTGAATGGGGCGCAGGCCCACGTGCATCGCAGTTCCTGGTGCTTGGATCCAAATGCCATGCGTTGCTCAATGGAAAATACTCACCCGATATCGAGGATGTACAGGCTATCGCGAAACCCGTTTTACGTCATCGTATTGTAAGAAATTTTAAGGCGGAAGCCGAAGGAATCAGCGTTGATAATATCATTGATAAGTTATTGCAATAACATTGGGTTTGTTAATGCATTAAATCCACTTTGTTGCGAGACCCTGTGATCAAGACTTGCAAATAGCATGCAAGAGTCAAACAACAGGCAATTCCAGTTTAAATCCGACGCCATGATAATTAACGATCTGTATGCGAATATCGTCTTTTAAATATTTTCGCAATTTTGAAATAAACACATCCATGCTGCGCCCGAGGAAATAGTCATCGGTTCCCCAGATCTGTGTTAGGATTTCCTCTCTTTTCAATACGCGATCGCGATTAAGGAATAACAACTTGAGCACATCGGCTTCTTTTTGTGTTAAGGCTTTAACCTGTGTGTCTTTTCGCAAGGCGAGATTGATATAATCAAATTCATAATCGCCTAGCTGAAACCGCTTTTCATCTGTTTGTACAGAGGTTTTATTGCGTCTTAGAAAAACTTCGATCCGGCAGAGCAATTCTTCCAGGCTGAATGGTTTTGTGATGTAGTCGTCTGCGCCGGTTTGAAAGCCTTCAAGTTTATCTTCCATCATGGCCTTGGCACTTAAAAAGATAATGGGGATATGTTGATTTTTTTCGCGTACGCTCCGCGCCAGTGAAAACCCATCCTTTTTCGGGAGCATAATATCGAAGATGCAGAGATTAAACGGATTGAGATTGAAGCTCCGCTCTCCTTCTTCACCATCGGTACACAGCGTAACATCATAGCCCTTGATATGAAGATTGTCTTTAATGACAAATCCAAGGCTTGGATCGTCTTCTACCAAAAGAATTTTTTGTGCTAACATATCGGTTACTTAAACTTTTTAATATCTGATTTGTGATCCTTACTTTGCTAAACTAGGAATTTTCCTCCTTCAGGAGACCTTAACGTGACATTGGCAGGTAAACCTTGAAGGTGCTTCCTTTGCCAAATTCACTCTGCACACCTACAGAGCCGTCATGTTCTTCTACGATTGTTTTAACATAACTTAAACCTAAACCAAATCCTTTTACATCATGCACATTACCGGTAGGTACGCGGTAGAATTTTTGAAAGATTCGCTTAAGATACTCTGTGCGAATACCGATACCGTTGTCTGAGACCTCCACAGCAATCCCGTTTCCTTCATTGGTTGTCCGTATCTTTATCTCGGTATGACCATTGCCATATTTAATTGCGTTGTCGATCAGGTTATGGAATACATTGGTAAGATGTAATTTATCGGCTTTCAATTCGTGTTTCAGGGCGTGAATCTCAAGTTCAATTTGCCCTTTCTTCTCTTGGATCGCAACCGATGCGTTGTGAAGCGCATCCTGTAAAAGCTGGTGTATGTCTACTGTTTCCTTGTTCAGTGCAAAATTGCCTTTGTCAATTTGAGCCATTTGAAGTACACGTTCAACGTGTTGCTTTAAGCGGATGTTTTCCTTTTCAATAATGGCGGTATAACTTCGTAAGCGATCCGGCT
Organism: Ohtaekwangia sp.; assembly: GCA_035628875.1. Lineage (GTDB taxonomy): Bacteria > Bacteroidota > Bacteroidia > Cytophagales > Cyclobacteriaceae > Ohtaekwangia. The sequence goes on along the minus strand of DASPIZ010000146.1, from coordinate 92,381 downwards.
GATGAACGATCGCCGGATCCTTCAACACCTCGGTAGACACAGCGATGGTTGATATGGGCGTCTTAAACTCATGGGTCATGTTATTGATAAAATCCTTCTGAATTTCAGAGAGCCGCTTTTGTTTCAGAATAACAAAAAGAGTGTAGGAAAAAAATACGATAACGAGTAAAAGTACAATGGAAGAGAAAGACCAGATTCCCATTTGATTAATGATATGGGCTTCGCGGTTCGGAAACTGAACGCCAAAGTGATAGCCCTGATTGGCCCATTGTGGAAGGTGCTTACTGGTGCTTATTTTATTTTTGGCAGATTGTAACGGCACATAATCTCCATAGAGCATACGTTGGCTCGAACAATCATAAATGCCATATTCAAAATCAACTACAATATTTCTTTTTTCAAATTCAATTCGTATAAGGTATTCCAATAATCCGGCGTCAATTTCATTATTCACCATAACAATAAAATAATTGGTGGATACCTGTTTTACAGGATTGACTGCAGGGGATGGCGTTTTGTTGATTTCGAAGATTTGTTGCGCCACGTTGTATAATGCCGTGCTTACCGTACGTTCAAACTCCGCTTCTTTCAGGTCGAATGCCCTTCGTACCCAATAAAGTTGTGTTATGGTAATACCTACAATACAGAGGGCGGCGAGCAATACAACTAATCGGATAGTGGAATTTTTCACAATGTAAATGTACAATAATTGAAGAATGTGTTAAGTCTGATTAACAAGTTGTTAACATTTTTTACAATCTCATTAACAACGCCCGGTGCCTATAATCCCCACCTTTGTTTTGTTATTATTATTCACTAAACCAAAACAATTATGAAAAAGATCATTTTCGCGCTTGGACTCTTGGTCTGTATCGCAACAATTACCCAGTTGGTTGCAAAACCCGGGTTGCCATCATTTAAAGCCGGGTTCACATGGGCACGCACCACCTTCGATTTTGGAGAAATTAAACAAAACGTTCCTGTTACCCACGAATTCACTTTTACCAACAATGGTAACGAACCGCTTGTAGTTGCCTCCGTACAGGCATCTTGCGGATGTACCATAACGGACTATTCAAAAGATCCCATTGCTCCTGGTAATGCAGGATTTGTAAAAGCGACTTATAATGCCGCGAAGCTCGGTGTTTTTTCAAAAACCGTAACTGTTCAGGCAAACACGCCTGAAGGTGCTGTGCAACTTTCAATCAAGGGTGTAGTAGTGGAATAATGTTCCAGCAATGTCAAAGAATAGCACAACACCACATTCGGTGTTGTGCTTTTTTATGAATGAAAATATGACAATTGCACTCCGGTGGTTTTCGCCATTTTAGGAAATATTTCATCGAAAACGTTTACGAAAATAAAATTTGTAATTCCGCTGGGTATACGCCACGTGCATTGACTATTTGATAACTTTGTTAGTTTTCAAATTACAATCGAATGCCGAGTCAATTTAATGAGACTGTTTCCACACGTTATCACATGTATAACAGTCTTTTTCTGAATCTTCCTTATACCGGAATTTATCGTACTGGAACACTGTTGCCCCTCCTGCAGCAATTATGCGAGAAAGGTTTTGAAAAAGGAAAAGATCCAAGCGCGATCATTAAGAAATTTTTTACCGACTTCACACCGCAGGCCAATGCCGAAGAGCAATTCAACCTGCTTTTTGGTTTTATTCAATATGCGGAACGTCAGGTGGTGCTGTTCGATAGCATAGAAGATGCTGCATTTGATGAGATCAACGACGTCAACGGAGCAGGTACTGTTAGCGCTTTGTTAATGCGTGCAAAGTCAGAAGGCGTTGAGGAGGAGTTGAAGAAAAAGCTGGAAGACTTTAGTGTTCGTATTGTCCTTACGGCTCACCCCACGCAATTTTATCCCGGTAACGTCCTGGCGATTATCAACGATCTTGAACAAGCTATCCGTACCAATAAGATCGAACACATTAATCTTTTGCTTCGTCAGCTTGGTAAAACGCCGTTTTTTAACAAGTCAAAACCGTCACCTTTTGAAGAAGCAGCAAGTCTCTGCTGGTTTCTTGAAAACGTATTTTATCATGCTATTCCCGAAATCATCATCAAGCTGATGAAAGGTCTCGATATTAAGCTGGAGGATTGGAAAAATTACGACCTGATCAAAATTGGATTCTGGCCCGGTGGAGATCGTGACGGCAATCCGTTTGTTACGCATGAGATTACTTTACAGGTAGCGCATCGCCTGCAGGAAGGATTACTACGATCGTATCACCGTGATCTTCGCTTTTTGAAAAGAAGACTTACATTCAAAGGCGTAGACCACATTATTACAAGGGCAGAACGGAAAATTTATCCCATTGCTTATGGTGGTGGCCATGGTGAAAAATACGAGCAACCGGATGAGTTACTCATCGACCTGCTTGAAGCACGGGAAGTGTTGATCAACCGCCATAAAGGGCTTTTTCTGAATCTCCTTGATGAGTTTATTCTCAAGGTGAAAATTTTTGGTTTTTATTTTGCAAGTATGGACATCCGACAGGATAGCCGTAAACATGCCTATGCATGGGAGTCGATCCTCGCCAAGCTTCAAAGCAAAAACAAAAAGTTGAGCAAGTTCGAAACCTTGTCGGAAGATGAAAAGATCGAGGTATTATTGGGACTTCAGTTTAAGCCGTCGTCACTGAAATTTGACGACGCATTTGTCAGCGAGTTGATTGAAAGTATAAATGTAATAGGTCAGATTCAGGAACAGAACGGCCCGGAAGCATGCCAGCGTTATGTCATCAGCAATTGCCAGTCCGCTTTAGATGTGATTCGGGTCTTTCAACTTGCAAAACTTATACTGGGTAAAAATGACCAGTTTAACCTGGATATTGTTCCGCTGTTTGAAACAATTGAAGACCTGAAGAATAGTGAGTCAATTATGGCTTCGCTTTATAGTATTCCGGCATATCGTGAACATTTGAAGCGCCGGGGAGGCAAACAATGTATCATGCTTGGGTTCTCTGATGGAACGAAAGACGGCGGTTATCTCCGCGCGAACTGGTCAATCTTTGGCGCTAAAGAAAACCTTACCCGGATTACCCGTGATAGCGGATTTACCGCAGTGTTCTTCGATGGTCGTGGAGGACCACCGGCACGTGGCGGAGGAAACACGCATGACTTTTACGCTTCGTTGGGCGAGACCATCGAAGATAAGGAAGTACAGATAACAGTGCAGGGCCAAACGATCAGTTCGAATTTTGGCAAGCATGTTTCATGTTTGTATAACCTAGAACAATTACTTTCTGCCGGTGTTGAAAATTCGACCTTTCGCACACGCAATGAATTAAGACCGGAAGAGAAAGCTTTATTGGATTCGCTTGCAGATGAAGGCCACAAAGCATATCTGGCCTTGAAGAAACATCCGCGGTTTGTTCCCTACCTTGAAAAGATCACGCCCCTTTCTTTCTTTGGCGATATCAACATCGGATCGCGACCTGTAAAACGAAATTCAGGAAGTTTGAAGTTTGAAGATTTACGTGCGATTCCATTTGTTGGATCGTGGGCTCAGATGAAACAAAATATTCCTGGTTTTTATGGTGTGGGGTCGGCGTTGCGTGAGTTGAAACGTCAGGGCAAAATGAAAGAGATCAAACATCTGTTCAAGAGTTCACTTTTCTTCCGCACATTGTTAAGCAACAGCATGATGTCATTGTCTAAATCATATTTTCCAGCGACAGCTTACCTTGGCAAGGATAAAGACTTTGGTGAATTCTGGAACATCATGCACGCAGAATATAAATTGTCGACCAGTATGATACTGGAGGTTTCCGGCTTTTCGGAACTTATGGAAAACACGCCGGTGAACCGCGACTCTGTGAAGCTGCGTGAGCGTATAGTGTTACCGTTGATCACAATTCAGCAGTTCGCGTTACATCAATTACGAAACCTAGATGCAAAAAATAAAGAACATGAAAAACACTATCGCAAGCTTGTTGTGCGCTGTATGTTTGGTATCATCAACGCCGCGCGTAACTCTGCATAACGCATGTGTGTAGTACTCGAGAACCACGCGTTAAAAGTCAGCATCCATAAAAAAGGCGCTGAGCTTTTTAGTGTGTTCAATAAAAAAACCGGATTAGAATATATGTGGTCCGGCGATCCGGCTTTCTGGAGTAAAACCTCCCCGGTGTTGTTTCCCATTGTAGGTGCGTTAAAGGACGGATCCTATTCTTTTAATGACAAAAGTTACACGCTGTCACGGCATGGATTTGCACGGGACCGTATTTTTGAGCTGGAATCAAAAACGATTGATACAGCGACATTCTTGCTGGAGAGTAGTCTCGAAACACTGGTCCTTTATCCGTTCTCATTTTCACTTCGAATCGTTTACCAGATCAATGATTATACCGTCACTGTGACTTATGAAGTGGTCAACGAAGGATCAATGCCCATGTATTTTTCCCTCGGTGCTCATCCGGCTTTCAAAATTCCGCTTACGGAAGGAACAATTTATGAAGATTACTTCCTTGAATTTAATTCAACAGAGTCAGCACAGTGCTGGAAGCTTTCCCCGGAAGGTTTAATGATGAATGAATCTTATTCGTTGCTGCATAATACAACGAGGCTTGCCTTAAAGAAGGAAATGTTCCACCATGATGCCCTGGTGTTCAAGAACATGAAGTCAGATTGTATCTCCATGAAATCATCAAAGCATAACCATGGCGTTGATTTTTTCTTTGCAGGGTTCCCCTATTTTGCCTTATGGGCGGCAAAGAATGCTGATTTTATTTGCCTCGAACCCTGGTGTGGTATTGCAGACGCGGTGCATCACGATAAGCAGCTGGTGAACAAGGAGGGGATGCAAAAGATTTCACGTGGTCAGAAATGGTCCAGAAACTGGAGCATCAAATCCTATTAGTGCGCAATTGCAATGACAATCACAACCCTCCTCATCCATTGTGCTGATCAGCCTGGGCTCATCTTCAAAATTACAGGTGTTATCGTTAATCATAATCTCAACATTGTAAGCAATGATGAGTTTGTGGAAAAGACCTTCAATCATTTTTTCATGCGAACAGAGTTTGCCGGTGAATTTAATCAGCAACAATTTTTGCATGAGCTTCAATCGGTGTTGCCTGAATCAGCAACAATAAAATTAAGTGTTCAGGAGAAACGTGATATTTGCATCCTGGTAACGCGTGAGCACCATTGCTTAAGTGACCTGTTGATTCGTCATGCGTTTGGTGAATTACAGGCTAACATCAAATGTGTAATCAGCAATTATCAGAACCTGGAAGACCTGACACAAAAATTTTCCATCCCGTTTCATTTCATAAGTCATGAAGGAAAATCACGTGAACAACATGAAGATGAGATAATCACAACGCTGCAGACATATACACCTGATTTTTTGGTGTTGGCTAAATACATGCGGATTCTTTCACCTGCATTCATCCGGCATTATAATAATCGAATCGTTAATATTCACCATTCTTTTTTACCAGCTTTTGCCGGTGCTAATCCTTATAACCAAGCCTACGAACGTGGCGTAAAAATCATTGGTGCCACCGCACATTTTGTAAACGACCAATTGGATGAAGGGCCGATCATTGCACAAAGTGTTATACCGGTAGCGCATTCTCACAGTGCAAAAGAAATGGCCCTGGCCGGTCACGATGTGGAAAAGATCGTGCTTGCGCGTTCACTCAAACTTGTATTGAGTGACAGGGTATTTGTCTATCGAAACAAAACCATCATCTTCGGTTAACGCCCCATTGCAAAATTGATTGTATAGCAACGCAAGATAGGCAAACAGATAAGTAACCTTAACCTCCAGTTTAACTCCTTGCATCGAATAATTTTTACGACGACGGGCTAACTGCCATTATAATGTTATTTCATAGATTGCCATTAAATCGTAGCCATGCACAAAGCATTCGCAATTTTCGTTTTAGTGATTTTTTGTTTCCCGACATCGGCACAACAAATAGAATCCTTTTTTGAAGCTGATCATCCCTTAATTGAATACACAGGTAGGATTGATTTTACAAATCCGAAACAACCCAGATTCTGGCAGCCCGGCGTTTACATTCAGGCGAAATTCAAAGGTAGCCGTTGTGAGATTATCATAAACGACCAGGTGCTTTGGGGCAATTCGCATAATTATATTTCCGTGGTTGTCGATGGAACAGTGAAACGCATCCAAACCAGAGGTCAAACGAATACCATTCTTGCAGCAGAAGGTTTGGCGGATGGGGAGCACACCTTGACCATTTGTAAGAGCACTGAATCCAATATTGGCTACCTGGAATTTATTGGCATAAAATGTGAAAAATTATTGGCAGTTAAAAAGCCACAACGAAAACTCGAATTCATTGGCAATTCTATTACCTGTGGCACGGGAAGTGACCTTTCAGTAATTCCGTGTGATGCAGGTCAATGGTACGATCAGCACAACGCCTATGAAAGTTATGGTCCAACAGTAGCGCGTGCGTTAGATGCCGAGTGGCACCTGAGCGCAGTTTCCGGAATAGGCTTGATTCACAGTTGTTGTAATATGAAGGTAACGATGCCCCAGGTATTTGATAAGGTAAATCAAAGTGATGACACCATTGCGTGGGATTTTAATAAATATCAGCCTGACGCAGTAACCATTGCACTTGGTCAGAATGATGGCGCCCAGGATTCCGTAACGTTTTCTTCTGCATATGTTCAATTTATCCGATCGATCCGTAGTCACTATCCCAAAGCCCATATTGTTGTACTTACCAGTCCGATGGCCGATGAGAAACTGAAAGCCCTTCTTAAAAATTATCTTTCGGGAATCGTAAAGCATGTTCAGGATGCAGGTGACAAACGGGTAAGTAAATTTTTCTTTTCCCGTAGTTATAACAGTGGATGTGGCGGTCATCCAGATTTACAGGAACATCAGTTGATTGCGAAAGAGTTGACGACATACCTGAAGAATACTTTAAAATGGTAGTACACTTACGTTAGAGCTTATGGGGCGAATTATGGCAGTTGATTATGGTAAAAAAAGAACTGGGTTGGCAGTAACTGATACCTTGCGGATCATTGCTACGCCGTTGGATACGGTTTTAACAAATGATCTGATCCCGTACTTACAGGCCTACGTCCTTCGTGAGACCGTTGATGAATTTGTAGTGGGTATGCCGAAAACCTTGCTGAATGAAGACTCTGAAATGGCTCCACTGGTGCGGGCGTTTGTGGAAGAATTAAAAAAAATATTCCCGGCAAAACCAATCCACCTTGCCGACGAACGATTTACGAGCAGGATGGCGATGCAGGCCATGATCGCTGGCGGGATGAAAAAAAAAGATCGCCGCGATAAAGCCAATGTAGATAAGATAAGTGCTGCCATTATCCTCCAGTCGTTCTTAGAAGCAAGGCGTTAATTTTACCCCGGCCTTTGCCACGTTGAAATCCCGGTTTCTAAAATTCTAATTCTCTTTTACCTTTGTATTATGATCTATCCCATTATAATGTATGGCGACCCGGTGCTTCGCCAACGTGCAAAAGATATCGCGCCTGGAACAGATATAAAACAGCTGATTGATGACATGTTTGAAACAATGCATGGAGCAAGCGGCATCGGCTTGGCGGCTCCGCAGATCGGCAAGAGCATACGGCTTTTTATTGTTGATGGAACGATGCTTGAAGATGAGGAAGATATGGAAGATTTCAAAAAAGTCTTCCTTAACCCGCAATTGATTGAAGAAATTGGAACACCGTGGGAATTCGAGGAAGGGTGTCTAAGCATACCGAACATTAGAGAAAAAGTTTCCCGTAAGGAAAAACTCAAGATCCGATATTATAATGAGAACTGGGAACTTAAAGAAGATGAATACGATGGTATGCGGGCCCGTATCATTCAGCATGAATACGACCACATTGAGGGCAAGATGTTTGTTGACTACCTAACGCCATTGAAGAAACGTTTATTAAAGGGCAAACTTGCAGACATTTCCAAAGGAAAAGTAGACACAGAATATAGAATCCTAGCTCCACTAAAAAAGTAAGTCACCTCAATCTAACGGAACATTTTCTTTATGATTGAGATCAAATCGCGTCTCCCCGATGTCGGGACTACCATCTTTACCGTCATGTCGAAGCTGGCGCAGGATTACAACGCGATCAACCTTTCCCAGGGATTCCCGGATTTTGAAATTGATCCACAACTGGTGGAACTGGTGCATAAGTACATGTTGGCAGGTCATCATCAGTATGCGCCAATGCCCGGTGTATTTTCGCTTCGCAAGGCCATAGCAGAAATCGTGTCAAAAACGTATAACCATACCGTTGATCCGGAAGACGAAATTACAATTACAGCAGGCGCTACAGAGGCTATTTACGCGGCAATCGCAGCTTTTATAAGCCCGGGTGACGAAGTGATTCTCTTTGATCCGTCTTATGATTCTTATGATCCGGCAATTCGTCTGAACGGTGGTGTTCCGGTGCATATCAACCTGAAGTTCCCTGGCTATACACCGGACTGGGCAGCGGTTCGGTCGAAGATTACATCGCGTACAAAAATGATTATGATCAATACCCCACACAATCCCTGTGGCGTGGTATTGAAAGCCGAAGATATGCTGGAGCTGCAGTCCATCGCATTGGAAAACAAGTTAATTGTATTAAGCGACGAGGTTTATGAACGCATCGTCTTCGATGAGCAGACACATCAAAGCGTTTTACGATATCCTGATCTGGCTGCACAAAGCATCGCCTTGTTTTCATTCGGGAAAACATTTCATGCTACAGGGTGGAAGGTAGGATATACCGTAAGTCCGGCTTACTTACAACATGAAATCCGGAAGGCACATCAATACATTACTTTCAGCGTGAATACATCGGTACAACTTGCCCTGGCTGAATATCTCACGGATTCAACACGCTACGAAGAACTGGGAAAATTCTATCAGCATAAACGCGATTTTTTCCTGGAACATCTTAAAGGTTCATCACTGGAACCACTTCACACCGACGGATCGTATTTTCAGTTGTGTTCTTATCAACACTTTCATCATGGACGCGATGTTGATATGGCGAAAGAATTAACGCAACGATTGGGCGTTGCTTCTATTCCGGTATCGGTGTTTTATCAGGATAAAACTGACAATCATTTATTGCGATTTTGTTTTGCGAAAAAAGAAGAAACCTTGTTCAAGGCATGTGAAATTCTTCGGAAGCTTTGAATATCGTTTCAAACCAGTATTTAAATCGCCGCCCAAAAAATATTATCTTCCGGAAGGCATGTGTGAGCTTCATTTGCGCCTTCCTGCCTTAATAACGTACCGATCTGCCGCTCTCGTTAAAAAAGGCTTCCCATTTACCCCTGCTTTTGTTTTCTTTGCGGTCCGAAATCATCCCCATTATGCAGGATTTAAAAATTACGATCATACAATCAGACCTCCATTGGGAAGACCCGGATGCCAATCTTTCAATGTTTGAAGAGAAAATATGGCGAATCAGCGGTTCTACAGATGTAATTGTACTCCCTGAAATGTTTACCACGGGTTTCACCATGGCCGCGTCAAAGCATGCGGAACACATGAACATGCGTACGTTTAAGTGGATGAAGCAGATGGCTGATCAAACCGGCGCACTTATATTGGGCAGTTACATCGTGAAAGTGCATGATCGTTATTACAACCGTTTATTGTGGATGGAACCCGGAGGAAATTTTAAGACCTACGATAAACGCCATCTTTTCCGTATGGCGAATGAACATAAAACATTTTCTGCCGGAGAAAGCTTGTTAATTTCCACTTGGAAGGGTTGGAAAATATGCCCGTTGGTTTGTTATGATCTCCGTTTTCCGGTATGGAGCCGCAACCGGTATGATAAAGTTACCGATAAGCTTTCGTATGACGTTGCTGTTTACGTAGCAAATTGGCCCACCGCTAGAATTGAAGCATGGGATACATTACTACGCGCCCGCGCTATTGAAAACCTGAGTTATGTTGTAGGTGTGAATCGTATTGGCCAGGATGGCAGTGGCGTAGAACACAATGGTCATTCCTCTATCATTAGTCCTAAAGGCGAACCGATTTTTACCAATGAAGGAGCAGAGACAATTCATACGGTTGAGTTAAGCACCAATGCTTTAGAAGCATTCCGAGACCGCTTTCCATCACACTTCGATGCCGATGATTTTACCATCGAGTTTGAAGAATATGAAGAGACCGATTTTTAGTAGTTCAAAGTTCATGGTTCAAAGTTGAAGGATTCGGGGTATATTGATTGAATCATTTAAAATTTGAAGTTCATGTTTGAGGTTGGTGTTCGAAAATTGATTCGATCTTATTCTTCAAAATTGGTTTTCGGCTTTGCGTAACTCAGCGGCTTTGCACCTTTGCGGTTAAGAAACTCGCGGCTTTTCCTACTTACCTCCTTGTGTTGAAATACTTTTCTTCTGGCATTCCATCTTACCATCAATTTTTTACTTTTGCACCTTTTAAAACTTGAACCATGTCAAAACGCAAGATCTCACGTGCCCTCATCTCTGTTTATTACAAAGACAACCTTGAACCGATCATTCACCTGTTGGCTAAAAATGGTGTTGAGTTTGTTTCTACCGGAGGCACCCAGGATTTTATTGAAAAGCTCGGTTATAAAGTAACGCCTGTGGAGGAGCTCACCGGCTATCCTTCCATTTTTGGTGGCCGCGTAAAGACTTTGCATCCTGCCGTTTTCGGTGGCATCCTTTACCGCAGGGAAGATGGTAGTGATGTGCGACAGGCAAAAGAATTTAAAATTTCTCCGCTTGATCTGGTCATCGTAGATCTTTATCCCTTTGAAGAAACAGTAGCAAAAGGAGGAGCCGAAGAAGACATCATTGAGAAAATTGATATCGGCGGAATTTCTTTGATCCGTGGTGCTGCTAAAAACTTCAATGATGTACTGGTCATTTCTTCCAGAAATCAGTACCATGAACTTCAAACATTGCTGGAAACTAAAGGGGGTGAAACTGATCTCCAGGACAGGAAAAAATTTGCAGCCCTTGCCTTTGACACAAGTTCGCATTATGATACAGCAATCTTCAATTACTTCAACAATGAATTCCAGTTCCCACGCTTCAAACAAAGTGTAGAAAAGGGTCGCGTACTTCGCTATGGTGAGAACCCACATCAAAAAGGAACGTTCTATGGCGACTTTGATGGATTGTTCCAGCAATTGAATGGAAAAGAACTTTCTTATAACAACCTTGTTGATGTTGATGCTGCTGTTAACCTGGTAAAGGAGTTTGATGAGGAAACAGCCTTTGTTATCATTAAGCACACCAATGCATGTGGAGTTGCAACGGCATCTTCGGTAAAGGAAGCTTATCTGAAAGCATTTCAGGCGGACACAATATCAGCCTTCGGCGGTGTTCTCGCTACGAATAGAACCGTTGATGAAGCTGCGGCTGAAGAGATCAACAAATTATTTTTTGAAATTTTGATAGCACCGGCTTACGATGAAAAAGCCCTGGAATTGTTACGATCAAAAAAGAACCGCATGATTCTCTTACAGAAAAAACAACTCACAGAAACCCGCCAGTTTAAAAGCATATTAAATGGTGTTATTGAACAAGATCTCGATCTTAAAACGGATTCTCGCGATGACTTGAAAGTAATGACACAACGCGCTCCTGCCAAAGCAGAAGTTGATGCACTTCTTTTTGCCAGCAAAGTTTGTAAGCACACCAAGTCCAATACGATCATCCTTGCTGTTGACGGACAGTTGCTGGCTAGCGGAGTTGGGCAAACCTCACGTGTGGATGCATTAAAGCAAGCCATTGAAAAAGCCACTGCTTTTGGATTTACCTTACAAGGCGCTGTAATGGCGTCCGATGCCTTCTTTCCCTTTCCTGATTGTGTTGAAATTGCGGATCAACATGGCATTAAAGCTGTTATTCAACCCGGAGGATCGGTGAAAGATCAGGAGTCAATTAACTTCTGTGATAACCATGGGATGGCAATGGTGTTCACCGGTGTTCGGCATTTTAAGCATTAGATGTTAGGGAGTCCAATTGCAACTCCTACCACATATCGCGTACTTCATTCCTTTAACCCTACTTCGTACCTCTTATCGTACTTCGTAGCTCTTACCTCGTACTTTCTAAGGTATGGTGGTTGGTGTATCGCTTCCTTTTATTGTAAAATGTTACATCGCGACATTGATCGGCCGGCTCGTTAGAAACTTTCCATGTGTTAAAAAACTTACATTTTTCATTATTTTGGTAAATTAAATGCAATTTTGCCGGAGTAAAATCTCCCGGACCATAGCTTAATTTAAAAACCCTTTAGGTATAACACCACATGGCATTTTTTGACTTCTTTACCAGCGACATTGCAATTGACCTTGGTACTGCTAACACCCTGATTATTTACAAAGACAAAATCGTTGTTGATGAACCCTCCATCATTGCGATTGACAAACTTCACAACAAAGTGCTGGCTATTGGAAGGGAAGCCATGCAAATGCATGAGAAGACGCACGAGCACATCAAAACAATTCGACCGTTAAAAGAAGGCGTGATCGCTGACTTCCAGGCGGCGGAGATGATGATTCGTGGTCTGATCAAAATGATCGACACCGGGAAGCGGTTGTTTCCGCCATCATACCGTATGGTGATTTGTATCCCTTCCGGGATCACAGAAGTAGAAAAACGTGCTGTTCGCGATTCGGCTGAACATGCAGGCGCAAAAGAAGTATACATGGTTTATGAACCGATCGCAGCGGCTATTGGAACCGGCATTGACATCGATCAGCCCATCGGTAACATGATCGTTGATATCGGAGGTGGAACTACCGACATTGCTGTAATAGCGTTGTCTGGTATTGTATGTGATCAGTCAATTCGTGTTGCCGGCGATACATTCAATCGCGACATTCTGGATTACATGCGTCGCCAACATAACCTGCTGATCGGCGAGCGCTCTGCCGAAAAAGTAAAAATTGAAGTTGGTTCTGCACTTACCGAGTTGGATGAAGGACCTGAAGACTATGAAATCCGCGGCCGCGATCTCATGACCGGTATACCAAAGACCATCAAGATCTCTTACTCTGAGGTAGCTTTTGCACTTGATAAATCGGTTTCCAAATTGGAAGAAGCAGTGCTAAAAGCCCTTGAAACTTCTCCTCCCGAATTATCGGCAGATATTTACGAACGCGGCATTTACCTGACCGGTGGTGGTGCGCTGCTACGCGGCCTTGACAAACGACTTGCCTTAAAAACAAAACTTCCCATACACGTTGCGGACGATCCATTGCGTGCGGTTGTAAGGGGCACGGGCCAGACGCTTAAAAATCTTGATAACTTCCGCGCTGTCCTCATGACATAATACGCATGGAGCGGTTATTTTTATTTATCTATCAGTATCGGGCCTTCTTTACATTTGTGGTGTTGGAAGTGGTGTGCTTCTGGTTGATTGTACAAAATAATCAGTACCAGGGTGCCAAATTTTTTAACTCATCCAATACGGTGGTGGCTTCCCTGAATAATTTTTCACAAAGCATTCGCGATTACTTCCTGTTAAGTGAAGTGAACAGTACGCTTGCCAATGAAAATGCAGAACTTCGTCGCCGGGTTGAGAAACAAAAGCAAGAATTAGAAAGCCTTCACCCGGTAGAACTGACGGATACTGTTCTCACAAGCCGGTTTGAATTTGTCAGTGCAAAAGTAGTAAACAACCAGGTGGATAGGTTTAAGAATTTTATCACAATTAATAAAGGCGAGGATGCCGGTATTGAAGCAGGTATGGCAGTGATGAGCCCGCTGGGTGTAGTAGGAAAAGTTAAAGCGGTTTCGAAACATTATTCGGTAGTGACATCAATACTGCACATTGACTATATGGTTTCGGCTGTGCTTAAGCGAACAGGTCATTTTGGGACAGTTCAATGGGCTGGCCGCGATCCGGATTTTGTCAAGCTGAAATTTATTCCACGTCACGTAAAACCCGAGATCGGTGACTCCGTGGTTACTTCAGGTTACAACGCTGTCTTCCCGGATGAAGTGATGATCGGAACCATTTCACATATCGAATTAAGTCCTGAGGAGCTCACCTATAATATAACGGTATCCCTGTCGCAGGATTTCAGAAAGCTGGCGTATGTTTCTGTTGTGAAGAGTAGGCTTAAAACTGAACAGGATTTGTTGGAAAAAACGGTGGAGGAAATGGAGTGATGAACAGGATCAGCATTCAACAAATCATCCTTTTTTTTGTGTACCTGCTGTACCAGGTGTTGATTCTTCAGAACGTCGTGCTGTTTCATACCGCGTTTTGTTTCCTTTATGTGTTGTATCTATTGCTGTTACCAGTAGAAACAAATCCACTCTTACTAATGGTAATAGGCTTTTTGCTTGGATTTGCAGTCGATATGTTTTACCAAAGTCTGGGACTGCACGCTTTTTCTTGTGTGTTGATGATGTACCTGAGAAATTACTGGCTAAATTCACTTACACCACAGGGCGGCTATGATGCAACTTCTGTACCGTCGCTAAGCATGAATGGATTGCAATGGTTTATCGTTTATGCTATGCCCCTGATATTTGTTCATCATGCTACATTGTTTTTTATGGAAGCAGGTGGCTTTGGTATGTTCTGGTTTACCTTGTGGAAAATTTTTACAAGCACACTATTTACAACAGTTGTAATTTTAATCGCACAATTTTTATTTCCAGGTCGCAGGCGTTGATGAACTTTGTTCGACTTGATTTGTTCTTATCATCACATCACATCACACCCACACAAATTCCCAATAACCTAATCACAACACAACGTTCATGATGAACGAAGGCAGAAGAGAGATAATTCAAATAGTATTTGTATTGATCGGGCTGATATTCCTGATCAAGTTATTCTCTATTCAGGTCCTGGAGGGAACATACAAAGATTTAGCTGCAGTAAACGCAATTCGTAAGGTGCCTCAGCCTCCCGTACGTGGTCTGATTCGCGACCGGAATGGAAAGCTCATCGTTTATAATAGTCCCGAGTTTGATTTAATGATTATCCTGAAAGAAGTGAAGCATTTCGATAGTGCACGCTTCTGCCACGTTTTCGGCATTGATCAACAGAAACTTCGCGAACATTTTAAGAATCTGCGTACGGAGATCCGAAACAGAAAAGCATCCGAGCTGCAGCCCTATGCTTTTATGCGACAACTTTCTACGCTGGACCTGGCCAGAATTCAAGATAACATCGATGAGTTCCCTGGGTTTTATATTCAGGATGGTTCAACCCGTGCTTATGCAAGCAAAGCTGGTGCAAACGCGCTGGGTTATGTGAGTGAGATCTCGAAGCAACAATTGGATCGTGATAAAAATAATATTTACAACGCAGGTGAATACATTGGTAAGAGTGGAATTGAAGCGTACTACGAACAGTACCTTCGCGGAAAGCGTGGCGTAAAATATTTGCTGAGAAACAAGGATGGTGTAATCATCGGTCCCTATGAAAATAAACGGTATGATACACTCGCGTATCCCGGACAGGATCTTGTTACTACGCTTGATCTGAATCTTCAGGAATATGGCGAATACCTGATGGAGGGAAAAGCAGGAAGTATCATTGCCATCGAACCGGCAACGGGAGAAATCCTTTCCATGATCTCGGGTCCATCGTATGATCCACTGTTGTTGACGGGAAAAAATTATAGCTCTAACTATGCGTTAATCAGCAACGACACGAATAAACCGTTATTCAACAGGCCGCTGATGGCACAATACAGACCTGGTTCCATTTTTAAAGTGGCACAGGCGATGGTGGCTTTACAGGAAGGCGTTATTACTCCTGAAACCAGAATACGCTGCGATAGATCCATCATTGGCTGTCACGGGCCACATACCAACGAAGACCTGCGCGGTGCTATCACCAACTCCTGCAACCCGTACTTTCACAACGTATTGCGCAGAATGTTGAACAAAGGTATATCCAATAGTCCTTTTGATGATACACGCATTGGCCTTGAAGAATGGAATAAACACATTCGAAGTTTTGGTTTTGGAAAACCATTGGGAATAGATCTGCCCAGCGAAAAGGGAGGCTTAGTACCAAACTCCGCATATTATGATCGTGCCTATGGCGGGAGACCCTGGAAGTTTTCAAATATTTATTCGATCTCCATTGGCGAAGGCGAAAACCTAGTGGTGCCCCTGCAGATGGCAAACTTTGCAGCCTGTGTGGCAAATAAAGGATTTTATTTCACGCCGCATTTGGTTAAATCCATTGGTGATTCCGGCAAACCGCTGCCTCAGTTTTTGGAAAAACATTATACAACAATAGACCCACAATACTTTGATGTTGCTGCCGATGCCATGGAAGAGGTGATACGCTCCGGTACAGGCCAGTTTCGCGCCAGTCTGAAAGACATTGTTGTATGCGGAAAAACCGGAACCGTACAAAATGAACCGCGTCCGGATCACTCGGTATTTATTGCCTTTGCACCTAAGGAAAACCCAAAGATCGCAGTGGCAGTGTATGTAGAATATGGTGGTCAGGGTGCACGTGCTGCTGCTTCCATTGCAAGTTTAATGATTGAAAAATATTTACTTGGCGCAACGCAACGGCCACAGATTGAAGCTTACGTTCTAAAAGGAGAGTTTTTATAAGATGATACGGCGGGAAGAGATATTGACACATAAAGTTGATTGGGTCACCGTACTCATCTACTGCCTTATGATTTTCTGGGGATGGCTCAATATCTATTCTGCCACCTACGACGAGTCGCAGTCCATTTTTGACCTGAAATTAAATTCCGGACGACAACTGATGTTCATTGTAACATCGTCTGTTCTTATCCTGGCGATTCTCATTATAGACATGCGCTTTTATGAAGCATTTGCCTATATCATTTATGGCGCGATTATGTTTCTGTTGTTGCTGGTTCCGTTCATCGGGAAGGAAGTTGGCGGAAACAGAGCCTGGTTAGGCATTGGTTCTTTTGGCGTTCAACCATCTGAGTTTGCAAAGTTTGCCACCGCGCTGGCTGTAGGAAAGTTTATCGGCTCTATCGGATTTCGAATCGATAATCTTCGTAACCAGGGGATACTGTTCGGCTTAATAGGGTTACCCATCCTACTGATCCTCATGCAAAAGGACTACGGTACAGCGATGGTGTTTACTGTTTT
Source organism: Ohtaekwangia sp. (assembly GCA_035628875.1). Lineage (GTDB taxonomy): Bacteria > Bacteroidota > Bacteroidia > Cytophagales > Cyclobacteriaceae > Ohtaekwangia. The sequence goes on along the minus strand of DASPIZ010000146.1, from coordinate 75,284 downwards.
TATCCTGGTATTTTACCGCGAAGGAATGTCTCCGTTTCTCATCCTGGTTGGTCTGGGTGTTGCCATTATTTTTATTCTCACACTCTTAGTAGAAAATAACTGGATCCTGTACGGACTTATTGGTGTGGCATGGCTCGCACTAATGTGGTTTAGTCGCCGGAAAAAAATAAAACGCATGATCATTATAACGGCCGGGGCACTGGTTCTTGCCGGTACAATCGTCAGCGTAGAATTTATTTTTAACAACCTGCTGGAAGAACACCATCAAAAGCGGGTTATGGTTTTATTAAATCCAGACCTGGATCAGTTGGGTGCGGGATACCACGTCTACCAATCGAAGGTAGCCATTGGTAGTGGTGGTTTTACAGGAAAAGGATTTCTGGAAGGCACGCAAACGAAACTGAAATTTGTTCCTGAACAGTATACAGATTTTATTTTCTGCACGATAGGGGAAGAGCACGGTTGGATTGGTAGCCTTATTATGATCTCCCTATTCATGGCGTTGCTCCTGCGCGTTATATTTTTGGCGGAACGACAAAAGAATCGTTTTGCGCGGGTGTATGGATATGCTGTGGCGTGTATATTCTTTTTTCACTTTGCCACCAACATCGCCATGACGATTGGTCTTTTTCCAGTGATCGGTATTCCGTTACCGTTCTTTAGTTATGGTGGTTCTTCTTTATGGAGTTTTACCGTACTCCTTTTCATCCTCCTAAAACTGGATGCGCACCGCATGCAGGTTCTGCAAAGAGTTTAATCTTATTTTCGAATAAGTTAATTATCTAAGCCTCTGAATATAGCATCGCAGGCCGACGTCCACCTTGGAGAATATTAAATAAAACGCTTTTCCACCAGTTCCATAAATTCGTGAAATTCTTCACTCTCGCGGTCCCAGGTCGACGCATGCTCTTCTTCAATGTAGCGAATGGCGGCCTGCAAGGTATCAAACTGGTCTAGTCGTTCTACAGCGCGGTTGAATAATTCAAAGTCTCCATGGAAAAGCACTTTCGTGAACATGAATTTCTGATTAATTGTAAGACTCTCACGAATGCTCTTAATACGTTGGAAATTCTCAGCGAGCGTTGCCCTGGGTTCTCGCGTGTGTATTTCATTGATGTTTGGAACACCTGAAACAGCACCTGTTACTTTAGGTTTATTTACCCTGGGCACTTCCGGAGGTTTTACTTCCATTGGCGTAACTGTCGGCGGCGGCACCACTTCTTTACTCTCCGTGATGAAGAATCGATTCGGATCCAGTGTTTCTACAGAAGAAAATTTTTCAACATATTGTTCGATGTCTTCAGGCGTAAAGTTCACCTCTTCCAGAATCTGATCGAGTATCGCAAAGGCCTCGTTTCCATTCATTGTTGTCAGATTCTTTTCCTCCAATCGTTGCAACATTTTTTCCAGGGGTGCTTTATTTACCTTCAGGTACTTAATGTCTTCACGAAATGATACAATATCCAGTTTGCTATTGTTTCCCGTAATCAACATCGAAAAAAAGTCGTAGGGATTAAATATGGCAAGTAGCGATTGGCTTACGGCTTTTTTCAACAATGGAATGAAATCCGTTTTGCCGATAGAAATGTTTTTGGAAAGAAGATTCATAAGGTTTTCCATCGCCTCCTTCACTTCCTCATTTTCAAAATCAAAATAAGGACTGCGGAGTTTCTGGTTTTCGTCTTTCCAGGAACGGAACAATTCCTTGATGATGAAGAGGTTTACCTGTTGTACATTACACAATGTGAGTATTTCAGGTCCTGTGATCTTGTCCTTCTTCGAAAAAAATCCGTTAAGCACTTTCTCAGCATACCGATCCCCGTAACGGGAAATGGCTTCGAGACTGATCTTTTCATCCATGCAGAATCCGGTTTATAGTTTACTTACTGGCTATAAAGTTAATGGTAATTCAATAATGTGCCTATGTTTAAACCGGGTATAAATACCGCTGAAAGATTGCCCGTTTTGATCTATTCCGGCGGTTAGCCGCTGTTGCATCAGCGCATTTGACGTCAGTTTGTAATTCTTTTCGTCAGAAACTTCAAAATCATGGTTCAAAATTGTCGCTTAGGTTCGATTGTTTCGAAAACTCATATCTATTCAAGACAGTCCGAAATTTAAATACACCAAAAACACTTCGTTAGGAAATCGAATGGACTCAAAGCTCGAGACTCGCAGCTATTCGAAAGTCCGTAAATTATCAAAAACAAAATCTAAAGTCTATCTTTAAAGTCTATGTTTATTGAACCAAACCTGCGACCAAAGCACGAATATGACCATACTGGTTGGATTGAAGTTATCTCAGGGTGTATGTTCTCCGGCAAAACGGAGGAATTGATCAGGCGATTAAACCGGGCCATCATTGCAAGACAAAAAATTGAAATCTTCAAACCGGTGTTGGATAAACGTTATCATCATGAAAATATCGTTTCGCACAATGAAACATCGATTCGTTCGACGGCCGTAAATTTTGCGCACGACATCATTTTACTCGCTGGAAACTGCGATGTAGTGGGCATAGATGAAGCACAATTTTTTGATTCTGCTATTGTAGAGGTTTGTAATACATTGGCCAACCAGGGAAAACGCGTTATCGTTGCAGGACTCGATATGGACTTTGAAGGTAAACCATTTGGACCAATGCCGTATCTTCTCGCTGTCGCTGAATACGTAACGAAAGTACATGCAATCTGTGCGCGAACGGGTGGTCTTGCTTCATTTTCTTATAGGCTTACAGGTGATGACCGACAAGTTATGTTGGGAGAAAAATCAGAGTATGAAGCACGAAGCCGAAAAGCATTTATGGATGGAATGAAAAAGCGATTGAAATGAAGCAGGCATTAAGGGTGGTCATTTTTTTGACGCTGGGATGCAACGCCGTCTATGGTCAAAACATTCCGATAGGATCGTGGCGTACGCACGTATCTTACAATTCCATTCGTTCGATCGCACTCGGAACGACGCATACCTATGCAGCCGGATACAACGGCGTATTAATAGTCGATCAGGAAGAAAAGTCAATAACTGCAATTTCGAAATTAAACGGTCTGCACGGCGATGAAATTACAAAGCTGGCCTACGATGAATCTTCTGAACAACTTTTAATTGCCTATGTGGATGGTAGTTTCGACGTTGTTAAGAATAACCGCATTCGTCGGTTTGATCCTTCGCTCACCACAGTGATCACCGGATCAAAAAAAATTAACGGAATTTCCATGCATGATGAATTCGCCTATCTCAATACCGACTACGGTGTATTGGTGTACGATCTTGTAAGGGAGGAGATCAAAGAGACTTGGCGTGACATAGGGGAGGGCGGTGAAACACTGAAAATATATCAGAGTGTTGTGCTTGGTGATACTATCTTTTTAGGTTCTGAAAGCGGCGTGATGGCGGGTAATATCAATGACAACCTGTTGGATTTTACGAAATGGAAAGGGTTTGACGACGAAGCAATTAGTGAACCAATTCAACACATGGCGATATTTAATGGGCATGTTTATATCGCTGTCGCGGATGATGGCGTGTACCGGTATGCGAATAACACCTGGACCAGGCAATCGTATCTGGAAAATCTCATGTATACCTCGTTACGTTCGTCCGAAGATCACCTGATCATTACTGCCCAGTCTAATATCTGGCTGGTCGATCCCGATGATCAACTCATCCATATCACCGATGATGTACTGGCGTCTCCTGCCGAAGCATTGGAAGATGCACAGGGAAATATTTGGATTGCCAATAATACGACGGGTATGCTAAAATATTCGGCAGGTAATTTTGAAGCTTATCTTTCGGATGGTCCGGCAACATCAAAAGCCCATAGACTTCGATACCACGATAACAAAATGTATCTCTTGCCAGGTGGTTACACCCCGTCATTTGACCCTGCGCTTATCCCTGGGGTTGTAAGCGTTTTTGAAAATGGAAAGTGGCAGGTTGCGCATGAAACGGTACCGGATATTACAGATATTGCATTCATGCCTTCGGGAATTAAACACTACAGCTCCTTCGGGTATGGTGTTATTGGTATAGATGCAGAAGGCAATGAAACGCGATACGACGAAACCAATAGCCCCCTCGTTAATAGCAATCCACCCGAGCGATTCGTAATGGTTTCCGCGCTGGCACAACCAGCCAATGATCTTTGGGTGGCGAACTATGGTGTGCCTGAGTCGTTGCACAAACTTTCTGCCGATGGCACCTGGGAATCTTTTCAATTTCCCATTGGTGCTAGTCAATATCCCACTGCATTAACGTTGGATTTGAATAATCGTATCTGGATGGTCCTTAATCCTGAATTCGGTGGTGGTATCATTGTATATGATCCGGAGGATGGAACACACCGTTACCTAACCAATCAGGATAATAACGGGGAATTGCCAAGTCGCGCTGTCTACGCAGTAACGACAGATCGCGACGGTTATGTCTGGGTGGGAACTGATCGTGGTGCTGCTTATTTCTTTGATTCATCCAGCGATGCGGTCCGTCCAATTATGGAGAATATTTATTTGCTCTTGGATGACCGGGTAACAGCCATTGCGGTTGATGGCGGAAATCGGAAATGGCTTGGCACACAACGCGGTGTATGGTTGGTGAACCCATTGGGTGAAGAAAGTTTTCTTCATTTTACAAGTGCGAATAGCCCGTTACCTTCCGACAACATCGTCGATATCGAAATAGATCCGACTACGGGTGAGGTGTTTTTTGTAACTGATAAGGGGATTGTTTCATATCGTAGCAATGCAACGGAAAGCAAGTCACATTTTAAGTCGGTAAAAATTTTTCCAAATCCGGTAAGGAGGAATTTTAGCGGCGAAGTTGGTATTTCCGGTTTAGCAACAGATGCTATTGTAAAGATCACCGATGTAAGTGGTAAACTGGTCTGGCAGGGCCAGGCAAATGGCGGGTCTGCATCATGGCATGCGCTGGACTACAACGGTAAGCGTGTATCAACGGGTGTATATCTTGTTTTCGCCGCCACGCAGGATGGACGAGAAAGCATGGTAGGCAAACTTGCTGTTGTTGATTGATCATCTTGTAATGTAAACGCTTGTGCTTCAGAAAACACGTGGCATTGTATTTCGATTTACCAGGTATGGTGATTCATCGATCATCGTCACCATCTTTACCGAGGTGTTCGGCTTACAAACCTATATCGTTAATGGCATACGCAGCAAAAACGCGAAGAGTAAGATAGCGTTGTACCAACCCCTGACGTTACTGGAACTCGTTGTTTACCATCGTGAGAGTGCAACGATCAAACGCATTAAGGAGGTAAAGTGTTTTCATCCTTACCAATTCATTCAACAGGATATCCGGAAGTCTACATTGGCGATGTTCATGATTGAGTTGATAAACAAAGCCGTGAAGGAAGAAAGTCATGCAAAAGAACTTTGTGAGTTTCTGATTACTTCATTCATTACGCTAGATACGATGACTTCGAATATTGAGAATTTCCATTTAGTATTTCTGCTTAAGTTAAGCCGCTTCCTCGGCATTGGTGTAGAAAATGTAAATGAAGTATTAGGAGGCCGGATTGCGGATGTACAGGTAGAGCAAGCGTTGTTACAATTAATTAAGTCAGAGTATAATCAGCAGGTTTCATTAACAAATGACCAGCGGCGAGAAATCCTGGGTTTGCTGGTCCAGTTTTATAATGATCACACGGTGATGCTGGGTGAAATGAAGTCCATTCAGGTATTGCGCGAGATTTTGACATAAAAAAATGCCGTGAAAATCTCCCACAGCATTTGTTATCAATTGTTCTATTGATTATCCAAGGCGCTTAGCCACTTCATCCCAATTTACTACACTCCACCAGTTTTGAATATACTCATTGCGTTTGTTCTGATATTTTAGATAATAGGCATGCTCCCAAACATCAAGCCCGAGCAATGGTGTACCTTTGAATTCGGCAACGTCCATCAAAGGGTTATCCTGATTTGGAGTCGAACCGATCTTTAATTTTCCATTATCTGAAACAAGCCAGGCCCAACCGGATCCAAAGCGTGTCATGCCGGCTTGCGTAAACTGTTCTTTAAATTTTTCGAACGATCCAAAAGTGCTTGTAATTGCTTCGCCGATCTTACCCGTAGGTGCGCCACCGGCATTCGGTTTCATGATTTGCCAGAAAAAATTATGATTCCATGCTCCTCCACCATTATTGCGCGCGTTGGATGAAAGTTTGGAAATGCGTTTAAAGAAATCTTTTTCATCTTTCACACTGATCTTTTCTGCGGCAATGGCATCGTTAATTTTTTTGACATACGAAGCGTGGTGTTTCGTATAATGGATCTCCATTGTCTTTTCATCAATATGTGGATCCAACGCATTGTATTGATAGGGTAATGGCAGCTGTTTAAATTCGAATGTCACCATGTTAGCGCCGTCTCGCGTAACATCAGCAGGCAGAGCTGCTTTCACGATAAGGGGTGAAGTAATACCGGCGATGAAAGTGGCTTTGAAACCGGTTTCTATAAATTTTCTCCTGGTTGTCTTCATGTATTTATAAGTTTAATGAATGGAAGTATACGCATTATCAACGGCATCGTGAAAAGAAATTTGACGAAGGGTTGTTCAGCCAGAATACTCCGGCTTGCAAGCAGTTAAATTTAATTAAAAATATTTAGCTTGCACTCAATCAAGCTTTCCTTTTATATGGATAAAATTCTCTATGAAGAAATTCCTTCTCTTGATCTGTCTGATTTTTACGGCACTAATGAAAATAAGAAAACAAAATTCGTAAACGAACTTGGACAAGCGTACGCGAATATTGGATTTGTTGCTGTTCGCAATCACTTCCTTTCTTCCGAAATGCAACAACGTCTTTATGACGCAATAAAAAAATTTTTTTCGCTCCCCGACTACGTTAAAAAGAAGTATGAAAATGAAACGCTGGCTGGTCAACGTGGATATACTGGCAAAGGGAAAGAACATGCCAAGGGAAGGAACACGGGTGATCTAAAAGAATTTTATCATGTAGGCCAGGAGTTACGCGAGGCGGATTTGCTCGATGAACATTATCCTGCAAACATCTGGCCTTCGGAAGTGCCTGAATTTAAACAATCTGCCATTCAGGTTTATGAGGCGCTCGAAAAAACAGGTGTGCTTATGCTGAAAGCCATCGCCCTTATTCTTCAGTTGCCTGAGGATTATTTCGATGCTAAAGTATTCCGTGGAAACAGCATCCTGCGACCGATACATTATTATCCGATAGAAAATCCTCAAGCTGTGCCGGACGATGCTGTTCGCGCAGCTGAACATGGTGATATAAATTTGATTACCTTGTTAATGGGCGCAAGTGCGGAGGGTTTACAGGTTTTACGCATGGATGGAAAATGGATTCCGATTACGGCGTTACCAGATCAACTTGTAGTAAATGTGGGTGATATGTTAGAGCGATTAACGAACGGAGCCCTAAGATCAACGATACACCGTGTTGTGAATCCGCCACGCGAATCCATGAACACACCGCGATATTCCATTCCTTTTTTTATGCATCCCAGGTCAGAGATGAGTCTTGCTGCTTTGCCTTCATGCGTTACTACGGGTAATCCTAAAAAATGGGAAGATATAACAGCCGGGGAATTTCTCGATCAACGACTTCGTGAGATCGGCTTGAAAAAATAAATAAATAATCCCGTTTTGATCAGGCAGGTTAGATTTTATATTTTCCTTCGGGATGTGCTTTGGCTTGCACTCACCTCATTCGGTGGGCCACAGGCGCATCTTGCACATTTTCATAATGTGTTGGTGAAGAAACGTGGTTACTTAACGGATGACGAGCTGATGGAACTCAATTCACTCTGCCAATTATTGCCAGGGCCGGCTTCGACACAAACGTTGACCGCAGTGGGATTTAAAATAGGTGGGCCGTCACTGGCATACCTTACCTTACTTGTCTGGGTTTTTCCTGCTGTTACAGTTATGACCACCGCGGCGATTCTGCTTTCGAATATTCAGGAGAAAAACTGGTCGATGGAATTTACGCGCTATATACAACCCATGGCCGTTGGATTTATCAGTTATGGAGCATGGATAATTAGTCAGAAAACTGTAAAAACAAAAACAGGCATTGTCCTCATGGCAACTGCTGCAGTGTTGTCCTATGTTTTTCAAACACCTTTTGTTTTTCCTGTTATTATTTTGGGCGCAGGGCTTGTCACGGCGCTTAAATACCGAACACAACCCAAAGAAGAAAAAAAGAAACTGAAGGTTAATTGGTCAAACTTCCTACTCTGGGCAGGTGTATTCATTTTTGCCGCGATACTTGGTGGTGTTACCAAAGCGCTTCCTGTAAAGTTGTTTGAAAATTTTTATCGAAGCGGCAGCCTCATCTTTGGCGGTGGTCAGGTGCTCGCACCTCTTCTTTATACGGAATTTGTTGAAGTGCCTGCTGATATTGAAGATGGTGACACGAAAGCATCACAACTCAAAACAAAATTAAAACAACAGTATGCCCCAAAGCCGTTTCACCATCCCATATCCCACGACGAATTTCTTTCAGGCTATGCTGTCGCACAAGCATTGCCAGGACCAAATTTTTCATTTAGCTCCTATATCGGTGCGTTATCATCACGTGATTATGGCGTTGCTGGAGAACTTCTCGGGGCTCTGATGTCGGTGTTGGGAATATTTTTACCAGGAACCTTTATGATCTTTTTCGTTATGCGGTTCTGGGAAAGTTTTAAAAAATACCGCGCTGTGCGTGCCTCATTGGAAGGAATCACTGCAGCAAGTGCCGGACTTGTTGCGGCTTCGGCGATCATTCTTTTTCAACCGCTTGAAAATACCCTATTAAATGTAGCGGTTTGTATTGTTACCTTTTTACTCCTTGCATTCACCCGGCTTCCATCACCTTTGATAATTGTAGGCGGATTATTGCTTGGATTTATTGTAAAATAAAAAAAGCCCTTGAAAAAGAGCTTTCTTATTTTATAACTTAATGATGGTTAACCCAACTTGAACACGATTGGTAACACCATTCTTTGTCTTACCGGCTTACCTCGCTGTTTTCCAGGCTTCCATTTGGGTGCACTTCCTACCACACGAGCAGCTTCTTCATCACAACCTGCGCCAATACCTTTAATTGCTTTAACGTCGGTGATCGACCCATCTTTTTCTATTACGAATTCAACGAATACCTTTCCTTCAACACCCATACGTCTGGCTTGTGCAGGATATTTTAATTTCTTTCCAACAAACTCGTAGAACGCAGGCATACCGCCAATTGGTGCAGCAGTCTCTTCCACAACAAGAAATATCTGGTTAGGATCTTCCTTTTCTTCTTCAACGATCACAGGTGCAATTTCCGTTTTTGTTTCCGTGATGGTGGTTTCAGTATCCATGTTGATTTCAATCTCTTCCTCGATCTTCTGCTCGTCAGGTACTTCAATGATCTGCGGTTGTTCGATTTTTGGAGGAGGAGGAGGAAGCTGTTCGGTTGGAGGAACGTCCAGTATCTCTTCAACAATTGTTTGATTGCCATTCAGGTCTTTCGCACTCGTATCATCATATACTTTATAAGTAAAGGCAGATAATGCAAGCAATAAGCTGACGATCAATCCAATGTTAAAAAACAGGAACGATTTCTTCGTCAAGTCGGCTTTTTCAGTCTTTTTCGGTTCCATAGGTTCAGTATTTTGACATTAACAATCCCAAAGATAGAAAAAGGTCACACTTTGGTTAAATTTTTTTATGGCTATTTACGCGAACCGTAAAATAGTGTAATGAAAAGCGTGGGATATACCGCATAACTTTTGGCGCTTGGAACTAATTCAATAGGCTTACTGTATGCATCCAACAAAAAGCCGGCTTCAAAACCAGTCACCTGACTTTTGATGGTTCCTAACTCAAAATTAATGGCAGCTTTCAAATTGGCGCCAGGTACGATTTTCGATTTTCCAATCCCTTCGAATAAACGGCCGGTGCCAACAATACTTCCCGCAGACATAGAAGGATCATATTGCTTGCGAGCGGTAAAATTCGAACTGCCGCCACCGGAGCTAGGTACATATTCTACATAATACGGTGCCACCACGCCTATGGTCGGGCCTATCGCAAAAACTGCCTTTATTTCAACGCCCTGTTGAGGGGCTTTATGAAATAAAATATAATCACGGCCATATTGAAACCGCACGGCATACAGATAGTTGGATTTGCCATAGATAAAAAAGTTGCCAGCCTCCGTATTCCGCCTTACTTCCTGTGGATGTTTAACATTCATTAATTCAAGGCCGTAGGTGGCGAGGACCCGCTCTTTGATTTTTATTGCCTTTTTGAAGACAAGCCCACCGATTAATCCCCCATAGGTATTCTTGTTAATTCCCCAGATAAATTCTGATTGATATTCGTAACTATCCTGGGTTTGGGCCACGCCCTGCATACACCCTGCAATAAGGAAGATAAACGCGAGAAAAAACTTTGTTAGCGATTGCATGTCCTGGTTTTCTTACGATAAATTTATACTTTAAATCACCGAACGCAAATATTAAAATTAAGTATTCAATTATGGTTTCTATGACAGGTCTGTATCAGGGCCATTTACGTACAGAAGTTAAACATCTGCGTTCCGGTAATACTATCATTACTGATGCTCCTCCCGACAATAACGGCAAAGGAGAAGCATTCAGTCCTACAGATCTCACCTGTGCCTCCCTAAACAGCTGCATGATGACTCTCATGGGTATGCTGGCCGACAGAGAGGGTATAAACCTCGTGGGATTAAAATCCGAAATCGTAAAAATCATGGATGCAAACCCACGGAAAATTGCTGAGATACGCATCAATTTTTTTCACGAAAAGCTCGACGCTACCCCTATTCAAAAGGAAAAACTAAAACGTGCTGCCCTCACTTGTCCGGTTGCCCTCAGTTTACCAGAAACCATGAAACAAACCATTACTTTTGATTTTTAATCACTTCTTTTAGTTGGGTATAATCAATCTCAAAATGTGAGCGGTTGTATGTGGAAACTTCATCCTGGATCAACAGTACCTGAGGCGATTGATGTTCTACATCGAACTCTTCGGCCAATTGGTTACTGATTTGCCGGTACGTGAGCAAATCCAGGAAATAAAGTTTTACCCCGTTCATTTCCTCGTCTTTCCAGTTCCTCTCTAAACGATCAAGCGTCGTTCTGCTGATATTACAGCGTGTGCTATGCTTAAAAATAAGGACAGGTTTCTCCTTAGACTCTTTCCTGATATCCTGAATTTGTTCTTGCTTCGTTAATCGGTTCCACTTCATAAAAATCTTCAAGACTAATCATACCACATGCCCTGTTCACCATTATCATAACGTGGTTTGCGCTCTTTTTCTTTCAGGTGATCTGGTTGTGCTTCCTGTTTCTTAAATAAACGTGCCCACCATAGCTTTAAGTTCGTTAAGGCATCTCTTTCTGAAGCAACATTATTCCTGTTGATTTTTACAAATTTTGAGTCGGGATGTAACGAACGGTTTTTCTCAAAAAGGGTGAATTTCTGCATTTTAATATTCCCCTGGTAATCCGTTGCACGTGCAAACGCTTTCCCAGGTTCCCTCACTTTTAATGCTTCTTTGGCGCTGCTGGGGTTATGCTTGTAACGGAATTGTTTCACCTTTACCTGTAATCCTTCCATTTCGTAAATGGACGCATCAGGCTTTCTTTTTTTAATCGACTCACGGGCAGCATGCTGGTTCTGTACATAATTTCTTTTAACCTTAATATATCCAGTGAATTCTTCGCCCTGGTCCTGGAACCGCGGCTTCATCTGATCGACTTTTATATTGCCGGAATGCGACGACATTTTCATGTCATTTTCCGAAGGAGTTCTTCCCTGGATGGCAGTTTCGTTGTTATTCCAGAGTTTCCCACTTACGCTTCCACCACCTTTTTCGGGTCTTCGTGCTTTCATGTTACCCATAAATCCAGCTACCCTCCGGTCAACATCTGTAGGCGTTCTTCCATGAACTGGTTTTTCGTTATTATTCCAGAGTATCCCGCTTACGCTGCCTCCGCCTTTTAGCGGCCTGCGAAATCTAATGTTGCCAGTATATCCTTCACCCTGATCTGTTAAACGACGCTCATTCGAACGTCTTAATCTTTCCGGGATAGTATTAATATTGGCGCCGCCGGGAACACGTGGTGCCAATGGTGTTCCATTGTTATTCCATAACCGGCCACTCACACTTCCTCCTCCTTTTAAAGGTCTTCGATGTTTAATATTTCCGGTGTATTCTTCACCCTGGTTTGATAACCCCCGCTGTCCTCTTTTTAATTTGCCCTGGTAGCCACCGATTTGTGCGCCATTTGCAGGAGTTCGCGCGGGTATAGGAAGGCCATTATTATTCCACCTTCTGCCACTTACACTTCCACCACCCCGTAGTGGTCTTCGTGCTTTCAAAAAACCAGTGAAACCTTCACCCTGATTTCTCTTTTGCACTTGTCCTTGTTTTAATTTTCCGCGGTAACCCGCTATCTGACCACCCATGCCCGGGGGTTTAACAGGAAGTGGAGCCAACCCCGGACGCGTTTCACCTGGTCTTGTTCGCGTTGAATATCCGCCTGAAATATAGGGTCGCTTTCGCGGATGTTTTGTTCGATAACCACCGAATAGTGTGGGCACCCCTTCGACGGAGCGTTTACTGGACCTGGATCGAATTTTTCGATTGGTGATATCGCCTTTCCACGCACGTCCCGACCTCGATATGGAGTAATAACCGCCATAGTTGGTTTCTGAATACGGTCGGTCACCGATGCGTTTCTTTTTTTGTGATGGATGTATAATAGCCGGGATAACACCTTGTTTTGGTGTTTCGTAATTCTTTGCACGCAATCGCCTTCCGGCAATGTCTTTTGTAACAGCACGTTCGCCTTTCTTTTTGGGGCGAGCGAAACGCGCGTATATGTTAATGCTCTTTCTGGCGATGTATGAACGCGACGCACTTCGCGGAATAATCTTCTTATATCGCTTGCCTGATGATGATCGCCGGTCTGCCAGTTCCGGACCGCGTTGTTGACGCACTTGCACGCGGTTAGAAGCTGCCCTTTGTGTATCGCGTGGACGACTCGATGGATTCCGCGTATAACGTCCTTTTGGATAAACGTTTCTTACGCCTTCTTTATCGCGTACTCTACGGCGTACATATTGCCCGACCTGCGGATAGACCTCGCGTTGTTGCGTGCTGTAATTTTTTGTGCGGATCCGGCGTCCTGAAATATCGCCCTTCCACGCTCTTTGCTTATTGCGCGGTGGTTTTACGCTGAAAACTGGTTTAATCGGTTTGCCTACGCGACCACCTCCCCGGGCCTTGTTGGCGGCAGATCGATTTCCAGAACGAATCCTGTTCGAGTTTGCGCGTTTCTTCTTGTCTTTTTTAGGCGGCGTTTTAAACCGGGTTTCCCTGTTCCCGGAAGGCCGGTCTCCTTTTGTGTTTTGCGCCAAAACCGGCGCAGAAAAACAAAGTAAAAGAATACAAAATCCGGCAATCAGGGAGATTGATGTAAAAGGCTTGCGATATGAGGCTATGCGCTTCAAAAAATGGTTTTGCAACCAGCTAAGATAGTTAAAATTTGAGCAACTCTTCAAGTTGTAATTTAAAACGCGATTTAGGCAAAAAATTGTCTTCGAGTGTACGCGAAAAAGGAATTGGTGTATCAAGACTGGCCGACCTGAACACCGGTGCATCCAGGTAGGTAAAACAATGCTCACCAATCCACGCGCTGATTTCTCCGCCTATCCCACCCGTTAACGTATCTTCGTGAAGAATGATTACCCGGTTTGTCTTCTTTACCGATCGGGCCACCGCTTCCTTATCCCACGGTAGTAAGGTTCGCAAGTCCAGAATATCGGCGCTAACATGCCCCATCTCTTTTATGGTTTCTAACGCCCAGTATACACCCATACCGTATGTAATTATACTAACATCAGAACCTTCCGCCACGAGTTTCGCCTTCCCGATCTCTACGGTATAATAGTCATCCGGAATAAAATCTTTTAACGATCGGTATAGCAGTTTATGCTCGAAGTACATCACAGGATTAGGGTCTTCAAGGGAAGCACACAATAATCCTTTCGCATCATATGGATTGGAAGGATAAACGATTTTTAATCCTGGGGTATGAAAAAACCACGCTTCGTTACTCTGTGAATGAAATGGTCCCGCAGCAGTACCGGCACCCGTGGGCATACGGATCACAACATCCGCGTGTTGACCCCAACGCCAATGCACTTTCGCCAGGTTATTGATAATCTGCGTAAATGCTTCAGTTACAAAATCAGCAAATTGCATTTCAACCATTGCCTTCATATCCTGAATCGATAATCCGAGGGCCGCACCAACAATAGCCGATTCACACAAGGGCGTATTTCGTACCCTTGCTTTACCGAATTTCTTCACGAAACCCTCCGTAATTTTAAACACGCCACCATAATCACCAATATCCTGACCCATGAGCACAAGTTCAGGATGGCGTTCCATACTCTGTCTAAGGCCATCGTGAATGGCATCAATAAATCGTCTTTCGGTTTGGTTATCAGAAACCGGTTTAATGACCTGTTGTTGATGTGGTGCATAAACATCCGACAACTCTGCAACCGTATCGGGTTTCGGAGCGCCTTCGGCAAACGCAATAGCCAGTGCGTTGTCAATCTCATTTTTGATATTCCGACGCGTGGATTCAATCTGCGTTTTATCCAAAAGACCTTCGGAGAGAAGGAATTTTTCATAGTTATCAACAGGGTCTTTTTTTGCCCACGCCTCCATCAATTCAATCGGAACGTACTTTGTTCCTGATGCCTCTTCATGCCCGCGCATCCGAAAAGTGAGGCACTCCACCAATACAGGTTTCGGATCTTTGCTAATTTTTTCTGCAAGCTTTTTTACCGTGTCATATACTGCCAGGATATTGTTCCCATCTACCTGAACACCTTCAATCCCGTATCCAATGGCTTTATCTATAAAATGCTTACAGCGGAATTGCTCGTTGGCTGGCGTGGAAAGTCCATATCCGTTATTCTCCACGACAAAGATTACCGGTAAGTCCCATACCGCGGCAACATTTACAGCTTCGTGAAAATCACCTTCGCTTGTTCCGCCATCTCCATTGAATACAACAGTAACTTCGTTGTTCTTCTTCAACTTGTTAGCAAGGGCGATACCGGTAGCCACACCGTTTTGAGGGCCAAGATGGGAAATCATGCCAACAATGTGATGGGCATTTGAACCAAAGTGAAAGGAGCGATCACGACCTTTTGTATAGCCGTTTAACGTGCCCTGCCATTGTGCAAAGAGTCTTTCCAAGGGCACTTTACGACCGGTAAACACTCCGAGATTGCGGTGCATCGGTAGTATATAGGCATCGTTGTGGATAGCCTGTGTAATGCCTACCGAAATGGCTTCCTGCCCGATTCCGCTGAACCATTTGCTGATTTTATTCTGGCGAAGCAGAATCAACATCTTTTCTTCAATAAGCCGCGGCCTGAGTAGCTCCTCGTATAGGTTAATGAGAACATCATCCGGTAAAGAAGTCCGATCGAATTTCATGGTCAGTTCAGATTGCCGTAAAGTTATCAGACTTTTTTTAAGTGTGAGATAATTTTAACTGAATGAACTGCTTATATTGTGGGAACCTTAACCTTGTTTGAATGGGCCATTACCGTATGGTGGGTATGCGACTATTAACCGTTATATTATTCATCGTCATCCTGACCCAGGTTAAGGCGCAGCAATACCGCTTTCATCAATACCGTGTAGAGCAAGGACTTCCCAGCGACGTGATCAAAGCCGTTACACAAGATTCGCTTGGATTTTTGTGGATTGCAACAGATGATGGTCTTGTTAAGTACGATGGGATTAAATTCACCACCTATAAAACTGCACTACGCAGTAATTTTGCGAAGGGATTTTTACACACACGCGATGGAAGACTACTCGCTTTCGGCGACCTGGATGTAATTGAAATCCAAAATCATATTGATACCGTTATCTTTAAGACCCTCCTTCGTGGGCAACGATACTTCAGTGATACTACAATATGGTTTCCCAAAGCCATGTACCAGGACAAGGCCGGAGATATATGGATAGCTGAACCTAAGTCGGTTATTAAATACAAGGATGGTAAAATTAAACGATACGATTTTGGTGAGGAAAACCGTTCGCCTGTGTTTGTTCGTTCCTTTTCTTTTTTTGAAGACGAAGAACATAATTTTTATACCATATCGTATAGCGGCAATCTCTTTTGGTATGATGCTGAACAAGATCAGTTCATTCAGCAAAAGAACTTTAAACTGCCCGATGAAGTGAGCCAGGTGTTGTACACCAAAAGGCAATTACTCATAGCAGCACGTCAGGGTTTGTACACCGCAGAAATTAAAAATCATCAGGCCAGTGCTGCAGTTAATATGTTTCCGGTTCGCAGTGTTTCAAATTTGTTGTCAGCACCAGACTCCAGTATTTTCGTATCGACGTATACAGAAGATTTATACAAAATTTCTTTGCAGGATGGTTTTACCTGGGAAAGTCTGTATTTTAACTTTAACGGCATCAGCAGTTGCTTTATCAGTGATGAACAGGACATCTGGGTGGCAACCGATAAGGGACTTGTGCTCGTACAGACCAATTTATTTACACTGGCGGACCTGAATTCACAAACGCATTATGTAGAAGGTATCGCTTACGACCAGAAAAATCACCTGATTTACTACGCAAATAAGGAGGCGCTTATTAAAATCAAACCGGCCTCGCCCGATGAAGATTGGGAACGTGAAGTTTTACTGGATGAGAAAAGCAACTATTTCCAATCGTTACAGTTTAGCGGAAAAGGGCTTTGGGCAACGACGAGCTGGCAGGTTTTACTTTTGCAGGATGAGCGTGTAGTCAAGACGTGGGATTTTTCTAAAGATGGTAATTTTGTCAGTCATTTGTTCGTCGACTCCAAAGAAAACGTTTGGCTTAGTCAGGCAGGAAATAAATATGTTACTGTAATTACAGAAGCATTTGAAATTAAACGTTACGAGCTGCCTGATCTGCAGCAAAATGATGTTAATTATATCTGTGAAGGTGAAGATGGCATTTATGCTGTTGCCAATGGTGCGAAAGCCTATCTGTTTTTTAAGCATCGCGATAGCACAACATTCAAAAATATAAGTCCCGAAATACCATTTGATGTACGCGGTGATTTTACAGTTGGGCATCTTGCTATACAGGATGGAAATCTATGGCTCGCTTCAAGTGAAGGATTGCTTCACTATGATCATAAAAGATTAACCCGGCTGGAGTTTGGCGAAGCGTTTGAACGATACCCCGTTAGCAGTGTAGAAATATTTGATAAGGAGAACATCCTTTTTTCCAACTCCTACGGGTTATTCCGGTATAACATTGATTCCGGTGAGTACTGGTTGTATGACGAAAATTCAGGGTTACCATCAAATACCATAACCGCGCATGGCATTTTCATAACACCGGATAAAAATGTTTGGGTGGGTACCTCCTATGGGTTAGCGTTCGCCACCAAATCAATCACAAAAAATAAAATGACGCGTAAGCCATATTGTGTTGAAGCGCGTGTGAATGGAAAAACTAGACCTTTTACAGCAGGTCTTCATACCGACTATGGTGCTTACATCACTTTACAGTTCTCTCCCATTTCTTTTCCGGAAAACAAAATTAATTTACAGTGGCGAAGTAGTGAGGATGCAGGGTGGATTGCCATGGAAAGTAAACAACTTAGTTTATCCAATTTATCTTCTGGTGAACATCACATATTTGTAAGGGCAAAAAAAAACACAGGCCTTGGATGGAGTGAACCATCCCGAGTCAGCATCATAGTAGATGCCCCATACTGGAAGAAGGCCGAATTTATTTTTTTAATCGTATTCCTGGTGATTATGATCGCATGGGCATCTTATGGAATCACCTCAACGATCATGAACCAGCGAAAAGAATATCTTGAAGCGCAAATCAATGAGCGTACCCAGGAACTTCAACGGGCAAATGAAGAACTTACACTTCGGAACACCGAACTGGATCGCTTTGTATACAGTGCTTCTCACGATTTAAGCGCGCCTTTAAAATCCATCCTTGGTTTAATCCTGGTTGCCAAGATGGACCAACCGGGAGAAATGCATGTGCAATATTTATCCATGATTGAACGCAGCGTTCACAAACTGGAGGATTTTATTGAAGAGGTTGTAACCTATTCACGAAATACACGCATGTCGGTAAAACATGAAGCCTTTAATTTTAAAGATTTTGTCGAAAGCCTTTTGCAGGATCATGAGTACAGTCCGAATTTCAAACACATTCAATTTTACATCGAAGATCATCTTAGTACACCGATGATTTCGGATGTTACGCGAATGAAAATAATTCTGAACAACCTGCTCTCCAATGCCATTAAATTTCACTGGATTGATAACTGCAGAGATCCTTTTATTAAAATAGCAGCCGAACGCGAAGGAAACACGTATCTTATTCGGGTCGAAGACAACGGCCGCGGTATCTCGGAGGAACATATCAAACGGGTATTCGAGATGTTTTATCGGGCAACTGACGATGCCCAAGGCTCCGGACTGGGCTTGTATATCCTAAAGGAATCTGTAATTAAACTCGGAGGAACAGTTGAAGCAACGTCTTCGGTGGATACGGGAACCATATTTATTGTAAAGCTGCCTGTTCCTGACCTTCCGGGCACAATCCAAGGTTGATTCCTTCCTTTTCGCCATCGTTTTCTTTTGACGCGCATACCTGCTATTTTTGGCCCCTTATTATGATTGCATTCAAAGAATTTTCCCTCGAAAACGGATTACAGGTAATCGTTCACGAAGATCCCACCGTAGAGATCGCTGTGATGAACATCCTTTATAATGTTGGTTCGCGTGACGAACACGCTGATAAAACCGGGTTTGCCCATTTATTTGAGCACCTCATGTTTGGCGGATCGGCCAACATACCAAACTATGATGAACCGCTCCAACTCGTTGGCGGCGAAAACAACGCCTTTACAAATACCGATATCACAAACTATTATCTCACATTACCAGCATCCAATATCGAAACTGGTTTCTGGCTTGAGAGTGATCGCATGTTGAGTTTGTCGTTTGACCCTGAAGTACTTGATGTGCAACAAAAAGTAGTGATTGAAGAATTCAAACAACGATACCTTAATCAACCCTATGGCGATGTGTGGTTAAAGCTTCGCCCGTTGGCGTACCAGGTGCACCCTTATCAATGGGCCACTATTGGTAAAGAGATCAGTCATATTGAAAATGCTACCATGCAGGATGTGAAAGATTTTTTTTATACACATTACGTTCCAAATAATGCTATACTCGTGGTCGCAGGCAAGGTAACATTTGATCAGGTGAAGCAACTCACTGAAAAATGGTTTGGTCCAATACCTTCGGGACGTACATTAAAACGTATTTTACCTGTTGAACCTGCGCAGCTTGCCAGGCGTACTTTAACAGTAGAAGCAAAAGTGCCAGCAGATGCCTTTTACAAAGCGTGGCATATGCCAGGAAGATTCCATGAAGATTACTATACCATTGATTTGTTGAGCGACATATTAAGTCGGGGTCAGTCAAGCAGATTATATCAGCAACTGGTTAAGGAAAGAGAATTATTCACTTCTGTTTCATCGTTCGTCATGGGCACAATCGATCCGGGATTGTTTGTCATCAGCGGAAGATTAAAACCAGGGATTAGCCATGAGCACGCTGAAGCAGAAGTGAATGCCATTGTACGAAATGTAATTACAGCTGGTGTTCATGAAGATGAATTGACGAAAGTTAAAAACCAGGCAGAAGTAACCCTTGAATTTGGAGAAGTGGAATTAATGAACAGGGCCATGAATTTGGCATTTGCAAAATTGTCAGGTAATGCTAACCTGGCCAATGAAGAAGGGGCAAAGATTCAGGCTGTACGACTGCATGATATTATCCGAGTAGCATCAACGGTACTCCGCGAAGGAAACTCCAACACATTATACTATAAAGCTGTTTAATTGTAATAACGCAAGCATGAATAAAATAAGAGTAGGAATGGGCTATGACGTTCATCAGTTGGAGGAAGGAAGAGATTTCTGGTTAGGCGGTATAAAATTACCATCAACGAAAGGAGCTGTTGGTCATTCCGATGCTGATGTATTGATTCACGCCATCTGCGATGCATTATTAGGCGCAGCGAACTTACGCGATATCGGTTTTCATTTTGCCAATACCGACAATCGCTGGAAGGATATGGATAGCAAATTTTTTTTGAAAGAAGTAACAAGCATGCTTCATGAACAGGGCTGGAAAATCGGAAATATAGATTGTACGGTATGTCTCGAACATCCTAAAGTCAATCCACACATTGACTCGATGAAGAAAGTATTGGCGCCCATCATGCAAATCAGTGAAGATGATATTTCTATCAAAGCAACGACAAGTGAAAAACTTGGTTATGTGGGTCGTGATGAAGGGATAAATGCATCGGCTGTGACGCTCATTGTGAAAGCGTAGTTATGCCAAAGCTGATCATAACCCAGGATGGTTCGCACTCCCTGTTTCATGAAGCACTGAATGAAACGTATCATTCTGTACATGGGGCTATCCAGGAATCTGTGTATGTATTTATTCGACAGGGATTAGCCTATCTTCTACAGCATCATCCGGAATCGACGGTTGCTATTCTGGAAGTTGGTTTTGGAACCGGACTCAACGCATTGTTAACGCTTCAGTATAGCATCGAGCAAAAAGCACCTATCCATTACGTTACTATCGAAGCCTATCCATTGGAGGAATCCGTATGGCGTTCGCTGAATTATCCATCAACGATTGGATTAAAACATCATTTTGAAGCACTGCATACACTTTCGTGGGATAAAGTGCATGAGGTTATTCCCGGGTTCCAGCTTAAAAAAATGGCGGAAATTCTGCAGGAAGCCAAATTCGACAACGAAGCCTTTGATGTGATTTTTTTTGATGCTTTTGCGCCATCAAAACAACCAGAAATGTGGACGATACCCACGCTTGAGCGGGTAGCCAGTGCGTTGCGTCCCGGAGGAATTTTCGTTACATATTGTGCCAGGGGCCAGTTAAAGCGCGATTTAATGACGTTAGGCTTTACTGTTGAGACTCTTTCCGGCCCGCCCGGTAAAAAAGAAATGGTACGCGCCATAAAATCAGGATTCTAGCTAAAAGAGCGATTTTTAAAACGGCATTGTATTTCTCATATACTTTTTGCAAAAATTACAATCGTTTTCGATCAGATTTGAAAATTTCAAAATATAACACGCTGCAATCGTGTTCGTTTTAGACATTTTTAATCATGTTTAAGAATTTGTGAAAAGATTCAAAAAATTCTGTTATCGGAGCGTTACGGCAAAATTAAGTTCTGTTTATTCCGTAATTTCAAAAACTCATTTCGCCAAAAATGGGTCAGAACTACTACAACCAGTAAATTTTTTTTGATGATGAAAGAAAACACCAGCCGTGGTTTGTACACGCCCGAACTGGAACATGATGCTTGCGGAATTGGCTTTGTAGCTAATATTAATGGCAGCAAAACAAACCAGACACTGTTAGACGCACTGACCATGTTGGAAAACATGGAGCACCGTGGGGGGAAAGGAAGCAGTCCAAAGACCGGAGACGGTGCAGGGGTGTTGATCCAGATCCCGCACGATTTTTTTGTTGAAGAATGTAAACGCGCCGGCGTTGACCTTCCGGCCCTTGGAGAATATGGCGTGGCTATGGTGTTTTTTCCCCGCGAGAAGACGGTAATGAATGCCTGCCGTGAGGTCGTAACAAAAAATATCAAAGAACTCGGATTCGAATTACTCGGCTTTAGAAGCGTGCCGGTAGACCACAGTGTACCTGGACCCGGTGCAGCGGAAGTAGAGCCCGTGATAGAACAGGTGTTTATAAAGCCAGTCGATCAAACGTGGCGCGGTGATCTCCTCGAACGCAAACTCTTTGTACTGAGAAACTATACGCAACATACCGTTGCCCAAATTGTAAAAGGAAGCAACAAAGAATTTTATGTTACCAGTTGCTCTTCCCGTACATTGGTTTACAAAGGTCAGCTTCGTACAGAACAATTGCGCAGTTACTTTTATGATCTTCAGGATGCGAGAATACGTACAGCCCTTGCGTTGGTTCACTCACGTTTCTCTACCAACACATTTCCGAACTGGAAATTAGCCCAGCCATTCCGTTACATCGCACACAATGGCGAAATTAACACCATTCGCGGTAACGTGAATAAAATGAAATCAAAAGAAGCACTCTTTAAATCCACTCTATTTTCAGACGAAGAATTGAAGATGCTTGCACCGATAACCAATCCTGAGCTTTCAGATTCTGCTAACCTTGATGCATTGGTGGAGATGCTTGTACTTTCAGGTCGTCCTTTGCCGCATGTTTTGATGATGCTCGTACCTGAAGCCTGGCAGGACAATAAGCTAATGGATCCGCATAGAAAAGCATTCTATAAATATCATGCTTCAATGATGGAACCGTGGGATGGACCTGCCGCATTGGTCTTTACAGATGGTGCACGAATTGGGGCAACGCTAGACCGCAACGGCCTTCGCCCTTTACGTTATTGTGTTACACGATCAGGCCGGTTAATCGCAGCTTCAGAGGCTGGTGCCCTTACCGTTGATCCAAAAGATATCCTGGAAAAAGGTCGTATCACACCAGGTAAAATGTTAATGGTCGATCTTGAACAGGGAAAGGTGCTGGATGATGAAAAAGTAAAACGTTCTGTATACGAAGGGAAATCTTACTACAACTGGATCATACAGAATCGCTTGAAGTTAAGACTTGAACCCGAACCTGAATGGTTTGAAAATAACTTTGACGAAAAAACATTAGTACAACGGCAGAATGCGTACGGGTACACCAGTGAAGATATTAAAACACTGATGTTGCCGATGGCAGAAAAAGGATATGAAGCTGTTGGATCAATGGGTGATGATACGCCTATTGCCGTGCTTTCAAAAGAAAGTCGTCATATCTCTAATTATTTTAAACAACTCTTTGCCCAGGTAAGTAACCCACCAATTGATCCGATTCGTGAGCGTCTGGTGATGTCGTTGTTTACGCGTGTTGGTCAAAGTCTCAATGTGTTGGAGGAAACACCGGAGCACACCCGTCAGATACACATTTCGCAACCTGTGTTGTTGAACTCCGATCTGGAAAAATTGAAACATCTTCAGGATCAGGGTTTCGAGTATGCAGTAATCCAATGTGTGTTCAAAGCTGATGGACAACCTGGCAGACTCGAAGAGAGTCTGAACCGCATTTGTTGTGAAGCTGAAAAAGCCGTTCGCGCAGGGAAGAGAATTATTATTCTTTCTGACCGTAAAATCAGTGACGAGCATGCGCCTATCCCTTCGTTGTTATCATTGGGTGCTGTACATCAGTCGTTGGTTGAAAAACGAATCCGTACACAGGCAGGTCTTGTACTCGAATCAGGAGATGTTTGGGAAGTACACCATTTTGCAACCATCATTGGATATGGTGCCAGCGCCATCAATCCATACATGGCATTAGAAACGATTCACTTCATGAACAAACAAGGCATGTTCATGAAACCATTAACACATGAAGAAGCTTGCGCAAATTATCAAAAAGCAATCGGAAGCGGTTTGCTGAAAGTAATGTCTAAGATGGGTATCAGTACCCTCCAGTCATATCAATCTGCGCAAATATTTGAAGCTGTTGGTTTGGGGAGCGATGTAGTCGAAAAGTGTTTCCGTGGTACAATAAGCCGCATTGAAGGATTATCGTTTGATGATCTTGCTAAAGAAGTACTGATCCGCCACGACTTGTCTTTTGAAAATGAAAGCAAGGAATTACAAGTTGGTGGAATTTACCAATGGAAACGAAGAGGTGAGAAACACTTGTTTAGTCCTGAAGTAATTCACTGGCTACAACACAGTACAAAAAACAACAGCTACGAAGTATATAAGAAATACGCAGCGAAGATCAATGATCAAACCAAAGATCAACTTTCTATTCGCGGACTGTTCGAATTTAAAAAACGGAATCCTATACCGTTGAGTGAAGTAGAACCGGCTGAAGAAATCTTCAAACGATTCGCTACGGGTGCAATGTCATTCGGATCAATTTCACATGAAGCGCATTCAACGCTCGCTATTGCGATGAACCGCATTGGTGGAAAGAGTAACAGCGGTGAAGGCGGAGAAGATGAAATCCGTTTTGAAAGAAAAGAAAACGGCGATTGGGAACGCTCTGCGATCAAGCAGGTTGCCTCAGGTCGTTTTGGGGTGACCAGTTATTACCTGAGCAATGCAGAAGAAATTCAGATCAAGATGGCCCAGGGTGCAAAACCTGGAGAAGGTGGACAGCTTCCCGGACACAAAGTAGACGAATGGATCGGTAGAGTGCGTCACTCAACACCTGGTGTTGGTTTGATTTCACCACCACCACACCACGATATTTATTCTATTGAAGATCTTGCGCAGCTTATTTACGATCTTAAGAATGCGAATCGTCAGGCGCGCATCAATGTAAAACTCGTTTCTCAGGCTGGTGTGGGTACGGTAGCTGCTGGTGTAGCCAAAGCAAAAGCAGATGCAATCCTGATTTCAGGAGCAGATGGTGGTACAGGTGCATCTCCGCTTAGCTCGGTGCGTCATGCGGGTTTACCTTGGGAACTGGGGCTGGCAGAAGCACATCAAACACTGGTTAAGAATAACCTTCGTAGTCGTGTTACCCTTCAGACAGATGGACAAATTCGTACCGGCCGCGACATTGCGATCGCTGCTATGTTGGGTGCCGAAGAATGGGGAGTTGCAACGGCAGCGCTGGTGGTCGAAGGTTGTATCATGATGCGCAAGTGTCACTTAAATACATGCCCTGTTGGTATCGCTACTCAGGATGAGTCATTACGCAAATTGTTTACTGGTAACCCTGATCACGTTGTGAACTTCTTCCGCTTCCTGGCGCAGGATCTGCGTGAGAATATGGCGGAGCTCGGTTTCAGAACGGTGAATGAAATGATCGGACGTTCAGATTTGCTGCGCGTTCGGAAAGACATTGACCATTGGAAGATCAAAAAACTGGATCTTTCACCGATTCTGCACCGCGAACCGGGTAGTGAGTTCGTTGGCTTGTACAAGCAAATCGAACAGGATTTTGAACTTGAAAAAGTGCTGGACTGGAAACTGGTTGAAGCTGCGCGCCCTGCACTGGAGGATGGTGAAGCGATTCAGCAAAAGTTCCTCATCAAAAATACAGATCGTTCTGTAGGTGCTTTGCTCTCAAATGAGATCTCTAAAAAATACAAAGGAGTTGGATTACCTCAAGATACCGTTCATTTCCAATTTAAAGGATCTGCTGGCCAAAGCTTCGCTGCATTTGTCGCACCAGGTGTAACGTTTGAGCTTGAAGGTGAGGCCAACGATTACTTTGGAAAAGGTTTGTCGGGCGGTAAGCTCATTGTTTATCCGGATAAGGAAAGTACTTTCAAACCAGAGGATAATATGATCATAGGGAACGTGGCATTTTACGGTGCAACTTCCGGTGAAGCTTATATCCGTGGTCAGGGTGGCGAACGTTTCTGCGTAAGAAACTCCGGTGTGAGAGCGGTAGTAGAAGGCGTTGGCGATCATGCCTGCGAATACATGACGGGCGGACGCGTTGTTGTACTGGGCAGAACAGGAAAAAATTTCGCGGCAGGTATGAGTGGCGGTATTGCATATGTTTTCGACCCGGAACATTCACTCGATAAACTTTGTAACCGCGAAATGGTAGAGCTTGAAACCATGGAAGCTGCTGACAAGGCTGAAGTGAAAGCCATGGTAGAAAAACACTTTAAGTATACCGGAAGTGATCCGGCCGAATGGATTCTGGAAAACTGGGAAGTGGCCTCTGAACTTTTTGTAAAGGTGATGCCGCAGGATTATAAGGCAGTACTGCAGAAGCAGAAGAAAACCAAATCGGCTGCAGCTTCGGTAAAAGATGCACCAGTTGCAAAAATCAAATAATCGGCAGCCACATACTACCAACATAAATTAAAGAATAAGAACATGGGACAGATAGATGGTTTTATGAAGTTCAATCGCGAGATGCCTAAGTCACGCGATCCGAAAGAAAGAATTAAGGATTATAAAGAAGTATATACACCGCTTGAAAAGGAAAAAGTAAAACAACAGGCCGCACGTTGTATGGATTGTGGCGTTCCGTTTTGTCATAATGGTTGTCCCCTGGGTAATAATATTCCAGATTTCAACGACGCCGTGTACAACGGAAAGTGGGAAGATGCCATTAAGATCCTTCACAGTACAAACAACTTTCCGGAATTCACCGGAAGAATTTGTCCGGCACCATGCGAAGCAAGTTGTGTGCTCAGTATCAATAACAATCCTGTGACGATCGAATACATCGAAAAGACAATCGCCGAACAGGGTTTCGAAAGAGGATACACCAAAGCCACACCGCCAAAGACAAGAACCGGAAAAAGAGTGGCGATTGTGGGATCTGGTCCTGCCGGACTTGCAGCTGCAGCGCAGTTAAACAAAGCCGGACACTGGGTTACAGTTTTTGAAAGAAGCGATCGGATCGGAGGGCTTCTCCGTTATGGTATTCCTGATTTTAAATTAGAAAAGAACGTATTGGATAGAAGGGTTCGGTTGATGGAGCAGGAAGGCATTATCTTCCGAACAAATGCGCATGTAGGTGTTAACATCAGTGCCGAACACCTTCGCTCTGAATTCGATGCTGTGGTTGTGTGTGGTGGCGCCTCAGCTCCGCGTGATCTTTCAATCCCGGGAAGGGATTTAAAGGGCGTTCACTATGCAATGGACTTTTTAACACAGCAGAACAAACGCGTGGCCGGCGATCGCATTTTCTCTGGTGAAATATTAGCGACAAGTAAAAATGTGCTTGTGATCGGTGGGGGTGATACCGGATCCGACTGTGTAGGAACATCAAACCGCCATCAGGCAAAATCTGTGACGCAAATTGAATTGCTCGCAAAACCTCCGTTGAAAAGAAACGAGCAAAATAATCCCTGGCCGTTATGGCCGATGGTGTTAATGACTTCTTCTTCTCATGAAGAAGGTGTTGAACGTCAATGGGCATTACTTACGAAGGAATTTGTCGGTGATAATAATGGACGACTTGCCGGATTAAAAGTGGTTGATCTTAAGTGGGGTGTAAACGACCAGGGCAAGATGGGATTTGAAGAGATTGCCGGAAGTGAAAAAGTCATTCCTTGCGAACTTGCCTTACTTGCCATCGGATTTGTTGGCGCTGAAAAAGGCGGGATTGTTGAAGAACTTAAACTAGAACTCGACGAACGCGGTAATATTAAAACCGACAATTATATGAGTTCGCAGGAAGGTGTTTTTGCAGCTGGTGATATCCGTAGAGGACAGTCTCTCGTTGTATGGGCGATTTCTGAGGGACGGGAAACAGCGCGTGCTGTAGACATCTGGCTGATGGGCCAATCCCATCTTGAAGCAAAAGATGAATCATTCGTTCATATCGAACAACAAGCATAATTTTTCAAACAGCCCCTAAAGACCTTTTTACGCAAGTAGAAAGGTTTTTTTATTTCAACGCTGACAAATTGGGGGTTTATTTGATGTTTCTTCAAGGCAAAAAAGATTTTGAACAAATTGAACGCAAGTGGAAACAATCCTGTTAAGTTGGAAAATCAAAAGAATCGAAGTTAATTTTGGCTTTTAAACAAAAGAACGTGCCAGCAAAAAATGTTAAAATAGGAACAGTGCAGATGTCGTGTACGGCCAATCCTGAACAAAATCTTAATAAAGCCGTTGCCAAAATCCGGGAAGCTGCAGCACAGGGGGCACAGATCATATGTCTACAGGAACTTTTTCGTTCGTTGTATTTCTGTGATGTGGAAGATTACGACAATTTTAAACTTGCCGAAGCGATACCAGGTCCCTCTACAGACGCCTTAGCAACATTAGCAAAAGAATTGGGCGTGGTAATCATTGCGTCATTATTTGAAAAAAGAACAAACGGAATATACCATAACACTACGGCTGTGCTGGACGCCGACGGAACGTATCTTGGCAAGTACCGGAAGATGCACATCCCCGATGACCCCGCTTATTACGAAAAATTTTATTTTACACCTGGTGACCTCGGCTACAAAGTATTTAAGACGAAATTCGCAACCATTGGTATTCTCATCTGCTGGGATCAGTGGTATCCTGAGGGCGCACGGATAACAACTTTAATGGGCGCTGAAATATTATTCTATCCTACAGCCATTGGATGGGCAACAGCCCAGGACGAAGCAACAAACACAGAACAATTCAATGCATGGCAAACCATTCAACGCAGTCATGCTGTGGCCAATGGGGTACACGTTGTAAGTGTTAATCGTGTGGGGCTGGAACAAAACGGCGCAATGAAATTCTGGGGAGGATCATTTATCGCGAATCCATTTGGAACGTTGTTATACCAGGGTTCCCACGACCAGGAAGAAGTGAATGTACTTGAGATCGACCTGGATAAAACGGAACGTTACAGAACGCACTGGCCCTTCCTCCGTGACCGCCGCATCGATTCCTATCAACCCATCACCAAACGATACATCGACGAAGATTGAGTTGTGTGGCACAAAGTGACATGCCACTAAGGCACAAAGACACTAAGTTTTATTCGTGTCTTTGATTTGCCCTTCTGTATCTTTGTGGCTTAGTGCCTTTGTGGCTGGTTAATCCTCTGTGCTATAACAAGTATCTCATATGCCTGAAAAAACGCCGAAAGAACTCGGTTACCATTTCCCCGCCGAATTTGCAAAACAATCTGCTATGTGGCTCAGCTGGCCACACAAGGAAGCGTCATGGCCGGGCAAAATTGAAACGATCTACCCTGTATATGCGCAGTTCATAAAACTCGTTTCCGAAGGACAGCAGGTGAACATAAATGTTGTCGATGAAGCCATGAAACAAAAGGCGCTTCGGCATATTGTAGAGGCCGGTACTGATGTCACCAAGTTTAATATTTTTATTCATCCTACAAACGATGCATGGTGCAGAGACCATGGCCCTGCATTTGTCATTAATCCAAAAGCGGAACAAAAAAAAATTATCGTTGATTGGGGTTATAATGCCTGGGGCGGAAAATATCCTCCGTTCGATCTGGATGATAACATACCGACATTGATTGCGCAGCATTATGATATTCCGGTTGTATATCCGGGTATTGTGATGGAAGGCGGTTCCGTCGATTTCAACGGTAGCGGTACTGTACTTACAACTTCGTCATGTTTATTGAATCAAAACCGTAATCCGCACCTTTCCCAGGGCGATCTTGAGCAATATCTCATTCAGTATTATGGCGTAGACAACGTGCTATGGTTATGCGATGGTATTGTTGGCGACGATACAGATGGCCATATTGACGACATCACACGATTCGTAAATGAAGATACCGTGGTTACAGTAATCGAAACAAATAAAGAGGATGAGAATTACAAACCCCTTCAGGAGAATCTTAAAACGCTGAATAAACTTCGACTTGAAAATGGTAAGCAAATGAACGTCGTGGAACTGCCCATGCCAGGTGCCGTTGTTTATGAGGACATGCGTCTACCGGCATCTTATGCTAATTTTTATATTGCCAACAAGTACGTTATAGTACCTACTTTCCGCGACAAAAATGATGATAAGGCGTTAGGCATTTTGCAGGAATGTTTTCCTGATCGAAGAGTAGTCGGACTGGATTCGGTCGATATTATCTGGGGATTAGGTTCCTTTCACTGCCTTAGTCAGCAGGAGCCGGAAGTCTAAAAGCTGTAAACCTGATCTGGCGTAATGCAATAGTGAAGTGGAACATCGTGTTCACCGGCATCTTCAATTTTGTCCACGGGATCAAAGAGTGATAATCCAATTCGTTTTGTAGCCGGGGTACACTGTTTTAAGAATGTATCATAAAATCCTTTCCCATATCCGACGCGATGGCCATAGAGGTCAAATGTAAGCAAAGGCACTAATACCATATCGATTTCTGGCATCGAAACTTTTTTTTCCGTGTCCGCTACAGGTTCTGGTATACCCCATTTGTTCGGGATAAGATCATTGCTGTTTTCCAAGTAGAAGTTTTCAAAGGTATTCGTTTGAGATATAATGCGAGGCACCACCAGCTGAATGTCTGGAAATTCTTTTTGTATTCGTCTTATGATTATCCACGTATCAGGTTCCTTGTTGCGCGGAATAGAAAGAAACGTGTGTAGCATTTTTGCCGCTCTAAGATTGACCGAATTAAAAAAACGATCACTTATCGCCAAAGACTTTTCCTGGTGATCAGTATCACTTAATGCCAGACGTAATTGGTGAAATACCTTTCGGCACTCGCTTTTTAGCATAAGGGAATAAGATTAATGAATCGCATAGGCGATGAAGTTAGCTATTTTTCATGCTCAGCTAATAATCAAACTGCATCGATCAATTTTGTTTGTGTCACCAGATCATTTAACAGGCGGATCACTTCAATCTGATTTGGAACACAATACTGCGCAATAGAATGGCCAGCACCAACTTTGATTGTGATTGCTTTATCCGTAAGCGCACGAAACATGTCTTCATCGGTTTTGTCATCACCAATGGCGAGGATAAAATCAGCAGGTGACTCATCTACCAGTTTTTTGGCTGCGACACCTTTGTCTACCCCGGTTACCCTGATTTCAATTACTTTGTTCCCGTCAATTACCTGGAGTTGGCCATTGCGAATCAGATGGAAAAGATTATCAAGAAGTTCGCGTGAGCGTATAAAACCAAGCTCGTCTTCAACGTTCCTGTAATGCCACGCAAGGGTATGCGTTTTTTCTTCAATAAATGATCGCGGACAACGCGTAACAAAGGTTTCCAGAGTCGGGCGAATAGAGGGTTTCCAACTCTGATCCAGATCTTCAACGATCCATCCGTTCGGCTGTCGTCTTATGGCAGCACCATGCTCGGCAACCAGATTGATAGGCAAGTCGTTGAACCAGGTTCCTAATGTGTCGCGGTCCCGTCCGCTGATAATGGTAAGATTTGTATTTGGTTCCTTACTTAATCGCGACAATAATGCAATGAGGTTATCGCCGGGAACAGCTTGTTTTGGATGTTTTGTAAAACCAACCAGTGTACCATCATAATCGAGCAAAAGCGTTCTGCTCTTTGATTGGTGGTATGACTTGATGATCTCCGCACGGCTTGCAGTAGTCAGATACTTGTTATCCTCTATAAGTTGTTGTGTTTTCACGTCGTTTAATTGTGTCAGAAAATCATTTACCCAGCTTGTTACATCATAATTGATCAGCCGTTTTTGCATGGCTTGGAGCCGTGCGCTTTGCTCTTCTTCAGGCATAGAGAGACCCTGGTCAATGGCTTGAGCTAATTCTTCTTTATCAAGGGGATTTACAAAAATAGCTTCGCCTAGTTCAGCCGCTGCCCCTGCTAGTTCACTCAGGATCAAAACGCCTTGTTGTTCAGCACAGCTTGCTACATATTCTTTCGCCACCAGATTCATTCCATCGCGGAGAGGTGTAATTAATCCGATATCGGCGGCGAGATATAAAGCACATAGCTCTTCAAAAGCAAGGTGATTGTACCTGTAAATGATGGGCTGCCAGGAAAGGGTAGAATATCGACCATTGATACTCCCGACCTTTTCTTCAATGAGTTTTCTCCTTTCGTTGTACTTACTGATAATCTGTCGCGATGGAACTACGACAAGAATGAAAACAATTTTTCCATGCCAGTCAGGATGTAACTCGAGGAAACGTTCGAACCCAGCTAGCCTATGCGTTACTCCCTTTGTATAGTCCAGCCGATCAACGGAGAAGATGATTTTCTTTTCCGGGAAATTATTTACGATCGTGTTTTTCTTTTCAATTACTGCGGGAAGTAATGAAGTGCCATTGAACTTCTGGTAGTCAATTCCGAGCGGAAACATTTCCGCTTTAATAAGGCGGTTGTTGTATGCCAACGTTCGGAAGTGGTGATCAATACCAACCACCATACGCACGGTCTTTAAAAAGTGCTGAACATATTCATGCGTGTGAAATCCAAGAAGATCAGCGCCAAGAAGGCCCTTGATGATTTTTTCTTTCCATGGCCGGTGTAACAATCGGAAGATCTCAAACGAAGGAAATGGAATGTGAAGGAAATAACCAATCGTGGCGGTTGGAACTTTCTCACGAATCATTCCGGGTAGAAGAAAAAGTTGGTAATCGTGGATCCAAACGGTGTCGCCAGGCTGAATAATATCCAACAATTGTTCGGCAAAGAGCTGGTTCACCAGTTCATACATTTCAAACTGGTCCTGGTGGTAAATAACGTAAGACGGGAAATAGTGAAACAATGGCCAGATTGTGGAGTTACAAAAGCCGTTGTAATATTTGTTATAAACCTTTGAGTCAATAAAAAGCGGAACTATTTCAAAATTGAGATCTTCTTTCTTTTGTTGCTGGAATTTTTCCCATCGCCGCTGTGGAAAATCAGCCGATCCAATCCAGATCTTTTCTGTAAAGTCTTCCGCTCCATTCAATTCGAAATAACTTTTCAACGCTGTTACCAATCCACCATCGCTTTGCTTGAGATTGACCTTGTTTCCTTTCTCAAGCAACTGAAACGGTAAGCGATTAGAAACAAGAATAAGGCGTTTGGTCTTTTTTTCATCCATTAAAAGGTCTTTTTAGTTTAACGATTCTTTAGCAGCTGGCCTAACCCGTAAATCTTTCAACGGGACAAGTATGATAGTGTGCAAGCCTAAAAAACGATGCCACCAGAGAGCAATAGTGCTTGCAGGTTGAAGCGCCTAAATTAGTGTAAACTTAAAGAATCAGGGCTAAAACAAGTCTTTTTTAAAAAGTTTGCATCAGAAAATGCGCGGAATTTGCACAAATGAAAATCTATACTACATTTGCAGTCCCAAAAATAATGAATGGGGAGTTTAGCTCAGCTAGTTCATCGCATCTCGGCTTAGGAAGCCGGGAGGGTCGGATTAGTTGAGAGACAAGGAAAGATAAATGGGAGTTTAGCTCAGCTGGTTCAGAGCATCTGCCTTACAAGCAGAGGGTCGGGGGTTCGAATCCCTCAACTCCCACAGATAGAAGGTTGCTTTGATAGCAGCCTTTTTTGTTTTGCAATAATCGTAACCCGTTGTATGGAAGCCGTATTCTACATCCTACATCCTACATTCCAGGTCTCTGGATAAATTTTATATTGGTCATACGACCGAAGTTGTTGAAGAGCGATTGCGAAAGCCCTTTCGGATCATTGTGGATTTACATCGAAGGTAAAAGATCGCGACATAGTTACTGAAAGTAAGCGAGGGTTCGGCTCGTGGGGAAGATTTTCACTAAAGTCGTCTGTCACGATGGGTAAACTTATTTTTCTTTCAAATTGAACGTAATTCGTTTTCGCTATTCTCACACTTTATTGAAAATTAAATCGTTGATAGCCAATACAGTAGTTCTGGCGTATCCTCCCGTGGGAGTGGCTGATTCTAATCCTTTTTTTTGTTTCTTTGTATTTCACTTTTTAAGCTTGAGAATTTTCCGAAAAATACTTTTTTACTGCGGATTAACCCTTGGCGTTGTGGTGGTGGCTTTGTCGTTGTCGGTTTTTCTTTTCAAGGACAAGATTATCAATCAATTTATTCGCGAAGCCAATAAGCAGCTGAATACGCCCATTAACGTTAAAGAAATTGATGTTTCTGTGTTTCAGCATTTTCCGCACCTCTCCATTGTAATGCAGGATGTTTATGTGGAGGATAGTCATCTTGCGACGTACCCACTCCTCACTGCCAGGCTTGTATCATTTCAAATGAATATTTTCGAAGTATGGAATGGTGAGTATAATGTTAAAGGATTGCGAATCGAAGACAGTGAAACAAGTTTGAAAATTAATGATGACGGTAAAAGTAATTACATCATTCTAAAGAAATCCACTGGTTCTGCAACACCGTCATCCATTTCATTTGAGTTGAATAAAGTGTCATTGAAAAATACCCGTGTGTTGTACCTTGACATGACGTTGAATCAGCAACTTATTTTTTCAAGCGATAATTTAACGGCATCCATTTCAAGTGCCAATGATGTTTACGACATAGATGCGCGTGGTCAGCTGAATACGGATACACTGAGTATTCATGGTAAATTATATTCGTCGGGGAAATCATTCGATATCGATAGCGAACTCACTTATGATGATATCAGGAAGAGCGTAACCATCAAACCTTCATCGCTGAAATTGCGCAGATCGGACTTTGCAATTTCAGGAACGTATAACTGGAAAGAACGAAATGAGATCGATCTCACTGCCGAAGGAAAAGATACCGATATACAAACGATTCTGTCGCTACTTCCTGAATCTGCGTCGAGACAAGTTGAGAAATACCAAAGTAAAGGAAAAGTCTACTTCAGCGGTGAAATCAAAGGAGAAATAAGCAAAACAAAATCACCATCTGTATCGATTGATTTTGGATTTTCTGATGCAACGATTTTTCATCCGGATTATAAATCAAAAATCACCGGTGCAAACCTGACGGGTTCGTTCGCGAGCTCAAATGTTTCCGATCCGGCCAAGGCAACCCTGGTTTTGAAAAATGTAAAAGCTTCATTGAATGGTGAGCCTTTTCAGGCAGAGTTGGTTATTTCCAACCTCGAGCACCCGGATGTAATATGTTCTTTCAAAGGAAAGGTAGATGCTGGCGCTTTGGCTGAATTTTTTCCTTTACAGAACGTCACTAATGTATCTGGAACATTAGTCGCGGATGTTTCACTCATGGGCAAGATCGAATTGCTGAAGAACAGAACTACCGCACAACGTGTGAATACACGCGGTACGATTGACATGCATACCATCAATCTTATGTATGGAAAACGCAATATTCCATTAAGAAATTTATCGGGCAGTTTACAATTCAGCAATAATGATCTTGCTTTAAGTAATGTTGCGGGTATACTGGGCAAAAGTGATTTTGTATTAAATGGATTTTTCAAAAACGTGATTACATACCTTTTGTTTGAAGATCAGCCGGTAGGAATTGAGACAGATCTAAAATCCAATGTAATCGACCTTAATGAATTGATGGATCTTGGGTATGGTGCGTCAACAAGCGAGGCAACCGGAGGCGCATCTGCAGCATATAAATTTAATATCTCTAAAAATGTTTACCTCAATTTTAATTGCGACGTAAAATCGCTGTATTATAAACGTTTTCACGGAAGAGAAATAAAAGGCGATCTGCTTGTAAAGAACAAGGTGGCCGTGTCACGTAATCTTGCTTTAAAAACGATGGGTGGAAATCTTTCCTTATCGGGGATTGTCGATGCGAATAACAATAAGGCGATTGATGTAGTGTGCACCAGCAAACTTCATGGCATTCATTTAGATAGCGTATTTTATGTATTCCAGAATTTCGATCAGGATTTTATAAAGGACACACATCTTAAAGGACAGGTCACGGCCGACGTAAATCTGGAGTTGGCATTGAATCAAAGTCTGAAGCTTTATCCCGAAACCTTAACTGCGGATATTGGTGCCGTTATAAAAAATGGCGAACTCAACAATTTCGAACCACTCAAAAAACTGAATAAATATCTTGATGATGAAGGTTTAAGCCGGCTGCGGTTTTCGGATCTTCAGAACGATATTCACATCGAAAACAAAACAGTCTACATCCCTCAAATGGAGGTGCGAAGCAACGTTACCGGAATTAAAATAAGTGGAACACATACGTTTGATCAACGCATCGATTACAGGCTGATAACGCCATTACAAAATCGTAAAGTATTGAATGTATCTGAGGCAGGTAATGCCATTGAAGCAGATGGCTCAGGCCAGACAAAACTCTTCCTCAAGATCGTAGGTACAACAGACGATTACCGTATTGCTTACGATACCGAAGCAGTCAAAAAGAAAATTGCCACCGACCTAAAAAGGGAGGTTCGCGAACTCAAGGACGCATTCAAAAACAAAGGCGCTCAGCAAAAGAAAGAACAGGAAGTAGCAGAAGACGAGTACTTCGATTGGTAGGTATCCCTATTTTATTCTTTTTCACAATTGCATTTCGTCAATAAAATGTTGCCGGTCATCAATTGAATTTCCAGCGGTTTTTCCATCGTATTTTATTTGGCATTAAATCCAGACATAGTCATTGCCTGGATGCAAACCATGCTTAAATAATGCGCCATGAGTTTAAACTATTTTATTTTTGGTGTTACGCTTATCCTTACAGCGTCATGCACTGGAAAGGATTCAATAAGCTTATCTGAAAACACCACACAAATTGAAACCCTTTCCCACAAACTAACCGAAGCTGAAACAACGGATGATGTTGAAACGTTTTTGGCAGTCTATGATAGCAACGCCATTAGCATGCCTGAATACCAGATCACCCTTAGCGGTACGGCTGAAATAGAATCTTACTACAGGGAAATTTTCCGACGACAAAATATAAAGACTTTTCAACGCAATGCCGAAGAGTACATTGATCTGGGTAACACCCTAATTGAGATAGGCACTTTTAAGAAAACATATATCGATTCAGCAACCGATACGTTGCTTAACCAGGAAGGTAAGTATTGGAATGTTTGGAATCTCGATTCAGGCGGATCATTGAAATTAAAAGGTGAAGCATTTGGATTTTTTCATCCGATTGAAGCACCGCAACGTTTAGTCGTCGATATAGAAGCCGCGAGCCTGAATAGATATAAAGCTTATTCCAACCAAAAGGTCCCGTTTGAATTGAAGGCGTATAATGCATTAATGGAGAAAGGCGTAAGGATCAGAGACGGCGCGTTAAGGTCCGAGTTTTTCACTGAAGACAGCCGGTTCATGCCTTTTGCGGAACCAACATTAACGGGCATGAAGGAGATAAAACCCTATTTAACTGCATATAGCAATCGCGGATCAGTAACAATTGATTCCATAGCATGTTATACCTATCATCATGAAAGCTTTGATGATTATTTACTGGAATATGCCAAGTTTAAAGTAAAGTGGATCGTTCCAGGATACGAAGGAACGACCGAAGGAAAAGGTATACGGATATGGAAAAGGCAACCCGATAAGTCTTTAAAACTTTATCGCGAAATCGGTACACATGATCATATACTATAAAGATCAACCATGCTAAAAACCAGATTTGTTTTAGTGATCGCATCCGTTGTGGGATCGTTTACTCTTCCTGCATCAGCTCAGGAAAGGAAAAATGGAGCAGTAACTACAGAAACTCTTATCTCCGCTGTGTTAAAGGATAACCTATGAGACGTCAGGAAAGAATTATCCGGTTGTATATTACCTCCACAACATATTTTCAAGCCCTGAAAAAATGATGTTTGTTGTATCATAACACTTTTCTATCTCGGTTTAAAATTAGAGAATATACCAGAAATGAAATAGAGATACGTGACCTTGGGACGCAGATTTTGGAGGTTGGTAAATTCACCATGAAAATGACATTGCAAAGTAGTGGTCAGCAACAAGAATTAAAAGGAGCTTATATTAACCTCTGGGAAAAATCGAAAAATGATGGTCTGATGTTAATTACTGAAGCATGGAATTACGATACTTACTATGAAGGGATCGATAAAATCATGCGGTTTGATGAGGTGCCTTCAATACATTTTAGCACTTCAGCCGAATGTTCCTGTCGATAGTAACATCAGTTTTGAGCTAGCAGCTTTTAATAGATTATTGGATGTAACGGTTACACAACATGATGCCAATGTATGGTCGCGATATTATGCTGATGACAGTATGCTTATTCCAAACTACCATCCTATATGCGATGGAAGAAACGCAATCGATAAATATATAACAATGCATGTAAAAGAATTGCCTGTTTTTGAAGGCTTAGATATTCGCATTGATGATCTGGGTGCCTACGTGATTGAATATGCAAGTCATGTCGCCAGTTGGAAGAATGGGGCGCATTCGGGCGTGAACTTTGGCAAAAATATCAAGGGATGGAGGCGGGAAGAGGATCAATCACTTAAAGTGTTCAGGTCTATCGCGATGTACGATTAGTCAGCTACACCTTTGTTTAGTTAATCCGTAGATAAACACCAAAACAATGAACCGTAACATACGCTCTCTAAAAAGTTTAATTTTATGCATTGTCGTTTGCGCATGGTTAATTCCACCAGCAAAGGCGCAACTGGCGGCGAAGTACGCAGGGTACGAACAAAACCATTTCAAGGGCATGCGTTATGGTTTGTTTAAACCAGCCAATTATGACGCGACGAAATCTTATCCGCTAATTGTTTATCTGCATGGCAGCAGGGATACGGTTTCCCGGGACAATGCATGGTACCATGATGATATTCAAAGCAAGACACCTTGCTTCGTTTTAACACCAAAAAGTGTAGAGCCTAATTTAGGATGGGGCGATACATGGCGCGATTCCCACCCGGAGGACATGACAAAAACGCTTGAACTGGTAGACGCTCTGATTAAGCGCTACGCTATAGACACCAACAGGCTTTACTTATATGGAATATCCATGGGCGGGTTTGGTGTTTTTTCAGTTTTGGCGAAAGAGCCAGGTAAATTTGCGGCTGCATATGCCATATGTGGTGGCAGTAACACGAACGCAGCCGATAAGTTATTAGAAACGCCATTGTGGATCTTTCATGGAGAAGCAGACGATATTGTACCAGTACGTCTTTCGCGAAATGTGTATAATGAAATGATCAAGCTTGGCGGAAAGTTGGTAAAGTATACTGAATACCCCGGGGTTAAACACAACAGTTGGGAGAACGTAGCTAAAGAAAAAACTCTACCACAATGGCTTTTATCTCAAGCGAAAACCAAGACCACTACGTCGTTGCAAAAATAATTTTTCAAGGTGTCTTTAAGAAATACACAAACAAAAGCTCGAAATATTCCCTTACAGCGATGTTCTTCCTGTCAAATTTGAGACTTAGTTGTGCTATTGAACCATTAGACGCATTCATACGGCGTACCACTTCCAAATAAATGCATAACTTTATTATGGCATGACAAATTCTAAAAGTGGTATACGTCCGTTGTCATTAGCTCAGACATCCTTGTTTGATTTGTCCGGGAATGGATGGTTTTTTAAGTACAAACTCCATCATCTGCCTTTCTGGTTTGTTTATCATTCACTGTGGTGGACGATTTCTATTGGTGACCCATGGAAGGTTGTTACACTGATTTTCTTCTCACAATCGGCCATAAAATTTTCCTTTTATCTCGTTTTTCAGGCACTTGGTGTATATTTCAATCTCTACTT
The DNA here is from genome assembly GCA_035628875.1 of Ohtaekwangia sp. GTDB lineage: Bacteria > Bacteroidota > Bacteroidia > Cytophagales > Cyclobacteriaceae > Ohtaekwangia. The sequence continues at coordinate 36,062 of DASPIZ010000146.1, read as the reverse complement.
TTTAATACCGAAATTTTTGGAAAAAGGGCGGTATGTAACGTATATCATACTGCTGCTTTTAACCATTGGGTGCTCAGCGGCATGTATTGTTACAGGGTATTACTTTAACGCATTGGTTTCTGATAAGACATTCCAGGAACTGTGGGGAGTAGAACCCGGAAATTTTATGCACTTCTTTAAAATTAACGCGCTTCCTTCTACTGTAGCGAGCATGACGTTGGCAATGAGTATTAAGCTTACCAAGAACTGGATAAATGCTAAACGGCGAGAACAACTACTCGAAAAAGAGAAGCTTGAAACGGAACTAAAATTTCTGAGGTCTCAGTTCAATCCTCATTTCTTGTTTAATACAATCAATTCGATTTTTGTTCTGATCCATAAAAACCAGACCATGGCGTCGGAAGCGCTTGCGAAATTTTCTGATTTACTGCGCTACCAGTTGTACGAATGTAATGAACATAAGATACCGCTCCGCCAGGAAATTACATACCTGGAAAATTTTATTGAACTACAAAAATTACGTCAGGACAGCAATAATCTTGAGCTTACAGTACAACTGGACGAACAAAATACGCCAGACCTGAGTATTGCACCGTTCGTATTAATACCATTTATCGAAAACGCTTTCAAGCATGTTTCTCAATGGAACAATCAATCAAGCTGGATCAGCATAAATCTTCGGTATGATCACGATCAAATATACTTTTCCATTGCGAATAGCATCTCGGCACGAAAGGTTAATTCGCGTGAGTTTATTCAGTATCGCGGTATTGGTTTAAAAAATGTGCAACGCCGTTTAGACTTGCTTTATCCTGAAGAGCATAAATTGAACATCGGTCAAGGTGAGGGACAATTTCAGGTGTCGCTCCAACTGAAACTTCATGAGTACAATGTTAAAGAACGTTTGGCGGTATATGCGGATTGAAGCTGGCATTCAACATTACTAAATTATTTGCATGATGATAAAATGTGTGATCATTGACGATGAACCGCTTGCCCGGGAATGCATTGCCAATTACGTTGATCAGATTGATTTCCTTCAACTTGCGGGGACTGGATCTAATCCTTTAGAGCTCACGCGGATAATGGATGAACAAAAAGTAGATCTGGTATTTCTTGACATCCAGATGCCGGTGTTAAATGGTATCGATTTCCTGAAGATGGCACAAAACATGCCGATGGTCATTATCACAACGGCTTATCCAAGTTTTGCATTGGAGGGTTTTCAACTTGATGTACTGGATTACCTGGTAAAACCCATTACATTCAACCGTTTTTTCAAAGCGGTAGGTAAAGCGAAGGATTATCAACAGCTTGTTATGAAATCGGTCGCCGCAAGCAACAGTGCAACGCCACGCGTACCTGCCGAAGATTATTTTTTCATCAAATGTGATTATAAATACGAGCGCATTTACTTTGATGATATTCTATACATTCAGGGTCTGCAAAACTATGTTACCATTTATACAAGAAAGGGCAAATATATAACATTGCTGTGCCTGAAAAACGTTGAAGAGAACCTTGATAGTAAGTCGTTCATACGGATACATAAATCATATATTGTTTCCATCTCTAAAATTGAAGCAGTAGAAAATAATGATATTATTATTCAATCCTTTCGCATTCCAATAAGCCGGAATTACCGTGACGCGGTTATTGAACGTGTTATTAATAAAAAACTTTGGAAGAAATCAGCTGAGACGACTTAATTTTTTTTTGTTTTATTCGTTTCTGATCTCATCTACTGGATTCGTCAAAGCGGCCTTAACGGTTTGTATGCCAAGCGTGGTTAAAGATATCAGAATTACAAGTATGGTCCTTTTTTGAATTGTATTTCCTCAAATCATTCACGAGGTGCCTTCATGTGATCGAAATTAATAATATTTAAGTCTACTTTAGATATTATATGGTTTTGGTAAGCCCTGGTTGCTCGCGTCATGCATCAATGTCGTTTTTTCAATAAATTGTCAGGGTTCAAAAGCCAACCTCAGCCTTCAAACACTTTAATCAAACGAATTCATCGTCCGTGTCACCGTCCCAACCTTGAACTTTGAACCCTTGAACTTCGAACTTGCCCCCCTTTGCACCATAATTTATATCAATGCGCCATAATTTATACTGATTTACTGATAGTTAATGGTTTTAGCTGCAAAGCTGCTTAGCCCAAAATCCCGGATCAGCCCACCTTTGCATCATCGCAAACAGTTAAACCATTAAACATTCTAAATCATGAAAACACAAAAACACCTGGTAGCTCAAATGACGTTTTTTGTAGCCCTTTTTATTTTTACGGCCTGCAATAACAAGGATGCAAAACAAAATGACAATTCTGGCAAGTCCGGGGTGGAAGCACCGCAGATTGATATCCACACCGCTGTACTTACAGGAAACACCGAAGCCGTCAATCAACACATCGCGGCAGGAAGTAACCTGAATGAAAAGGATCCCTTTGGCGGTTCAAGCCCATTGATTACCGCTTCTCTTTTTAATAAGCCAGAGATGGCGAAAACTTTAATTGAAGCCGGCGCTGATATCAACTTTCAGAACAACGACGGATCAACCGCACTTCACGTCGCCGCATTTTTTTGTCGGCCGGAAATCGTAAAGGTGTTATTGGCGAACAATGCCGATAAAGCTGTCAGGAACAAATTCGGCTCTACCGCTTATGAATCGGTAGCAGGTCCGTTTGCAGATGTGAAGAATACGTATGATATGATGGGGCAGATACTCGCGCCGATGGGTTTGGTGCTCGACTATCCTTATATTGAAAAAACACGTCCGGAAATTGCTATGATGTTAAAATAGTTTTGTCCACCAAACTCAAAATCGGATGACAACCTTAAACCGCAGATATGATATCGATAGCATCAGGGTTATTGCAATCGGTCTACTCTTACTTTATCATGTCGCCATTGGCTTCCAGCGTTGGGGCATTATGATTGGATTTATTACAACACAAAAATCATGGGACTCGCTTTGGATTCCCATGACAATGCTTAACGTTTGGCGCATTCCGCTTTTGTTTTTTGTATCCGGTATGGGCGTATATTTTGCCATACAACGAAGAAACTGGAAACAATTGTTACAGGAGCGCGCCGCGAGGATTTTGATTCCTTTTCTATTCGGGGCTGTATTAATTTTTCCTGTCAGTGCTTATATCTGGCAATACTACTATGATCTTGCGCTTGATTATAATCCGCATCCCGGCCACTTGTGGTTCCTAGGAAACATTTTTGTTTATGTCGTTGTGCTTTTACCGGTATTCTTTTATCTGAAAAATAATGAGCAAGGAAAAGTAGCAACCGGAATAAAGAAGCTGTTTAGTAATCCATTGGGACTGCTCGTTGTGATAGCCACCTTTATTGCCGAAGCAATTTTGATTAAACCTAATCCGTATGAGTTGTATGCCATGACTTGGCATGGATTCGCACTTGGCTTATTGGCATTTTTTTTCGGATTTTGTTTTGTGTTGAGTGGTGCTTCTTTTTGGAATATGTTGTTGAAATGGCGATGGCTGTTTCTTTTGGGCGCGCTATCATTTTTTGTTTATCGCTTATCACAATTTCAAATGCGTGTACCGGTTTATCAACTGGTCGTTGAATCTGATCTTTGGATATTTTCGGTTTTTGCATTTGGTTACCGATATCTTAACCGTCCCAGTAGAACACTCCTTTATTTAAGTGAGGCTGCTTATCCCGTCTACATTATTCATATGATCTTCCTGTTTTTTGGATCGTTGCTCATTTTTCCGCTGAACATTGATGTTCGTTTACAATTTGTTTTACTGTTGATCTTTACGTTTGCAGGATGTTTTTTGTTTTATGAGTTTGTCATTCGAAGAATAAACATCATCAGGCCATTGTTTGGATTAAAAAGGAAAGTGTCACGTGACGACACCAGGATGGTAACACAAGAAATTTTAAACTGATAAAAAGAACGCTTTGATAAGGTTCGTAATCAAAACCTATTATGATAAAAATTCAAAATGTAACAAAACGTTTTGGTTCGAAAACAGTAGTCGATAACATCTCCTTGCAGGTAAGAGCTGGAGAAGTTTTTGGTTTGCTCGGTCCCAATGGTGCTGGTAAAACCACAACTACCAATATTATCATCGGAACCCTTGTCCCTGAAACAGGTATGATACAAATCGCTGGCTTGGGTGCGCCTGGCATGAAGTCGATAAAAAGACTTATTGGAATAGTACCACAAACCCTGGCCATCTATGAAACACTAACGGCATCGGAGAACCTCCGTTTTTTTGGAAGCCTTTATGGACTTTCTGGAAACGAATTGAAAGATCGTATTCGGGATGTGTTGGAAATTGTTAATCTCACAGATCGGAAAAATGATCGGGTCAGTAAATATTCTGGTGGTATGAAGAGACGTTTGAATATCGCCACTGCCTTGCTGCATCGTCCTTCCTTATTGATTTTAGATGAGCCCACTGTCGGGGTTGATCCTCAGTCACGCAATGCGATTTACGAAAGTCTTAAACGGATGAAAGAGGAAGGCTGTACAATCGTGCTTACATCTCATTACATTGAAGAGGTTCAGCAGCTATGCAACCGGGTTGGTATCATGGATGCCGGCAAACTTGTGGCCGAAGATACCGTAGATGGATTGATTGCAAAATTTGGTGGAAAAAGTCTGCTGATTGTGGAAACGGCCAAAGGAGTAACCAGAATGGAAACGGATCATCCCGTAAAGGATATCATCCGAATCAATGAAGAAGACACTATTCTTTCGCTGCAGATAGAAAGTCCAAGCTTGGAGAAAGCTTTTCTAAACATTACCGGAAAACATTTAAGAGATTAATTATGAACGAAATTATAACGCTTACCCGCAAGGACCTGAAATTACTTTTGCTGGATAAAACAAGTCTCATTGTTACTTTCGCACTACCCTTGATTTTGGTAGCCTTGATTGGGACCATCTTCGCGTCGACTTTTCCTATTCAATCAGGCATTACAAGTTATGATTATGCTTTTTCGAAAGTGATGTTCTGGGGATTAATCGGCGGCGCTGCATCATCAGTTGGTTCTATAGCAGTCGAAAAGTATTCGGGTACAATTGTCAGGCTGCAGCTATCGCCGATCAATAAATTTCAATTGTTATCAGGGAAAGTACTGGCGTGCATTACCATGTTAATGGTCAGTGCGCTGATGTCCTGGTTGTTTGCTTCATTATTCTTTGATATAAGGACAAACTCATTTTTATTATTGCTTTTAGTTTTTTTTTCAAACGCAGTTTTATTTTCAGGTTTGATGACGTTGTTAGCACATTTTGCAAAAACAGAACGTGCCGCGGGCGCCTTGAGTTGGACAGTGTTTCAGGTATTGGCTTGTTTTAGTGGCGTGATGTTTCCGGTTGCCATGATGCCTTCATGGATGGTGACCATTACTGATCTGAATCCGCTAACGTGGGGTGTGAAAGCAATGGAGATGGCGCTTTGGAAAGAAGCGCCAATAACTGAAATGATTTTGCCAATAGCAGTACCCTTACTTACGGGAATGCTACTCTTCGCGATCAGTGGGTTTATGTTCAAGTGGACGTCGCAAAAGTAAATTATCGCAAGCCTGTTTGGAAGTTGAAGATCAACCCAAAAGTTAAGTCTTTAAATAAATTCTGTACCTTGTTAGTCTCCAACAATAGACCCTGTGTGCAATGAATAACTTTATAAAAACCGCGACACTTATCCTAGTATTGATTTTCATTGCTTCGTGTTCGAAACCACAGCGAGATAGTTCTGCTATAGTAAAGGATAGAGATTACGATTCAATCCTGGCAACACGAAATATTGCGCGACTGGAACGAGAGCTAAGTTCGCCTGATCCTTCCAAAGAAGCGGAGGCATTGTATCAATACTTACTTGATATCTGGGGTAGAAGAATGTTGTCAGGTCAGATGTGGGCGCCGTGGGGTATGGATGAGTTAAAATATCTCAAAGAGAAAACAGGAAAAGAACCTGCATTACGGGGAATTGATTTTATTCATCAACGTGACAACGCTGCCGAAGTTCGACATGCGATAGATTGGTGGAATAGCGGAGGCATCCCGACCATTATGTGGCATTGGGGCGCTCCGGGTATTGGCGAAGGGTATGAGAACAGTAAAAAAGAAATCGACATCGACAAATGTTTTATCGAAGGAACGAAAGAACATAAGGCATTCTGGGAAGAGCTTAAAACAAAGGCCGATCTATTAGAAAAACTTCGGGATGCAAATGTGCCCATATTGTGGAGGCCATACCATGAGTTAAATGGTCATTGGTTCTGGTATGGTAAGCAGGGTCCTGAAAGGTTCAAAAGACTTTGGATCACCATGTACAATTATTTTGTTCACGAACGTAAACTCAACAACGTCATTTGGGTGCTTTGTTATTCCAGTATTCCAGATGAAAAGTGGTTTCCGGGAAATGAATATGTAGATATTGTCGGATCCGATACATACGATGGCGGGGACGATCCGCACGTGCGTATGTTTACTAAACTTCAGGAAATTACTAAAAGCAACCCCATGCCTATCTGTTATCATGAATGCGGCGTTCCTCCGGATCCCGATTCATGCCTCGACAAGGGTGCCATGTGGCTGTGGTGGATGGAATGGCATACCGACCACCTGGAAGACATTGACGAAGAATACTTAAAGCACGTTTATGATCATGAACTGGTTATTACCAAAGACGAGCTTCCCGATATCATGGCCGTATATAGTAATTAAAAATTAAGCTTAAGGTATTTTTGTAAGCTGCCTCTAACAGTTCATGGCTTTGTACCCTGTATCATGATGGACGCCTTGATGGATTGTTCCTTCAGGTGCAGAAACTTTTTTCGCTCTTCGTCTTTTTTGAAGTTTTCGAAATCTTCTACGGCATCAAATTCCACCAGATGGATTTCATAAGGTTTGTCGATTTGATGTTCAATGTAGGCATCGTCATTGGGTCTTACCCTGAACAAAAGCCGGCCATTGTATTTTGCTATTATCGGAATAGCAACATCTTCAAATTCATGAAATTTTTTTTCCTGTCCGGGAATGATGTAAATGAGTTGGGTAATGTAAATCATGTGTAATATGTGTAGTAGGTTAAAGTTGGATGGTGACAGGTATTTTATTTTAAGATTTATATTAAATTCTTCCTTAGCATTTTGGGTTGACTGCTGTACCGATGAAGTAGGTAATAAATTTCTTATTAAAAGTACAAACTTCTTTGCAGGCTAACATTTCTTTGGAAATGTCTAATATCGTTTTGTTAATTCTATGCCAGGGTTTTCCTACTATGTATTCTTGAAGAAGCCTGCCTGTCACAATGCTTCTCCATCTTCAAAGCGAGACAATTTCTCAACCAACAACGATCGTCTTGGACCTACAGGCTCTAAGTCAAGTTGCTCTTTTAATGAATTGTATTTTTGCATAGCGTTTATGAAGCCTTGGGAATTCACAAACGCTTCTAACCATACAATAAACGTCAATGGTACATCTTCCTTCCGGTAAAAGCGCTTATCTTCATGGCTGTTTTGATTAACAGGGTGTAACAAGATGTCAATAACAAGCGCATTTGAGCAGTACGTTCTGAGCGCCGACTTTTCAGCCTCCTTAATTTTTCCGTTTTCAAAAAAAATTATTGTTGACTCAAATAAGAAATTTGGGAAACCGATGTCGCCAGGAAAGTTCTTTCTAAACCAACTTAAATACCTTAATCCCCCGGCGAAGTCTCCGATCTTAACATACAGTGAAGTGGGTACATACCGAAGCGCCCTGTTGTCAAAGTAGCCACCAAATTTTCTTTTTTCAGCTGCTAAAAAGGCCTTTATTTTTTTGATCTCGTCTTTCGTTCTTTGAATTTGTTTATCAGTCATTGTTGTGAAGCCATCGTACGCTCTTCGGCCAAGGCTGTTTATTCGGTGGTTATGTAATTAAAAAAACGCGGTTGCTTACGCGCTTACGTTTAGTCTTCGATGGCCTCAATACCTTGTCGCTCAAGCTCAGCAAGATGGTCTTTCATTGCTTTAAGTTGCTCTGGCGAATGTCCCTGCCAATCAGTTACCTCCCCAATAACTTTTAACGGATACAGCGAACGATACGATTTTGTTGGGTTACCCGGAAATTTTTTGTCCGTTAAGTTTGGATCGTCTTCAATTGTGCCTGTTGGCTCTACGATATAAATTCGTTCGTGTCCTTCACCCAAAGCAAGTTCAGCTCCCCAGGTAGCAGCATCGAGGGTTGCGGTAAGATAAATGTATTTCGCCTTTTTCTTTTTGCCGTAGTTAGAGTTAAAGCCCGGTTCAATTAAGTCGCCGGTTTTTAGGTCGCTTTTCGTGCCGTGGTAAAATGTCTGGGAATAGTCTATGCTACTACTTTTTTCCATTGTTATCAAAATGTATTGAGTGTACTTCTTTCCGGTCGGAGTTATTGGAAAAAACTTCCTGAGCCTAAACCTTACGTAATATCTTTTCCATTGTTTTTCCCTTTGCCAGCTCATCCACCAATTTATCAAGATATCGAATTTTTTGTGTTAAAGGATTTTCAATGTCCTCTACACGTGCCCCGCAGATTACACCAGTGATCAGTGAAGCACTGGGATTTAAAGAAGCCTGTTCGAAGAAAGTTTCAAAGGTAACTTTCTCTTTAATTAATTCCTGCATTTTTTTATTGCTAAAACCTGTTAACCATGCGATCGCCCGATCCAATTCTTCTTTTGTTCTGCCTTTCTTTTCCACTTTAGCGAGATACATCGGATAGACCGAAGCAAAGGTCAATTTTGCAATACGCTCGTTGTGTTTGTCGGAGGTGTTCAATGTCTTTGCGTTATAGTGGATTTTTGTGTCTGATTCTTAGCTTTTTATATCGGGAAGCTTTTTAATTGCCGCAGCCGAAAGTCCGATGGGGGAATGATGCGCTGTCATGGCCATCATTTTATTTTACAAAATCCCTTTACTTTTCATTAATTCTTCCTGATCCTCTTCACTTATGTAAAGTACAATTTTAAAGTTTCCATCCACACGATTTAAAATATAGTGAATATTAAAATTCATTTTTTCATCCGGCCGTTTCGCGAACACGGTTTCCCACGTGACTGTGACTTTATAAAAATATTCGCCAATTGAAAGGGAATCGACATGCTTGACCTCCATTTTTTGCAAGCCGAATTTTTTATTGAATTCGAATACGCTATTTAGCCACGCAATAAATTTTTGGTCATTTTCAAACGTTGCTGAATTATCTTTTGTGGTGGCCATGAATTGTTGCGCATAGAACGCAGCAACTTGATTTGCCTTTCCAGTTAACGATGCAGAAGCATAGTCCTTAAAAAATTCCTTGACATCTTTCATTCAGTTCCAGTTTTATTCCTGGATAAAGTAAATACGATTTTCATGAGCGAAACGGCCGCGCATGCGTATTGATCATGCCTGCCATGAATACAAGGTATCAAAAAATACAAAATTATTCCATGTGGCGCAGGTCACTTTGCACTCGACGACAACGGTTTATTTTTTACTTGCGATATTTCGCCGAATCCAAGCCGCCGCCTTTGCAGATGTCTTGAAATCTACCGTCGTATGAGCGGCGCTTTTGTTCCGCCGGTTTAGGATTTGTTTAGTCGATTAGCAATTCGATTACGCTTACACGAGCTCATAATTCAACACGCTAATGCCACATTCAAAACCCATGGCCTTTTTCAATTTTAAGTTCGATTGTGGTATAGCCTTGAATATACTCATACCACTTCCCAGCAGTGTTGGATTGACTAAGAAATGAAACTCATCAATAAGTTTATGCTTTATAAGATTTGTAACAAAGTTGGCACCGCCATACACGATGATATCCTTGCCACTTTGATTTTTTAGTTTTGTAATTTCGTCAACCAAATCTCCTGATGCTATTGTCGCAGTTTCCCATGGAGATTTTTTCAGGGTTTTGGAGAACACTACCTTTCGTGTTTTATTAATATTTTCTGCGCCTTCGTCATCCGGATGACTGGACCAATATGGAATAAAACCTTCGGCAAGTTTCCTCCCAAGAATAATACAGTCCATTGATTCGGTTAATTGCCTGACGTAGCCTTTTAGTTGATCATCCCAATTCCACTGCATCCATTCCATGTTTCCATCGGGTCCGGCTATAAAACCGTCTACTGACATTTGAATTTGTAATTTTATTTTTCGCTTCATTTGTTTGATGTTGGAGTTGTTGACTGCTGTTAGGATGAACCTGGCTGCTAAACGATAAAGGCTAAAAGCCAGGCACACTCCAAATTAACAGAAAATTTCATACCATGCTCGCCGTGGTTTATAACAGTGTGCACTGGGAATGAATGGTATGGTATGAAAAAGATCCAGGCTATTTCCGCGAGAGCATTTTTCTTCCTGATGATTTGAAGGCAAAGAGGTTTAATAGAATTCTCTATCAGTTCAACATGGCACCTTTTATCTGACTAGATGCTGCGTTTTATCGTTAGCAATAGGATACTCCGCGGCTGAGACGAAGGTATCGAAGGATACAGATTTTTGAAAAAGTGTAAGTTCCTGTACAGGCGAGGTGATGGAATTTGTTAACAAGCTTCGCCTTTAGCGTAGCACCTGTCGTGAAGCAAGTTCGGTGTGCCCTGTGTTAAAACTTCGTGCAAATGTAAATTTTTCAGTTGTTGGATAATTCATGAATGCCTTTGTTAGCATTCATCCCTAAACGTTTGAACTTTGTTCCATTTTCTTCAAATCTAAAGACAATTATTGCAGCAACCCTTTCGTGTAGATTATTCCATTTTAATTCGTGATCAATCTTTTGCTTCAGATTAAGGTTTTTGGTTTTTATATTGGTGTCATTTTTCAAGCTTATCAAACAAGAGTTTCCATCTAAACTCACTATAATTTGAAGCGAGAGCGTTCCTCTTATTCTTTTTCTCGTTTTTTCATCAAATGATGCCAGGATATTAAATAACTGTTCATCCTGAATTTTAGCTGTGGTGGTGTCGCTTTCTAACGCAAAACGGTCTGTATTACAATCATCAAATTTTTCTGGAAAGATATTTTGACAATATAATTTGATAGTTGGGCAAATAAAGATTAGGAAAAATAAAACACTGGTTTTTTTCATGATTTTTCGATTTGCGCTGGGCAGCTCATCAGTCATTATATTTTTTTTCCGCCAGTTCTACTATTTCTTTTATTGCTTCTTTTTTAGTGTTCACATCTTCGTTACTGATTCTTATACGATACTTTGTCCCTTTAGCCATGTAACCCATATCGTCAAGGTCGTTGTCCTCAATGAGTTTATCAATTTCGTCAGTTTTTGTAGTCCGGATTATTAATACAATGTGTTTCTTCTTTCTTGGCTTAATTATAATGTAGGGAATATGTTGTCCGTTTACGCTCAACCTAATGTCAACTCTCGTATATCTGAACTCATGGCCTGGTGAAAGGTCGTTAAAGATTCCTAATATTTTGTCTGCTATTTGTACTGTTTCATTCGATGCCTTCTTTTGAGTCCAAAAATCCCGGTTTGTTGAAATTTGTTCGATTTCATTCTCCTCATCTTCTTCAAACCCCAATGTCATTTCATCAAGAACTTTGGTAAATACAAGCGCAGTTCGGTCGTCAAACTTGTAGGCTTTCATTTGGATTGCTATTAAGGGAATGAAACCATTGAAGAGTCCAATAACGTTTAGAAATCTGCTAGTTATATCTTCCGCAATAATTACGGCACAATGATCATATTGTGGGTATCTTTTTCTCTCGATATCCCAATATTCAATTGTTCTGATAATATGGCTCTCGTCCGATTTGCCGAGCTGAATCTCAACTTCATATCTTCTATTTAATTCAGGGTCATGTAATAAAATGTCTAAACGTCCCGCCCTCGGTTGCATCCGTTCTTTATCCTTTAGTATTAGGTCACCAAGTCCAAGAATTGTCGGGTCTTGCGCAATTTTATCTTGAATTGTTCGCTCCGTTATTTCTGGATGGTCTTTTAGGCTAACGTGTTCGGGCTTGAATAGTTTATCCATGTTGAGGTCTCTGAAAAATCAGCTTTAAATTGAGTTGACATCTATCTGGTATGTCGGTTTGCTCTTATCTCTTCAATAAGTTCTTCAGCACTTTCGTCAGATTTCCATGCGCCAAACTACTGCCTCCACGAATCATCCCTGGCTTCGTTTTTTGTTCCTTTCAAGGAGTCCGTAATTTTGCTGATGAGCTCAAGTTTTATCTCGGCACTCAGATTTTTAATCATCCGAAATATAGTTTCCGCTACGTCTATCTTGTTAGTTTCCATGGCCTCCAACCATTTTGGTCCCTTTAAGTTAACAAATGATTTTGGTTCTAAGCGTTTTGTGTTATGAGCAAAGTAGCTCGCGTATCCGTTACGGTAAAAACCTCTATCCCATCGCCTCTCCCAAAAAATCATTCAACCGCTTTCCTTCTTTCATCATGGTTAACACTTGTGTTTTAAATTTTTTGCTCGTCACTATCGTGTCCGGAAAAGAATGCGTTACAATGAAGCTCTTTAGTTTTAGCCATGCCATGTAAGGATGATCTTTGTCGTAACCTTTCGGTGATGTTTTTAGGGTGTCTTCATTCCAGAGCGCTGGGAAATATTTCTTGAATTTTTTATCGGTAAGAATTTGTTTCAGGTTGTCGCCGTTATAATCAATTTCCTGCCGCACTTTCTGTAATGTTTCTGGAATGGGTGAATACAATCCGATACCAATAAAACTTTTATCTCCCGGTTCTATGTGCAAATAATATCCGGGACGGGCCATGCCTTTACCCGCAGAGGAAAATGCAGCGCTGATATTTTTCTTGTAGGGGCGTTTGTCTTTGCTGAAACGAACGTCGCGGTAGATACGGAACAGAAGTTTTTTAGGATCCTGTCCGGCAAGGGAGTCGTCGAATTCAAGCATCCCCTCATACAGGTCTGTAACGAACGTTTCAAAATCAGCTTTTATGTCGAGGTACTTTGGTTTGTTCTTTTCAAACCATTCGCGGTTATTATTTTTTGAAAGTTTTTGCAGGAAATTAAAAGCAGCTTCGAAATTCATTTTTGCGTTAGGTATTATTTTTTAAGAACTTAATCTGTTTTTCAATGTAATTGTACAAGGATCCCATTACAAATAATCGACAATCGCTTCCAGTCCAATTCCGCGTGAAGCTTTCACCAGGATAACGGCATCGGAGAAGTCATTGGCTTTAAGTGTTTCAATCAAATCATCGCGATTGGAAAATTGTTTTGCCGAAGGAATTTCCAGTTGCGCAATCTTCATCAGCGTGCCACAAAGATAAATTTCATTGAATCCTTTTTCCTGGATAAGCTTTCCAAGAAGCTGGTGTTCTTTTTCGGCTTCGGCTTCAAGTTCAAACATATCGCCTAAAATGAGGACTTTTCTCGCTGCCTTCATGGCTGCAAGGTTCTCGATTGCAGCCTGCATTGAGGTTGGGTTTGCATTGTATGCATCGAGGATGATGGTGTTCGTCCCTTTCGTTACTACTTGCGAACGCATATTTTGTGGGAGGTAATCCGCAATCGCTTCATTAGCCTTCGTCGAGTCAACACCAAAATATTTTCCAATACACAGAGCCGCGGCAATATTTTCAAAATTGTAAGCGCCAATCAAATGGGTTTCAACTAATTCATTTTTTTCCGTTTGGTACTTGATAAAAGGATCCGCCGAAACGAGGGTACAATGAAAAAAGTCACCAGCAGAAGGGTACATGACAGGATGTTGGAATCGCTTCGCCATGTTGGAGAGGATTTCATTTTGTGAATTGATAAAAACAGTTCCGCCTGTCGTAAGCAGATGCTGATACAATTCTGATTTTGCACGGATGATATTTTCAAATCCACCGAACATACCGATGTGTGCTTTTCCAATGTTGGTAATAAATCCGTGCGTCGGATTGGCAATTGTACACAATAAGGCAATCTCACCGAGGTGGTTGGCGCCCATTTCGATAACCGCCATTTCATCCATCTTGTCGATGGAAAGAATGCTTAGGGGAACACCAATGTGATTGTTAAGATTACCATGTGTGGCGAACGTTTTAAACTTTTTGTTTAACACGGCACACACCAGTTCTTTACTGGTTGTTTTTCCGTTTGATCCCGTAAGGCCAACAATGGGGATGTTCAGGTTTGCACGATGTTGGCGTGCCAGATCTTGCAAGCTTTTCAGTACATCGGGCACCAGGATACAATGGTCATGATCTGCATATTTCGGATCGTCGATCACGGCGTAAATTGCGCCATTATCCAGGGCCTGACGGGCAAATTCATTGGCGTTGAAGCGCTCGCCGCGCAAAGCAAAAAAGATTGAACCGGTTTTGATATGGCGTGTATCGGTAGAAATACCTGACGATTCGAGGTACCGCGTGTATAATTCATTTGTATTCATGGCTAAAATTTGCTGTCCGGCAGACAGTGATTTACGTTTGCATAATTATCTTGCTGGAAAGATAACAGGCTGCTCATGGCTTACGTTATTGTAAATGAAAAATATTTTAATGATCCGTCTCCTTCTTGTTTCGTTTCTGCTGTTTCCGCTGCTGCTGCAGGCGCAGTTTACGTATGTTTTGGATAAGGCAGTACCACTAACCGACGAGAACCAGGAATTGTTAAGCGCACCGTGGAGCGGCGGTTTGAATGCAGCGCAATACAATACCATGGATCTCAACCATGACAACGAAGATGATCTGGTGATATTCGATCGGATGGCGCAAAAGATAATTACGTATCTCAACGTAAATAATACCTATCAGTATGCGCCGGAGTACGAAGCGTTGTTTCCGGAAGAATTGCTTAACTGGGTGTTGCTCCGGGATTACAATTGCGACGGGCGGAAAGACCTTTTTACAGGCGATCTTTTTGGCATCCGCGTGTTCACCAATATTTCCGATGATCAAACCCTCCAATGGGAGCATTTCCGGTTTTACGTTTCGCCAACTTCCAGCAGCGATGCACTGCTTTCACAAGGCCTTTCGGGATTGGTGAACGTACAACTTCAGTTTGATGATCTCCCTTCTATTTCTGATGTGGATGGTGATGGTGACCTTGATATTTTTTGTATGAAATTCGGCACGGCAGGAACATTTGAGCTTCATAAAAATCTGAGTTTTGAAAACTATGGTACCTGCGACTCCTTAAAATTTAAACTGGTTACTCAAGCCTGGGGAAATGTGCGCGAATGTCACTGCGGCGAGATGTCATTTAATGGTGATCCCTGCTCGACGTCGGGAAGAACAGAACACGCCGGCGGAAAAAGTTTGCTTGCGCTCGATTTCAATGGAGATGCTAGCATGGATCTGTTATTGTCTGAAGGAGAATGTGCTTCTCTGTGGTCGCTGCCCAACGAAGGGGATATCGACAATCCTGTCATACAGCAATTTTTTCCTTTCCCATCAGCAACGCCGGCGCATTTTCCGGTGTACCCTGCACCGTATTTTGAAGACGTTGATTTTGATGGCGTAAAGGATCTGATGGTGTCACCGAATATTTTTTCGCAAGAGCCCGGGCAGTTCATTAATCTAAAGGAATCGAACTGGTTCTATAAGAATACAGGCACCACAGAACATCCTGAATTTGTTTTGTCGAAGAAGAATTTCCTGCAAGAAACGATGCTCGATGTTGGCGACAATGCGGTTCCCGCTTTCGCGGATTTTGATGCCGACGGGGACTACGATCTCTTCATCAGCAACAACAGTCTGCCCGCCACGATACGGCTATACGAAAATACCGGAACAGCAATCAGCCCGGAGTTTAAATTTTACGAAGATGATTTCGCTGGCCTTAGCACGTATTTATTCCGGAATCTAAAGATTCAGTTTATCGACGTGAACGAAGATGGAAAAGCCGATCTTGTGTTTACCGCCACTTCTTCGCAAACAGCGTCCACCTCGTTATACTACATAGCAAACAAAACGCGAACCGGTCTCGACTTTACATCCCAGCCACTGGTTCCGATTCCGTTTTCGGTATCGGCAACCGAAAACCTGCTACTCACCCATGTCGACAACGATGCACGGCCCGATATCTTAAAAGGAAAAAGCAATGGCGCGCTGGAGTTTTGGAAAAACACGGGAGCATTGAACTTCGTACTCGGCACTGCGCAATATCTTGGAATTGGTGCGAGCGTTATGGAGACGAATCTCGCCGCGGCTACGGGTGATCTTAATGCCGATGGAAAGACAGACCTCATCCTGACAGATCAAACAGGAAAGCTTCGCATAATCAGCAATTATAAAAGTGCAGCTGATTCAGAAACTGCCATGTTAAATGTCGTGTTGAACGAACAAACCGGCGATTACTACAGTCCAGATCTTGGCGGAAGAATATGGCCCGCGATCGTTAACTTATATGGCACGTCAAAGCCAGCCATCGTGGTGGGTAGTATCTTGGGCGGTGTGCGGGTGCTAAAAAATAATGCAACCACAGAAGATGAAAAAGTGATCATCCAGGTTTATCCGAATCCGCAAAGGCAAGCCGATCATGTAAATATTTTAATCAACCGGGTGGCTACACTACAAGTATATGCTTCTAACGGCCAGGAGGTGCCGCTGCCCATGCCTTTAATTCCAAATCAGATAAATCAAATGCCGTTGGAATCGATCGCTGCCGGTATTTATGTGCTCCGCTTTAGTGTGGGCAATAAATTTTATTCTCGCAGATTGGTTGTTTATGAATAGACTGCATCTTTGCCGTGAAATAATGGCCAATGGGAAAAACCGGATTTTTATTTGATATGGACGGTGTGATTGTGGATAGCAATCCTGCCCATAAAATTGCCTTGAAACAATTCTGCACGAAGCATGGTCATAACCTTACCGAGGATCAGCTGCGCGGAAAAATTTATGGCCGTACGAACAAAGACTGGATTCCGGCAGTGTTTGGAGAAATAAGTCCGGATCAGGTTAAGCGTTACGCAGACGAAAAAGAGGCGCTGTTCCGCGATCTTTATGAGGATACCATCAGGCCGGTGGATGGTTTGCTCTCTTTTCTTGAGAAACTTGAAAAACAAGGCTATGCAAAGGCCATTGCAACATCAGCACCGCGTGAAAATGTTGATTTTACCCTCCGGAAGACCAATACTGGTAAATACTTTCAAACCATTTTGGATGAATCTTTTGTGAATAAAGGGAAGCCCGATCCGGAAATTTACCTGAAAACAGCAGAAGCGCTAGGATATGATCCGAAAGACTGCGTGGTGTTGGAAGATTCCATTTCGGGCGTTCAATCTGCAAAGGCAGCCGGATGTAAAGTAGTGGGCATCACCACCACACACACGGCGGAAGAACTGGGTGAAACTAACCTGATTATCGAAAATTTTATCGGTTTAGATCCCCACAACTTGGTTTCCAGGCTTTTTTAACCGTTAGTCAAGGATTATTTTCGGTCGAGGTTGGATAATTGGGTGGCTTTTACCGATATTTGCAATCCCTTTTCAGAGGGGGTACTTAAACATTGAGCAGATATGGCACGAGTTTGTCAAATTACAGGTAAGAGACCACAGGTTGGAAATAACGTTTCTCATGCGAATAACAAGACGAAACGCAGATTTCTTCCGAACCTTCAGAAGAAACGTTTTTACATTCCTGAGGAAGATAAGTGGATTACGTTAAAGCTTTCTACGAAGGCAATCAAGACCATCAACAAAAATGGTATTTCAGCCGTATTGAAAGAAGCGCGCGCCAACGGTAACCTGGTATTATAGAAAACAACGTTAACGCGTGACTCATCCAATGTCATGACCGTTAATTTTAAAGAATAAAGAAATGGCAAAGAAAGGCAACAGAATTCAGGTGATCTTAGAGTGCACAGAGCACAGGGCAACCGGTTTACCCGGGATGAGCCGTTACATCACCACAAAAAATCGTAAAAACACAACCGAGCGATTGGAATTTAAAAAGTACAATCCGGTGTTGAAAAAAGTTACTGTTCATAAAGAAATTAAATAACCATGGCAAAGAAAGTAGTTGCATCCCTCAAGAAAACAGACGGAAAGAGCTTTGCGAAAGTGATCCGTGCAGTAAGGTCTGAAAAAACAGGTGCTTATACCTTCAGAGAGGAAATTGTTCCCGCTGATCTGGTGAAAGAAACACTGGCGAAGAAATAATTTCGAAGGTGAAAAAAATTGAAAAGTCCCCGTTGTGGGACTTTTTTGTTTTATATCGAAAAAGAACGAATATTAAAGCCTATAAGTTGAGTGCGATAAAAAGGATTTCATTTTGAATTTGTATTATGTTCGGCTGGTTCTCCAAAGAAAAGAAAGAAACCCTTGATAAAGGGTTAGAAAAAACCAAAGACAATTTCTTCTCCAAGTTAGGGAAGGTACTGGTTGGTAAATCCACTGTTGATGATGAGGTGCTGGATAACCTGGAAGAAATTTTGGTTTCATCCGACGTAGGTGTTGAAACCACGTTAAAAATAATTGAAAGAATTCAGCAACGTGTTGCCCGCGATAAATATATGGGTACGTCCGAACTGGATCGGATCTTAAAAGAAGAGATAGCCGCCTTACTTTCCGAAAGCAATACAAAAGATCTCCAGGATTACGAAGTTCCCGCTGATAAAAAGCCTTACATAATCATGGTTGTAGGTGTGAATGGTGTTGGTAAAACGACAACCATTGGCAAGTTGTCTGCACAATTCAAAAATAAGGGTAAAAATGTTGTACTCGGAGCTGCTGATACTTTTCGCGCCGCTGCTGTAGACCAGCTTAAACTCTGGGGTGAGCGTGTAGGCGTACCGGTAATTGCACGCGGCATGAATACCGACCCTTCGGCAGTGGCTTATGATGCCGTTCAGGCCGGTGTCGATCAAAATGCCGACATTGTGATAATAGATACCGCGGGAAGACTTCATACCAAAGTTAACCTGATGGCAGAGCTTACAAAAATCAAACGCGTAATGCAAAAAGTAATACCAGATGCACCACACGAAGTATTGCTTGTGCTGGATGGCAGCACAGGTCAAAATGCCGTTATCCAGGCGCGTGAGTTTACCAAAGCTACGGAGGTTACAGCATTAGCGATTACCAAACTTGATGGTACGGCAAAAGGTGGTGTTGTGATCGGTATCTCCGATGAATTCAGAATACCGGTAAAATACATTGGTGTTGGCGAAAAGACGGAAGACCTCCAGATTTTTAATAAGACCGAGTTTGTCGATTCGTTGTTCAAAAAGAATTGATCTGCATACAGCAGAACCGGTCATCCCAAATAGGTTATAAACTTTTATGTGATGGCGTTTGCCAACGTTGGGTTTCTTTCATCCACAACGGGTCAATGTCATTAAGTTAGGGCAAACCAGGAGCTGAAGTGCCGTGAGGTACGACATAAAAAATCGCGAACACAAATTGTTTTCACATGTGAATCTTTTAAACCGATCCCGAAATCATTGACTACTTTTTCTTCTTAAAAGACAACGGCGGATGTTCGCGAATTGGTATGCGGAACATCAGTTGATAATTAAATCCCCAATAAGATTCTTTATCAGTTCGCCCATATCCCGGAACATCGTGAGGTAACATGGTGGGTGTTTCACCCGTTTTTAATCCGAATTTAAATCGTGCGGTATATCCCATCCAAAACCAGCTAAACATACGCACTTTAATACCAGTGGTAAGCTCAAACCAACGTGCAGCCACATCGTTGTTGTAATACGTTTCTGCAAGACTTCCCCAGCGGTCATCCACATCCGTAATGACATACGTCTCGCTAAACACACTTCGTCCATAACGCAGACCAAGGAAAAACATATTGCGTTCGGGATCTTTTAAAAGAAAGTTTACGTCTACTCCGGCGCGCCAGTATCGACCTTCGTTTGAATAGTCACTGGAATATCCGGTTGAATTTTCATTAACATAATCCCGGCTCCACTTGCCGTATTCAAGCGCAAGAAAATAGCGGTTGAAATCCACGTCCGCACTTACTTCCCATCCCTTGAATGCATCGTCATAAAAATTCCGTGCAATTGAAAGTGCATCCGTTCCAAGGCGAACTCCCGTTGGCATAAACTTGTCACGGAATGTAAGCTGTGTCGTATCCTCCTGCGCAAAAGCACAATGGGATAAGGCAAGTGCAAGCGCTATGTTAATTACTAATAATCTCAAGATTAGTTATCGGTGGATATTGAACATTAGGATTTCTTATGGTGATCTTATTATTGACCTCCGACAATGCTAATTCAGTAATGATAGGGTGTGTTTCACCACATGCATTTCTATAAAAGTCGACAGTGCTCACAAGATATTCAAGTGTAATCGTTTCGGTGCGGATTCCATCTTCTTCCTGATAATCGATAAAAAAAATTGTTGAGGCAGCAGCTGGATTCAATGGTAATTGGATTATGCTAACCGTACTGTCAGCATAATAGACTTCTTCATTGTAATTCGTTCTTATGCCAGCCAGGTCTACCGTATCTTGTCGTGTCGATGTTAAGCTGATCGAATCCCTGAAGCTGAGCTGTATCATGTTGATTACCGGACACCGGAATATCTCCAGATTGGTTATCATTGGATCGGTAAGCGCATTCCTTGGAAGGTCGTTTTCATCCAGTGTGAACCGTATGGAGTCAAATTCTGCTATAGCAGGATCCGTAACAATTTTTGTGATAAAGGTCTGCTCGCCACATTGTTTGTACCTGACTTGTTTCGTTGCCTCATAAGAAACACGCAGCTTCCGTTGTGGTGTTTCAAAACCATAGGCATCCTTGAAATTAAATGTATACGTCGTAGACTGCGCCTCCTTGTTGACCGGTAGGCGAACAGTTGTAGCACGCTTGTCAACATATAAAGGCGTAGTTTCATCAACCATGATATTTTCGAACTCAACACCAGCAAAACGACTACTTTGGGTTGTAGCTGCTGGGGCGAGGGTTAATTGTTTAAAGGAGATGGAAAGGCTGTCAGGGTGGGGACAACGATAAATTTCGATATGACGCCCACCACTCCGGCTGGGTGTTCCGGCGACAACACGAATTGAATCCGCTTCAAAATCGTGTGATAAAGCAGTGAGATCAGACAAAATATAACGTGGTCCGCAATCTTCCGACACAAACTGGGTCTGAACCTGATAACCTAACGTAAGGCGGTTTGTTTTTCCAAGACTTTTAAAAATAAATTCTGTCTGTTCTGAAAAGTAATCGAGTTCCAACTCGACAGAAGTTACGAACATCGTGTCATAATTGTCAAAGCGCGAACCTTTGGATTCAATTCCCCACATGGCTACGGTATCCAGCGTGGAAGAGCCCATTACCCGGAAGGCAATGCCCACGAAATTATTGTTCAGGCGGAAGCAATCGGGATCATCGAGGCATGAAACACTCAAAAAAAGCAGAAATATGAACCAACTTGTTTTTTTCACGGTTTGCAATTGCGGCTGTAAAGATAAGTTAACGCGGTCAAGGGCAAATTCAGTGCCCATATATTTTTAGTATTTTTGCACCTTTAAGCGGCGCTATAGTGAAGACAAAAGGAAATCAGAAAACAAAGGTTAACATCGTTACCCTCGGATGCTCGAAAAATGTGGTTGATTCGGAGGTTTTATTAACCCAATTGCGCGGAAACGGCATTGAAACCCAGCATGAAGCCCAAAACGACGATGCCAGTGTGGTGATCATCAACACCTGTGGTTTTATTGACAACGCAAAACAAGAGTCTATCGATACAATCTTGCGTTATGTAGACGCCAAGGAGGAAGGCGTTGTTGATAAAGTATATGTAACGGGATGCCTGTCACAACGATATAAAGACGACCTCGAAAAAGAAATTCCGCAAGTCGATGCGTGGTTTGGTACACGTGATCTTTCCAGAATTTTGAAGGTCTTTAAAGCAGATTATAAACAGGAACTTGTAGGCGAGCGTATTTTGACCAATCCGAGTCATTACGCTTACCTGAAAATCTCTGAAGGATGTGATCGTCCCTGTTCGTTTTGCGCTATCCCACTGATGCGCGGTAATCATATTTCGCGGCCGATCGAAGAACTCGTGCTGGAAGCAAAGAACCTTGCTAAAGCCGGCACAAAAGAATTGTTACTCATTGCTCAAGACAGCACATATTATGGGCTTGATCTCTATAAAAAGCGAAACCTTGCAACCCTGCTGGAAAAATTAGCTGATGTGGAAGGTATCGACTGGATCCGTTTACATTATGCGTTTCCCTCCGGTTTTCCGCTCGATGTGTTGGATGTAATGGCCAAACGTCCGAATATTTGCAAATACCTCGATATCCCTTTGCAACATGGCTCAACGAAAATGCTGGAGATCATGCGTCGTGGTACCACACGCGAGAAAACAGAACAGCTGATCAATACGATTCGTGATCGCGTTCCAGGCATTGCCATTCGTACAACAATGATTGCTGGACATCCCGGCGAAACACCGGAAGCTTTTGACGAAATGTTGTCCTTTATTGAAAGATCCCGATTCGATCGGCTGGGTGTGTTCACCTATTCCCATGAAGAAAACACACATGCCCATACCATGCTGGATGATATACCTGAAGAGACAAAACAGGAACGCATGGAGGAAGTGATGGAACTTCAGCAAGGAATATCACTGGAGTTGAATCAACAAAAAATAGGGAATACCTATAAGGTACTGGTGGATCGCAAAGAAGGCGGAAACTTTATTGGCCGAACAGAATATGACTCACCCGAAGTAGATAATGAAGTAATCATTGAAAGTGCAGATCAGTATCTGCGCATCGGCGACTTCGTTAGTGTACAGGTAAACGCTGCAACAGAATTTGATTTAACCGGTACTGTGGTTGCATAGCAGAATGCGCAATTGAATCGCAGATCACTTGTTAATGAGATGTTAATGATAGGTTTTATACTTTGGATTTTGTGAACCGTTTATCCTATTGCATGCCTCGATTCAAAACTTTATTGATTACTTTGCCGTTATTCGGTTTATGTTTTTGAAAAATTCCACCAACCTCTGTTGCATCTATGCAGCTTAAGAAATTTTCCTTTGCTGATACGCACGCGTTTGCCTCGTTCTTCCTGGACTATATTGAACAAAAAGAAAGTTTAAAATCATTTTATCATCGCTTCCCTTCCCTGGATGCCTTCCCGGATCAGATGCGGGAAAAAGGAAAAAGCTTTGCACCTGCTACGCGCGAGGTTTTGGTGAGTGTATTGAAAGAACAATACAAAAACTTGACAACGCATGATGCGGTAACGAAGAACATCAATGCGTTAGCTGATCGAAAAACCTTCACCATCACAACGGGTCATCAGCTCAATATCTTCACTGGTCCCTTGTATTTTATTTACAAAATTGTCACGGTGATCAATGCATGTCGCCAGTTGAAAGAACGTTATCCGGAATCGCATTTCGTTCCAGTGTACTGGATGGCTTCTGAAGATCATGATTATGATGAGATCAAATATTTTAGGTTGTATGAAAAAAAGTATATCTGGAAAACAGAGCAGACCGGTGCCGTGGGAAGGTTTTTAACCAAAGGTCTCGCTGAATTAGCCAGGGAAGTTCCCGGCGACACATCGTTGTTTCAGGAAGCATACGCAAAAAATAAATCCTTAAGTGATGCGGTTCGACATTATGTAAATGCATTATTTCAATCCGAAGGGTTAGTTGTGATCGATGCAGACAATCCTGCATTGAAAAAAGTTTTTGAGCCTGTTATTCACGATGATATTTTTAACGGCGAAAGTAAACGCTGTGTCGATAAAACAAATACAGCCCTCACTGATCTGGGATATAAAACCCAAGTGTTTTGCAGAGACATTAACTTCTTTTACGTTCGCGATAACATCCGGGGCAGGATTGAAAAAGCGAACGTAGATTATAAGGTCGTTGACACGGAAATTACGTTTACTTCTGAAGCGTTGAAGTCGGAGATCGTGGAACATCCGGAACGGTTTAGTCCGAATGTAATACTCCGGCCCCTTTACCAGGAAATGATTCTGCCGAATCTGGCTTACGTCGGCGGACCTGCGGAAGTGATTTACTGGCTCCAGTTGAAAAGTGTTTTCACGCATCATGAAGTTCCATTTCCAATGCTTATGCCACGGAATTTTGCGATGATCATAGATCGTGAAGTCGGTCGTAAGTTTGAAAAGACTGGACTGGAACTAAAGGATATTTTCGAAGAAAAAAATTATCTCTTTAATCATTGGGTACTAAAACATTCACCCCGTAACCTTACCGTTGGCACTGAGCGCAATACCGTAGCTGAACTATTTGCAGCATTGCAACAGCGCGCGGAAACGGTTGATAAAACCCTTGCTCCATTTGTAGGTGCCGAGGGCAAACGTGCATTAAACAGCCTGGAGAAGATTGAACGAAAACTACTTCGGGCAGAGAAACGCTTGCATGCGGATAAATTGAGTCAGATTGAATTTGTGAAGGATAAATTATTTCCCAATGGAAGTTTACAAGAGCGAACCGATAACTTCCTGAATTTTTATCAACAGGATAACCAGTTCATCGCGACCTTGCTGGATTTATTTGATCCCTTCGATTTTAAATTTAATGTGCTGGTCGAGTAGCAGCGTATATTCAGCGCTACACTTCTTCGTATGGTGAAGGGCTTACACTTGACCAACCGCCATCAATAATCAGGCTTTGACCGGTGATGTGTCCAGCTTGTGGAGAAACCAGAAATAATGCGGCTTGTGCGACATCTTCTGTTGATGCAGGCTTTCCCAATGGCGTAATGCGCGACCATGTTTCGTTATACTTCGGATCATTCGCGGTCCGTTCATTTAGTGTCGCACCAGGTGCAACCGCATTCACGGTAATGCCATAAGTTGATAGTTCAGCGACAAGTGTTTTTGCTAACATTTCAAGTGCCGCTTTACTCATCCCATAGGCCGACAAATCTTTGTGGGCCTGATGCCCCGTAACCGATGACATAAACAATATGCGTCCACCGCGAGGTTCTTGCTCCTTCATGACACGCGCTGCAGCCTGGGCAAAGAAAAAACTTCCTGCAAGGTTTACCTTCATGACACGATTAAAATCATCCGGATCATAAGACAAAAAATCCCCAAACAAAGTGATACCAGCGTTGGCAATCGCGATGTTAAGTTTACCATAACGAACCACGGCTTCTTGTGTGAGTGTCTGAATAAAGTCGATATCAGAAGCGTCTCCCGGCACAGCATGACATAAACATTTTTCTTCCCGAATGCGATGCGCGGCTTCGTCAGCAAGAGATGCTTCTATGTCGTTCAGCAAAACACGCGCACCGCTCAAGGCAAGCTGCCTGCATATTTGAAAGCCAATTCCCTGACCGGCCCCGGTCACAATCGCTACCTGGTCTTCAAAAATTTTTTGCATCCTGTGATGTTAATTGATAGAAAAATAGCTAATCCTCATGTAATAGATCAATCTGCCATGAGGTCCTCGTTTCTACTAAAGATCAAGAAAAAAATACAAGCGTGTCAATTCATTCGTGATAAAGTTTGATAAATTGAAGCGCTAATTTTATGAGTAAGCTGTTTAAAAAACTCAACTATAAAGATCAGGCTGTAATTCATGTAGTAAATGCACCATACGATTTTAGGCCGATACTTGAAGAGATGAAGGAATTTTGCAAAATTAAATCAACACTGGCGTCAGCAAAGGAAGTGACTTTCCTGCTGGTGTTTGTTACCAAACAAAAGGAAGTCGATGAAATTGCAAAAGACATGGATTCGGTAAGTGGACACGATGCTGTATTTTGGTTTGCCTATCCGAAGGGAACGTCAAAAAAATACGCCTGTGAGTTTAATCGCGATAACGGCTGGAAACAATTGGGCAAACTTGGTTATGAAGGTGTGCGTATGGTGGCCATTGATGCTGATTGGACAGCGCTACGTTTCAGGAAAGTCCAATACATTAAAACGATGTCGAGGGGCTTTGCGATGTCTGAGGCTGGCAAAAAAAAGGCAAGCGAAACGGTACAAAAAAATCCGCAAAAAAAAGACAAGAAGTGAACCCCTTCATGGGAAAATTGTTAGTTCATTATATCACTGTATGAAGTCGCATGAATTTGAATATCCTGTCGTTGATCTCATTCGAAACAGGAAAAGTATCCGTTCTTTTGATCCAAAGCTGGTAGAACAGGAAAAGATTTATTCTCTCTTTGAAGCAACACGCTGGGCGCCCTCCAGTACCAATGAACAGCCTTGGGTATTTATTTATGCGACCAAAGACCAATACGTGCTTTGGCATGCGCTATTTGACACGTTGGACGAAGGCAATAAAATCTGGGCGAAGGATGCGCCGTTACTCATTCTAAGTTTAGCCCGTAAAAACTTTACACAGTATCCGGGAGCAAATGCGCATGCATTATACGATCTAGGAGGAGCCAACGCCTTCCTGTCTTTACAAGCCGTTGAGATGGGATTACAGGTAAGGCAAATGGCAGGCTTCAATATTGATAAAGTTGTTTCGCAATTGCACATTCCAGCGCATTATGAAGTCGGGGTAATGACTGCTGTAGGATATCCTGGGGACCCTACAGTTCTTCCTGAAAAATTAAAAGCCCGGGAGGTGGCACCACGTGAACGCTATTCGCAGAAGACATTTGTGATGAATCAAGCTTTTCCCAAGTCTTCATAAATCATCATTTCTCTCCTGCATGCCGTTCGAAATAGTTATTTAATAAGGCGATGAGTTCTCCGGCGGTAATGTAATACATGAACGTATAGTGCTTTGCGTTGAAGTCGCCTAACAAATCATAATATTCTGCTTCGCTCAAATCATATTTTTTCATTAAGTTTTTTCGTATTGACTCGTTCTTGACAACGGCATTCACATAAGTTTCTACCCGTTCATTTTCGTTGGCCAGCCGGTTTAATTTGACTTTTTGTTTTTTACTTCTTGAAAAATAAAAAGGCAAAGCTTTGTTGGCTTTTCGAAGCGCTTCATTCTCTTCTTCAAACATCCCCGCGTATGGGTTTTCCATCCGGGATTCGCGAATAGTAATATCATCTAACATGGTAGTTTCTTCTGCCAGTAAAACCATACTAGGTTGCCAGTCATAAAGTGCAAATTCAACCGGATAATAGCCGACAAAGGAAAAGATCAATGTATCTTTTCGGGTCGCCCTGATGCGGAAGTTACCTTTTTGATCGGTGATTGTTCCAATACCAGAATTCTTTACTTTAATATTAACATAAGCGAGTGGTGCAAACGTAGCTGAATCGCCGACCATACCAGTGAACACTTCCTGCGCATACATTGACTCCGCAAGTAGTAAAAATAATGCAGTAATTAAGTTTCTATTCATGCTGCGCTTTTCACCTTTGAAATACGAATTCGTTCACCACATTTTTCGTTGTCATTTTACCCTTTCACCCAAAGTAGAATTTAAAAAATCCTATTAATCACAATAAGGAATATGCGAATTGTCAATGCGAAAACGATTGCGGTATCATTTTCTTTAAATAATTCCAACTGGCAGCTATTAGCCTTTGACTCATGTTATTTTTATCCTTAACCAAACCCAAACCCGATAATTCAATGAAAATGCTTTTTAGATGCCTGGTAATGGTGGCATTCGCCAGTCTACTGCTAACACGATGCCAATCGAGTAAAAATAGTTCTGAAACTCCTAAAACGGTTGTATCTGATCTACGAAAATTTGAACGAAGTGATAACGCTGATATCGAAAGGAAAATCGATGACCTAATCAGCATAATGTCGCTGGGAGAAAAGATCGGTCAGATGACGCAGATCAATAATTCGGAAATTGTTACCAATGCACAATGGGGAGCAGGCGCCGACTTAAAAATTGAAATCAAGGTAGATACAGCTAAACTGGCTACGATGTTAAGAAAGTATCATGTTGGTTCATTCTTAAATGGCATTGCAGTACCCGCTGAAACATGGTATCAGTTCTACAAAGAAATACAGGAAACAAACCTGAGGTTATCCAGGCACAAGATTCCGGTTATTTACGGTGTGGACCACATGCATGGACCGAATTACCTGGAAGGTGGAACAATCTTTCCGCATGGTATTAATACGGCGGCTTCTTATAATAACCAGTTCCCTGCGGATATGGCTCACGTTACGGCCATCGAAACGGCTGATATCGGTCACCAATGGCTCTTCGCGCCTGTGCTCGATCTTGCGCGTACACCGCTTTGGGGACGCTTTTACGAGACATTGGGTGAATCTCCTTATGTGTCTGCGACGATGGGAAGTATATTCGTGAATTCCGTTCAGAATAACGAAACTATCGCGCCTTATAAAATCGCTGCTTCAGCAAAACACTTTTTTGCCTATTCTGATCCTAAATACGGATGGGATCGTGGCCCTGTAGATGTATCTGAACAGGCGTTGTATGAGTTTCATTTGCCGTCATTTAAAGCCGCCATTGATGCTGGTATTAAAACCGTAATGATTAACAGTGGTGAAATTAATGGAGAACCGGTTCACGCTTCGTATTGGGCTTTAACAGAAGTGCTTCGCGATCAGCTGAAGTTTAAAGGTGTTGCTGTTACCGATTGGGAAGATATCATCCGCTTATACCGTAATCATCGTGTGGCGGAAAACGAAAAAGAAGCAACTTATAAAGCCATCATGGCGGGTGTTGATGTTGCCATGACACCATATACTACCACATTCTGCGATCTTCTTCGCGAGCTGGTTGAAGAAGGAAGAATTTCGGAGGAACGCATTGATCTCTCTGTAAGCCGGATACTTAGATTGAAATATGAGTTAGGCCTTTTTGAAAATCCTTTTCCAAGAAACGACCGGTTTAACCGGATTGGATCTGCGGAAAACAAAGCGAAAGCGTTGGAGGCTGCGCGCGAATCGATTGTATTAATGAAAAATGAAAACGCCTTACCACTAGATCCGGCAAGCGTTAAAAATGTACTGGTAGCCGGTCCGTTGGCGAACCTCAAGCAACCCCTGGGTGGCGGGTGGACCCTCCGTTGGATCCCCGCGGAAGAAGGCATATATCCAAAAGATATGCTCACAGTTTATACTGCGCTACAAAAAGAGTTCGCCAACGTTTCTCTGGCTTCGTCGGCTGCGGAAATAAAACAAAAGGCGGCAGCTGCTGATGCGGTTGTTGTAACCGTAGGCGAAATGCCGTATGCAGAAGGATTCGGAAGCATTATTGACATTTCATTACCGGAAGACCAGGTGGAGTTAGTTAAAGCGGCAAAGGAAACTGGCAAGCCTGTGATCCTTGTTATCATCAGTGGAAGACCGCGTGTAATTACTAAAATTTATCCTGACTGTAAGGCTGTGTTGTTTGCTGGTCTGCCTGGTTTTGAAGGCGCGCAGGCGATTGCAGAAATTGTGAGTGGAAAAGTAAATCCGAGTGCTAAAATGAGTTTCACCTATCCATACGCTGTTAACCGGTTGGTGCCGCACAATCATAAGGTAAGTGAAGTTACCCTCGCGCATGAAATTGATAATCCTGTTGCGCTTGTTCCTTTTGGTTTCGGTTTAAGTTACACAACGTTTGCTTATAGTGATCTGAAATTGAGCGACTCTGTCCTAACCAGCGCAACGGGTGAAATAAAAGCAAGCGTTACAGTAAAAAATACAGGTGACAGACCTGGCAAAGAAGCTATTTTATGGTTTCTGCACGATGAGGTAGGAAGTATATCAAGGCCTGTACGCGAATTGAAGTATTATGAAAAATCATTGATAGAACCGGGCGCATCGAAAACTTTTACATTTACAATTAAGCCGGAGCGCGATCTTACATTTCCAAATAAAAACGGTGAACAACTTTTAGAAGATGGTTACTTCACTGTTATGGTGGGCGACTTGAAAACGCGATTTAAATTATCACGCAAATAATTTCGAATTAATTAAGGCATTGAAGCTTAGTGATAATAAAAGTTATCACTAAGCTTCTTTTATGATCAATCGAGTCATTCAATATGAATAGAGAATCTATTTCTTGTATTGTTTGTCGTATGAATGATCAATGATTTTTGATTTGTCGAATAATGCAATGAAAGAATAGTCGTTGATACGGTTATCCATTATATTCGCTTCATGATGAAAGTTAAGTTGTTGATTGCTGCTTGTTTTTTATTTGGTCAGCTGGAAGCACAATACATTCCAAGGTTTGAAGTGCAGGGTCATCGCGGTGCACGTGGATTATTTCCGGAAAATTCTATTCCTGGTTTCCTGGCGGCACTCGACCTCGGTGTAACGACGGTGGAACTGGATGTTGTGATCACCAAAGACAAACAGGTCATACTATCTCATGAACCTTGGATGGCAGCTTCTATTTGCCTCAAACCGTCCGGAGATTCAATTAAAATTGCGGAACAGAAAAAGTACAATATATACAAGATGACGTATGACGAAGTGCTCCAGTTTGATTGTGGTTCAAAAGGACACGTGCTTTTTCCATCACAACAAAAACAAGAAAGCTACAAACCACTGTTAAGCGACGTGATTGTGGCGGTCGAAGACCACATCCGGAATTATTCGCAATATTTGGTGGATTATAACATCGAACTAAAGAGTACGCCTGTGGGCGATAAGATTTATCATCCTGGCGTAGAAGAATTTTCCGATCTCGTTTACGAATTAATCGATCAATATTTACCGCTTGAAAGGGTGGTTATTCAATCGTTCGATTTCCGTGTCTTGCGTTATTGGCATAAAAAATATCCTGACGTAAGATTATCAGCCCTGGTCGAAAATATGAATTCCATCGATGCAAATCTCAACGCCCTTGGTTTTAAACCATCGATATATAGTCCCGATTACAGGTTGCTAACGCGCGAAAAGGTCCAGTATCTGCATAAAAAAAGAATCAGGGTCATTCCGTGGGGAATTAATGAGGAAGCCGAAATGCTGGCCTACAAAGGAATGGGTGTTGACGGATTTATTACAGATTATCCCGATCGTGCAAGAAAATACAAGATGACTTTAAACATCCAGCCAAAATGAAAAATTCATCGGCCGCAGTAATAGCTCGTGGGTTTTACCTATCATTGCACGAAATTTTGCGGCATGAAGAAATATAATGTATGTGGCATCGGTAATGCCATTGTGGATATTGTAACAGAAGTAGATCACAATTTTTTTACATCCAATAACATTGAAAAAGGGGTAATGACTCTTGTCGACGAGAAGCGTCAGCTGGAGCTGATGAAAGTAATCGATATGAAGAAAAGTAAAATGTCAGGAGGCGGCTCGGCTGGGAATACAGTGGTGGCTGTAAATCAGTTTGGTGGCAAGTCGTTTTATACTTGTCTTGTAGCAAAAGACGAACTTGGTAAATTCTTTCTTGCCGATCTGAAAAGAAATGGCGTAGACACAAGTCTGAAATACGACGATTGTCCTGAGGGTCACAGCGGACGTTGTCTTGTAATGACGACACCAGATGCGCACCGCACCATGAATACGTTTCTTGGTGTTAGTTCTTTTCTTTCGCCCCCGCACTTAAATGAACAAGCCATTATCGACTCAACCTATCTATATCTTGAAGGTTACCTTGTGGCCAGCCCGAATGGTTTGGATGCCATGAAAGCTGCGAAGGAAATCGCAAGAAAGAATAATGTGCTGGTAGCGCTCACGTTCTCGGATCCGAGTATGGTGAAGTATTTTTCAAACCAGATGTCTGAAATTGTAGGAGATGGTGTTGATCTTTTGTTCTGCAACGATGAAGAAGCCCTGATATTCACCAGAACCGATACCGTTGCCGAGGCACGGGAAGAATTAAAAAAGGTCGCAAAACGATTTGCCATTACATTGGGTGCAAATGGCGCTGTTCTTTTTGATGGGAATGACTTTATCGAAGTAAAACCCAACCCCGTAAAGGCAGTTGACACGAATGGTGCGGGTGACATGTTTGCCGGTGCTTTCTTGTATGCTATTACGCATCACCATAGTTTCGTCGGCGCAGGAAAATTAGCGTCGATCGCATCGTCACTGGTGGTAACACAGTTCGGTCCGCGCTTGCGGCCAGATCAGGCAGAAAAAATTCTGAAGGATTTGGTTTCATAAACAGAGTTCACAAAAACCTTCGAAAAAAGGCCGTTTTGCACTTTTTTCTGGAAATGACGATGGTTTGGTTGTAATTTCGGGAAATCCTGATCATCTTTGCAGCCCTAAATTTTTAGGCTAAACGGACCAAAGAAATGAAACGTACATATCAACCTTCCCGCAGAAAGAGAAAGAATAAGCACGGTTTCCGTGAACGCATGGCAACTGCAAATGGTCGCAGGGTTTTAGCTTCGCGCAGAAGAAAAGGTCGTAAGAAACTTACTGTTTCTGACGAAAAGACCTTAAAGCACAAATAAGCTTCCGGGAAAAAGTTCTCCACGGACGTCAGAGCTTGGATTAAAACCCTTTCAGGCCATCGCCCTGAATCTGATAAGATAAATGCCATGGGGAAATTTACTTTTCGAAAAGAAGAAAGGCTTAAAAAAGAAAAAGACATTCAGGAACTCTTCACGAAGGGTTCCTCTTTTTATTTATTCCCGTACAAGGTATTATTCACGCTTAATCGCAATCCCGGGATTTCATGTCACCAGATCCTGATATCAGTTTCGAAACGGCATTTTAAAAGAGCTACAGACCGGAATAAAATCAAACGAAGAATTCGGGAATCCTATCGGCTCCACAAGCAGGTGCTCACACCAGAACCAAAAATTATTATTGGTTTTGTGTATACTCATAAGGAAATATTACACTGGGAAGAAATAGAGAGAAAGATGCTTCAGGCGCTTCAGAAAATTCCGAAATTACATGCTGGAAAAATGACCGGCCCAAAACAATCGTAAGGGTCGATTCAATTTTTTTTTCCTTTACGTTCGACCCTAAAATGTGTGTGTTATGCCTCTCCTGAAATACAAATGGTTATTCATTATTCTCGTTGTTGCTGCAGCAGCTTTTGCCTTTCGCGCCCCCGCTGAAAAGTATTTTGATATTGCAAAAAGCTTGGATATTTATGCGACACTTTTCAAAGAGGTTAACGCCTATTACGTGGATGAGATCGAACCTCAAAAGCTGGTACGAAAAAGCATCGATGGTATGCTTGAATCCCTCGATCCTTACACTGACTTCATTCCGGAAGATGAAATCGAATCATTTAAAATAACGACCACAGGTCAATATGGTGGAATCGGTGCCCTGATCAGTGTAGTAAATAGGAAAACAGTGATCAGCCATCCATACAAAGATTTTCCTGCTTTTAAAGCCGGAATAAAAGTCGGTGATGAAATCGTCGCTGTTGATGGTAAACCGATAGACGGTAAAACGACATCCGAAATCAGTGCATTATTAAAAGGCCAACCTAAAACTGATGTAGACATCACCATTAAACGTGTTGGATCTAAAGAAGCCTTTATAGTTAAGTTAAAGCGTGAAAAAATCAATATTAGCAATCTTGCGTATTACGGCATGCTAGATTTGGAAACAGGCTATGTAAAGCTTGATGATTTTACACCGGGAGCAGCACGCGAAGTTTCTGAAGCTGTGCAGGAACTGAAGGCCAGCGGTGCCACGAAATTGATTCTCGACCTTCGTGACAATCCAGGCGGCTTGCTGCATGAAGCCGTAAACATTGTAAGCTTGTTCGTTCCAAAAGGATCTGAAGTAGTTTCTACAAAGGGAAAAGTGCAAGAGTGGAATAAAACCTACAGCACTTTGAATAACCCGGTCGATATAGAAATACCGATGTGCGTGCTGGTAAGCGAAGGAAGTGCCTCAGCTGCGGAAATCGTGGCGGGCGCCTTACAGGATTATGACCGCGCCGTATTGGTAGGCAAAAAAACATTCGGAAAGGGATTGGTACAGACCACAAGGCCATTGGCTTATAATTCGCAATTAAAAGTCACTACCGCCAAATACCATATTCCAAGTGGACGTTGCATCCAGGCTTTGGACTATGCTCATAGAAAGGCGGACGGTTCTGTTGAACGTTTTGCGGACTCAACAAAATCCGAGTTTCAAACACAAAACGGAAGAAAAGTTTTGGATGGCGGTGGATTAGATCCCGACATCATCGTCGAAGACGAATATCTTGGAACGATTACAACCGGATTGATCAATGCACAGTTGATTTTTCAATACGCTACGGTGTACTGTTCCGAAAATCAGGCACCCGCAGACTTTAAAACATTTAGTCTTTCGGAGAAAGAATACGAACAGTTTCTGAGTTACCTTAAAACAAATAAATTTACCTATTCCACACCGCTGGAAAGAAGCGCGAAGCAGTTAATTGAAGCCGCAAAAAATGAACGCTATTATCCCGAACTTGAAGCACAGTTGCAAACGTTGAAATCTAAGATCGAAGCGGGAAAATCGGAAGACATGATTCGTTTTAAACAGGAAATCAAAGAGATCCTTGAAGAGCAGATTGCTTTTAATTTTGGTTTGAACGAAGGTCAGGCAGAGATTGCATTAACCCGCGATAAAGCTGTAGTTAAAGCGCAACAGGTATTAAATAATTCAACGGAATACGCCAAATTACTTTCTCCACATTAATGAGTCTGATTCTTAGTCTTGAAACGTCTACATCTGTTTGTTCCGTTGCTTTACATGATGGTGGACGTGTTCTCGCGTGCTTGGAATTGCATCAGGATCAATCGCATGCGAGTAAACTTGCCGTTCTAATCAAACAGGTTATGGAGACTGCGGGCAAGGATTTTAAAATGTTGTCAGCAGTAGCCGTTTCTTCCGGGCCAGGCTCATATACTGGTTTGCGAATCGGCACCTCAACGGCGAAGGGTCTTTGTTATACTTTGAGTATCCCCTTACTCGCGTGCAATACGCTCGAAATTATGGCGAGCGAAGTGAACAACATGAACGTCACGAAGGCTTTATGTTGTCCGATGATTGACGCGCGCAGAATGGAAGTTTACTGTTATATTCTGGATGCAAAGAATAACGTTGTACAACCACTGGAAGCGAGGGTTATTGATGAATCATCATTTCTGGCATTGTTAGAAACTAATCAAGTACTTTTTTTCGGAAACGGTTCAGCCAAATGTAAGGAGATGATTCAACACGAGAACGCTGTGTTTATCTCCGGAATTTATCCCAGCGCCGCACAACTTGGGATACTTGCCCATTCAAAATTTCGAGAAGGGATGTACGAGGATCTTGTTACCTTTGAACCGCTTTACTTGAAGGAATTTCTTATTAAGCAATCCTTAAAAGTCAAAGCTAACGAACAAACAGGAAGTAATTTCGTGTTAAGTATTAATGATGGATAACGAAAACGGCATAATAAATCGGGTGGCTTCAAGTGCATTGGTCACTTTTGATCTGGAGTCGTATTACCAGCCTGGCGAAAGGGTTGTTATTGATCTTAAAGCGCAATTATTCCAGGAATTGATTTTGAAGGAAAAGGATTTCAGACAATATATTAAGTCCCATTCCTGGGGAGATTATCGCGATAAGTATGTTGCTATAACATGCACAGCAGATGCCATTGTTCCTACCTGGGCTTTTATGTTAGTTGCAGTCGCCTTACAACCCTATGCCCGGCACGTTACGATTGGATCTTTAGAAGATTTGGAAGTTGATTTGTATCGGTCTGCGCTTCAGCAAGTCGATTGGAATTTTTTTTCAAATGCAAAAGTTGTCGTAAAAGGGTGTAGTAAAATCCAGGTTCCGTTAGCCGCTTACATCGAAGCCACAACAAAATTAAGTGCAGTCGCTGCAAGTTTAATGTTTGGTGAACCGTGCAGTACAGTTCCATTATATAAGCGATCGAAAACGCCCTGAAGAATTTCCTTTTGCTGATTTCCTTTTATGCCCAACGGTTGGTCTATATGAAATTTTTACATCGGCCGGTTCGATATCAGGCTTCGATAAATAAATTTTCAAATTCTTTTGCACGGAACAGACGAAGCATTACTTTTGGGGCCCCTAAAGGCGTTGGGATTTGTACTGGGGTTGAAAGGTGAGTGAAAAAATTATTTTAGCAAAGGAGTTGGAAACTGAGGGATGATGAATTACCTTTGCACTCCCAAAACGAAAAGGGGATAGGCGAATCGGAAGGAAGAGCCTGAAGAGATTGAAAAAAAATGGTTAAAGGAGAGCGATCTTCTTCTAGATTAGAGACCATCGGTTGTTGCCAGAATGGGCGACAAAACGTTCTTTGAATGATTGATAATTGATAGCG
>DASPIZ010000145.1:0-12180 GCA_035628875.1 Ohtaekwangia sp. | reverse complement strand
GTGTGCCGGGTAGCGATGCCGTTGGTTTGCGTTATTACAAAGTATTTTTACAGCATTGAAAATTTTGTTAAACGCAGTATCCTGTGTTGCGAAGGCATACTTGTGATATAGGTAAAAATAAGCCTGCGCCATCATTTCATTGTGCATCACGTACGATCCAGGCACGTCAAGCCATCGATAGCCGCGAATTTGATAACCGGCACCTCGTTCAAGTGTGGTGTCTGCAGGCGAAGCAGAATAACCAGCCCAGAAATTACAAGGTATTCCATCACAAAGGACGCGATGTCGCGCATTCCAGATATCAGATGTACCAACTAAGACGGAATGGCTTTCAATGGCAAATCGCTCAGAATCCTTGTTTAGGAAATCATCTAGTTCTGTCGCCAGCGCCGGGTTATGTTCGATAGCCCAGAAAGTTCCAAGACCCTCGTCCAGGGGAGTTTGTTCGTCACCCTGTAGTTCAAACCCGAAATGGTTTTCATCACCACCATAGGAAATCGCAATACCATCTGTTGTAGGACTATCCCATTTGTTTACACCAGTCGTATCAGTTAACATTTGTGTATGGGAAACTTCATGAATAATGGTTGCTTCCCAATCTCTGAAACTACCTGATCCTGATGAAAACCTGATGGCTGCCGTTTCACCAAGGTTAACGCGCCCAATGTAAGTGTTGCCATCTTTCCAATTTGCTGCGCATGGCCAGGCGAAGGAATATTCGTCATCGGTGGGACAAAAGAAATTGGGTGTGTTAGATGGAAGTTCAATCGTGCTATCGTTGGTTAAAAAGAATGCGAGTAATGATAAGCGTGGCCCGGCCAACTCCATGACACGATTAAGCTTTCGCCTTAACCGCGATGTGTTCGTAGTGATGGAGTCATATGTCTTTAACATATTTCCTGCTGCAATGGTGCGGAATTGCGCCATGTTGGCCGGCGTAATTTCAACAAACCTGTATCCACTCATGATGATATTATTGGCAGTATCTCTAAAACCTTCCACGGCTGCTGCTCCAAACGTTGACTCCATCGAAGCCTTTGGTGCTACATAATAAAAAATGAGTTGCTGTGATTTTACGGCAGTGTACGACAGCATGAGCAGACAAATCATGCCGAATATTATAATTGGATATGTTTTCATAACTTTTATTAAATCGTATCAACAAACAATGATTTTGTATTGGATGACTTTCTACCTGAAGTGCGTGTAGTGCCATCGTTGAGGTGCCAGGTAAATTCATACTCGTAGTCCATCACGTTGCGGGGCTGCATGATCTCGAGTTGACCGGATAACTGGTTAGAACGTGTTACCATGCGCATTTCCTTTACCTGTTGATTTTCACCGAGTGTTGAATATATCTTTATATCAATAGCCCGAACGTTGGCTTGCGTGATGAGCCCCGGATCAGCTTCAACATCGATGATCCGTCGTACAAATGGTGCACTGAGCTTAATGTCAGTGGCATCGCTGGGCTGCCAATCGGACGTAACGGTGTTTCCACCGAAGAAGAACCAATCCGTTTTGTATTCGTAATCAAGCCACTTTGAACGGTCGTTGTCGTTTTTCCAACCGTAAACCATTTTGAAATTATTCGCTTCTTTGGTAAAGTTGGATCGATCAATACGAACTTCCCTTGTTGTAACATCACCTGTCGCATGTTTTTTTCGCATCGAAACGGTAACGCCATTGATGTAACTGGCGAAATCGGTAGCATTGGCGCCATCGAGGTAAGCAGTAATGAAGCGTTGCTTGTACAATGGGTCGTCCAAGTTAATTTGCTGAAAGCACTCGGCGCAATTAATGGTACCCACATTTTCATCAAAACGAACTACCAATTGATCGGCATTGTACTTATTTAGATCAATCGTAAATATCCCTTGCTGACGTACGCGACGCATTTCAAATGATGCTGCGATTGCAAAAGAGGGGACGTCCACCTGACCCTGATTGCCGGATCCATTTCGCCGATCTTGTTCTTCCTCTAATCGTGAAGCTTCCGAAGAGGGTATCGCCCGTACACCTTCTGATGGATGAATGCCTGGTGTAGAACGTCCTGTCGTATCAGCACTTGCCGTTGGTCCGCGATCTGCAGCCGGCGTTCTTCGCGGTGAGGTCGCTTCAGCTCTTGCTTCTCTTTCGCGACGTTGATTTTCGGCCTGTGCTTCTGTTCTAGCTTTGTTTAGCATCGTAGTGGCGCGATCAAGTAAACTGGTTTGCTGACCCTGGCCTGTGAGTTGGCTTAAGTTGGGAGTGCCTGTTCCCCCTGTGGGATCAAACATCATGTTAGTCAACTTGGTGTATGCAGCTTCAATGGCTTTCTCCATATCGGCATCACTTCCAACCTGTGTTATTTTAATTGCGCCTTGTTTGATCAGTTCATCAAAGGTCATTTTTATTTCTGCCGCGAGTATAGGCGCAGCAACGGCGGCCTGAAAATTCTTATGCTCATACACCTGATCAAAGTTTGCTTCTATCTTTGCACGGATGGGAGAACGAAATCCTGACATCTCCATTTCAAATGAAAAGCTCAGGTCAGGTGTTGCTGTCTTGAATGACTCCCACAACAACAACGCACCCTTTTTTGTGAGCTGAATTGATACCGCAGCTTTTTGACCGTCAAGAATCGGTGCTTTGCCCAAACCAATAACCTGTTTCGTAAGCTCACCGTTTTCTTTATTAAAAGAAGTGATTAGTGCGATGGTTCCTCCCCTGTACACAATAGGACCTACGATGGTACCGTTTGGTTTGATACGCCGCAATTGTTGCCTTGCTTCATTGAGTTGTTCAGGTGTTACACTCAATTCAACAACGGCATGAACAATACCACCACCTAATGCTTCATCCGTAGCAGCTTCGCCAGTCACATTTTCAACATAGCGAAGGAATGACATTTGAGGCTTTCCGTCGGGATGTGTTGCGAGTCGCAGTTTATCCGCCAGGTAGTAGAAATTATTTTCATTGCCTACTTCCGGAAAGACGGTGATCTCACCTGCTTTTACTGGTTTGTCCAGTAAGATTTGTTGTGCCCTTAACGGAATATGAAGGACGAAGCAGGTTGTTAAAATATATAAGATCTTTTTCATGTTTATGATTTGATGGTTACTGCGTTACAATACCGAGTACATCCTTGAATTTATCCAGCACTTCAGATACACCGGCTACTTCTCCATTGGGTGATTCTGTTACTTCTTTCCCGATTTCAATGGCCTTGCGGAATATTTCGGAAGTTTTGTCTTTAAATTCTTCGGGGATGTTTACATATACATAGTCGTCGTTGATTTTTGCATCCCACGCTGTGGCGAGTTTTCCTTCTTCTTTATGATTGAACACGAGGCGGTACGCATACCCACGTGTATTGGGATCGGTAAAGATGGTTGACTTTACCAGGTTTTCATTTTTCGATACGGTGAGCGGAATATTAGATTCAACTTCTTTTCCCAGTTTCATATAACGCATTTGTAGGGTGGCACGGGTAATGCCTGCATTT
Source organism: Ohtaekwangia sp. (assembly GCA_035628875.1). GTDB lineage: Bacteria > Bacteroidota > Bacteroidia > Cytophagales > Cyclobacteriaceae > Ohtaekwangia. The sequence goes on along the minus strand of DASPIZ010000145.1, from coordinate 8,693 downwards.
TTCAGGTCATCAAGGTTCCCTTCCATTTCAATTATACGGGGTCTTACCGGAGCGGCCAGAGCCAATCCTTCCCAAGAACCCTTGATCCATGGCGACGGCTCTGGATACACTTCGCCATCATTAAAGCTCCATTGTGTTTGGTATTCGTAAACTTCGTCGTTATTATCATCGCCACGCGCATAGGTAAGATTTGTTCTTACACCATTTTTCTTGAGGTATTCTTTGTCAACCGTTACACTCTTATAAAATATATCGCCATCGTTTCTTTTTTTGCGAACATTTACGGTGACATAGTTTACCTCTGAGCCGATAAGTTTTTCAGAGCCTTCACTTAAAATGAGGTTGATATCGCGATGTTGAAAGAATTTGTCATTTAAGTTTACTGAAGCAACACAACGTTTGTTGTCGCGGACGCCATCATACCATGAAGCCAGGTTTTCGGTGATTATTACTTCTTTCGGGATCGCTATCCGATAAGAAAGATTATACACTTCGTATTTCCGGGCATAGTGCGATTCGTATTTTGTTTTATTGAAGCGATACTTCTTGCCATATTTTATATTCGGGTCCTGCTCTTTTTCTTCATCAGTTGTTGGCTGCGGTCTTTCGTCCTGATCGGCGTTATCCGTGAGGGAGGCAATCATTACATTCATAAACTCTTCAACTACTTTGTTAGCAACAGCATCGTCGGTGGTATTTTTGTCGATCTCAATATTAACTGCTTTTGATTCGATCGCCGAAGTGTATAACGCTTTCACTTCATCATACGAATAAGTGTCGTCATTACCATCTTTGGTATCTTTGTCACTGTGCTTGTATGTGGCATTGAAGTGTTCGTAAGCGCTTTCAAATTTGGACCAGTCAATGGTGATCTTGCCACGTACTGCTGGAAACAACAAGGTATATTTGAAAGTCATTTCAAGCGACACATCAGAGATTGAACGACTTTCCTCAAGCGTCGCTGCCAATAATTGTGCGCCATTTTTGTCAAGCTTGGAAGCTACTGCAACCTTGGCGCCTTCAATTACAGGTGCTTTACCTGAACTGATTAATTTCGGCGTCATTTTCTCATCTGTAAGTACGGCAGAGATGATACGGAATGAGTTGTCGGTTTCTGCAGTAAGATCTACAGCACCCATAACTTTTGGTGTTGTGATACGCGCAAAAAGCGGATTGCCACGTGCAAGTTCCTTTATCTTTTCTTTTAATTTTTGATCAAGTTCTCTTTCCTGCTCGGGAGTGAGTCCCCATTCCATCAGGAAGTGCATAAGCGCACCTTGTACTCCACCAACATCTTCTTTTTCATCGGTGGTATATTTTAATAGCAGGAACTGTGGTGTGCCATCGTCTTTTTGAGAAAGACGCATGTTTACAGGTAAGTAATAGTAGTCACCGGTGAATCCGTAATCGTCTGAACCAGCGATTTTGTCGTTGCTGGCGCGTCCGTAAAGCGTGACATTAATACCATCGCTCAGTATAATGCTTACTTTGTTCTGGTAGTCGAGCATTTGCCCGTTGGCGAGTAGGGCCATCGTTACCAGTATGCTGGCCGCGAGGGCACATCGGATGAAAAATCTTAAGTGGTACATAATGAAAGGGATTTTATTGTTTTGTTTTTGTTTCTGTTGTTAATAAGCCTGCGATAGCAGCGTGGTCTGATTCCTGTGTTTTCTTTTCAACACGCGCTCGCGGAAAAAACTACGTGTTATTTTTTGGGGCGGAGATTTTATGATATCAATGTTCTTAAATGCTACTAACCTCCGGCAGAGTTTATTTGGCGTAGTGGTGAAACTAAACGGGATGAATTCTTTTGCTTTGAGTTGTAATCCGGTAACGTAATTAATGCCATCCAAAACGAAATCACTGCAATTGTAAAAGCGTGGATTAAAAATTGTTTTTGTTTCGATGATATGTTCAATGTACTCGCGCAGGTCGTAGTCTGCGGTCGGGGTAGTTCTTAGCATCAATATAGCATCACTTGGATAATACTCTCTATGTGGAATACCTTGGTCATAGAGTGAGTTTACCGTAATGGGTGATGACCAGATCGCATTGGGAAGTGTATAGAAAACCGGATGGTGATCTTTATTAAATTCAAACAATCCAAAACCGTCTTTCCCGGGCCAAAGGTCGTAATAGGTTAACGTATTAAGTTTTACCGTATCCTGTGTTTCATTTTTTTCAATGATGTTGTAGTTATCGATGGCAAGGCCTGCATGACCGGTCTTTCCATTTAAAGTCGCATAAATGATGATGTAGACATGTCCGCTTGATGGTAGTGCCGCAGCGAGGATAAGGCTTGTGGCAAGGAGTAATCCTGACCACCAATTAAAGCCCTTCGCATGTTTTTTAAGACGTCTCATAAATTCGTAAACTTGATCAGGTTAAAATCTTTCAGCGCTTTTATCCAGGAGACGAAAGAACTTTTCATTGTTTGTTGCAAACGTTTGGCTTTTTGCATGTAACCCTTTTGTTCCACCACGCTGTATTGATATTGGAATTCAAACCGCGTGTTTGCCGGTAATGATGATTTTTTATTGATTACATCCCATACAGTTTGCGTATCGTTTCCGGAAAACCTGAATGACGCTGCTGTTTTATGAAGGCCGGTGGGGGATAGTTTAATCGGAGACGTTGCTGAAGATACGAGCAGACCGGATAGTTCATTGCCGGATATTTTCACTTCCGTTCCGGGATGAAAGACAATTTCTGCCGGCCCCATGAAGATACCTGTTGAATCTATTTCAGATAAAAGTTGATTTAGTTTTAATTCCTGTTTCTGCGTTAATCCCCAGGTAATGAGTACGTGGAGAAGGCCTCCTGACAAGCTGTTGTTTTTATCCCTGTAAAGCAGTAGCGAAATTTCCGGTACGCCGTTCTTTTCGGCAAGTTGGAAGTTCAAGGGGATGTAATAATAGTGTGTATGGTTTTCGGCTGCGCGAAGAAGCATAACTTTAAAATCGGTATCGAGGTCAAGTGTATGACCTTTGCCGGAACTTAGTAATTGAGCATTACAAGTCAGGTGACCTCCCATTATAACGGCAACGATATAGCGCAATGCGGTTTTCATAACTTATTCATTGCCAAAGGAAATTTCGTCAAGAAAGATGATTCCGATTTTGTCTTTACCGGTACGCGTTATCTTTTCACCGCTTGTCGTAATGTATGTGATTGTGAAATCAATTTCCTCCTGATCGATGGGCTGTGTGATCTCAAAATATTTTTCACGCAGTGGTTCGTCGGTACGCATGGTTATTCGTTCTTGTTTGGTTTGTGAAAAAAACGGATACTGGATCTGCACAGATAATGCGCGTATTCCCTGATCAATCAGTGTTTGCATATCACCTTCGAGTTCGATTGTTTTTCTTTTAAATGGCGTGTACAGATTAATCATGGAGGCGTCCTGTTCTTTCCACTCAGTTTCATAAGAAGCGCCTCCGCGAAATTGCCACACTGCCCTGTGTTTGTACAGTAACCAATTGGTCGTATCGGAATGATATCCGTAAACAAGCGACGGTGATTTAGTTTTATCTTTTACAAAATTATTTGTGATGATGATGTTGCGTGTGGTCTTATCGCCGTTGAGGTGATCTTTATTGAGGATCACCGTTACACTGTTCAGGATCTTTTCGAATTCCTTTTCGAGTTCACCATCAATACCCACCAGGATAGCGCGTTGCTGAAACGCGCCATCAATGGCTACGTCCCGGAATATTGTTTTATTCTCACCGTATTGTCTGTGAAGGTTACCTATGTTAAAGGTGATGAAATGGTGTCGTTGCACTGTACTTCTGCCTTTAAAGCGCAGGGTGCTTTTTCCGGATGATTTCATTTCTTTCAGTTGATATCCAACATTCAACCCAAACCCGGTCGTGTTTTTACTGCCCAATATTCCGTTTGGACCGAGACTTTCAGCGAGCGCTCCGATCAGATCATTCTGCGCCTGCGCTGGTAATTGTTCGGGCTCTACGGGTTGAAACATCACGGTGAGTAGTTTGTCGTACACCGTATTGAGTAAAGCCTCCATGTTTGGGTTATTTCCGTTCACCGTTAGTTTGATGGCCTGGTTTTTAAATAACTCATCAAAGGCAATTTTGACGTCCGCAGATACGAAGTAGACACTACCACCTGCATTGAAGCCTTGATGTTTTTTTACTTCTGTCCAGTCAATCTCAAGCTCTGCGTCGTAGTCTTCCGTTAAACCGGAGAACTCCACATCGAATACCAGGGAGATATCAGGTGTGTTCATCTTGAAATTTGCTGTCAATATTTTGGAGGTATGCGGCGTGAGTCCAAACGATAAGGCTACACGCGTGTTTTCCAGAACCGGCGCGTTCCCCGTAGAAAGAAGTTGTTTCTGTTGAATAACGGAATCTCCGGCGACTATAGACGAAACGAGAGAATACCTCCCTCTGTCCAGTACGATAGGTCCTCTTACATTTATACTGTCATTTTTTAATCTTTTACGAATGGTTGTTTCGGCATTCGCGATTTTTTCTTCCGGTGTCTTATATAAGACAAGAAAGTTTAAGATGGCACCACCGTCTGCATCTTGTATAGAACTTGCTGATGTGCTCTCTTTGGTTGAATTCATCATATACCGCATATAAGAGAATTGCGGCATATTGTCTTCTGTAGTTGCAAGCGCAGCCTCATAGGGTAGGTATACATAATTCGATGTGTCGCCATACAAAGGAAAGAACCACATCCCTTCAACCTGTACACCACGGTCAATTAACGGCAACTGTGCATTTACTTGTAACACAAGTGTCCACAATGCCAAACCAATAAACTTTTTCATAAAATTGTTTTCTTAAAAGCTACGCTATCTTTCTATATCCCAATACCCAATACCCAATACCCAATACCTAATCCCTAATCCCTAATCCCTAATCTCACTTTCACCAACCATTATAAAATCGTCTTTCAGTTCTTTCAGTTTCCCACGAATTTCTCCCTGTGGTGTAAACCTTGTTACCTGGTATGCAACCGCTTCTTTGGGATCGTGAAAGAGTGTGACTTCGTGAATGTTGGTGGGATCTTTTGCGCGTAGCTTTAATGTGCGCTGGATGGTTGGGTCACCGCCAAGAACAACCAGAAACTTGATCACTACTGTTGCTGTCGTCGTTGTATCGGTTGTAGCTGAAAATGCAGATGGATCAACTTCAATAGATATCTTCTTCCTTGCTAACGGCGGAATAAGATTGACGCCCGAAGCTGAAGCCTGATTCCATTGTTCATCGTTAGCCGGATCTTTTATTGAAAAGTTAGTTCCCTTTAAATTCCAGTTTACCTTGTATTCATACTGAAGCCAATCATCTGAGGATGCTATACCAAGACGTGGATAAGTAACAGCTTGCGGAACAGATCCTGATGTCGCTTCAATATTGGCGCGCGTGAATAACACATCGGCAGTAACATCATTGTGCTCTGCTGTGAATCTTTTTCTGAAACTAACAGTAACAAAGTTGAAGATATCATTGAATGATTCGGCGAATTCTCCATCGAGCATAAATGCAACTTCCCTTTTTTGGAAGTCAGCATCGTCCATGTTCACCACTTTGAAATAAGCATCCAATGATTCCGGGTCTTCCTGCATGATATTGTAAACGCCAGCGAGATTTCCGGATGAATAAACGGGTACTTTGATTGTTGTAGCCTGGCTCAGGTTCAGATAAAATTTATTTGAACGGATATCGGTTCTTTTTTTCAGTACGAACTGGTTATCGGAATAATATGGGCTGTCGTCTTCACCGCCAAACACCTGCCAGAAGTAGCCACGTTCCTGTCTTCCTTTGATTTGATCGGCTTCCACAGCCGTTTCACGATCGGGAGTTTTGGCCCATCCGGTTTTGGTATCGAACATTAATTCGATAAGCTTATCAGTAACCAGACTAAGAATCGCTTTAAGTTCATCTGCTTTAACACCCAGGCTGCCTGTCCGATCAAACGATTCAATCTTTAGCGCCTGGTTTTGTACCAGTTCGTCTGTGATTTTTCTCACCTGATCGCGTGTATATCCTTCCTGGAAGTTGCTTAGCTTGCTGTAATGTTCATACACCGTGGATACTTCCGCTGTAACGGTTGCGTTATACGCTTTGACATAGGCTTCGTAGTTCCCACTTAGCGTCACGGAGACATCCGATGTTTTTCCTGTCAAAGATTCCCAAAGAAGCGTAGCACCTTCTTCGCTGAGACACGCGGCTACTGCGGCCTTAGATCCGGGTTGGAAAGGTGCATGGCCAGAGGTGATGATCGATTGTGTGAATGGATTCGTTCCCGTTGTGTTGTTAAGAATTGATGATACGAGCTGAAAACTACCCAATCCTTTTTCACCGTCTTTTACCTGCTCAAGTGGCACAGGTCCGACAATCATGGCATTTTTATTTTTGAGTACAATACGAAGCGTGTCCTGGAGTTTATTGACTTCATCGTTGGGCAATGTGAATTCGATGAGTGCATGAAATAAGCCACCGTTGGCGCCTTTGCCTTTGCCTACATATTTCATGAACATAAACTCGTAGGTGCCATCCTCACGCGTTGCCATGCGTGGATACTTCGGTATATAGTAATAAGCGTTGGCATCTTCATGATCCTGCAACAACTGGATTCCTTTAAGCTGTAATCTTCCTTCGTCGTATTTCGGAATTGCCGTAAGGGTAAGGGAGAGGACGATTCCGATAATCAGTAACATGCATGTTTTCATAATGGGTCTTTGTTTAAAATTATTGTTGATCCTCGGGACGTGTCGTAATATCGAGTAGGGCAGACCATATGGTTACATCAGTCCACGCCGAAGTAATTTCTCTTCCATCTTTATAAAGCTCGCGTATTCTGTACCGGTAGGGCTTGTCTAATCGTACTGCGTAATTGAATTTAAAGTTCGTAGCGCTGATGTCCGGAGCGGTGGCGCGGAAGCTTACGGACGCACTTACTTTATTTCCACCGGCTCCGGTGGCTTCGATGTCGACGGACTTTTCATAAAGATCTGTTCTCAGGTTATTGGCAAAATCGTAATTGCGAACGTTTAAGACTGCATATCCCGGAGGAATAGCATCATTAATGTCGAGCTGCGTGATCAGATCGGGATACAGCAGTGTATCGAGATAGATCGCAAATGCATCACTTTTAACAATGCATGTTTTGAGGCTGTCTATTGGATCAATGGCCGCGAGGGATTCATTTAGTTTTTTCTGCAATTCAGATTTTAAGTTGTGATGACCACTTACATCAAGAACATGGTTATTGCTGGTGCCTTTGGAATAGAAGGCGTACATGAGACTGATGGCCGTGTAGTCTTTTTTGAATGCATGTAGTAAAAGGTTAGCGGAATGGTTATCCAGGTGCAGCGTGAAATACCGTTCCTGCCAGTACGTACCGGATGTTGCATATCCGTTATCGCTCTGTGCGGAGAGTGAACCATGTACTACATTGATGGTATCACTGCCAACGGGAGTAAAAACGACCATCGCATCAATGTGGCTGATGGGAAGGGGACGTACCTGTAAGGATGAGCGTCCATTGGTTAATTTTTCTTTAGCCAACTGCATTGAATCAGGGTCTGGCTGCTGCATGGTCAATCGCATGGAGAGTATATTGCGATACCGTATGCTTTCGCTTTCATCGTACACTGCCGAACCGACATAACGCATCATGATAAAATTGAAATCAGGCCTTCCGGTGCTCGATTTTCCAATCTCCAGGTTTCCTGGTAAGTAATAGTAGTGATTCCGTTGTGTTGCATCTTTAAAGAATGTGATTCCGTAGGATGTATAGCTATTGGTAAAATCAGGTTGGGCATGGCATACATGTTGACAGGTGATCCATAACAGGAAAAGCACAGCGTGGTAAGTCTTCATCATTCTAAATGATTATGGTGTAGCAAGACGTTGACTTTATGGTTATTCAGGATCCTCGTTTAACGAAGGGAAGAGTTCAAGTAACTGGTAACTTCCGAAGGGAACGCTTAAGGCATTGCGTGTGATCCATTGTGATTTCAATTCCTGTCCATCCTTTGTTACTACTGTTACGCGGTAATCGAAAGCAGGTTCAATACCTGCAGGGATATAAATTTTACCAGCGACATAGTTGGTTTTGTCTTGTGTGACATGCAATGGTGGAAAGGTTGTTTCCAGTTTTCCGGATGGATCGCCCTGCACGGATTTCATCTCGATGTCCATATAAGCAACCTTGTAAGCCTCGAAAAAGTCAATGACGCGAAATACAACATCGGATAACTGTGGTCTTGTGGTTGAACTGATGATATTGGAGAATACTTCTTCATTACAGGTAGTACATGAATTCAAAACACTGTAATCGATCCAGATACGAGCTTGTTTTCCTTTGTAGTTGTCAAGCCATTGTGGTATTGTCGCAGCATCAAACTTTACCTGCATACGCGGTTGTATTTCCTGTTCGTTAAGGTCCCATGAATAAATGATCGGACTATCTTTTCCTTCACTATTTTTATCGATGATCATGTAATGCATGTATTTTAACCTTACCGGAAATGGTGTTTCGTTGCGCCAGTTTTTGGTTCGTACTTCCGTTGGTGTCATACCAAACCTGCCAAAGGTATTTTCGTCAAGCAATCGTATACGCACCGGTATTTCCTGGTCTGGCAGCGTTTCACTTTGTGGTTTGATTTTCATTTTACCGGTAATGCCACTGTTTGCTTTCAGCAGATTCTCCAG
>DASPIZ010000144.1:0-7733 GCA_035628875.1 Ohtaekwangia sp. | reverse complement strand
TTGATGGTATGGAGATGCGAAGAGATCCTTTCAACTGGTTTCTTACCGGTAATGTGAATATCAAATTGTTTGGTTATGATGCGCCGTTATCTTTTAGCTACAGCAATGCCAACCGAAGTTTTTCTCAACCATTCAATCAATTTAGTTTTCAGCCACATTATAAGTGGATTAAAACCTATATCGGTTATAATTCGATGACGTTCTCTAATTATACGCTTGCCGGACATGTCTTTCTTGGTGGCGGTGTTGATTTGAGTCCGGGTAAATGGAAAATTTCAGCTATGGCTGGAAGGTTACGCAAAGCCGTACCTTTCGATGTCAATGATTCGCTACAACACTTTAACGCATCTTACAAACGTATGGGCTACGGGCTAAAATTGGGTTACGAAGACAACGGTGACAGGATTGCTTTCAGTATTTTTACCGCCCGCGATGAAAAAAACTCGATTCCCTTTGTGTACCCCGAAAGTGATCTAACGCCAATGCAAAACGTAGCCATTAGCATCGCAGGCCGTAAAACGTTTTTGAAAAGATTTTTTGTGGATGCCGAATACGCTATTTCGGCCATTAATAAGGATACGCGGTTAAATGAAAGCGGAGATACTTTGGAAACGAAATCCAATAATTTATTGCACGGTATTCTTCCTGAGAATTCAACCAGCAGGTATTACGATGCGCTTAACGCAAGTCTTGGCTACCAGGGAAACTGGTTTTCGGTACAGGTAAAGTATGAACGGATAGCACCCGAATATCAAACCCTCGGTGCCTACTTTTTTAACAATGACCTCAGAAATATAACGGTTGCCCCATCCGTCCGATTGTTTGATAACACACTTAATCTTACCGCGAACGTCGGGATACAACAAAATAATCTCGATGACACGAGGGCGTCAACAACTGAAAGAAAAGTGGGATCAATATCAGCCAACTATGCACCCAATGAGCGATGGAACTTTGTCATGGATTATTCTAACTTTACGTCCTATACAAACATAAAGCCGCAGCCTGATCCATTTTTTCAAAACCCGTTGGATACACTAAACTTTTTTCAGGTAAGTCAGACGTTGAATCATACGATCATTCGAAGTCTTGGCAGTCAGGAGAAACCACAGAATATTATGCTTAACGCGAGTTATCAAAAGGTAAGTGATAAGGCGAGTTACGAGGGAGGCGATCACGGTTCTGATTTTTTCTCCATCAATGTGTCGTATAATTATTCCGTTGTTCCTAAAAATTTAACCTTGTCGGTGGCAGGAAACTGGTATGAAAATAACGCCGGTGGTCTTCGATCTACTTACTGGGGACCTACACTTGGACTAACGAAAGCTTTTTATGAGAAGACACTTCGTACATCACTGGCCACTTCGTATAATGAAACGTCGGGCGATGTATCTTCAAGTCCTGTGCTAAACAACAGGCTTTCATTAACATTCTCGCCAAAATCAAAAAAGAAGTCCGGTAATACCCCACACAATTTTTCAGCCGGAGTAAATCTTTTAAAAAGAATGAAAAGTTTGGAAAACGCTCCGGCGTACACGGAGACAACGGCTACGGTTAACTATAGCTATAGTTTTTGAGAAAATGGTCAGCTCGCTGAAATCACGGAATGCACTGAAGAATGCACGGAATGTTCCAGTTAAATACTTATTTTTATTTTTAAAATTGCAGCCGTAGTAATTTATTTAGTTACATGAGAGAATACGTCAATGTACGATCGTCCTTATTATTTTGCACTTTTTTATTGATTCAGTTTTACGGACAAAGTCAACAGGTTGATACATCAAATCCTATGAATAACAATATCACTTTAAATGTTGATCATCCCAATAGGAAACGAATGGAATATTTTTTGAATTCTGTGACGGAAAAACTTGAGCAGGTTTCGTTCGACTGGCGTGATTGGAAACAGGCCGATAAGATTATTTCAGGGCATAAATTTAATAACAGCGATAGTTCACTAACCATTACTGTTTTATTTACATCATCTTACGACGATGCGAATGAGATAGCTAAAGCAAATGCGCTGCCTTTGCTGCCGAATGCAAAATGGAGCGTGAATGGGGATCTTTTATATCTTGTTGAATCGGAGGACGAAAATAAAGTTAGTGAGGTGCTGAGTCTATTTGCAGGTAAAGAGTAATTGTGGTTACAGAACGATGATCCTTTTTTCATCGCCATACCAGTTCCAACGTCAAAAGTAAGAGTGAGACAGCCAGCATCAGCCAGGCAAAGAATTGTTGTGCGAAAAGGAATCTTTTAATTTGGTTATGCCACCAGTAACCGACGAGTAGACCAGACATGGCCAATGCCGTAACCAGAAAGAGAAAATCCCAGTTGATCGTTCGGTTCAGAATGTCGCCACAAAATCCAAGAAGACAATTTGAAGCGATGATTAGAAGACTGGTACCAACAGCTGTTGACAACGGCAAGGCTGCAAAAATAATTAGCGCAGGTAAAACAAGAAACCCTCCACCCGTTCCGGAAAGACCGACGATCAGTCCGGTAGCCAGCCCCAATGGTATCAGTACAAAAGTTTTTTTTGTATGTAATCGTTGCGCATGTGAATTTAGTCTGATCAACATGGCAATGGAAGACATGAGCATCAGTAGTAAGAAAAGGGCAAGTAATAAATCATCTTTCTTAAACATCACGCCGTCTGACTTCCAAACGATGTGCGGAATACATGGCATGATCCAGTTTCTGGATATAAAAGCGCCTGCAACGGAGGGTATACCGAACAAAAATGTTGCGCGCATTGAAACAAGGTGTTCTTTTTGCTTTAATGCAGCTCCGGTAAGACTGGTTACACCTACAAGGAATAATGAATACGCAGAAGCAGTTTCCATATCCATCGCGAACAGATGGATGAGAACAGGTATGGTAAGCATGGAACCTCCGGCGCCGACACTGCCTAGCACAAGACCAATACCGATGATGGCCATAAATCCGAAGATTTCCATTATCGTTTTTTCGCTTTCAGGACTTGGCTAAAGGGCCCATACTTATGGGTTTCCGTTGAAAAATGATCGGCATATGGGCCAAAGGGATGGTCCATCGGTTTATCTGAAATGTTGGGCCAGTCATTGGGAAAATTTTTGTGGGGATGCGGCATGGAGTTTACAAATGCTGCGATGTCCCATGCTTCTTCATCCGTAAGTATTGGGTTGTCATAAGTTACACCATAAGGCATGTTTGCTTTGATGAATGTCGCAAACTTAGAAATGCGAAATAATCCTGCGCCGGTATTGTAACTGTATGCTCCCCAAAGGGGCGGATATTTCCATTCTATTTTGTTTTCGCTCTTCACGCCTTCTCCAGTATTACCATGACAGCTTGAGCAGTGTTTTGAATAATATTCTCTTCCTTTGATGGGATCCGCTTTTCTGTTTAAGAGAGGTAACGTTACAAGGCCTGCGCCACGGGGCGTTTCTCCTTTGGCTACATCTTTACCAATCCATTTGAGATAAGCAATGATCGCTTTCATTTCGTGGCTATCATGTGGAAGGCCATCTCCGTTCAGACTTCTTTCAAAACAATCGTTCACACGCTTTTCAAAATTTTCAATGATACCGGATCTACGCCTGAACTTCGGATAATTTGAAGCGACAGCGCTGTAGTTGGCGGCAAAGGGTTTTGTGCCGGCATTCAAATGGCAGTTCTGACAGTTTAGTCCATTACTTACGTTCATTACTTTCCCTTGTGGACCCAGGTATAATGCAGTATGTTCAATGAGTTCGCGGCCATAACGGATAAGGTGTCCCGATTCGTCTCTTGGAATAGTCGTGTTATCGGGTGGCACCCAGATGAGGCTAATTTGTTGAGAAACGTTTTGATAGAGACCTTCAATTAACTGTGCATTGTTGAAATGATCTGCCCATGGTTTTTGCCAGGCTATTGTCAGTACAATTTCTGCAACAATAATTCCCAAGACCAACCATAGCATGCGTTTTATTCTTCCAGCCATCGTTACTATTTCCTGCATTTTGTTGATTCAATTATAGATCTGAATGATAAGATGTGTGCATATCAAAAGAGACATGGATAACATTTGTAATGGCCATTCATGCGTTCGTGTCTCAAATAACTTCATTGATTTATATGGTGCCTTTGTAACGACTAAGCATATATTATGAAATTATCCGCCTGCATAGCAGTACGCAAACTTATGTTGTTGCGCACGTGCGATAGCCCATACGCCTGATGGCACAATCTGTATGTCTTTAAATACACCACTGAGCCAGTCCTGGTAAACTTCTTCTGCATTCAGGTTAGCTGCCGATGCAGCCATTCCACTGTACACTTTCAAGGCCATATTACAAACACAAAACATCGCACCGCGTGATTGCATTTTTTGTATGCCTTCAATGCCGGGCGCAGGAAAGTCTCCGGGCTGCGGCGTGTAGTATGGATTGCGAATGGCAGGTTTTTTTGTGTTGTTATCCGTAATCTTAAAGAGTTCGCCCAGATTATATTTTTCCCAAAGACGATCTTCCAGTGCGAAAGGAATCGCATTGTGACGAAGTACGACCATCGCCGTCATGTCATTGTCAGTAACGCCGGTTTCATTATTGGTAAGATAAAATACCCACGACCAGATGATCGGCATGCCACCATGCGGTTCAGAGGCATCATATACGATCCGGTGCGACCCCTTTGCTTTTTTAAACCAGCTTTCGGCATCTGCAGACGCTTTTACATTGTTCTTTACAGTGGCTCCCGCGACTTGATTTTGAAATGCGTAGATTGAAGTAAATCCGGCTGCGGCGCCTGTGGCGAGTTTTGCCACAAATTTTCGTCTTGATTTGGATTGAAGTGAGTTGTTCATAGTACTTTTCTAGATTAATTTTTTTCATGGCCTGTCTTAAAAGGCAGGCACAAAAGTACTGGAAGTGCATTTCCCGGAATTTTCTGAGAAGTTGAAAAAATTTGGTGACAGGTTTATGCAACATATCGCCGCGTTATGCGTAAGGCTTAAAAGATATCCGCATGGATTATCCAATTAGCTCTTAGACAAATCCAAATGCTGAATATTTACGACTACATCGCAAACAGTAAATACTTCAAAACATTTAAAGTAAATGATTTGCTGGTAGTGGAGTACAAATGCAAACTGGGCGAAGAACCTATTGCCTTCTGGACGCATTGCAGCTATTTTGCCTATATTCTTAGTGGCGTTACAAAGTATCTTGATGGCAAGAATGAATGTGTAGTGCGGAGTGGTGAAGCGTTGTTTATAAGAAAGGGAGCATATGTTGCCCAACAACACGATCCGAGTAATTACTGTGCGCTGGTTTTTTTTGTCACGGATGAATTTATTGAGAAGGTTGCGAATAAATACATGGCCATACGACAGCCAACAGCAAATGCTACGGTTGAAAAAAATGACTCGATCTTTCCGTTAACGCTGGATGAATCATTATCTACATACTTTCATTCTGTATTAAGTTATTTTGCCAAGGATACAGCGCCCTCCGATGAACTGTTGAAGGTAAAAGTGGAGGAGTTGTTCTTAAACATTTTTACGGGCGTGAGCAATCGATCGCTGGCTTGTTGCCTACGCAGTATTCGTGGAAATGGCAAAGTGTCCTTACGTGATGTCATGGAAAAGTCTTTCATGTATCCCATGAGTCTTGAGGAGTATGCCAAACTTTGCGCGCGAAGCCTTTCAACCTTTAAGGCCGATTTTTACGAAATCTATCAGACTTCACCCGGTAAGTGGCTGATACGCGCACGTCTTCAGTATGCTAAAATATTGATAGAGACGACAGGCGATTCCGTGAATGATATAGCGTTCAAAAGTGGATTTAAAAACACGGCGCACTTCGTGAAAGTATTTAAAGACGCTTATGGTGTGCCGCCATTGCAATACAGGCTGAAGGAAGCTTTAGCCCGCTAGGGTGACGAATGTTTCCGTGGTCTTTGAGTGTGCAAAAATCAGCTCACAGATACACGGAGTTCACAGAAGAATGCACGGAATGCATTGCGAATCTTTCTGTGGTTATTCTGTGGTTTCAGTGATTTCCGGTGAGAGAAGATATGGGCAATAATAAATCTATTTCTTGATGAATTTATTTATCCAGATTTTGTCAGGACTGGATAACTCAATCACATAAAGGCCTGCGCTTAGGTCGCCTACGAAAATGTTACCATCATCCGGATAGTTGAAATGGTCAAGCTGTCGTACCACGCTGCCGGTAATATGGCGGATACATAAAGCTGTATCATAACGCATGTCATCCTCGGGAATACCGAGGTGAAGGTTTTGCTCTGTCGGATTTGGATAGAGGTAAAGCGATCCCTGACGTTTGTCTTTTGTACTGTTGATGATGAGTTTGCTGAATTTTATCCAGTTCACATTAAATTCAGGTTGAACGATTTTAAGGCGTAATGTGCTACTTCCTTTGCTTAGGGTTATGGTTGTACTTACAGTTTGCCAGTTTTGCCATCCACCGGTTACAGGCGTGCTCGATGTTGCGGTGTGTAACACTTCGCCTGCTTTTGTTAATTGCTGGAGTTCTATTTTTCCGGCGGCACCTCCACTGGCCACACGGACCTCCACGGTGTATTGACCATCTTCTGCAACACGTATGTTATAGTCGAGATAATCTCCGGCATTGGTGTATCCGATATTTTGTCCACCACCGGTATCTGTAGTGGTTTCCAGTTCCAATCCAACATTGACAGCAAAATCTTCGGCTTGTACAATGCCAGGCAACGCGATGTGACGCGGCAGATTGTTCACCACCTGGAGTGACGTAAATATTTCCAATGGTGTAGCATCTGTTGCCTGGACCTCTGTTCCGGAGTAATCAATGTGAATGATGTCGTTATCGTTCAGCGCAGTGCCGGGTTTTATCACCAAACGCGAAGGATGTTCTGTATCTGATTTTATTTCTTCAATACCAATGGTAGTATTGTTGACCTTCATTTTGAAATCATCAGCTGTAAGTGTCGATGGATTAATTGATTTATTGAGTGAGATGTAAATGAATTCACCATCTGCTGATGTTTCAGCAGTCAATGCTTGAAAAGGCGTGTCCTTTACTTCTTTACTGAGTGCAAATTTTAAAAACCCGAGGTTTGCACCGCCCTTAATAATCATGACGCGGATCTTTTGTATTCCTTTATGAAGAATGACATCGTTCACCGATTTGGTAGCCCACGATTTATTTCCGCCTGTAGCGGGTAAATCAATAATCGCTGTTTTGTCGGTTCCTTCGATAGTAAGTTTAATTTTTCCGGCTCCGGTTGAAGCAGCGTATCGAATGGAAAGTGTGTATGCTGCGCTTGAATCTACTGTCACAGTGTATTGCATCCATTCTCCGTCATTGGTCCATCCGACATTTAACTTGTTACTGCCTGGATCCTCATCATTATTGTTTTCGAGATCAACACCATCATTCCGATAGATCCAGCCGTTGTTCCAGGGAGAATGTCCACCACCGGTTGAAACGTGTGTTGTTGCTGTATCTTTATCGGAATACGCTTTTTTATAAGGGCCAAGATCAAAATCAGATAAGTGCACTACACCAGGTAATACATGATGTGCAAATGGGCGTGTAGTCGGGTCGTTAACCTGGCGGAACATGGCGTCAATCACATCTGCACGATAAATATTATTTTCGATTTTCAGATTTTCAGCTAACTGCATCAATGCATCTTTAGCAAATTGAACGGTAGGTTTAGTGCCGCCGTTTTGCCAATAGTTTAATAGCACGGAATAGCCATCATTT
>DASPIZ010000143.1:0-5057 GCA_035628875.1 Ohtaekwangia sp. | reverse complement strand
CCCGAACGATATCTTTACCTTCAGAATAACCTGGCCAAGGTAGAGGACATTCTCAATCGTGGTGTATTGCTGCAGGTGAACATCAGTTCTATCACAGGTTACTATTCACGGCCTGCTCACGTTACCGCCCAAAAACTCATTGACAAAGGTTGGGTGCATTTGCTGGGAAGCGATTGTCATCACCTGCAACACGTACAACTTGTTGACAAAGCACAATATCTGAAGTACTACGAAAAAGCCCTATCTTTATCCCTGTTGAATAACACGCTATAAGTTCAAGGTTTAGAGTTCAAGGTTAATGAACACTAAACTTTTAACATTGAACTTTAAACTTTGAATTACTCATGATTGCAGTTACTGGTGCTAATGGTTTGCTCGGCAGCTTTATTGTACGCAGGCTTCTGGAAGAAAAGAAGCCTTTTGTTGCTTTAAAAAGACCGGGGAGTGATATTTCATTACTCGAGGACGTCGCATCGGGGATACAATGGCGCGATGCCGATGTAACAGATTCGATTGCCCTGGAAGATGCCTTTGCGGATGTAACGCGTGTTATTCATACAGCCGCGATAGTTTCGTTTAATCCACGAAAGTCCAAAGCCATTATGGATTGCAACGTTCAAGGTACACGCAACGTTGTGAATGCCGGGTTAATTGCAGGCGTGAAGCGACTGGTCCACATCAGCTCAGTTGGTGCCCTTGGAAGACAAAAAAAACAATGGCTTGTTGATGAAACTAACCAATGGACAGAAAGTTCACTGAATAGTACTTATGGCCATTCAAAATATCTTGCTGAACTTGAAGTTTTTCGCGGGCAGCAAGAGGGACTGGAAACTGTAATCCTCAATCCATCCGTTATACTCGCACCTGCCAACTGGTCGAAAAGCAGTGCACAATTATTTCATTATGTATGGAAAGAGAATTTTTTCTATACCGATGCCTTTCTGAATTATGTCGATGTTCGTGATGTGGCGAACGCAACGTATAGGCTATTGGAAAGTGACATATCCGAACAGCGTTTTATCATAAACGCCGGTTCTGTTTCCTTTATAGAATTCTTCTCACAGGTAGCAGCACGATTTAATAAGCAACCGCCATCCATTCGGCTACAGCCATTATTATTACGCGTTCTGGCGCAGGCTGAAAGTATCCGGACTTTCGTTACTGGTGAAGAACCCCTGCTTACCAAGGAAACCGCACGACTAGCCAATACGGAATTCCTCTACAGTAACGATAAAATCAAAAAAGCGCTTTCCATTGATTTTCAACCGATTGAAGAAACGCTGGATTGGTGCTGCCAATATTACATGTCGAAATACATGCATAAAAATTAAAGAAAGGTCTATGTTTACATCAAAATCAACTATTTTAGGTAAACCTTTATAGTGCATGGCGAAAGAATATAGAAAAAGAGAAGAAGGAAACGAACTTATCAAACGTTTTGAGGACCACCTCAAAAAAAAGAAAGCCGCCTTTTTTGATATTGATGCCTACGAGCAGATCATCGATTATTACATGTTCCGGGCAAAATTCAACAAAGCACTTCAGGCTGTAAATCAGGCAATCAGTCAATATCCCTTTTCGACAGAACTCATCACTGTAAAAGCGCAGATATTAACGAGTCTGGAAGAATACGATCAGGCGCTGAAATTACTTGAGCAGGCAAACGCATTGCAACCAAACGACCCCGAAATTTTTCTTACAAAAGGTTCCATACTTTCCCTTCAGGGCAATCATGCTGACGCGATAGAAAATTACGAACAAGCATTACACTTTGCCGAAGACAAAGACGAAGTGTATTATAGTATAGGGCTTGCCTACCAGAGTATGGAAGATTACACCGGTGCAATCGAAGCGTATAAGCAAGCCATTGAAATCAATCTCAATCATGATGGCGCGCTTTACGAACTTGCGTATTGTCTTGATGTAACAGGTCAGCTTGAAAGCAGTATCGAGTATTATCAAAAATTTATTGATGAAGATCCATACTCAGCGGCAGCATGGTACAATCTCGGCATCGTTTATAATAAACTCGAGAAATATCAGGAAGCGCTGCATGCTTATGACTATGCAATAACCATCGACGAAAATTTTGCTTCGGCTTATTTCAACATGGGCAATAGTTACATGAACATGAGTGAGTACACAAAAGCCCTGGATTGTTTTCGCAAGACCATCGATCTTGAAGGTCCAAGTCCGGAGGTTTATTGCTGTCTCGGTGCAGCCTACGAAAGTATGGAGCAATATGAACTCGGCCTGAAATACTTTCAAAAAGCAGCGAAGCTGGATACGCTATATGACGAAGCGTGGTTTGGCGCAGGCGCCTGCCTCGAAAAACAGGAAAAGTGGTATCAAGCCCTACATTTTTATAATAAGGCCTTAAAAATAAATACAGAGAACCCGGAATACTGGAAATCAGTGGCGCATGCTGAATTTAAAGTCGGAAACACGATCAGCAGCATAGATGCGTATGAAGAGGCCAGTAAACTTGACCCTACAGATAAGGAAATCTGGCTGAATTGGTCGTTTATTTATTATGAACAGGGTGATCATGTTAAATCCATCGAAACTTTACTGGCGGGATTTGAGGACATTCCGGATGACTCCGAAATGTTTTATCGCATGACCGTTTATCTCATTGAGGCCGGACGTTTTAAGGAAGCCTTTAATTATTTAGAAAATGCGTTAATTTTGGACTTTGATGGTCACACAATGCTTTTTGACTTCTTTCCTAAAATTGAAACCCAAAAAGCCCTTTACAAGATCATTGAGCAGTTTAGAAAAGATAACCATTAATGAATTACGATCTTAAAAACCTGCCTGAGCGTACGACAAAGCCCAGACAGTATGGTTTTACCATGGCCATGGACAGGGGATTAAGTCTACGGGAATCCGAAGATTTTGTCAGCATTTGCTCCACCCATGTTGATATTGTCAAATTAGGCTGGGGAACGTCCTTTGTTACGCCAAACCTCAAAGAAAAGCTGAAAATCTTTAAAGACGCCGGAATTCCGGTCTATTTTGGAGGCACTTTATTCGAAGCGTTCGTGATTCGGGATCAATTTGACGACTACCGCAGGCTGTTGGACAAATTTGATATGTCGTTTGCGGAAGTTTCTGACGGCTCAATCGATCTGGATCATGATAAAAAATGCGATTACATCGCCAAGCTTTCTGAACAGGTAACGGTGCTTTCGGAAGTAGGCTCCAAAGATGCTGACAAGATCATTCCACCTTATATGTGGATTGAATTGATGCAAAAGGAGTTAGATGCCGGAGCTTGGAAAGTGATCGGCGAAGCCCGGGAAAGCGGAAATGTTGGCCTTTTCCGTTCCACAGGTGAAGTGCGGTCGGGCCTTGTACAGGAAATCCTTACAAAAATTCCCTTTGAAAAAATTATTTGGGAAGCGCCTCAAAAAGCGCAACAGGTTTGGTTTATCAAACTGCTTGGGGCCAACGTAAATCTTGGTAATATTTCTCCGGAAGAAGTTATCCCGCTCGAAACTATTAGATTAGGATTACGCGGCGACACATTCCTTCATTTCCTGGGTATCGAAAAAAAACAAACGAATACTGCCCCTCCATTCGAGGTAGATTAAAAGATTTACGATTTTGAGAAATCCAAAAGAATATGTCCTCCTTTTTGCTAAAGGTATAGCAATGGGGGCTGCCGATGTTGTTCCTGGAGTTTCTGGAGGAACAATTGCATTTATTACAGGAATTTATGATGAATTACTGGCTTCCATCAACCAGGTTGACGCTCAAGCAATACGGCTATTGTTTACATTAAGAATAGCCGATTTCTGGAAAAAAATTAATGGAAATTTTTTGGTTGTCCTCCTGCTCGGCATTGCGACCAGCATATTGTCACTAGCCAGATTTATGACATACTTATTGGAAAATCACCCGATCCTGATCTGGTCATTTTTCTTTGGACTCATTCTGATTTCAGCGCCTTTAGTAATGCGTGAAGTAAAATCCTGGCGTGGCGGAGAAATATTGTCCTTCTTGATAGGCACTGCCATCGCGTATGCAATTACCGTATTGTCGCCTGCACAAACTCCCAACGACCTGTGGTTTATTTTCTTTGCTGGCGCACTCGCCATTTGTGCAATGATCCTTCCCGGAATCTCGGGTGCTTTTATTCTTTTGCTTATCGGAAAATATCAATATATAATTACAGCCCTTACGGAATTAAACTTCCCGGTGATTTTTGTCTTTATTGCAGGTTGTGTAACCGGCTTGCTTTCATTTACCAGACTTTTGAGTTGGATCCTTAAAAATTATCACAACATCGCAGTAGCTTTGCTCGCCGGTTTCATGTTGGGTTCACTTAATAAAGTGTGGCCATGGCGTGAAGTTTTAGAATATGTTACCGATCATGAAGGGAAACAAGTTCCGGTATTTGATAAAAGTATTTTGCCTTGGAATTATTTTGAAGTTACAGGCAAAGATCCTCAGATTTTCCTGGCTATTCTCATGATGGCACTGGGCGTTTTTATCGTGGTATTAATTGAAAAGATTGCCGCAAGGCTTAAAACAAAAAGCTGAACATGGAAAAAGTATTTGGACTAATCGGAGCAACTGTTAGTCATTCGTTTTCAAAGGCCTATTTTGATGAAAAATTTTTTCGCGAAGGCTTACGCGATTATCATTATGAATTATTTCCCCTTGAAAATATTACGGAAATAGAAACATTGTTAAAAGATACTAAAGGACTATCGGGGTTAAATGTAACAATCCCTTACAAAGAGCAGGTGTTTAAATACCTTGATGAAGTCGATGGATTTGCAAAAAAAATAGGAGCCGTAAATGTAATCCGGATAAAAGACGGTAAACTCCAGGGCTTTAATACCGATTCTGATGCATTTTTAGAAACATTGGAAAAGTGGCTTCCAGCTGAAAAAACATTCAAGGCGCTAATACTGGGAACAGGCGGATCTTCCAAGGCTGTACAGGAAGCATTAAAAAAATTAAAGATCGATTTTAAGCTTGTATCACGCGAAGCAAAAAAGGGAATCTATTCTTATGCCGATCTCGATAAAGATCCCGCGATTCTG
>DASPIZ010000142.1:0-43087 GCA_035628875.1 Ohtaekwangia sp. | reverse complement strand
CAAACAATTTCGAAATCCCGATCAATACCCAATCCAACCTGGATTCGAAACAGCTGCGAGCTATGAGCTGCGAGCCTCGAGTTTGTTTTCGATAATTTATAAGTTTTTGCAAACCAACCTCAAACTTCAGACTTCGAACTTCAAACAATTCCGAAATCCCGATCAATACCCAATCCAACCTGGACTCGAAACAGCTGCGAGCTATGAGCTGCGAGCCTCGAGTTTGTTTTCGATAACCCATAAATTTTTGCAAACCAACCTCAAACTTCGAACGTCAAACCTCAAACAATTTCGAAATCCCGATCAATACCCAATCCAACCTGGATTCGAAACAGCTGCGAGCTATGAGCTGCGAGCCTCGAGTTTGTTTTCGATAATTTATAAGTTTTTGCAAACCAACTTCAAACTTCAGACTTCGAACTTCAAACAATGCCGAAATCCCGATCAATACCCAATCCAACCTGGATTCGAAACAGCTGCGAGCTATGAGCTGCGAGCCTTGAGTTGTTTTCGACAACCCACAAATTTTCGCAAACCAACCTCAAACTTCGAACGTCAAACCTCAAACAATTTCCGAAATCCCGATCAATACCCAATCCAACCTGGATTCGAAACAGCTGCGAGCTATGAGCCTGCGAGCCTTGAGTTGTTTTCGACAACCCACAAATTTTCGCAAACCAACCTCAAACTTCGAACGTCAAACCTCAAACAATTTCGAAATCCCATCCCACACAGTAACTCCAACCATGAACCATGAACCATGAACTTTGAACCTTGAACTAATCAAGGAAATTTTGGAAAAGTAGACCAGTCCGGATCGCGTTTTTCGAGGAAGGCGTTCTTTCCTTCTTTTGCTTCTTCGCTCAGGTAATATAAGAGTGTTGCATTTCCGGCAAGTTCCTGGATGCCCGCCTGACCGTCGAGCTCGGCATTAAACGAGCTCTTCAACATCCGCAATGCCAGCGGACTTTTCTTAATTATTTTACGGCACCACTCAACATAGGTTTCCTCGAGCTGGTCTAGTGGAACAACTTTATTGACAAGACCCATTTCCCTTGCTTCCGCGGCGTCGTATTGGTCGCAGAGGTACCAGATCTCCCGCGCTTTCTTCTGGCCTACGATGCGCGCCAGGTATGAAGCGCCAAAACCACCATCAAAGCTTCCTACCTTAGGACCTGTCTGACCAAATCTTGCATTCTCAGCAGCGATTGTGAGATCGCACACCACGTGAAGAACATGACCACCGCCGATGGCCCAGCCTGCAACGGCTGCAATAACAGGTTTGGGAATGGAGCGTATTAACTTTTGAAGATCAAGTACATTTAAACGGGGTACGGTATCTTCTCCGATATACCCGCCATCACCGCGTACACTTTGGTCGCCGCCACTGCAAAATGCTTTACCGCCTTCACCGGTCATTACAACGACACGGATATCCGCATCTTCACGACAAATATTCATCGCGTCGATCATCTCCTGTACTGTAAGCGGCGTAAACGCATTATGAACATGCGGCCGGTTTATGCTAATGCGTGCAATGCCTTCAAATTTATGGAAAAGGATTTCCTTATATGTTTTAATAGGTTTCCACGGAAATTTAACGTTCATAGCTTTTTCTTATTTGCTGTTTCAGATTGTCAAAAATAGTCTTATTAGTCGTTGTTCCCGTTTCAAGTTCAAGAATTTTAGTGCGCTCACCAAATTCAAAAAAATCTTTTAACAAGTTTTTCATTTTTCTTCGGTGGTCAAGATGCAGGTAATCAAAGTCAAATTCTTCACACAATTTGCGTGCATTAAGCTTTTGCCTGGTAATAAAAAATTCGTCGGCTTCAGGAAGTTTTCCGGGGCCGTCGATCATACCGAAGATGATGCCGCCATGGTTATTCAGTAACACAACCCGTAAGTTAGGCAGTGAATAGTTATGCCAGAATGCATTACGATCATAAAAGAACGCAACATCGCCTGTGATCAGAATATTGGGTGTATTGTTATTCAGGCTATGGCCGACGGCGGTGCTTGTGCATCCGTCGATACCACTTGTACCACGGTTGGCATACACCTTTATATTTTTTTGCGCCGCTTCAATACCAATGAAGTTTGCATAACGCACACTCATGCTGTTGGCGAGGTGTAAGTTACTATGCTCAGGCAATTGCCGGAGGATATCCCGTACGAGTTCCAATTCGCCAAGTTCAGGAAAGGAGAAAAAATTTTCCATGGTTCGAAGCGCCCTTCGTTCTTCAATTTCCCACAGCTTGTAATAATTATTTTGTTTTTGATTTTCAAAAGTTTCTGATGGGGTAAGCGAACTTAGAAAACCAAACCCCGCGGCCGGTGTTACACGAAACAAATGTGTGAGCTGCTGAAACGTATCAGGTGCAATTTCACCAGGCTGAAAATGCCAATGTTCCTGCGGCGCATGTTGCCGGAGAAGCATTTTAAGATTTTTTGACAATACCGACTTTCCAAACGTAATCAAAAGATCCGGACGTAAAGTCTTTTTTACTTCAGCGGGAGCTTGCCCTAAAAAGAGATCAGCATGCCGCACCGTTTTTTCTAGTGGATGTAGATTGGAAACAATATCAGCGACCACTGGAATGTTGTGCTGTGCTGAGAGTGTTTCGAGTGTGAGAAGCAGCGCAGGATCATACATGTGCTGGCCGGCCACAATAAGTGTGTTATGGTATTGCTTCAACCGTTGAAGGATGTAAGCCTTTTGCTCGGAGGTGAGATTGTATTCGGGTTGAAATACTTCAATACGCCGGGTATTTTCGGAAAAAATAATCGGGTCGTTGTTTGTCGGATATAATGGTTCACGAAAAGGCGCATTGATGTGTACCGGTCCGGCAGGTTCCTGCTGCGAGAGGTTGATGGCTTCATTCACCATGCGATTAATAAGCCACACATTATCCGGATGATCATATTCTGCTGGCAGTGTGTAACTTTTTTTTACATGTTTGCCAAAGATCTCAGATTGATAAATGGTTTGCCCGTCTTCCTGCCCAATCCATTCGGCGGGTCTGTCGGCAGTAAAAACCAATAGGGGTGTCTGACTAAAGAAAGCTTCAGCAACGGCAGGTGCAAAATGATATGCAGCTGTGCCGGAGGTGCAGACCAAAACAGCCGGTATTCTTTTTCGTTGTGCAATACCAAGTGCGATAAAGCCAGCGCTGCGTTCGTCGCTGATGGTTTTTTTATGAAGCTGTGGATGACGCGTAAATGCAAGCGTTAACGGCGCGCAACGCGATCCGGGGCAAAGCACGATATCGGTTATCTTTCTGCTGAAACAAAGTTCTGCAATATTGTAAATCGGCTGATAATAATGCATGTTAAAACGGGGGAGGTAAACAAATCATGGAATGAGAACCTGGTGTAAGGAATTTATTTTCATCTCCGTTTCTTCCCATTCCTTTTCAGGGATAGAGTCGGAAGTAACACCAGCGCCGGCATAAATTATAGCATGGTGCGCTGTAATTTGCAGACAGCGGAGGTTTACAAAAATATGAATCTGACTTTGAATATTAACTGGTCCCAGATATCCTGCGTAGTATTTTCTATGATAGCCTTCATGTTGTTGAAGAAATGCCATAGACGGTTCCAATGGCATACCACAAACTGCTGATGTAGGATGTAATAATTGAAGCATGACAGATCCAAGCTGTGGAAAATTTGTTTCCTTCATATCCACCGTAAAATCAGAGCGCAGGTGCATGAGGTTTCCTGCTACTACGGTTTTCGGCCCTTGCTCATTATATTCACGCAGTCGTATCTTTTTAAAACAACTGATGATATAACGTTCTACCAGTGCCTGTTCTTCAATTTCTTTTTGTGTCCAGGCGACGGATTTAAGATTGATTCCTTCATGATATGGCTGTGTTCCGGCAAGTGCAACGGTTTTGAACAGGTTGTCATGCACACAAACAAGTAACTCCGGCGTAGCACCCATCCAGGTACCCGTTTCCGGTGTAGTTACAAACGATACCATGGCGTTCGGGAAGGCATCGCACAATCTTTGGAAGTTCTTTACCAGGTTGAACCCGGATGTTAAGGCAACAGTGTGTGTTCTTGAAGGTACAATTTTTTCAAGGTTACCGTTTTCAATTTCTTTGATCCCGGCAGAAGCACAGGCGATAAACTTTTCTCTCGATGAATCTTCGATATTGGAATTGTCAACGACATATGGCCTGTGTTGTTTCGCAGGAATGAATTCTTGTAATTCATCAATCAAAGCGTTTTCAGCATCGGCTTCTGGTTTAATCAATATGCCTTCCTCGAACGAGAAGACATAATCGGCGCGCAAAAAAACGGTATCATCATTACGATTGAACGGAGCGAAAACAAACCCTTCGCGAAGTTCTTCCAGGGGCATCTCGCGTTTTACCTTTTGATTTTCTTTACTGATCAGAACATGCCGTTTTCGTTCGCCGGGCAATTGCCACACGGCCAGAGAAAAGTGCTTTTCAAATGCATAAGGACAAATCCGTTCCAGGAAATCGGTCTCGTTATAAATTTTTGGTGTTGATGCAGAAGTGGTTAAGTTTATCATAATCCTTTCCCGGTTCTCGTCAATTTTTTTTATCCAGCACAGCCATTGTGATACGACTTATACAGACTAGTTCACCTTGCGTGTTGGAGATCCGGATTTCCCAGACTTGTGTTTTTTTTCCAATGTGTATCGGTCTCGTTACGCCGATGACTTCACCTTCGCGAATACCTTTCAGGTGGTTGGCATTAATCTCAAGCCCTACACAAAACTGTTTGTTTTCATCCACGCATAAAGTAGCCGCAACACTTCCCAGGGTTTCGGCTAATGCAACAGAAGCTCCACCGTGCAACAATCCCATGGGTTGGTGTGTTCGCCGATCAACGGGCATTGTTGCTTCAATGAAATCTTCCCCAATACGGGTAAACCGGATGCCCAGATTTTCAGCCAGCGTATTTGTGGCGAACTGATTGAGATAATCTAATGTAATTCCTGATTTAAAAATACCCATGTTGGTTATACCGAAGGGAACTGTGAACAATTTTTCTATTTTTGCGCCTGCTTGCAATAAGCCTTACGTTGGTGTTTTACGAGATCATGGCGTTTGTGGCTAGGCAGCGCCAAAATAACGCAAAATTGAGCATCAAAAAAATCTATTTGATTCGTCACGGACAGACGGATTACAATCTTAAGAGCATAGTGCAGGGGAGTGGTGTTGATACAGATCTCAATGCCCGCGGCCGTGCCCAGGCAGAGGCATTTTTTAATGCTTATAAAGGTGTTCCGTTCGACAAAG
Source organism: Ohtaekwangia sp. (assembly GCA_035628875.1). Classification (GTDB taxonomy): domain Bacteria; phylum Bacteroidota; class Bacteroidia; order Cytophagales; family Cyclobacteriaceae; genus Ohtaekwangia. The sequence goes on along the minus strand of DASPIZ010000142.1, from coordinate 37,808 downwards.
TTTACACGTCTGCCTTGAAACGCAGTCAGCAGAGTGTTGAAAAATTTATTAATCTCGGCATTCCCACGGAAGCTCTTGCGGGTCTTAATGAAATCAGCTGGGGTAGCAAGGAAGGCCAGCGCATCACAATCGAAGAGGATGCGTATTATCACTTCATGATTAAACAATGGCAGTTGGGTAATACTACCTTAAAGATTGAACATGGGGAAAGTCCGGATGATGTGGTGAAGCGAATGAAACCAGCTGTTGATCACATCATGGCGAGAACGGAAGAACAAACTATTTTGATCTGCATGCACGGCCGGGCTATACGCATTCTGTTATGTTACCTGTTGAATTATCCTTTAAAAAGTATGGATATGTTTAATCATGAAAACCTATGCCTGTATGAGCTTACGTATACCGGAAGTATGTTTCAGGTAGATCGCTATAACGATGTACGTCATTTGGCATCACTTGTCTGAGCAAGGGCAGAACGTGCTTTGCTATCAATGCTGTTTTTGTATTCGTGCTTTTTGTAGCTGAGGGCCCTGCTGAAGTAGGTACGTGCAGCTTCGATTTCGTTATTGTCGCGGGCGATATATCCTAACTGAAGACAAGCGTTTGGCGCAAAGTACCATGCTTCATCAGAGCCGGTATCAATGGTTTTCTTGTAGGCCTCCCGAGCCGACGCAAGGTCATTCATTTTATGTGCTAAGCGCGCTTTTCTGTAATGATACTCCACCACATCCCGACGACTTTTCAATTGGTCTGGGCGAATTTTATTCAATATCTTTTTTGCTTCATTGTAGTAACCGCCATCCGTTAAGTATCTGACTTTTGTTAATGGAATATTGGGAAGGGCTGATTCATCCAGATTCCTAGCCGCATATTTATCCGGCTCCGTTGCTTCTTTTCCTGCGCTCTTCGCCTGTTTAAAAGTAGCTAAAGCATCATTCGTGTTTCCATTTAGCCAATAACACAATCCGATTTTATAATAGGCGTCTTTCACGTAATTCTGCCCTTTATACTGATTGAGAAAAGACCGGTAGGCGGAAATTGAATTAAGGTATTCTGCCTTATGCAAAAAGATTTCGCCTTTGAGGTATTCACTATAATAGAGTGGTAATCCTGCTGTATGCTGATCCAGCTTCACGAGCATCTTCAGCGCTTCTTCGCTGTTGTTATTTTTCAGGTGTAGGTTCGCACCAAGGAAAAGCGCCAGACGATTGGTGGGTTTTTCAGCCAGAAGCTGATCAAATTCTGTTAAAGCTTGCTCAGGGTTTTGAAGAATAAAGGCCTGGGTGAGTGCATGCCATAAGCCGGCTTCAAATGAAAGCGGGTGATCCGCCGATTTAATGGTTTCGAATTCTTTAAGTCCGATCTTTACCGTACCCTGCATGTTCATTACGCTGAGTACCCAATTGTATTTTTCGGGAATGGATCCAATGATAACTTCCAGTAGTCCGTCCGTTTTAAGGATCGCTTTGTACGCTGGAAAACGATCGCGCAGCTCCTGGGTAATATTGTAAGCATGCCTGAAATTAAGTGCAGCATCAAACTCATGACCGAACTTCAGGTAAACAAATGCCCAGTGCAGGTGAATTTCAGCCTCCAGGAATAATTCATCAGCATCGCGTTTTTTTAATTTCCGGGCAGCGCGTTCCTCAAAATTACGTTCATACTGCCTATATCGTTCAATATCCTCCGTTACTAATAATTCGAGTGCTTCAGCCAGCGATAAAACATAATGTTCCTGTGGTGTTTCTGGATTTGGAATTTTAACGCGTGCCTCATCCGTTTGAAGATTTAACGCCAGGGAATAAGCCTCGTTTGTAGCGGAGTCAAATGACCACTCCTGTGCATGGGTAGCGCCGGCCAATAAAAAAAGGCAGACCTGCAGGACTGCCTTTATATTTTTAAACATAGTGGTATTATTCAACTTTTTTTCTTCTTGTTGGCGCTGTAACAGGTGCTTTGGCAGATTTTGGTTTGTCGCCTTCATCGAGACTATCCATATCAACGTCTGCTAAGATACGCCCTGAATGTTCATCAATTACAATTTTTTTCTTTTCGCGGATTTCTGCGATTTTTTGAGGCGGGATTACAATGTTACAACCTTCTGCAGCACCCCTCACCACACGTACTACCGCAAGTCCGTTAGAAAGACTTCCGCGCAGTCGCTCATAATACTTCAATAATTTTTCTTCGATTTTTTGGCAGGCCTTGTCACGCTCTGTCATGAGGCGCTTTTCTTCTTCGTGGCTTTCGGCGAGAATATCGTCCAGCTCTTTTTTCTTAATATCCAGGTGTTCGCCACGTTCCTGAATCAATGTATTTGTTTTTTCGATTTCGTCTTTTTTCTGGGAGATGCTGTCTTTGCCTTCTTTGATTTTCTTTTCGCAAAGCTGGATTTCGAGTTCCTGGAGTTCTATTTCTTTGGTGATGGCGTCAAATTCGCGATTGTTCCTAACGTTTTTTTGTTGCTCTGTATACTTTTTAATCAGCTTCTCAGCCTCTTTGATTCCTTCCTTATATTTTTTGTTTCCGTCTTCGATCTCTTTAAGCTGTTCTTCAAATCTGGTCAGGCGCGTGTTGTATCCTACTATTTCGTCTGAGAGATCCTGAACTTCATCCGGGAGGTCACCCCTCAGTTTTTTAAGTTCATCTAGTTTGGTATCAATGTACTGGAGTTTAACAAGCGCTTCAAGCTTCTGCGCAATTGATTGATTTTCCATTCGTTATAGGTAGCTTATTGGATTTGTGACGGTTTTAGAAAAATTGATCGCAAAAGTAGGAAATTTTTTTATTAAAACCTCCTGCAACAGATCTTTGGTGTATACCTCGCTCTCATAATGCCCGATATCAGCAATAATGAGCCTTTCTTCCGCATCAAAAAATTCGTGATACTTAAAATCGGCTGAAATAAAAACGTCTGCACCTGCCTGGATGGCCTTGGGAACAAGAAAACTTCCTGCGCCGCCGCATAAGGCGACTTTTTTGACTTTTCGGGGAATGACTGAGGTATGCCTGATAACTGCAATTGCCATGCTTCTTTTTAAACTGTCCAGAAAAGCTAAAGGTTCCATTTCCTGTTCCAGTTCGCCGATCATGCCGGAACCGACTTCCTGGTTTACATTGCTTACCGCGGTAATATAATAGGCCACTTCCTCGTAAGGATGGCTGTTTCGCAGGGCTTGTATTACTTTGGCTTCCAGGTAATTCGGAAACACCAACTCCACCCGGTTTTCATCAACCTGTTCCTGGTGCCCTGCCTCACCTACAAATGGATTTGCTTCGTCTGTAGGTTTAAAATTTCCTTTACCGGCAATCTGAAAACTACAATTTTTATAATTGCCAATCTGCCCGGCGCCGGCCTCATGGAGTGCAGCAAGCACCGCGTCCGTGTATTCTTTCGGAACAAAGGTTACAAGTTTGCTTAGGGTACCCTTCTTGGGATCGAGTATGCGCAAGTTTCTCAATCCGATCTTTTCAGCGATTTTACGGTTAACACCTTGGTGCACATTATCCAGGTTGGTGTGGATGGCATAAATTGCGATATCATTTTTGATAGCCTTCAATAAAGTTCGTTCAACATAATTGCTTCCCGTTATTTTTTTCAAGCCGCGGAAAACAATGGGATGATGCGCTACGACAAGATTACAACCGGAGTCAATAGCTTCCTGCACAACGGCTTCAATACAATCCAGCGACACGAGGATACCTGTTACTTTGGTCGTTGGATTGCCACAAATAAGCCCCGCATTATCGTACGATTCCTGGTAAGCACGTGGTGCCAGCGTTTCCAGGTAATCGGTTACATCTTTTATCATTATACTTGCAGTCATACAATTTTTTGATCTTACGGTTTTAAAGATAAGGCAAGATGGCGGACAATACGGAATTCAAATTCATTATCTGTTGGTTATGATTCTGAGGATACTGCTTTTCCCTTTCGCATTACTTTATCACCTCGTTAGCTGGGCGCGAAACCAAATGTATGATGTAGGATTAAAACCGAGCGCTTCTTTTGAAATTCCCGTTATCAGTATTGGAAACCTGAGCGTGGGCGGTACAGGAAAAACGCCGATGGTTGAATATATTATCCAGGTGCTCGAAAGCGATTTTAGCATAGGAACACTCAGCCGCGGTTATAAAAGGACGACGAAAGGTTTTCGAATCGCTGCTGCCGACGATAATGCGTTAACGATTGGCGATGAGCCTTATCAATTTTATAAGAAACACCATAACGAAATTACCGTGGCCGTGGGAGAGGATCGAGCAATGGCTATTCCCGCGTTGTTGCAAGAGCACGATCTCGACGTTATCCTGTTGGATGATGCGTTTCAGCACAGGAAGGTGAGGCCTTCCTTTAATGTGCTGCTCACCGATTTTAACAAACCTTTTTTTACTGATTTTATTTTACCATCCGGAAGATTACGCGAATCGCGGAGCGGAGCCAAACGCGCTGATGTTGTTATAGTTACCAAATGTCCACCCACATTGACTGTAGAGAAACAGGCGGATATTGAACGGGCAATTCGGCGGTATACCACCAAGCCGGTTTTCTTCACGACCATAGCGTATGGAAGCCCGGTATCTTTCGGAGAAATGAATGGAGGTATCACTGACGAAATTATTTTGCTTTCGGGAATTGCGGATCCAACCACTTTGCTTGCGTATGCCCGTCAACATTTTAAGGTTTTGGAACATCTGCATTTTCCAGACCATTACCAGTATAAATCGCGTGATATAAAAAAACTCCGTGAGAAGTTTACGGGATCAAACCCCGTATCGATACTGACTACCGAAAAGGATATGGTAAAGCTGGATGCGGAAGAATTTAAACAACATACAATGGGAATCCCATTATTTTATCTGCCGATATCCGTCGGTTTTTTAAAAAGTGGACAGGATTTTGATGAAATGCTGCTGCGCCATGTTCGGCAGCACCGAGAAAAAAACTGATGAATAGCATGTATCAAGCTGGTAAGGCTTTAATTTTGAGCGTGAATTTTTTAAAAGTAAGCTGTATTGTATTCATTTTTTCCGTGCTCGCGGTGGAATTGAGGGCGCAGGACGAAGAAGACACCGGTCCGCGCCGGGGGTCCAGCATTTATGATGATTCCGATTCGTCTAAACAAATTTATGGTCCGCGTACTTCCCGGTTTTTCTTAGAAGAAGATGTATTTATGAATCGGCTCCGGTATTATCCGATCGATACAGTTATCCGTAACTTCCACCGCTTCAATGATGTTCAGCGCAATGCGAATTTATACCAGGATCTTGGTAACATCGGAACGGCGATTCACCCGATTTACTACACCGTACCTGACGTGATCGGCGTGACTTCAGGATTTTCCGTTTTTGATGTATACTGGGACAGGGAAATGATCCGGCATTACGATACCAAATCTCCTTATTCGAACATGCATGTGATCCTTGGTGGAAGAGGACGTTCTATAACACGTGCCACATACAGCAGAAACATTAACCCGCAATGGAATTTTGGTTTCACCTACCGGGGACTATTTATTGATAAGCAGGTGGGCCGTCAGGGAAAAGGCGACCGAAATGCGCGATCGCATTATTATGATTTTCATACAGCGTATGAAACGAAAGACAGCACCTATCGTGTGTTTTTCAATTTCCGAAGGAATAATCATCTGGTAGTGGAAAGCGGCGGAGTTCATGTGGTCGATAGCACTGTGATCCGGAATTTCTTTGATCAGAATGCGCAGCCATTTTTACTGGAAGCGATGAGTCGCGAGCTCCGAATGAACATTCATTTGTACCATCAATATAAAGTAGGAGACGCACTTCAGGTTTATCACAAATTGGACCGCTACCGGCAAGGTAGTCGCTTTACCGACCGCCCTTCTGCAGAACCGGATTGGTTTTTTGATTTTGTAGAGATTGATAGTGATACGACTAACGACTATGTAAAGTTCCGGACGTTGCGCAATGAGGTTGGAATTAAAGGTAACCTATTAAAACTTTTTTATAACGGCTATGTTGCGCTTCGCGACTATAGGATTACCTACAATCAGGATACGGTGGGCATTAATCTGAACCGTCGTGGGACCGAAAGCTATCTCGGCGGGCGTATGGCCTTGAGGTTAGATTCTCTGGTTGAAGTTACCGGATGGGTAGAGGTTATGGAGACCGGAAATTATCGGATTGAGGGGGGAATAAGGAGCAGGTGGTTCGATGCTGCATTGAAGCAGGTGCAATATGAACCATCGTTCCTTTCGCAACGCTACCGCGGAGCCCATGATCTTTGGCTAAATAATTTCAGCAGCATAAACGTTACGCAATTAAGTGGATCGTTGCATTACCGTTCCAGTGTTCTTGCTGTTTCTCCGGGATTAACATTTACGCGGTTGGGTAACTATGTGTTTTATAAAGATATCAGCGTTGAAGGTGCCGAAGGAACGCGACAGGATGTGATGCCTGTACAAAGTCCGGGGGAACAAGTGATTTTTTCACCGATGCTTCGCGCAAGTGTCAAATTTTTCAGACACGTCCGTTTAAGTGGGTTTGGAATTTATTCGCGGCTCTTAGAGCAATCAGATGATGCTATACAACAACCTGAGCTTTTTATCAATGGACAATTGGCTTATGAAAACATTTTCTTCAATGGCAATCTTGATTTACACACTGGTGTAGATGTTCATTGGAAATCGGATTACTATGCGCCGGCATACGATGTTCCTATTCGTCAGTTCTATGTGCAGCAGGGCGAGAATAAAATTATTACCCGGGCATTTCCGATAATTGATGTGTTTGTTAATGCGAAAATAAAAAGGGCGAGAATTTTTTTCAAGTATAATAACCTATTGCAGGCGTTCACCAAAGAAGGTTATTTTCCAACCCCAAGCTATATCGGGCAACAAAATTCTATCGACTTCGGCTTTGACTGGTCGTTCTACGATTAAAATAAATTGAAAAATTAAAAATTGAAAGATTATAAAATTGAAAATTTAAAAATGAAATTGAAAATTAGGCACCTATAATCTTCCAATCTTCCAATCTCCCAATCTCCCAATCTTCCAATCTCCCAATCTTAATTAAATCTCCATGGAAGCAAAAGATAAATTCACACTCGGTCTTGAACTCCCAACAGATCCGCGGTGGATTAATATTGCTGAAAAAAACATTGAAGATATCCTTGTCGATCATGCGTATTGTGAACAGAAGGCGGCATCGTCATGCATTTCGCTCATCACTGTATATCCGGAGCGCAAACGTTTAGTAGAAGTATTGATTCCAATTGTAGCTGAAGAATGGAGTCACTTTGAACGCGTTGTAGGCGAGCTTACAAAACGTGGGTATGGTTTGGGCCCGCAACGTAAGGATGAGTATGTGGAACAGTTGGCAAAACAAATACGCAAGGGGGGAAGCCGTGAGCAGCAGCTGATGGAAAAATTATTGATGAATGCTTTGATTGAGGCACGCAGTTGTGAGCGATTCAAAATGTTGTCGAAAAATTTGGGTGACGAAAACCTCGCTGCTTTTTATTATGAGTTAATGATTTCAGAAGCCGGACATTATAAAACGTTTTTGCAATTAGCGAAAGAATACATGCCGGCTGAAGTAGTAATGAAGCGATGGAATGAATTGCTTGAATCGGAAGCCCTGATTCTAAAAAGTCTGGGTGTGCGGGGAGATCGCATGCATTAAAAGAGCGGTTTAAATTGTCGGGTTTCTTTCCTGTGGATGTTCTCACACCAGCCAGCTATGAGCATTTTTTTAAATAATTCCGTTCAAAGAAATACAGTTGCTATTAAATTGTATTAGCTTCATTAGTTGATGAAAGCATAGTCGGAACCGGGTGAAAAATATCGCTAGACAGGAGTTTCGCTCCTATAAAAGATGGATGCAATTGAACCTACGCCGTCCCTTGAACTACCGCTTATGCGCGCGTATGCTCGATTCCTGACAGACCATCTGGATGAATTAACGATCTTATCGATTGATCTTTACCGGAAATATAAGGTACCTCTATTAGAGCATCTGGAAACTTATTCTGAAAAAGATTTGCATAAGATGTCGAAGGAGATCACGCTTGAGCTGCTTGGGTCTTTTACGAGGGGAACAATCGGCGAGCATATACAACGCAGCATTGAACGATGGATTAAGAACCAAATAACTTTTCTTGAACGTAATGAAATTCAAGTTGATGATGTTGCCTTAAGTTCCTACGTGAGAAAAAAGATTTTACAGCACTTTCTTCCACGCTATACTTCCGAGCCTGATCTGATACTGAGATTAATGGAAGAATTGGATAACTATACCTACACGTATAGTTCCTATGCATATAAAGCTTTTATTACTTTACTGGAAGACCGGCTTGCCACTAACCTAAAAAGACTCGAAGAAAGTCAGCGCTTATTTGAGCAAGCCCAGTCTATTACGCATATCGGAAACTATTATTATAAATTTAGCACAAAGCAATTAACATGGACGGATGAATTATACCGGATCTATGGTCTGGAACTTGGGGTTATAATTAGTAATAAACTAATCAAATCGTTTACGCATCCGGAAGATGCTCTGGATATGCAGGGTGCTATTGACAAAGCCGTCGAGACACGAGCGGCCTTTGACTTCCATTACCGCATCGTAGTTAAGGAGGACATCAAAGTATTGCACGCGTTGGGAGAGATTATTATGAATGAAAATGGAGAGGCGATTGGGTTGTTTGGTACAATACAGGATGTAACGCATGAAAAGCTCACCGAAGATATTCTCATTCAAAACCAACATTTCATCCGGAAAATTACAGATGCGGCGCCATCAATTATTACGCTTTATAATGTGCATACGCTGAAGTATCAGTTTCTGAATGCAGGCGTGAAAAAACTTCTGGGTTATGATCCTGAACTTCCATTAAAAGAAGGTGTACAATTTTTCATGGGTATCGTACATCCTGAAGATCTTCCGACATTGGTTGAGGAGAATGCAACAATCATTACAGCGGCGAATCAGTACGTACCTGAAGATAAAGACGAAGTTATTGTGAATTACCGGTATCGAATGCGACATAACGATGGCGCGTACCGATGGTTTAAAACATATGGAACGGTTTTTAAACGCAATCGGGAAGGGAAAGTTTTAAGTTTCCTCAACATTACACTTGATATCAGTGAACAGGTTATAGCAGAAGAGATCATAGAACAACGTTCTGTGGAATTGAAACAGTCCAATGAACGGCTTAAACAATATGCCTTTATTGCCAGTCATGATCTCAAAGAACCTTTGCGTAAAATATCCCTGTTCTCAAGCAGGTTACGGGAAGTTTGCAAACCACCGAACGATGCGGAGGGTATTGAATTCATAGATAAAATAATTAATTCGTCGCTGCATCTTCAAAAAATGGTCAATGACCTATTGTCTCTTGCTGAATTGTCACGGCCCAGGTCATTGGATAGACAAAATCTTCAGAAAATTTTTGATGAAGTTGTTCATTCGCTGGAACATCGGATTCATGAGGTCAATGCCCTTGTAGTAACAGATCAATTACCCGACGCAATGGTCATACCTTCAGAATTCCTGCAGCTCTTTCAAAATTTATTGAACAATGCTTTGAAGTTTACAAGACCTGGTGTTCAACCCATCATTAATGTAACCCACTATTATAAACCAAATACAGCCGTACGCGGTTACAAACTGAAATCGGCTTCACGATATCTCTGTATTAAGTTTTCGGATAACGGTATTGGATTTGACAACGCTTTTGCCGAAAGAATTTTTAATATTTTTCAGCGCCTTCATTCGCGAACAGCATTTGACGGAACAGGTATGGGGTTGAGCATTTGTAAACAAATTGTGGAAAATCACGGTGGCGTAATCCTGGCAAACGGAAGAGAGGACTATGGTGCCGATTTTACGATTATTATTCCGGCGTAATTACCGTTCGTGAAATCTTTATTATTATAATAAAGCAGGTTTATTAATTTGCCGGTTAATATGATACAGGTTAAGCAACTTTCGTTTTCATACACATCCTCACAGACTATTCAGTTTCCTGATTTCCTTGTGGAGAAGGGGGAACATTTTTTATTGTTGGGAGAATCCGGTAGCGGAAAAACCACTTTACTTCATCTTTTGGGCGGACTGCTCAGAAAATATGATGGCTCATTAATGATTGGTCAATATGAGCTGAAAAAATTATCGGAATCGGCGCTGGACCATTTTCGGGGAAAAAACATCGGATTCATATTTCAACGAAATCACCTCATTAGTGCGCTTACCGTAGAGAAAAATCTGCGGATGGCACCTTACCTCGCAGGCATGCCAATCGACAATCCCCGTATAGACGAGGTATTGCAAAGCCTTGGTCTTCTCGATAGAAAAAAAAGCCGCATTCATGAACTGAGTCAGGGACAGGCCCAACGTGTTGCTATTGCCCGCGCTGTATTAAATAAACCGGGTATTCTCCTGGCCGACGAACCAACATCGGCGCTGGATGATAGTAGTTGTGAACGTGTAATCCAGCTTCTGCTTGAGGTAGCGAATAAGCAAGGCAGTACCCTCATAGTAGCAACGCACGATCAACGCTTGAAAGATAAGATCAGGAATCAGATCTTTTTACCTGGTTTAACAGTATAAAAAATACGATGCTATGAACATCTTGATTCTTGTCTGGAGTTATCTTAAGTCGCGCCCGCTAAATACCGCCATAAACAGTATTCTGCTTTCGCTGGGTATTGCGATGATAACGATTCTCTTACTTTTTAATAAACAGCTGGAACAGAAAATCACGGAAAATGCCAGGGGGATTGATCTCGTGGTAGGCGCGAAGGGGAGCCCATTGCAATTAATTCTTTGTAATATTTTCCATATTGATTTTCCGACAGGTAACATAAAATTAAACGAAGCCGAAAAAATCTCCAGTCACCGGTTGGTAAAACGAAGCATACCGCTGGCGTTGGGTGATAGCTACCAATCATACCGTATTATCGGAACAAATAAAGCTTACGCCGATTTGTATCATGCGAAAATAGCAGAAGGCGACTGGTGGGAAAAAACGCTGGAAGTTAATCTTGGATCAAATGCAGCTAAACTTACCGGATTAAAAATCGGTGATACGTTTGCCAGCGCCCATGGATTAATGGATGGAGGGCATGCGCATAATGAACATCAGTATGTTGTTAAGGGAATTTTGGCACCAACGTATACGGTATTGGATAACCTTATCCTTACCAATGTAGAGAGTGTGTGGGTAATGCATGAAGAAGGAGAAGCGGAACATCATGAAACGGATGAAGTTCCTGGAGCCGATGCGCGGTCGCCGCTTATACCATCTATCGCAGCCGGCGATTCGACTAAGGAAATCACTTCAATCTTGATTCAATATCGTTCTGCCATGGGGGCAATCCAGTTGCCAAGGCTTATTAACGGGCAAACCAAATTACAGGCGGCGTCACCGGCATTTGAAACAGCCCGGTTGTTTTCAATCCTGGGTGTAGGCATGGAAATCCTGATGGGTTTCGCGTATGTCCTCATCATCATATCTGCATTGAGCATCTTTATTGCTTTATACAATTCGTTGAAAGAACGGCGTTATGATATGGCGATTTTGCGTTCCATGGGTGCTTCACGAAAGAAATTGCTGGTTTCAATTTTGCTTGAAGGAGGGCTGCTTACCCTCACAGGAAGTTGTTTGGGTATGTTGATTGGCCATGGCATGGTGGAGTTACTTGCAATAACTATAACAGAAACGCAAAAGACGGGTATAACCGGAATGATTTTCTTCCGCGAAGAATGGATAATTTTGGTGGGAAGCTTGTTATTAGGATTAATATGTGCCGTGGTTCCGGCTATCCAAGCCTATCGTACTGATATTTCAAAGGTGCTTGGAGGACGGATTTAACGCGGTTAAATGATATAAAGGTAATTATGAGAAAACTATTTTTTTTAGCCGCGCTGTTGGTTTGTTCTTCCGGGCTTCTGGCACAGAATAAAGCCGATGCGTGGAGTCTGTTTGCAAAAACTAAATTTGAACCCAAGTATTACGAAGACCTGGGTGAATACCTATTTTATCCGTCTTTTTCGGAAGATCTTAAAAAAATGCAGGGAAAGGAAATCACCGTTCAGGGATACTATGTGCCTTTTGCTCCGGAAGATGGCACTTACATTATTGTGTCGAAATTTCCGATGAGCCAGTGCTATTTCTGTGGTGGCGGTGGGCCTGAATCTATTGCCGAGGTTAATTTCGCTGATAAAAAAAATAAGTTCGATGTTGATGATCTGATTACCGTTAAAGGTAAACTCAAGCTTAATGCAGAAGACATTGATCATGTGAATTTTATTCTGACTGATGCAGTATTAATCAGTAAGTAAGACCACGTACCGGTTTTTCCGCTCTCGGATGTGCAGGTTTTTCTGCGAGCGAAAACAAAAAAGAGCAGCTGTGAAGCTGCTCTTTTATATTTAGACGCGGTAATAACGCTTGTGTTCTTGTTAAGAAAGCTTTGCGTCAAGGGAAATCTTTGCATTGAGCAATTTGGAAATCGGACAGTTTGCTTTCGCATCATTAGCAGCTTCCTGAAATTTTTCCTTGGTGATACCAGGGATTTTAGCAGTGAGCGTAATATCTGATTGTGTAACGGCTCCGTTATCTAAAGTGATTGAACATTCAGCGTTTAATTCATCAGCTGTAAAACCGGCTTCCTGTAATACAAAGCTTAACTTCATCGCAAAACAACCCGCATGCGCCGCGGCGATTAACTCTTCCGGATTCGTACCTACGCCTTCTTCAAAGCGTGATTTATAAGAGTACTGTGTTTTACTTAAAGTTGAACTCTGTGTGGTTACGTGTCCTTTACCATCTTTACCTGAACCATTCCAAACGGCTGTTGCTTTCCTTTTCATGTTATATAGGGTTTTTGTGTTGTATTGAATTTCATGACGTGCTACAAAAATAGACAAGTAACTGAAGTAACAAATCAATTTCATAAATCATCTGCTTTCGCCGATCACCAAATCCATCATCTAACCCAATACCCAACGCTTAATACCCAATGCCTAATCCCTAATCAATGCCGTTGAATTTAAGCTTGTTTTTTATGGCCTACCCTGCCCTGTCCAAAGGCGAAGGTATATGGAAGCTTATCTTAACGACATAGAATGCCTAATATGGTGACTTTTGCAAACAGATTAAATATCCTAACTTTTGGAAACATTACCGACTGCGTACTTCTTGTTTTGATTTTAATTTATGCAAAATGCTCGCAACTAAAGACGATATAATAAAGTTTATTCCACAGCGACATCCCATCGTTATGGTTCATAGTCTTCTCGAAGCAACAGACAAACAGGCTGTTACTAAATTATTCATTGAGCCTGACAATGTATTTGTTTCCGCGGGAGCGCTGCAGGAACCTGGATTAGTAGAAAACATTGCGCAAACGGCCGCGGTGTATATTGGTTATCAATGTACATTGAAAAATGTTCCTATTCCGATTGGTTATATTGCGGCTATCAGAGATCTTAAAATATTTTCAACACCGTCGGTTAATACAACGTTGACGACAACAGTAAATGTGACAAACAAAGTTTTAGATCTCACGGTCGTAGAAGGAAAAGTAGAAGCCGATGGAAAAGTACTTTGTTCCTGCGAGATGAGGGTATTTACAAAAGGGCAATCGTAATCTGATGAGCCCTGCAATCTACATCATATTCGAACTTAATCAGCGCAACCTTGAAACGTAGTGTTAACGTCGCAGGTGCAGGAATTATTTCATGCCTGGGTTCCAGCTGGGCGGAAACTGCAGAAGCTTTGCAACGCGGAGAAAGTGGACTGAGCGAGATGCAGTTGCCGAATAGTAAAATAATTACGGTAGGTCAGGTTAAAATACCGAATGAAGAACTTGCCCATCGTGTGGGTAGCAATCATGACTTCACGCGCACTGTACTTCTTGGTCTCCATGCAGCAAAGGAAGCTTACCTCCAAAGTGGCATTCAAATCATGGAACGATGGCGTGTTGGTATGGTGTCGGCAACCATGGGAGGGGGTATGGATAAAACAGAACAATTTTATCCTGTATTTCTGGAAGATTCCGCGCGTGGAAAACTTAGAAATGTTGTCAACCACTATCCCGGAAAATGCACAGAGCTTATGGCCGATGCGTTAAATATCCGCGACATCATTTCCACTGTGAACACAGGCAGTGCTTCAGCATTAAACGCGATAATGTATGGTGCGCGACTCATTGCTCACGATAAGGCGGATGTTATTTTTGCCGGAGGCACCGATGCTTTGACGCGTTTCGCGATGCAGGGCCTGGACGATATGGGACTTTGCGACAATAACCGGTGTAGACCATTTGATGAAACTTGTGCCGGACTCAATGTCGGAGAAGGTGCAGCGTTCATTGTACTGGTTTCCGATCATGTGGTACGCGACGAAGGCATCGGTGCTATTGCAACATTATCTGGCTATGCAAGTTCTAATTTTATTCACAATGCCTTTCCTTCTACAGTGAAAGAGGAGGCTGCCTTTCAGGCGATGGACCGTGCAATACAGATGGCCGGCCTGCATGTTAGCGATATTGACTATGTTAATTTATTTGGAACCGGTGTTCCTGATTTTGATCTCATTGAAGCGGCTGCGATTCATCGTCTGTTTGGTAACCAACTTCCAAAGCTAAGCTCAACTAAAGGGTTCACAGGTTTCACATCCGGAGCCAGTGGTGCGATAGAAGCGGTGATTGCACTAATGAGTTTATCTCATCAATGTGTTTATCCGAATGCCGGTTTTGAAAAAAAAATACCGGAAGTTGGAATTTTACCAGAACAGCAATTCAATGCAGCCTCGGTTCAGCATACAATGGTCAATTCCTTTAGCTTTCATGGAAATTGTTCATCCATTGTATTATCAAAAGCGCTTCCTCAAACAAACTTTGAAATCTAATATGCGTTTGTTTATCAACGGTATGGGTAACATTTCGCCACAACAAACGTGGAATGATGAAAGCGCATTGCTCCATACCTTTGATTACCGCGGAACGATGCTTCAGGCGATATTACCACCACCAGGCCAATGGATTCCGGAAGGAGATCTGACTACCTTGAACAGACTGGAGAGCATGTGCGTTATGGCGGCCCATATGGCATTGGAGAAAGCAGGAATCACTTCACCCGATGGAATTATAACGGGTACCGGTTATGGATGCCAGGAAGTTTTAGCCGCTATCCTTCATCAGCAAACAATTGGCGCCGCTGATATTGATCTGCCATTCACAAGAAGTCAGTACGACACGCTGGGATTTCAGATCGCACGACTGCTCAAATGTAATGTATATAACCAGACTTTTTCGCAAAGCGCTTTCTCCTTTGAACATACCTTGCTCGATGCCATGATGTTGCTGGATGAGGGGGCCGTTGAAAACATGTTGGTCGGTGGTGCGGATGAGATCATCGAAGAAAGTCATCTGATTCAAGCCAGGGCAGGAATGCTGAGAAGAAAAATTGCGAGTACACGAAATTTGTTCACCCTACCAAAACGTGGAACAGTGGTCGGAGAAGGTGCCGCTTATTTTGTCGTGTCAGCGAATCAAACTAAAACAACCGTTGCGGAATTGAAAGGGTTGTCGCTACAGTATAAACCGGGACCTCAGGCATTGCGCGATGCACTTGAAGTTTTTATTCGTGAACAAGGGTTTATACCACAAGACATTGATCTTGTACTACTCGGAAAGAGTGGCGATAAACTAGGGGATCAGTTTTTGAATGATCTTTGTAAATCAACATTCCCGAAAAGCTCCATTGGATTATATAAACATTTGTGTGGAGAATATCCTGTTGCTTCTGCATTTGCGTTATGGTTAGGTGCACGCATCCTGAAAGAAAGACATATTCCGGAAGCGGTTACGTTTAAATATTTTAGCCGCCCTGTAAACAACGTGCTGATCTTTAATTCATATTTGAATACCCATCATTCGTTCATGTTATTAAAATCATGTCAAGATATTTTGTAGTGAGTACGGTATTCCTAACGCTGTTGATTGGCAGCCTCATGATCGATGGTAGCGTCATTGTTGCATGGTCGTGGTATGCTGGCCTGATTAGTTTATTTCTCATCATTACAGGCGCGGGCGTTTTATTTCCCCGGCTGGACTACTTTTTTCAAACAACGCGATTTTCCGACCCTGCCGGTGGTGTTGCACTCACATTCAATGCAGATAACACGGATACGGTAAGCCCTGTCCTTGCAATATTAGATACGTATAAAATTCCTGCAACTTTTTTTTGTTCGGGTGTTTTTGTAAAGCGATATCCTGAAACGATTAAACAGATTATCGAGGCAGGCAGTCTCCTTGGAAATTATGGATATAATGACCGTGCTGGTTTTTCTTTCTCAGCCTCCAGTGTAATTACCAAAGCGTTGGCGGATACGGACCATTTGATTTTTAAGACAAGTGGCAAACATGTAAAAAACTTCAGGTCTCCGACAAGGTTCAGTACGCCGATGCTGGCAAAAGCCATAAAAAGAAGGAACTATAAAATCATCGGATTCAGTAAAATATTTTCAGTGGGAATGCAGGCTGAATTATTCTCCAACTGGTTGGATCACGTTAAAGAAGGAGACATCATACTTTGCAAGCAAACAGACCCCGACCAAGTCAGTTTATTGATTACCGCATTAAAAACACGCGGTTTTATTTTCGCAAGGGTTGATGAACTTTTGAAGCAACGTGGGTCAACACCGTGATCGCATAATTTGCTTTATGACGTTTGTAGAACTTTGATTTACTTTAAATTTACTATGTATGTTCTTAAATGATCTATATACTGTAGTAGAATCGACTGCCAGTGCTGGCAGTGTGAATACCGTGATAGCGATTAATAAATCGCATAAAATTTTTGATGGCCATTTTCCCGGTCATCCCGTTCTGCCAGGCGTTTGTATGATGCAAATTGTACGGGAAGTGCTGGAGCAGTCAACATCTCTACGCCTGAACATTACGTTTGGCGACAACGTAAAATTTCTCGCGATTATTGACCCCGAACAAAACAGCCAGGTAACAGTTGGTATAACGTATACGGAAGAAGAAAACACGTATAAAGTAAATGCTCAGTTATTCCATGGCATGGTAACGTTTTTCAAATTTAAAGGGGTATTGGAAAGAAAGTAATAGAGTGAAAAATCGAAAAGATGTCGTTTACTTAAGCTGTCTGGCCGGTTTTCTACATCGGGAAGTTAAGCTTAGGTAAACGACAAGAATCATTCAACGCGGCAGTGTACTAGAGTACCAAACCCTTGTTTCTGTCAGCAGAGTTCAGTGCTTTGAACGCTTCCAGCAAACGCTCACGGATGGATACTTCACCTTCTCTTAACCATACGCGCGGATCGTAAAACTTCTTGTTCGGAGAATCGCTTCCTTCAGGATTTCCAAGTTGGCCCTGAAGATAAGCCTGGTTCTTGTTGTAATACTTGTGAATGCCTTCCCAGTAAGCCCATTGAATATCAGTGTCGATGTTCATTTTAACAACGCCATACTGCAATGATTCAGTAATTTTTTCTTGTTCAGATCCGGAACCGCCGTGGAACACAAAGCTTACGGGATTCTTTTCCGTTTTATATTTTTTCTCGATGAAATCCTGAGAGTTTTTCAGGATTTGTGGTTCCAGTTTCACGTTACCCGGCTTATACACGCCGTGAACATTTCCAAAGGAAGCAGCGATCACAAAGTTCTCGCTCACCTTTAACAGTTCTTCATAAGCATACGCTACTTCTTCAGGCTGAGTGTATAGTTTTGAGCTGTCAACATCAGAGTTGTCTACACCATCCTCCTCACCGCCCGTTACACCAAGTTCAATCTCCAGAAACATGTCCATCTTGGTAAGTTTTTCGAGATAACGTTTGCTCACTTCTATGTTTTCATGCAACGATTCTTCAGAGAAGTCCAACATATGAGAAGAAAACAACGGAACGCCATGTGCTTTGTAGTAAGCTTCGCCATGTTTAATCATCCCGTCAACCCATGGTAATAATTTCATGGCTGCATGATCGGTATTCAACAACACAGGTACCCCGTATTGATCGCTTACTTCATGGATATATTTCGCACCACTCACGGCGCCTATAATAGAAGCTTGTTGTTGCTTGTTATCTAAAGATTTACCGGCGAAAAAAGCCGAACCACTGTTTGAAAATTGAATGATGATCGGAGAACGGGTAGTTTTTGCTGCTTCTAAGCTTGCATTGATTACATTCGAGGTAGTTACATTTACTGCAGGTAAGGCGTAATGGTTTGCCTTTGCATGCTGGAACAATTTTTTTGCCTTTGGATAATTAAGAACAAGAGACATACAGTTTGGGGTTAATTTAAGATGACCTTACGGCCATTTGGTTTTCTTATTTAAAATTTGAGTATGCAAAACTATCAAAATTGCCTTCGGTTACAAGTAATTTTATTGCACAACGAAGGGAGAATCGTATTAATAGACAGTGGTTTACGTGAGTTTCCAGGTCCGCTACAGATACCTTTTCTGAGGGGCTCTTAGATCAAACCGCCTTCCTGGTTTTTTCTAACGTTTGCGCTATGGAGCAACCGCTTTTGCGATCAGACTTTTTATACGGTCATCAACCCGAATATTGCCAGATTCAGCCTTCGCTTTATCCGACATTTTTTTCAATGTTTTCCGAAGGATGTCAACCACTTTATCATTGTCATGTTGTGCCGCGAATTCTTCAAGATAAAATTCAATGAACACCAGGCAGATAACATCTTCCAGGAGCTGCGTGTCTGCATTCGTTTGCAATTCCTTTTTGAGCAGGAGAAACTTCACCTTTTCAATGGTCTCAGTTGGATAACCACAACTGATCAGAATTTGTTCAGCTATTTTTGCATGATGCATTTTTAACACACTCCGCCATTGCAGATAACCTTTTTTATTGATCTCATATGAAGAACGGGGAATCTCCCATCGGCCGATATGCTGGCATCGGGCTGCGAGCTGTAGGTATTCTGGCGCATCAGGTGCGAACTTGTTGAGCCAGGTTGTCATACGTTTCGCATATAACAATTCTTTGGGATAGGCTTCACCGTCTTTTTTTTCTGTGTGAGGGTCATTTGAATTGTAAGCATCAAACGTGATAAACGCTTTTTCCAGTCGTTGGTGTGGAAGCATAATTGCAATTTTGTTGTCGACCGTAAGTTACACTGCAAGTTTCAATAATGTCTCAGGTTGCGTCATGATTTCCTCCAACATACTTTCATGAACAACATCGCCAACTACAATAACGGCGGGAGAAGTAATGCCTTTTTCCCTGGTAAGTTGTGCGATGTTCCGGACAGTTCCTTTGATGGCCAATTGTTTCGGTGTGCAAGCGTTGTGAATTACAGCAACAGGCTCGTTGGAAGAACGATGCAGCGAAAATAATCGCATCATTTCATCAATGTGGGTGATACCCATAAGAATGATTACGGTAGCAGACGATTGTGCAGCCAGACGAAGATCCTTCGAAAACGTTCCGGACGCAAGCATACCTGTTACCACCCAGAAACTTTCGTTTACACCGCGCTTTGTAACGGGTATGCCAACAGACGCAGGTGCAGCCAAGGCACTTGAAATTCCGGGAATGACTTCTGTATGTATCCCCTGATTCATCAGATACATCAACTCCTCATGACCTCTTCCAAACACATAAGGATCCCCACCCTTTAAGCGAAGAACTTCTTTGTACTGATCAGCACAGACAACAAGGAGTTGGTTGATCTCCTCCTGTGAAAACGCTTTTGTCCCCTTTCGTTTGCCAACGTAAATCAGTTTGCAATCCTTTTGTGCATGGGTCAGCAAAGATGTATTGACCAAAGCATCATATAGAATCACTTCTGCATGCTGTATTGCTTTCAGCGCTTTTAAAGAAATCAAGTCCGGGTCTCCAGGACCTGCTCCGGCAAGAATTACCCTGGATGTACGTAAAGTGTTTGGCATGCTTAAAATATTTTACGTAAAAATACGTAAATAATTATGTTTGTTCGATCTAAATTACGTAATATTACTTAAAAATTGATCTAGGCTTACTTAAATCGATTGCAGATGAAACGTATAATTGTAGTAGGTAATGGAATGGTAGGTTTTAAGTTTTGTGAAAAGCTACGTAGCCGTTCCGCAGATTGTGAAATTATTGTTTACGGAGAAGAGCCCAGGCCGGCTTACGACCGGGTTCATCTCAGCAGCTATTTTTCAGGATCAACAGCAGACGATCTGTTGATGGCGCCGCTTTCCTGGTATGACGAAAATAGGATCACCTTACACACGGGCGAACTTGTGGTGGACATCAATCGAATTGAAAAAACGATCAAGACACATACCGGAAGAGTTGATCATTATGACTACCTCGTACTGGCTACAGGTTCCGGTGCCTTTGTTCCCAAGCTGGAGGGTGTAGAGCGTCACGGTGTTTTTGTTTACCGTACCATTGAAGATCTGAATCAAATCATATCCTACTCAAAGAAAGTTACACGCGGTGCTGTAATGGGAGGCGGCTTACTTGGACTTGAAGCAGCGAAAGCATTACTTGATCTTGGCCTCGAAACGCACGTTGTTGAATTTGCATCACGGTTAATGCCACGGCAAATTGATGAGGCTGGCTCTGAAGTCCTGGCTTATAAATTGAAACAACTCGGCATTACCATTCACCTGGGGAAAAATACACAACGCATCGAAGGCAATGGTAAGCTCGAAGGATTGGCATTTGCAGATGGCACATACCTCAATGTAGAAATGCTTGTTATCTCCGCCGGTATTCGGCCGCGTGATGAATTGGCAAAGGCAACGTTGCTGAATGTTCATCCGCGCGGCGGAATTATCGTCGACAATTTTATGCGAACCAACGATGAAAATATCTTTTCCATTGGTGAAGCTGCGGTGCACAATAACATGATCTACGGGTTGGTGGCACCGGGGTACGAAATGGCGGAAGTCGCAGCACGCCAGATTGTGGGTGATCACAGTAAACAATTCACAGGTTTTGATATGTCGACCAAACTTAAACTTATCGGTGTTGATGTAGGCAGTTTTGGTGACCCTTTCGGAGATTCAGAACCCAGTATACCCATTGTATTCAACGATAAGCTCAACGGTACCTATAAGCGCATTAATATTACAGAAGACGGGAAGCGGTTGCTGGGTGGTGTTTTGATTGGTGATGCCGGTCAGTACAACATGCTCCATCAGATGGTGATGAACAACATGGTACTTCCTGAAAATCCCGCTTCCCTTATCGTAGGTGGAGGATCTAAATCGTCCGACGAGTCGGCTGGCATCAAAGGATTGCCTGATACTGCACAGATTTGTTCCTGTGAAAACATTAGCAAAGGAGACATTGTAAAACAAATAACTGAGTGTGGTGCTGTAAGTACCGAGGATATCAAAAAATCAACGAAGGCGTGTACCGGTTGTGGTGGCTGTACGCCACTGGTAAATGACCTGGTGAAGATGACACTTGAATCTCTTGGCCATAAAATTAAAAAGACGTTGTGTGAGCATTTTGAATATTCACGCCAGGAACTGTTTGATATCATCAAGGTAAAAGGAATTAAAACGTACGATGCTTTGCTGGATGCCCATGGAACCGGAGACGGTTGCGAAATCTGCAAACCGGCAGTGGCATCTTTAATGGCCAGTATCTGGAATGAACCGATCCTTGAACAAGACACGATTCAGGATTCAAATGATCGTTACCTCGCGAACATTCAACGTGGGGGTACCTACTCAGTTGTTCCCCGTATTGCAGGAGGAGAAATAACACCGGCTAAACTGATGGCCATTGGAAGAATTGCTGAGAAGTATAATTTATACACCAAGATTACAGGAGGGCAACGGATAGATATGTTTGGCGCACGGATGGAAGAACTGCCACATATCTGGGAGGAACTGGTCGCCGAGGGTTTTGAAAGCGGACATGCCTATGGCAAAGCCTTGCGAACAATTAAAAGTTGTGTAGGCTCTACGTGGTGTCGGTATGGTGTTCAGGATTCTGTTTCATTCGCTGTCTTTATTGAAGACCGCTACAAAGGAATACGCGCTCCGCATAAATTGAAAGGCGCTGTTTCCGGATGTATACGTGAATGTGCGGAGGCACAATCAAAAGATTTTGGAATTATCGCTACCGAAAAAGGATGGAATCTTTATGTCGCTGGGAATGGCGGAGCGAGACCGCAGCATGCAAAACTGCTTATCGCAGATGTCGATACAGAGACATGTGTGAAATTGATCGACCGGTTCCTCGCCTTTTATATTAAAACAGCAGACCCGTTAACCCGCACTGCTACGTGGCTTAACAAAATGGAAGGCGGACTGGAGTATCTGTACGATGTTATCGTGAATGATTCCCTTGGCATCGCTGAGGAATTGGAAAAAGAAATGAAGCAATTAATTGACAACTACCATTGCGAATGGAAAAAAGCGGTAGAAGATCCAATCATGCGTTCCCGGTTTAAGCACTTCGTTAATGCGGATGAAGCAGATCCTACATTGGAATTTGTTGAAATGCGTGGCCAAAAGTGTCCGCCTGACTGGAATAAGAAAAGTGCATAATAAAACTTACAGTTAAATAGGATAATAACTTAACGATTAACGAAGTGGAATTACACAACGAAATAAAAACCTTTACACCTGTTGAAGAAACAGAAATAAAAGTGTGGTATAAAGCAGCACGCGTTCAGGATTTTCCTGAAAACGGTGGCGCATGTGTAAAATACAAAGACATGCAAATTGCAGTCTTTAATTTCTCGCGGCGCAACGAGTGGTATGCTTGCCAGAATCTTTGTCCACATAAAATGCAAATGGTTTTATCGCGCGGTATGATTGGGTCGTTACAGGGTGAACCAAAAGTGGCCTGTCCTTTTCATAAAAAGAACTTTTCGTTAAAGAGCGGTGAATGCCTGAATGGATCGGAGTGTTCTATTGCCGTATTTCCTGTAAGGGTGGAAGATGGTTTCGTGCATATTGGCTTTACCAAGTAAAGCGCTTGTATTATAAGGGTAAATGTCAGGCTTCGGCCTGGCATTTTTTTAACCACAAGTAGCAACTTGAAAACATATAACAGAATCCGGTTCGTAGTAATTCCGGATCTCTTCGCGACCATACTTCACCAGGAGTATGGTCGTTAAGTGAAAGGCCGTTCAACCCCATTCTTTTTTAGTCCCGATCATTTAACAAAAACCCTTGATTAAAATACTTATTTTATACGTAACTTTCATACGTAAATGACCTTGAAATTCAATTCAGAGCCGCAAAAATTAAACAAGTTCGCGAAACTTGGCATGTGGTATATTCTTGCGCTCAGCATCATTATACTGGTTGCCATTGTCGGTCAGGTCCTGATTCAGCACCATCTTCATAGCCAGGACAGTGACTCTCGTATTGTAAATCTGGCTGGAACACAACGTTATAAAAGCCAGTGGATTGTAAAAATGTCGCTGTTGTTATACAACGACATCGATCACCAGCATTATCCTGATAAGGTGGCTACACTGCAAAAATTGCTGGAGGATTGGAAGCGGGGTCACCTCGGACTACAACACGGTGATGCCGACTTAAAACTACCCGGAAAAAATAGCGCAACCATCCTTTCGATGTTTAAAGAGCTCGATCCTTACTTTGATAACATCTATCACAGTGCCTATACTTTGATTGAATATAAAGAAGGGAAGCGTGCCGATTCACTGAGGGCACAGCAAGCGGTTCAGATTCTGTTGAGTAACGAATCTATTTTCCTGGACAAAATGGACAAAATTGTTTATCAATACGACCATGAAGCCAAAGAAAAAGTATCGACCTTAAGCCGGCTTGAATATGTTTTACTTATCATTTCGATCGTCGTGATCTTGCTGGAGATTCTATTTGTATTCCGTCCAACAACCATACAGGTTAACAAAACCATGAATCAGCTTATTGCTTCTGAAAAGAATGCGAAAAAATTATCAAAGGAGATTGGCGCTTTGTATGCTTCCCTGGAAAAATCGTATGAAGATCTTTCTCATGTTAATCTTCCTCCTGAAAATCCAAAACTATACGCGAAAACTGATCGGGGAGGGAATGTCACTTTTGTTTCGGATCTTTTTTATGACCTGACCGGGAAAAAAGAAAAGATTGCTTCCATGCCATTAATGGGTTTATTCAATGGAGCAAATCTCAACGATGAATGGATGGACGATGTGATCGACCACCTGGCCGAAGGAAATAGCTGGCAAGGTGTTGTACGATACAAAGATCAGGAAAATAAAAATCATTGGTCTGAAATTATGATTGTGCCATCGTACAATCCCGAGGGCGAAATCGAAGAATGGTTGGTACTGGGATCTGATGTAACCTTGCAAAAACAAGCGGAGGTTACCATGGTAGAAAAAAACAAGGCATCGATTGAGAAAAAGATCAACCAGCAAAAATTCAGGTCGGTGTTGATCCTCGAGGGTCAGGAAGAAGAACGGAAACGATTGGCCATGGATATTCATGATGGTATTGGCCAAATGCTTACTTCTCTTAAATTTCAAATCGAGTCGATTGATTCAAAGCGAAAAACGGAAGAAATCCAGATTAAGCTAAAAGATATTCAACAACTCATCACGCAGGTCATTAAAGAAGTGAGAAGGGTAACATTCAATCTGAAGCCTACCGTGCTGAGTGACTATGGGCTACCTGCTGCTTTAAATGTTTTCGTCAAAGAAATTGGAAAACTTTCCGACATTGAACTTAGGTATGCAGCAGAAGGAGATACAACGGTACGGTTATCTCAAAAGATAGAAAATAATATCTTTCGTATCATACAGGAAGCCATCAACAATGCAATTAAATATTCAGCGGCTACGCATATTGATGTATCCTTACAACATACGGATAACGTGCTTATCATAACCGTTCGTGACAATGGCAATGGCTTTGATGAAAAACTGGTTGAAAAACGAAGTGTGAATATTGAATCCGGTCGTGGTTTTTTTAATATGTATGAGCGCACAGAGTATATAAACGGATCGCTGGATGTAAAGTCAGAACCGGGAAATGGAACTACGATTGTACTTACGGTTCCTATTAAAAGTTTAGTTACTGTTGATCAATAACATCATGAATAAAATAAATATCGTCCTGGCAGATGACCATGTATTGGTTCGCAAAGGAATAAAAGCCATGCTGGAATCCGATACGGATATCGAAGTAATAGGTGAAGCGAATAACGGTGCTGAGGCCCTGGAGACTGCCCGGAAGCTTCATCCTGATATTCTTGTATTGGATATCCGGATGCCGGAAATGAATGGGCTTGAAGCTGCTGCACAACTGTTTAATTATGCGCCGGAAACAAAAGCTGTTATTTTATCGATGCACGATTCAGAAGAATATGTACTCCAGGCATTGGATGCCGGGGCCTATGGATACTTGCTGAAGGATACGGATAAGACAGAGTTCGTAAAAGCATTACGACAGGTGTACAACGGAACAAAATATTTCAGCGGCGCGGTTTCTAACGTATTGGCAAATCGCTTGCTGGATGCAAAGCCTTATACGTCGAAAAGTTCAGTTGAAGAAGATGAGTACCACCTTACGAAGCGGGAAAAAGAAATCCTGCGCATGGTCATTGATGGAAAACACAATAAAGAAATTGCGGATGCTTCAGGAAAAAGTGTTCGCACGATAGAAACACATCGTTTTAATATCATGAAAAAACTGGGGGTGAACAACGCAGTTGACATGGTGAACAAAGCTGTGAAAGAAAACCTGGTGTAGTGGTCTTAACTTTTTAATGGGGTAAGGAGATACTCCAATCCGTTGAGCTTGATTTCATAAAGGGTCGCTAATAACATGCCCAATTTACCCTCCGGAAATCCTTTCTTGGCAAACCATTCAAGGTAACTCACGGGTAAACTACACAACACAATTCCTTTATACTTCCCGAATGGCATTTTCATCTTCACTAAGTCCAGTAGTAGTGTACCTTGTGGTTCGTTGTGGGCTGTATTCACAAGTCAAAAGTAAATAAAAATGTCGATGGCATTTCACACTGATCATTTTCTGAAGTTTAAAATTCCAACCTAAAAATTCATATTCAACAAATAAGCGAAGGCTTATTGGTGGTCAGTTGACAGGGCGCAAACGATTTTATACGTATTTCAATCAATTTCGGAAATATTTTTGCGTATTAATACGTATAAACTACCTTGTTTACGTATTTTTATTACGTAATATATACGTATGAAAGCGCCTTCTCTTAAAGCCACAAGAATTAACCTCCTTGATTTCAAAACACCGCCGATGCGGGCGTTTCATATCACCTGGATGACTTTTTTTCTTTGTTTTTTCGGATGGTTTGGTATCGCGCCGCTCATGCCGATTGTACGAAGTGACTTAAACCTAACACAGGAGCAGGTCGGCCATATCATTATTGCTTCTGTATCCATTACCATTTTTGCCAGGTTGATCATAGGGTGGCTCTGCGACAAAATAGGTCCGCGATTATGCTATTCAATTTTGTTGATTCTGGGTTCGGTTCCGGTGATGCTGATTGGTTTTAGCAACAGTTATGAAAGCTTTCTCTTGTTCCGTTTGGCCATCGGTGTGCTTGGTGCTTCGTTCGTTGTAACACAATACCATACTTCGGTGATGTTTGCACCCAATGTAGTGGGTACTGCAAATGCAACAGTTGCAGGATGGGGAAACATGGGCGGTGGCGTAACACTGATGGTTATGCCGTTGGTTTGTGCCGGTTTTGTATCTCTTGGTTTTTTGCCTGAAGATGCCTGGCGATGGAGTATGGTAGTGCCCGGCGTGGCTTTGTTCATCATGGGCTTTGCTTATTATTTCTATACACAAGACACTGCTGAAGGTAATTTCTCTGAAATTAAAAAGGAGAGGCCTGTTAACGTCGAGGATCAAAATAAGAAAAGCAACTTCTGGAGTGCTTGTAAAGATTATCGCGTATGGATCTTATTCATGGCCTATGGTGCTTGTTTCGGTATTGAAATCACCATAGATAACATTGCTACACTTTATTTCATCGACAACTTTCAAATCGGATTAAAGGAAGCCGGTATCATTGCCGGATTGTTTGGCATGATGAACATCTTTGCCCGCGCACTTGGGGGAATCTTTGGCGACTGTGCCGGAAAGAAATTCGGATTGAAAGGAAGAATCCTCATACTTGGAATTTTTTTACTGTTGGAAGGCATTGGCATTATGGTATTTTCAACTATGGAAGCGTTGCCGTGGGCCATTGTTACCATGTTGATTTTTGCGTTGTTCCTTAAAATGTCAAACGGCGCAACCTACGCTGTCGTACCTTTTATCAATAAGAAAGCCATTGGCGCGGTTTCCGGTATTGTTGGTGCCGGTGGAAATGTAGGTGCTGTTCTTGCGGGGTTTCTTTTTGCTTCGAATGATATCTCGTATCGTCATAGCTTGTTTGTAATCGGAATAGCTGTCGCTGCAGTGTCAGTGACAGCGTTAATGTTTGCGGCATTCAAAATTAGCGAACCACGATTCACCAGTATGCCGGAAGTCATCCTATATACAAATAATCAAGCCGATAGACCGGAATAAGGAGAATGGAAAAGCACGGTTCTATTTAGATACTTGATTAACAGCTTATGTTACGACAGATCATAGCTTTTAAAAAAAATAAAGCGGAAGAAGCTAACCTTTTCGTTTGGATAGGGCGTAAGGCTCAGTTGCCCATGAGCATTAAAATGTTTTGCACGTGAAAGAATTAACGTCTCTGAAAGAGAAACATAGCCATCGAAAATTCAACACCGGTGATGACGCCGTTAAAACCACTTGTTCTTATTGTGGTGTGGGATGTGGTATCGTTGTGAAAAAGGATCGCAGGGGAAACCTTACTATACAGGGAGATAAAGATCATCCGGTAAACCGGGGTATGCTTTGCTCGAAGGGCATGAACCTCCATTATGCCATGAATGACAAAAGTGATCGTTTGCTTTATCCCGAAATGCGTTGGAGTCGTAATCACCCCGCGGAACGCGTAACGTGGGATGTGGCCATGACGCGTGCAGCCGCCGTGTTTAAATCTATTATTCAAACGTATGGTCCTGATGCGGTGGGATTTTATGTCTCAGGGCAATGCCTCACAGAGGAATATTATCTGGCCAATAAACTTGTGAAAGGATTTATCGGTACAAATAACATTGATACGAATTCACGATTGTGTATGAGCAGTGCGGTGGCTGGCTATGCAAAAACGCTCGGTGAGGATTCAGTTCCAGTGTCGTATGAAGATATTGAACACGCTGATTGTTTCTTCATTGCAGGGGCAAATCCGGCATGGTGTCATCCGATTTTATTTCGCCGGCTCGAAGCACACAAACAGCAAAACCCGAATGTGAAAATTATTGTTGTCGATCCCAGGAGAACTCAAACTGCGGAGATGGCAGACCTGCATTTGCAGATCACACCTGGGTCTGACATTTATCTTTACCATGCAATCGCGCGAATACTTATTGAAAATGGTGAAGTGGATTATGATTTCATTTCCAATCATACAGAAGGTTATGAGGAGTATCGTAAGTCTGTTTTTCAATTTACCGTTGAGGAGGCTGCGGAAAAGTGCGATGTTGAAGTAAGCGATATTCGCTTAGCGGCCTCATACATCGCGATGTCGAAGGGATTTTTAACGCTTTGGGCAATGGGCTTAAATCAAAGCGTAATCGGCGTAAATAAAAATATAGCGCTGATTAGTTTGAATTTGATTACCGGTCAGATTGGAAAACCCGGAGCTGGTCCATTTTCTCTGACAGGGCAACCCAACGCTATGGGTGGACGCGAAGTAGGAGGGTTGGCCACCATGCTTGCCGCGCACCGTTCGTATGCTGATCCTGTGCATAGGCAAGAGGTTGCTTCGTTTTGGGGCGTAGATTCCGTTTCCGAAAAACCTGGCCTTACGGCAACGCAAATGGTCGATGCGCTTGAGCGCGGAGATTTAAAAGCCGTGTGGATTATCTGCACAAACCCGATGGTAAGTTTACCGGATGCCCGGAGAGCGGAAGCTGCCCTGCGTAAAGCACGTTTTGTCGTTGTTCAGGATATTTCACGCAAATCAGATACAACTGAATTTGCGGATCTTATTCTTCCCGCTGCAGGACATTTTGAAAAAGATGGAACAATGACCAATTCTGAGCGTCGGATCAGCTATCTGAATAAAGTAGTTGAACCCCCAGGTGAAGCGTTAGCTGATGCTGAAATCATTTGCCGCTTTGCGAAGGCTATGGGGTTTCATGGTTTTGATTTTGAGTCGACAGCCCAGGTCTTCGAGGAACATACACGACTTACGAAAGGCACAAATCTCGACATCAGCGGACTCACGTATGCTGATTTACGAGAAACAGGAACCATCCAGTGGCCTGTTCCTTCGCCCGGTCATTCCGGAACACCGCGATTGTTTACAGATCATTTGTTTTTTACACCTTCAAAAAAAGCCAGATTTCATGCATTCGATCCTGAAAATGTTTCGGAGCCTGTTACGCCTGATTTTCCGCTGATACTTACAACGGGACGTATACGCGACCAGTGGCATACCATGACCAAAACAGGAAAGGTCAATAGGTTAAAACAACACATTGATAAACCGTTTCTGGAAATTCATCCTGACGATGCTTTGATCCGAAGCATCCGCGAAGGCGACGTTGTTGAAGTGGAGAATCTTCGTGGCACGGTAAGGGTATGCGCACGGGTTACATCGGATATAAAACGTGGCGTAGTGTTTCTTCCCATGCATTGGGGAAAACTGATGCAACGAGATCTCGCCAGGGCGAATAACCTCACGAGTGATCTCGTAGACCCCATATCCAAAGAACCTGATTTTAAATTTGCCGCTGTTGAAGTAAGGAAATACCTCAAACCCATCGAAAAGATCATTGTAATCGGAGCGGGTGCTGCTGCATACAGATTTATTCAGACGTATCGTTCACTAAATACAACGGACGATATACATGTTTTTTCGAAAGAAAAAGACCCGTTTTATAATCGTGTGCTACTTCCTGAATATGTAAACGATACCTTACCCTGGGATCGTCTGCAAAAATTTCGGGCCGGCGAATTTGAAACCCTCGATGTTTCACTTCATATTGAGAACGAGATTGTCATGATCAACCGTTCGCAACAGTATGCCGTGGATAAACGGGGCGAAAAGCATTTTTATGATAAACTGATTATGGCAACCGGAAGTCGTGCCAACGTTCCCAAGGAAGCCCCGGTTCACTTACCCGGCATCTTTACCATGCGTATGCGAAAGGACGCCGACGATCTTAAAAAATATTTAAAACCGGATGGTCATGTGGTGATCATCGGTGGTGGATTGTTAGGTCTTGAATTAGCGGCTTCGTTATGTGAGATGGGCATCCATATTTCGATTGTTCAATTGAGCAGTCGCCTAATGGAGAGACAAATCGACAATCTTGGGGGACAATTACTCCTTGATTTTGTCGAAGAGATGGGCATGCGTGTTTATCTAAACGATCAGGTTCAATCTGTTGATGGCGAACCTGCGTCAAATCTCTTAAAGGTTCAGCTCCAGAGCGATACTATGTTAAAAGCGGATGCTGTAGTGTATGCGGTGGGTACGCGCCCCAATATTGAGATTGCCCAGGAAGCCGGGATAGAAACTGCAAGGGGTGTTGTAGTAAATGATTTTATGCAGACAAGTGATCCCTCGATTTTTGCCATGGGTGAAATTGCTGAGCACCGTGGAAAACTTCTGGGCATTACATCAGCGGCAGAAAAACAAGCCGATGTAGTGGCGCAATTTTTACATGGCAATATGCAAAGCATCTATGAAGGTGCTGTTGCGATGAACATCCTGAAATTTTCTGACCTTGATCTCTGCTCCATCGGAATTGCTGAAGTTCCTGTTGACAGTGAGGGTTATGACGAAATTCTTTTCATTGATAAATCGATGCGGTACTATAAAAAATGTATCGTGAAAGATGATCGGCTAGTGGGCGCTGTTTTGGTAGGCGACAAATCAGAGTTTGCTGAATTTAAAACACTGATTGAGAGTGAAATGGAATTATCCGAACGGAGAATGAAATTGCTTCGTTCTGGGAAGAAGGCAGAACCGGTTGTAGGCAAACTGGTTTGCTCTTGTAATCAGGTGGGTGACGGAAATCTGCATCAGCTGATTCAATCAGGATGCAATTCACTGCAGGAAATTTGTCAGAGCTCCGGTGCAGGTTTAGGCTGCGGCAGTTGTAAACCCGAAATACAACGGATACTAAAAGAATCTGCCCGGGAAAAAGAGGAAGCTAAAAGCCTGGTGCAAACGGATTAGTTTTAAACAAATATGGTTCACCTCCTTCGATGGGTTATGGACACAATTATTGAATAGGGTAGAGATCGGCGGGATATGTATTATGCTGAATAAGATGTTACTTTGTACAACCGAAATGAACCGTTAAACTATTTGAATTTGATCGTCATTTTGTGTGTGGAATTTGAATGCAATACAAATATAATTAACTGCTTGCCTTGTAACGTTTATTATGGAGACTAAGAAGAGTGATTTGATCCGAACATTTGTGAAGGGTGGTATTTTATCTCCTGCCGATATGTTGCGGATCATGGAGATCTCAAGAACGCTTAACAACAAGTACGTATTGTTTGGCTCTCGCCAGGATATTATGTTTCCATCCAATGGAGCAGATGAACAGTTGCTGGATAAGCTGTTTCGCAAGATCAACCTCGATTATGAATTAGGAAGTGATTCGTCATTTTACCAGAACATCGTAAGCTCTTACGTGGCTGTAAATGTTACCGAGACGACCAATTGGGTTAAGGAAGACACGTATCATTTTGTAATTGACAATTTTGATTATCGGCCTAAAATAAAAATTAATATCGTTGATCCGATTCAAAGTATTGTGCCGCTGTTTACCGGAGAGGTAAACTTTATTGCGTCGCGAGAGGAGAATTACTGGTTTTTATATATTCGTGATCCCCGAAAGGGTAATGTTGTTGAATGTTGGCCAAAACTTATTTTCACGCAGGATATTGCTAAGGTGTGTAAAGCGCTTGAAGAACTGATACTTAATTTTCAGCCCTTCGGTATTGACGAGTTGTTTGTAATTCTGCAAGGTAAGATGCGGATCAATTACAGGGTTATTTCCGAAAAACTCAAACTTACACTCAATGCTTTGCCTTACTATGAAGGCCTTAATGCAATGTTGAATAATCAATATTGGTTAGGTCTTTACTGGCGCAATAATATGTACGATATTGATTTCATGACAGCTGCATGCCGACTTTGTCAGGAAACTAATGTAGGCAAGATCAATATCATTCCCTGGAAGGCTTTTATTATAAAAGGCATTAAGGCCACTGAAAGAATTCGGTGGGAAAAATTAATGGGCAAATTTGGTATCAATGAACGCCATTCTTCACTCGAGCTAAACTGGCACCTGCCTGTAATCGATGCAGACGCACTTGAGTTAAAACGATTCCTTGTACGGGAACTCGATCAACAGGATATCAGCACACACGGCCTCACGTTTACGATTAAAATGAAACGTGAGATGCTGTTGTTCACTTCCATCGTAATTGAAAAAAGTATGGAGATTGAAACGGCAGAACGGTACAACATCTTATACGCCAAAAATTTCAATCCCAACAATATCGCTTATATACCCTATGCACGCGGCGTAAAAAAAGAAGTGATACCAGCACTGCTCATTGAGCTAAGTAAAATGTATTTCCGGCAACTTAATCCTGAAAAAGAAAACCGGGAAGAAAAAAACAAAACGGATCTAAAGAACGGGTACACGATGACCTATCAGTGCAGTCATTGTCTCTCTGTTTATGATAAACAGTATGGTGATAGCTTCAACAACATTGCGCCAGGCATTCCTTTTGAATCACTACCCGATTCATACAAGTGCCACGTATGCGATAGTCCTAAGAAGGATTTTGTTGCAATGGATAAAGTTCATAGTTCATAGTTCATAGTTCAAGTTCATGGTTCAAAGTTCAAGTTCCGGGTTTGCTGCGGAGTTCGTTTGAGGTTTGATGTCTGATGTCTGATGTTTGAGGTTGGTTTTGTGATACGAAGTGATTGCGATAGTACAATGGTAGTGTTTTTCTCACCGCGAAATCGCGAAGACGCAGCGGCACGCGAAGTGTTAAATAGGATTTTACTTTGCGAAACTTTGCGTCTCAGCGACTTTGCGGTTGAGCGTGCTATCGCGGCAGTTTCCGAAATTCCCCACGTTACTACCAAACAAACTCGCAGCTTTTCAAAACAAGAACGCCGATTCCTTCTGCTTTGACGATTTTAGCCTAAGTTTGTTGAGAACTAAATGGAATCTTATGAAGTGGCTTGATGTATTAAAATTTGCAAGTGAGGGGAGTCCGGCGCCGGATAAGCGGGTTGAGAAAACGGATGCTGAATGGAAACAACAACTTACGGCGGAACAATTCTATATAACACGGAAGCATGGCACTGAACAGGCTTTTACAGGGGAATATTGTGAGTCCCACGAACCCGGTCTTTATGCCTGTCGTTGTTGTGGAACGGTACTTTTTGATGCAAACGAAAAATTTGAATCCGGCACTGGCTGGCCTAGTTTCACCATTCCTGTGAAGGACAATGTGGTTAAATACGAAAAGGACACAAGCTTTGGCATGACACGTGTTGAAGCAATTTGTAATGTGTGTGATTGTCATTTAGGGCATGTGTTTCCTGATGGGCCTCCGCCGACAGGCTTGCGTTTTTGTATTAATTCCGCGTCTATAAAAATGGTGAATACATAATACTCATCAATATATTTGTGAAATGATCTTGTTGTGCCCGTTTCTATGATGACCATCGGGAACAATATTAAATGCTTTGCTATTTCGCGAGTGGGGTGGAAGCTTTTTAGATCAGCGTAATAATGTGAGCATTAGAAGCACACGACAGTTTTATTGTGTTTGCATATTTCCTATTTTACAACCTATGAAAAGAAAACTGGAAGGACAAATAGCGATTATTACCGGAGCAAGTTCCGGTATCGGTGCAGGTGTGGCAAAGGCTATGGCCAAAGCAGGAGCCACTGTTGTGATTAATTATTCAAGCAGCGAGGAAAGAGCAAAAAAAGTTTTGTCAGAAATACAAGAGGAAGGAGGGACGGGAATCGTTGTACATGCCGATGTAAGTAAAGAAGACGATGTAGAGAACATGTTTCGGAAAGCGATTGATAAATACGGCACAGTGGATATCCTTGTCAATAATGCGGGATTGCAAAAAGATTCCGTCTTTCACGAGATGACGCTAAAAGAATGGAACCGTGTTATCGATATCAATTTGACGGGTCAGTTTCTCTGTGCCAGGGAGGCCATTAAAGAATTTTTAAAACGCGGTGTTGCGGCAGACAAATCAAAATCAGCGGGCAAAATTATCTGTATGAGTTCGGTTCATGAAGTGATCCCTTGGGCAGGTCATGTTAACTACGCAGCTTCGAAGGGTGGTGTGATGATGCTGATGAAATCACTTGCCCAGGAATATGCGCCAAAAAAAATCCGCGTAAACAGCATCGGTCCCGGTGCAATACGAACACCCATTAATCATGCAGCATGGCAAACACCTTCGGCATATAATAATTTATTGAAGCTGATTCCGGCTAAACGCATTGGGGAAGTTGATGACATTGGTGGTGCTGCGGTATGGCTTGCTTCCGATGATTCTGAATACGTAAACGGCATTACACTTTTTGTGGATGGTGGAATGTTGTTGTATCCTGGGTTTGAAGATAACGGCTGAGGTTGATAGCAAGCATTAACGTCACGCGCCGCGAACGCATCTTTAAATCTAATATTCGGAAAATTTAGTTATTATTATGGTGGTAAATTGAGTTTTACACTTTATTGACACTGAAATGAAAAAAATCGGGTATCTGTTTTCCCTCGTCTTTATTTTAACGCTTTGTTCGTTTATGATCCAGCAGAAGAGAAAGATCATCTTTTTTGGTGATTCAATTACGCAGGCCGGAGTTCAACCAGGTGGTTATATCATGAAGATCGGTGACCTCGCGGCACAAGAGAACCTTCAGGGAAATTATGAATTCATTGGTGCCGGAATCGGCGGCAACAAGGTATACGATCTGTACTTGCGCCTGGAAGAAGATGTCTTAAACAAAAAACCTGATGTGGTTTTTATTTATGTAGGTGTTAACGATGTATGGCATAAGCAATCACATGGCACAGGAACCGATGCAGATAAATTTGAAAAATTCTATACGGCGCTGATTACGAATATACAAGGCAACGGTGCGGATGTAATTCTTGTCACGCCTGGCGTAATTGGTGAGCGGACGGATTTCAGCAACCAACTCGATGGCGATCTCAATCACTATTCAAATATTATTCGTGGCATGGCAAGACAGCATAAGTTGAAACTGGTTGATCTCCGTACTTCATTTCTCGAATATAACAGGAGAAATAATCCGGCGAACAAAGAAAGTGGTATACTGACTACAGATCGCGTGCACCTTAACGATAAGGGTAATCAACTTGTCGCCGATGAAATGTGGAAAGTAATTAAAGCATTAAAATAATAGCTTTGACACGCTATCTGATCATCGGCATCAGACTGTTTTTAATAGCTCCGCGCGGTATTTGGTAAGCACACTGGATTTTGAGACAAAGCCCAGGTATTGATTCTTATCAACTACCGGTAAGTTCCAGAGATTCGTTTCATCAAATTTTTCCAATACGCTGTGCAGATTTTCATTGACATGTATAACAGCTGCCGGTGGATCCATCAACGTATTAACGCTCACGTCTTCAGGTTTTTCGCTGCTGAATATAATACTGCGTATGTTATCCATGTGGACCAGGCCAACGAGTTCTCTTTTCTCATTGATCACCGGAAATGTATTGCGTTTCGACTTCGAGATTACTTCAATAAGTTTCTGCAGGTTATCATCGGGTCGAACAATGGAAAAATTAGTTTCAATTAATTCTGCCAAATCAAGCTTACTGAGCAGGAAGGTATCCCTGTTGTCAACCGATAAATTTAATTTCCGGGAAAGTTTTTTAGCATCCATCGACAAAGGCTCAAAGTAATGTACAACGATGAGGCTGAGGGCAGACACTGTCATCAATGGAATCATCAAACCGTATCCACCGGTGATTTCAGCGATGAGGAATATTGCGGTTAACGGTGCATAAAACACGCCACTGAGTATACCTGCCATTGCTACAAGCATAAAATTATTTTCCGGCAGGTCAGCGAGACCAGAGAAATTGATAAGTTTTGAAAATACATATCCAAGGTATGCACCTACAAATAGCGATGGGCCAAAATTTCCCCCGTTTCCTCCACTACCCACGGTTATGGCAGCGGCTACTGTTTTAAGAAAAACCAGAAATCCTAGAAAAATCATAATATTGACTTCGTTATCCAAAACCCCGAGTAATAGACTGTTCGTAAAAATTTCTTCCGGCTTCATCTCAGATAACATTCTGATGCTTTCGTAACCTTCACCGTATAAAGGAGGAAACAAAAGTACGAGGACGAATAGCAACATCCCGGCGATCAGTACCCTGCCAATCCGATTCGTTATTTTCGACATACGGTGTTCAATCCAGATAAACGTTCTTGCAAAATAGAGGGAGATCAATCCTGCTACAATGCCAAGCGCAATGTACCACGGCATGTTCATGTAGTTAAAAGGTTCCTGAAGCGAAAAGGAAAGCGTTAGGTTTTCTGTAAGGATGATGCGTGATAACAAGGCACCACTTGCAGCCGAAATGATTAGTGGAATAAAAGCAGCAGCGCTAACATCGGCGAGGAGCACTTCAATGGCGAATAACACACCGGCAATGGGTGAATTGAAAGCCGTGGCTATTCCAGCTGACGCACCACAGGCGAGCAGGATGGTTCGTTCTTTATAGGAGAGTTTATAAATTCGACCGTAGGTTGAGCCGATAGCAGCGCCGGTATTCACCATGGGTGATTCCAAACCCACTGAACCACCAAACCCGACGGTCAATCCACTGGTCACTACATGGGAGTAGACTTCTCTTGATGGCAGTATACTTGAATTTTTAACAATGGAATACACAACTTCGGCACTCCCTCTTTTTAGTTTATTATGAAGAAAAAAACGCACAAAAAATACCGTTAGCGAAATTCCGATCAGCGGAAAAAATGCGAACAGAAAAAATTCCTCGTAGTTGTGTGAATAGAACGAAATGAGTCGTTCAATTGAATGTACAAAGTATTTTAAAACAATTGCCGCAAGTCCGGAACCAAGTCCCACCAAAATACTAGACAAAATAAAAAATTGACGGTTTGATAATTTATCGCGAAGGAAAAGGATTGGTGTTTTAAGAATTAAAGATAATCTCTTCATTACAGGTTTTGTCGGTTGGTAAATATAAACATAGATGATCTTAAAATCACCGAATCGTTTAGATTTTAAAGATCTTTGTGAATGTTGCGTCGATACGGTGCATCGGTTGGGGAGCTGGTTGCTCGTTGTGGTTGGCGGCAATTTTTATAAAGCCTCTTTAGATAATACTAACAACCCATTCATATTCGTTAATCACCGGGCGGGGTTGTTTAAAACGATTTTGGATGTCCAAATTTTTGTCTTACATACATGTACTTCGTGGTATTGCCATCATCTACGTCGTGGGAGTCCATGTGCGGGGAGGAGTGATTGATTGGACGTCTCACCCGAGCTTAAATTATTTTTTTTCATCGCTGTTAGATTCTTATGAAGGCAATGGAACTGTTATGTTCATTTTTATTGCGGGCTTTTTATTTCAACATTTAACGCAACATCATTTTGACTTTAAGAAATACCTGGCGCAGAAGTTCAAAATGATTATTC
>DASPIZ010000141.1:0-23135 GCA_035628875.1 Ohtaekwangia sp. | reverse complement strand
AGGATGCAAGCCATTCGTGAAGGATGGGCGTGGGCAGAACGTAAATGGACACAGGTTACCAACGACACGGGTGTAGGAGATCCGCGAAAAGCTTCTGCGGAAAAAGGCGCTGCCTATTTTAAGGCGGTCACTGAAAAAGTAAGCCACTTCATAATCGAAGTGGCGCAAGCTGACAGGCATGATCTGTATGCTTAAGCAATTTCTTTTGCTTCGTTGGCAGTTTCTGGTTTCATGATCCAGAAATTGTTGTACCCTTCGCCTATCTGAATAGAAAGCAATTGAAGCGCAAGCATGTCGAGGATGGCCAGAAAGTTGAAAATCAATCCAAGGCGAGAAGGGAATGTTTCCAGCAGCACACTGAACGATAAACGTTCAGTTTTAGCCAACTCATCAATCACATACTTTTTCTGTCCCTCTACTGTATAAGGATATTGGATTACCTGGTGAACAGGTTTGTTTTTTTCTGCATTGAAACGTTTCAGCACTTTTTCAAAGACAGCCATCAGTTTGAAAACGGTAACATCCTGCAATTCGGCTTCTACGTTGGTACTTTCTGCCAATGCTCTTAATTCTTTGGTCAGGTTACCGCGTTTTTCTTTCATCAGTTCTGTTTCTTCCATCTTGTGGAACGAATCAATTACTGATTTGTATTTTTTATATTCCAGGAGGTGTCGCACCAATTCTTCACGCGGGTCGATTTCATTTCCTTGCTCGTCAATTTGCGGACGCGGCAATAACATTTTTGCTTTGATGCGCATGAGCGTGGCAGCAACCAGAATAAATTCACTCGCCACCTCAATATTCAGCTTCTCCAGGTGTTGAATGTATTGCAAAAAGTCGTTGGTGATCTTGTAGATCGGTATGTCATAGATGTCCAGTTCATCGCGTTCGATAAAGAAGAGGAGAAGGTCAAACGGACCTTCAAAAAGCGGGAGTTTTACCTCGAAGTTTTCAGTTGCTGCCATATATGAGGGAGCAAATTTAGAAAAGTTACCGGATTAAGATGGTAGGAATTTTTAATCGCTGAATTGTACTTAATTTTGCACTTTATTTCGGTTCAAAAACACCGTTTTTGCGCAACCCGCTTACTAGGACAGAAAATGTAAAACTGTTACCTTCATGCGCGTTAACGATTTTAACTCAAGTTTAACATACTTATGCTGATTACCCCCGGAAATCTTCTGGCTAAAATCAATTCCCCGGACGATTTAAAAAAGCTTACCCAGGCAGAGCTTGTAACGCTTTGTGAAGAGCTTCGCAATTTTATCATTGACAACGTGTCTGTGTATGGCGGTCATTTTGGTGCAAGCCTGGGTGTGGTTGAATTAACAGTTGCCTTGCATTATGTCTTTAAAACGCCGTATGATCAATTGGTTTGGGATGTAGGACATCAGGCGTATGGTCATAAAATTTTAACAGGCCGGCAGGATAAATTTCATACGAACCGCATGTATGGTGGCCTCTCAGGATTTCCAAAGATTCGCGAAAGCGAGTATGATGCGTTTGGTGTCGGCCATTCTTCGACCTCGGTTTCGGCTGCGCTGGGCATGGCAGCTGCCTCAAGGTATCTGGGTATTGAAGATAAGCAGCACATTGCAGTGATTGGTGATGGAGCGCTTACCGGTGGAATTGCTTTCGAAGGGCTTAACCACGCTGGTGTTTCAGATACTAATCTCCTCATTGTGCTCAACGACAATTGTATGTCTATTGATCCGAATGTAGGTGCCCTCAAAGATTACCTTACAGATATCACAACTTCCCGGACGTACAATAAACTCAAGGACGAAGTTTGGACCATGCTGGGCAAACTCTCCATGTTTGGAAAAAGCGCCCAGGAAATTGTTTCCAAAGTGGAAAACGGAATCAAATCCACGCTACTAAAAGAAAGCAATCTCTTCGAGTCTCTCAACCTCCGGTATTTTGGTCCGGTAGATGGTCATGATGTCAATCACCTCGTTACCATTTTCAACGATCTTAAAAATATCAAAGGACCCAAGATACTGCATTGCGTTACCGTAAAAGGAAAAGGTTACGGACCGGCTGAAAAAGGGAACGCAACCACCTGGCATTCGCCTGGGAAGTTTGACAAGATCTCAGGTGAGATTCACCAAAAAGCGTACGAGCGCCCCCAGCCACCCCGTTATCAGGATGTATTCGGTCACACACTCGTAGAGCTGGCCAGAAACAATAATAAGATCATCGGTATCACACCCGCCATGCCATCAGGATCATCGATGAATATCATGATGAAGGAAATGCCCGATCGCGCCTTTGATGTGGGTATAGCGGAACAACATGCAGTAACATTTTCAGCGGGCCTTGCTACGCAAGGACTTATCCCGTTTTGTAATATCTACAGTACTTTCATGCAACGCGCCTATGATCAGGTGATCCATGATGTTTGTATTCAGAACCTGCCTGTGAATTTCTGCCTCGATAGGGCTGGTTTTGCCGGCGCCGATGGCCCAACACATCATGGAGCTTATGATATCGCCTACTTCAGGTGCATTCCTAATATGATCATCGCTGCGCCAATGAATGAACAGGAGCTGCGGAACCTTATGTTTACAGCGCAGCTGCCGCGAAAGGAAAATGCATTCTCAATCCGGTATCCGCGGGGCAATGGCGTAATGCCCGAATGGCAAACACCAATGGAAGAAATCCGGATTGGTACAGGTAGAAAAATATCTGATGGACAGGATCTTGCAATACTTACGCTAGGTCACGTGGGTAATTATGCGGTGGATGTGTGCGACCGCCTTGATAAGCAACAAATCCAGGTGGCGCATTACGACATGCGTTTTGCAAAGCCCCTGGATGAAAATTTATTGCACGAAATCTTCTCAAAGTTTAAAAAAATAATTACGGTGGAAGACGGATGTATTCAGGGTGGTTTTGGAAGTGCCATACTTGAATTTATGGCCGACAACGGATACCACGCTGAAGTAAAACGGCTTGGTATTCCAGATGTTATTGTGGAGCATGGAGAGCAATTAGAACTCCAGCGTGAATGCGGATTCGATCCCGATAGTATAGAACGAACTGTAACAGAGATGTTGGAAGTCATTGTCAAGCCTGTTTAATGTCAGCAATATCTTATAAGGTTAGAGGTAAAGGACCTGCAGTCTTGTTGCTTCATGGATTTCCAATGAACCACCAAGTTTGGAGTGAGTTTGCTGAAAAATTAGCCGCTGATTTTACTGTATATACACCCGACCTTCCAGGTTTTGGCGAAAGCGCTGTTCCTGATGGCTCCTTTAGCATTGAAGATGTGGCCCGTTCGATGCTCAACTGGATGTCGGAAAATCAACTTGCCAACGCCGTTATACTAGGCCATTCAATGGGCGGTTATGTGGCCCTATCAATGATATCCCAACGGCCGGAATGGTTTCGCGGACTTATTTTATTTCACTCAACTGCTTACCCGGACGGGGATGAAAAGAAAGCATCGCGAACAAAAGTGATTAAATTCATTGATGATAACGGGGTACTGGCTTTCACTTCAAATTTTATTCATCCGCTCTATGCTGACCAGCAACATGCTTCTATCCCTGGCGTGCGGTCAATCACCATGCAGGCAGGAGCCGATACAGTAAAGGGATATCTCCGCGCTATGCGTGACCGGCCTGATGCAACACCGGTGTTAAAACAGTTTAAAAAACCAGTTTTGGTTCTGGCAGGAGATAAAGATCCCGGTATCCCACTTGCAACCTTGACAGATCAGTCCCGTATAGGGGAGCATATTCAGCTTGCCATATTAACCGAAACAGGGCATATGGGTATGTTTGAAAAGTCGGATGAATCTTTAACTATAGTTAAAACTTTTATTATGAATTTATAATCCTGAACGAGTCACGTTATATTTCAGGGATAATTTGAATAATTCGGGTGTAAAATTATGTTACTTTAGCGGCTTATTAAGCCTAAGATGTTAGGTTAAATTAAAAGAGGATTTTATATTTGCTATACTTAGGAATAAACCAATCTGTAAAATATGGAGCCAGAAAATCTACAGCAGTTTGAATCTTGGAATACGATGGCCCAAACCATTTCCTTCGGTTTGTGGGCAATTTCATTATTGATTGTGCTTTATCATGTGGTTCGCCTTGCGACTATGGGTGATGCGAAGTCAAAGTATGATTACATCAATAAAAGCGAAATAAAAACGCTTTGGATTGCAGCTGTCATTTTAATCATAGGATGCTGCTTCTATGCCAATTCCAAGATCGTTGAATTAAGTGCAATGTGGGTGTTCGTAAGATTCTTTACAACCTTTGCAATGGGTATGATCGTGGCGCTTATTGTGCAAAACCTGCTTAAGTTCTACTACCCTTTCTTTATTGAAACACGTTTGAAGGCGTTGCGTTATTCTCCACGGATTTCTCCTAAGACCGGCAAGGCAATGAAATTGCTGAGTGAAGAAGAAGAAGATTCTTACCTGGATGAAGGGATGCAGGCAGAAGAAAACGTATTCTCCATCGACTACGATGTGTGGAAAGATGAAGAAACAGGATATGTTAAAATTGAACGCTATGCCGGTCACCTTCACGCACTGCGTTGCCCTGAATGTAACTATCAAACCTTTAAAATCGTTCGTGAAGAAATTCTAAAAGCTCCATCTGCTGGCGAGGAAGGTGAGTTAATGAAACATTTCCAGTGTGGTTACTGTGGGTATAAAGCCAAAAAGACAGTTACACTCAGAATCTCTCAGAAATTTGAGGAAAGTGCAGCGACTGCATAATCCTTTACCGATAAAAGTAAAAAGCCCTGTTTGAATGACGGGGCTTTTTTTATGGCTTAACCTTTAAAAATATCGTAAGGAAGTTTGATCTGATCTGAATAAAATTTCATTCGCGGATGGGAAGTATCCAGCGGGATGATTTTTTCTATAAGCGCATGTTTGTGATTAATAAATACTTCCAGGTAATAATTTCCCATGATGTACAGGTTCACCTTGTATCCATAATACCGGATCGCCATAACAAAAGTACCATGCTGGTATAGCATCGCGATCTTCCGCTCCAGTGTTAATTTTTTGTACTCGCCCCACGCAATCATAGATACAACTTAATGTAAAAAAATAAACCTAACAATATTGATATCGCTCTTCTTTTTGGTTAACTGCCCTGCTCTCGAAGTTCATTTAAATTTTGGTACCCGCTGAAAAAATTAATTGTCTAAACTCGCTTGAGAATCCGTCATTCGGACCGGTTGTACAATTATTTCTGCTGCGGTACATTGATCCCATAGCCCATACGTTGCAATAACAATATTCTGATTGAAAAAGAATGTTAATTGACATGTAAGATTTAGTAAAAACTATAAAGAATTGAATTAAAAAACGACAGCCCTGTTGGTTTTATTTTGCAGCAGCATGGAATTGACAGCGGGTATGTATGACTATTATTTCTTAAATCCGTTTAGTTATTAACATGGGATTAACCGTTCTGATTACGGTTAGTTAATTTGATCTTTTCACGGCTCACCCTTCCTCCTTAGCGGGGTTTGACTAAATGACTTTGGTTCGTGATATCGAAGATTAACGGACTGAATAGAAGCAAAAAAAAGCCCTATGAAGGCTGACCAGCATAGGGTT
The DNA here is from genome assembly GCA_035628875.1 of Ohtaekwangia sp. GTDB lineage: Bacteria > Bacteroidota > Bacteroidia > Cytophagales > Cyclobacteriaceae > Ohtaekwangia. The sequence continues at coordinate 17,539 of DASPIZ010000141.1, read as the reverse complement.
TGTTTAACCGGGTGAAAGACGGGACTCGAACCCGCGACCCTCAGAATCACAATCTGATGCTCTAACCAACTGAGCTACATCCACCATTTAAGGACTGCAAATTTAGACAGCCCTGTTGAATTTCCAAGAGTGAAGATACATTCATTTAACGGTAAAATTCAATCTTTTGCCCTTTGTTGATTCATTAAAGGCGCCAAGTGCATAGGCAAGGTGCCCGGAAACAAAGGTATGCGTAACACGGCTATGAAAGGTCTCACCATCGAAAGGCGACCAGCCACACTGCGCCAGAATATTGGATTTCTCCACCCTCCAGGGAGAATTAATATCGACCAATACCAAGTCAGCAAAATATCCTTCGCGGATAAATCCGCGCTTTTCGATATTAAAGAGAACCGCAGGGTTGTGGGCCATTTTCTGAACCACCATTTCAAGGGATATTTTCTTCTCCCTGAGCAGTTCAAGCATTGCGACCAGGCTATGTTGAATTAACGGGCCTCCGGACGGTGCCTTGAAATAGCTATTTTCTTTTTCCTGAAGCGTGTGAGGTGCGTGATCGGTCGCAATCACATCGATTCTTCCGTCTATCAGGGCATTCAATACTTCATGCTGATCTGCTGTTGTTTTTACCGCTGGATTCCACTTGATAAGGGTACCCAAGCGCCCGTAATCTTTATCATTAAACCAGAGGTGATGAACACATGCTTCGGCCGTGATTTTTTTCATCTCCAGTGGCGTATTGTTTTCGAAAAGCTGGGTCTCTTTAGCGGTAGATATGTGCAACACATGAAGTCGTGTGCCATACTGTTTGGCAAGCCCAACAGCGAATGATGAAGATTTGTAACACGCTTCGGCGCTTCGGATCAGTGGATGACATGCTATCGGGACATCGTCTCCCCATTTTTCTTTATACGTTTCCATGTTGGCACGAATGGTAGCCTCATCTTCGCAGTGTGTAGCAATTAATCCAGGAAACCGCGAGAAGAATGCCTGGAGCATTTCAGCATTATCCACGAGCAAATTTCCTGTAGAGGAGCCCATAAATATCTTTAACCCGCAAACCTGTGTCAGGTCGGTTTTCATTACCTCATCGAGGTTGTCGTTAGAAGCGCCGATATAAAAGGAATAATTTGCCAGGGAAGTACGGGCGGCAATTTCATATTTCTGTTCCAGCAGTGCTTGTGTAAAAACCGGTGGGTTTGTATTGGGCATTTCCATAAAACTCGTTACCCCTCCCGCAACAGCCGCTTTTGCTTCGGAATAGATCGTGGCTTTATGTGTTAATCCGGGTTCCCGGAAGTGTACCTGGTCATCAATCACACCCGGAAGCAGGAATTGTCCCCGCGCATCGATGGTTCGATTTACCTGATTGGAAGAAAGATTTTGGCCAACCTGCTCAATGTATTCATCTTGGATCAAGACATCACCCTGAAACACCTTACCTTCGTTGACTATATTTGCGTTTACAATTAGCGTTTTCATTGCCCGTAAAATTAAAATCAAATCGTGTCTGCCATTACATCTTTCGAAGAATTTAATCTGAACCGCCAATTGCTTAACGCTGTGGCTGACCTCGGTTTTGAAACCCCGACGGGAATACAACAAAAATGTATCCCCTTAATTCTGGGTGGTCAGGAAGTAATCGGAATAGCACAGACAGGAACGGGTAAAACTGCCGCCTATATGCTACCCCTGTTAATGAAGGTAAAGCATGCACAGGGCAATATGCCCCGGGCGATTATACTCGCGCCGACAAAGGAGCTTACGCTGCAACTTGCAGCTCATGCCAAAGCGTTTGCGAAATACACGGATTTGAGAATCATTGCGCTGTATGGTGGTGTGGGACCAAAAACTCAGGTTGAAATGATTGAACAAGGTGTCGACATTATTGTGACGACGCCTGGGCGCCTGATGGAATTATACCTCAAAGGCAATTTTCCAGTGAAGCAGGTTAAGATGCTCGTGTTGGATGAAGCGGACCGAATGATGGACATGGGCTTTATGCCACAGATCCGTAAAATACTCGAAGTGCTTCCGGGTAAAAGACAAAATATGTTGTTTTCAGCCACATTCCCTGAAAAGGTGGAAAAACTTTCTGCCGAGTTTCTTGAGTTCCCTGTGAAGGTTGAAGTTACGCCACAGGCTACACCTGCGAAACAAGTAGAGCAGGTGTTATATCATGTGCCTAACATGAAAACTAAAATCAATTTTCTTGAGTACCTGCTTCGCGACCGGGAAATTTTTAATCGTGTGATGATTTTTACGCGTACCAAAGACGTCGCAAATAATGTCTTCAATTATCTCGATCGGAAAGACTTTGGTACTGTGCGGGTAATACATTCCAATAAAGGGCAAAACTCACGCATCAATGCCGTTGATGAGTTTAAGGAGGGAAAGGTGCGGATCCTTGTTTCGACCGACGTGACGGCGCGTGGAATTGATGTCATTAAAGTTTCGCACGTAATTAACTTTGATGTTCCGCTGCTCTATGAAGATTATGTTCATCGCATTGGCCGAACAGGAAGAGCGTTTCAGGAAGGAAAAGCCATTACATTTGTAACTACTGCTGAGACCTATCACATCGAAAAAATTGAGAAGCTTATTCGTGAAAAAATCCCCGTAAGGGAAATACCTGCAGATGTGGCGATGGAAAAAACTTCATTTGATGAGTCTCAAAAAATGAAACGTGAAATTGATCTGCAACGAAGAAGAGAGGATCCGGATTTTAAAGGCGCATTTCATGATAAGCGTGAAGCGGAGAAGAAGAAGATTGCTAAAAAGACGCCGTATAAAAAAATGGCCGGAAAGAAAGTGGCGAAGAAGAAGCTTGCCGAGAATAAAAAGAATTTCCGCAAAGGAAAAAAATTCAAAGGTTCATAGTTCGTACGCGTTTTTCTGTTCCGGAGATTCATGAAAAGCTGCGAGCTGTGAGTTTCGAGCTGCGCGTTTGTTTGATCCGTAACTTACGTTTTGCGATCAGCTTCAGGCTATAGGCTACAAGCTTCAAGTTGTTTCGATTCTGACCACACCTCGTTGTTAGTCGCGATGATTCCCTTAAGTGGTCAGGGGTTTTAGGAAAGCTAAACGTATTGGTGATCCACAACACACGGAAACAGTTTTGAGCTTTGAGCTTGTTTGGTCAATAACGTACGTGTTATCCGACACTCATGCGTTACCATGGTTTTTCTTACGAATCATTTTTTTTCCTGATCGGGGGATCCTTCTGCATGTCTGTGCGTTGCACCGACGCATCAGGATGACGGTATCAAGGGGGAGGCGATAAACACATCAGTTTTCGAAATCTCGAACCTCAAACCTCAATCCCGTCGATGGCCGTGTTTATCGTCAGGACGATCATTGCGGAATGAAACCCAATAATCGTTGAGTGTTTTCTTCATGTCTTTATGTAACCATAAAATCCCCACAAGGTTAGGAATAGTCATCAACGCGATCGTAATGCCGGATAAAGTCCAGATGATGGTTGTGTCTGTGAAAGAAGCCACAAAAAATCCGGCTACATATACGAAGTGATAATATTTGACAGCCCCTGCGCCAAACAGATAAGTGATGGCGCGGTCTCCATAATACGACCACGAGATAGCTGTTGAAAATGCAAAAAGAAGTAATCCTATTGTCACGATATACTCGCCATAATCTCCGAGTGGCCCGCGTTTAAATGCTTCAATGGTTAAAGGCGCACTGGCGAGTAATGATTTGCCACTGAATTTTATATTTCCATCACCTTGGGTACGGATTAATCGCCCATTCATAATTTTCAAGGTTCCAGTAAATGGTTCTTTGTCTTTTTCAATAAAGACATCTTCCGCCTGCGAACGCGAATGAATTATCGTAACGGTGTTTGTAATTTTTCCGTTTTGAATATTAAGGTCGCCGGTGAACAAAGGAAGTGTTTCCTTTTCCGTCATGTGGTTGGAAAGTTTCATACGATCAGCTTCCGATTTGTCATCGTAGCGTTCTGCAAGAACGTACAGGTCGGTGTCTTGAAAATCATTCTGTATTTTGTCCATCCAGGCACCTGAAGACAACACCACGAGTCCGGTGAGCATACAAATGATGATGGTATCAATAAAAGGTTCAAGAATTGCAACCATACCCTCAGAAACAGGTTCGTGTGCTTTAGCGGCAGCGTGCGCAATCGGTGCTGAACCTTGGCCAGCCTCATTGGAAAATAAACCACGCGCGACACCGCGGTTGAAGGCAAATGAAAAGGTAGCTCCGAGAAATCCACCGGTAGCTGCTGTTCCCGAGAAAATGTCAGCACCAATGGAACGAATGGAAGGGATTAAATTTTCGATGTTAAAAAAGATGATCAACAGTGAGCCAATGAAATAAGTGATTGCCATAAAAGGAACCAGCTTTTCTGAAACCTGCGCAATTCGTTTTATTCCACCGATGATAATAAAGCCCAATAACGCCGTAAGCACACCGCCTGTGATGATGTGATTCAGGTTGAAAGAAGTATACATCGCGTTGGCGATACTATTGATTTGCGGGAGGTTTCCGGTTCCAAAAGATGAAAGGACAGTGGCGATGGCAAAAATTACGGCGAGCCACCTGGCATTCATGGCATTCTTCATGTAATACATTGGTCCACCCGCGATATGCCCTTTGTTATCTTTTTCCCTGTATTTATGGGAGAGGGTTACTTCAACAAATTTTGTTGTCATACCGAGAAATGCTGTCATCAGCATCCAGAACAATGCAGCCGGTCCGCCCAGGTGAATGGCCAGCGCAACACCTGCAATATTTCCTGTTCCAACAGTTCCGGAAAGCGCTGTTGCAAGGGCCTGGAAATGGGAAGCGTCGCCAACATCGGTAGTCTTATCGTATTTGCCGCGTACAATACGGATGGCGTGTTTGAAAAAGCGAATCTGCGGGAACTTCAGGTAGAGGGTGAAAAATAATCCGGTTCCCAGCAGAAAGTAGGCAAACCAGTTTGCGCCTCCAATATAACTGTCGATGGTAGCCAGGAAATTGTTGAGTTCTTGCATCATGAGCGTTCAGGTTAGGTTAATGATCAGGGCGCTTCAATTTATTGATTAATCCTTTGATGAGTCGGGCATTGTGGGATCTTTTTCGGTTGATATTGGATTGTCTGGCAGAGCAACGTCTTCGGGTTTAGATTCATCCAGGTGTTCACCAAAGAAACGCTTTTGAAAAATAAGAATAATAACGACGCCAATGAAAATAGATGAATCGGCAATGTTAAACACCGGGCTAAAAAAAGTGAAAAATTCTCCGCCCTTTAACGGTACCCAATAGGGTAATGTAAAATCAAACAAGGGAAAATACAGCATGTCAATCACCTGCCCGTGGAACCAGGGTGTGGGTGAATCATGCGGATGATTGTTGAGCAATACGCCATAGAACGTACTGTCGATCACGTTTCCCACTGCACCCCCCAGGATGAGCGCCATACACCACAGGAAGCCTGATTTTGCTTCTTTTTTTGCCATCTTCCAGAGATAATATCCGATGCCGAACATGGCAATAATGCGAAACACGGTGAGGGCAAGTTTCCCGAATTCATTATTCCATCGGATACCGAAAGCCATTCCCGGGTTAAGCAGGTAATGCAGCTTAAACCCATACGATTCATTTCCAATCACGGTGATCTCCTCATGAAGCTCCATGAACTCATGCACTAAAAGTTTCGAAACCTGATCGAGAATGATCACAACCAGTGCAAGAATAAAATACCTGTAAACTTTCATTACCTACCGTAATAATATTAAAAATGATGCAATTATTTCTTTACACTGATCTTTACTTTCAGGATGAACTCATCCATGTCAACTTCAGTGGCTTCTGCAACCGTGTCTTTTAAGTCGAATGTAAGGGCTTGTGTCTCCGTACTGATGTAATCTTTGAATTCGGTGAGCGCAGCGGTAACCATTTCGCCATCGCGCTCCACTTCAATTCCAATTTTGTCCAGTACTTCTAATCCCATATCCTTACGAAGGTTTTGTACCCGGTTAACAAAGTCACGGGCAATTCCTTCTTTCTTTAGTGCTTCTGTGATGGTAACGTCCAGGGCAACCGTTATTCCGCCTTCTGAAGCAACTGACCAGCCGGGGATATCCTCAGATGAAATTAATACATCTTCCAGTACTAGATCGTATCCTGCTTTAGTAAGCGTACCCTGTTTTTCTATGGTGTTAATTTCTTCTTTTGAGAAACCTGCGATAACAGCTGAAACTTCTTTCAGTTTAGGTCCATATTGCTTGCCCAGCTTGGCGAAGTTCGGTTTTACCTTTTTCACCAACACACCGGATGTATCGTCGATATATTCTATCGCTTTCACATTTACTTCGGCAAGGATGATTTCTTCTACGGTTTTAATTCTTTTTGCAAATGCTGCTTCGATCACAGGTAAAAGAATTCGTTGCAGTGGTGTACGTACTTTTACCTTCGCGTGCTTGCGAATTGAGTGAACGAGCGAGCAGATTTTTTGTGCATACTCCATGGACTTCTCGAGTTCCGGATCCATGCGGTTAGTTTCAGCTTTTGTTAGCGCGGTTAAGTGGATGGAGGTATGTTTTAAAGGTGTGTTATTTTTGATTGCAGCTTCCCGTAATTGTTCTGTCAGGTTTTTATATAACCATTCACTAAAGAAAGGTGCGATCGGCGCCATGAGTTGCGCCGTAACCATTAGACATTCATACAATGTTTCATATGCGGCTTTCTTGTCATCCTTATCTGCATTGACCTTTGTAGACCAGAAGCGCTTTCTATTCAGGCGAACATACCAATTGGAGAGATGGTCGTTTACAAAATCCTGAATGGCACGCGCGGCGCGTGTTGGTTCGTATTCTTCGTACGCTGTTGTTACTTCAGTGACCAGTGATTGAAGTTTTGAAATGATCCAACGATCCAAATGCGTAAGCTTTTCAAAAGGAACATTGTTCATTTCATCCTTTACAAAGCCATCAATGTTGGCATACAATGCAAAGAACGAATACGTGTTTTGGAGTGTGCCGAAGAAACGGCGTTGCACTTCGGTAATGCCTTCAAAATCAAATTTCAGGTTGTCCCATGGTGGTGCATTTTCAATCATATACCACCGCACTACATCAGGGCCGAATTTTGATAATGTTTCAAACGGATTAACTACGTTGCCCAATCGCTTGGACATTTTATTGCCGTTTTTATCGAGTACCAATCCGTTTGAGATCACGTTTTTGAATGCGACGTTATCAAACGTCATGGTGGATATTGCATGAAGTGTAAAAAACCACCCACGTGTCTGATCAACGCCTTCGGCAATAAAATCGGCAGGATGATTTGCGTTGAAAGTATCGTTATTTTCAAAAGGGTAATGCCATTGTGCAAAAGGCATAGCACCGGAATCAAACCACACATCGATCAGGTCGGGCTCGCGAAACATTTCTTTACCAGACTCACTAACCAATATAACGTCATCAACATACGGGCGGTGTAAGTCGAAATCTTCGGGGAGTTCAGCTTTCATAAAACCAGCCTTAACTGATTTTTCAACTTCTTTTTTAAGTTCACCCAGTGAACCAATGCAGATTTCTTCTTTGCCATCTGTGGTTCTCCAGATCGGTAGCGGTGTTCCCCAGTAGCGCGACCGTGATAGATTCCAATCCACAAGATTTTCCAGCCAGTTTCCGAATCGACCCGAGCCCGTAGACTCCGGTTTCCAGTTGATTGTTTTGTTTAGCTCCACCATCCGGTCTTTCAACGCGGTGGTTTTGATAAACCACGAGTCAAGCGGATAATACAAAACAGGTTTATCTGTACGCCAGCAATGCGGGTAAGTGTGTTCGTATTTCTCTACTTTAAACGCCTTGTTTTCTTCTTTAAGGATAATGGAGATGATTACATCCGTCGTTTTATAGTCCGCATGCGCTTCATCTTCACCGGTATAATTCTTCACATAAAAATCGTCGGCGCCCAATGACTTGTGTGTTTTAATACCATATCTGGTTACGCCTTCCTGCAACTTCACGCCTACCTGCGAAATGAATTTACCTTTTTTATCGACGGTAGGCATTTCATTGCCGGCTTCGTCCAGAACGGTTAATGCTGGAATGCCATTTTGTTTAGCTACCCTGAAATCGTCGGCACCAAACGTAGGTGAGGTATGTACAACGCCTGTACCATCCTCGGTCGTAACGAAATCACCGGCGACTACCTGGAACGCCTTGTCGGCATCAGTAAGTGGCAGCACATAGGGCATGAGTTGTTCGTACCGTATACCGACCATTTGCTTGCCGGTGAATTCCTGCACGATCTCAAAGGGGATTGTTTTGTCACCCGCTTTGTATCCATCAAGTTTTAAGTCTTTATTCTTTTCTGAAAAATATTTACCGAAAAGTGCCTTGGCAAGGATAACGCTAACGGGTTGATGTGTATATGGGTTGAAGGTATTAACCTGAAGGTATGCGATTTTTTCGCCTACAGCCAGGGCGGTGTTTGAAGGCAGTGTCCATGGTGTAGTCGTCCAGGCAAGGATATAAACATCGCCCGTTGGTTTATCAAAAAGAAAAGATGATGTATTATCTTTTTTTACCTTGAATTGCGCAACGATGGAAGTGTCTTTTACATCTTTATAACATCCTGGTAAATTCAACTCGTGTGAGCTAAGTCCTGTACCGGCACCGGGTGAATAGGGTTGAATCGTGTACCCTTTATAGAGTAGCTTGCGGTCGTAAAGTTTTTTTAACGCCCACCATAAGGATTCAATGTATTCTCTTTCGTAGGTGATGTATGGATTTTCGAGATCAACCCAGTAGCCCATTTTACGGGTAAGGTCATCCCATTGATCCTTATACATCATCACTGTTTCACGGCATTTCTGATTGTATTCTTTAATGGAGATTTTTTTGCCAATATCATCTTTGGTAATGCCGAGTTGTTTTTCAACTTGAAGTTCGACAGGAAGCCCATGGGTATCCCAGCCGCCTTTTCGTTTAACCTGAAAGCCCTGGAGTGTTTTATAACGGCAAAAGATATCTTTAACCGTGCGGCCCATCACATGGTGAATGCCGGGTGTTCCGTTTGCGGATGGTGGTCCTTCATAGAATGTAAATACCGGCGCTCCCTCGCGGTTGTTAACCGATTGTTCAAAAACCTTCTCTTTTTTCCAAAACTCAAGGATTTCATCCGCAATTCTGGCAAAATTCACCTCTTTGTATTCTGTATACTTCCCAGCCATGATCTAAAAGCTTGCTTCTGTGATTTAATAAGACCGCAAAGATATTTCTTAATTACGAATTCCGAAGCATGTAAAGGTTAAAACGTCTTGACGCGGATGGTGTGCCAGATTCGAGCCTTATTGTTAGGTGTAAATAATTTTCGAGAGGCGAATCATGACTAGTTGCATATTAATTCTTACTTCGATTTTTTTTGAAAGCAATTCTGCTCATGCCAACGAGAGGCGCAACTCAACAAACCACGAGAATTAGAAGAAGAACTTAAGTCCTGCTAGTTATTATTTTTTCTTTTTGGTACTTTCTTTACTCCTTTTAATACGTTCTTTTCATCGGTGCTCAATTTTCGTTTTAATTTTCCTATATCCTCGGCGGGAGGCAATGCTTCCGGCTTTACACCCCGCTCATTTAACATTTTTCTTACTGCAAGATTGTTATCGATATGCTCTTTTGAAATGTGATATTCGCCTTTTAAATCTTTTTCAACGACATTATGACTGGTAAGTTCAGTGGCAAAATCTTTTGCCTTAATAGTGAGAGTAGGTAAAAAATCAGCTAGCGGTTTACTATCCGGAATTTTAAGAATGCGTTTCATGTCTCCAGTGCTGAAACCACCAAATAATGCAGTGTCACCCTTGCTTCTAATGATTGCGAAACCCTTCTCGTCAACGCCTCGCTCATAAATTATCCCGGAAAGCTTTTTCTCTGATTTAGAAAGTTTTTCACGTGCGGCAATTCTCGCCAGGTCCAACAGACGTTTTTCAATAATCTCTTGTTTACGGGTTTGTACAGCGAAATAAGTTTGGGCAAAAGCCACTTCTACTTTGGCAGGGTCGCCATTTTGTGCTACTAGATAGCAAGCGTATCTTGTTAGTGCAATGTCTAGTATTTCTCTTTCAGAACCACTTCCCAGCGGTACCATTTTCCTGATGTCAGGAAAATGGTTTTTCATTTCAATACCACTTCTCACACAAGCTGTTTTTGCTTTATTAATTACTTTTAAAAAATTTTCCCATTTAGCGTATCCCAAAATTTGTTGCAGTTCCCTTGCGCTCCAGCACTCTATGCTTTCATAGATGTAACGAGCATCTTCGAATTTCTTAAACAAGGCATTTATTTGTTCCTTTTTCATTTACTAACGGGTTACTTAAAACTTTAAGGCTCTCAAATCAAAGATATTTCTTAATTACGAATTCCGAAGCATGTAAAGGTTAAAGGTTTGAGGTTGATGGTTCATGGTTTAAGGTTGGCGTGATGTCCTAACCTTGAACTATGAACTTTAAACCTTGAACTGACTTACTCAGCTGCAGAGTGGCGGTTGTGAATCGTGATTTTGTTCAGATCAATTTCTTCATCTTCGCTTTCACCATAAAAGGAAGCATCAAAATCATCGATGAGTTGGTAATCGCCTTTTTTACGTTTGGGCTTATCGAACGTCATGATGAGTGCAGGAAGTAAAATTAAGTTGGTGAACATGGAAATAACGAGAGTGATAGACGTAAGCAACCCAAGGGCTATGGTACCACCAAAATCAGAGAATGTAAATATGATGAAGCCGGCAAATAGAACAATCGATGTGTACATAATGCTTTTACCGGTTTCAAGAATACTTTCACTTACAGCGACTGGTATGAAAAAATTATTCGATAAAATTTCCTGTCTGTATTTTGCCAGGAAGCGAATCGAGTTATCAACAGAGATACCAAATGTAATACTGAAGATCAACGCCGTACTTGCCTTTAGCGGGATATCAAAATAGCCCATAAGTCCTGCGGTAATCATCAGGGCCAGCAGGTTTGGAATGAGTGAAATGATGATCATGCGTACACTTGAGAAAAGAATCGCCATCGAGAGTGTAATCAGTAAAAAAGCCAGGAGTAAACTCTCCTGGAGATTCGCGACCAGAAACTTATTTCCTTTGATGAATATTTTTGTCGATCCGGTTACCGAGGTTTTAATTGAATCCCTCTTCGTGGAAGTAAATATCTCTTTCATGCGTGGTTCGATTGCGTGATGGACGAGTGAATCCATGCGCGTAGAACCAATGTCAGCGATCTGGCTGGAGATGCGCATTTTGGTAAAAGTCGAATCAACAAATGATTTGAAAAGTCCGCTATTGTCGGTTTGCCCTTTCATGTATCGCATGATGAAGGCGCCTTCGCTTTTAGTGGGAAGCGTGTATCGGTCAGGATTATTATTATAAAAAGCCTGTTTGGATGCTTTGATAAAACTTAAGACAGAAACTGGCTTGGAAACCATCGGGATTGAGTCCAGAAAGTTTTCAAAAGTTTCTATCTTTTTAAGATTTGCAACATCCAGGATCGGACGTCTTCGCTTTGTTTTGAATTCTACCACTACTTCCAACGGCATGATGCCACTGAAGTTTGCTTCAAAGAAATCAAGATCTTTTTTTACCTGGCTGTCTTCCGGAACATCGTCTACCATAAAGGAGACGGATTTTAATTGTAGAATGCCAATCAGCGACACAACAGCCAGGGCGATGGAACCGATGTAGATCATGCTGCGCTGACGGTGAACAAGAAGATCAATCATCTTCAGGAATTCACCCATGATTCTGAAATTGAGGTGGCGTAAATGTTTTTCAGAAGGTGTTGGCAACCATGAAAAAATGCCAGGGATCATCACAAGGCTGACAAAGAACAACACCATAATATTGATACCGGCCACAATTCCAAACTCACGCAGGATCAATATATCGGTGGCGAGTAAAGTAAGGAAACCAATCGCTACGGTAAGGTTGGTGAGAAACGTGGCGAGTCCCATTTTCTGAACCACCACGCTAATGGCTTTCATTTTATCTTTTGATTTTGTAAACTCCAGGTGGTATTTATTCAACAGGTAAATGGCATTCGTGATACCCAGGGTTACAATAACAGGTGGAATCAATCCGCTAAGCAACGTGATTTTGAATCCAAAAAGCGAAAGTGTTCCTAACGTCCAGATCACCACAATTCCAATAATGATCATTGAGAATATCACTGCCCGTAAAGACCTGAAGAAAATGAACATGATAATTCCTGTGATAAGTACAGAAGCATACAGAAAAATCTGCATTTCTTTTTTTACAGAATTGGCAACGATGGTTCGTATGAATGGTAATCCGGCATACCGTAAAGAAATGCCTGTCTCCTCTTCAAACTTTTTTCCAGCCTCACGTAATCCGTCAATGAGCGGTTCACGTTTTGATGAGTTCATCACGTCTTTTTGAACAGAGATCAACATCATGGTGGCGCCATTGGAGGCGTTAACCAACTGATCCATGTAAATGTGCTGGCCCTGCACAAGAACCAACAGGCTGTCGAGGTGTTGCTGATTTTCTATTTTATCCGGAAAAATGGGAGCAAGGTAAAATCTGGATTCTGCCGTGTCTTTCAAGATCATTTTAAGGGCAGGAATTGAAATTACTTCATTTACACCATTGAAGCCGCGTACCGTATTGGTTAATCTGCGATACGCTTCAAAATTCTTCAGTGTATAGATTGCACTGTCCTTTAAGCCTACTGCAATAATGTTCCCGTCTTCACCAAATTGTTCCCGGAATTTGGTCAAAGTCACCATGTCAGGATCATCTACCGGTACAGTTCGTGCAAAGTCGTAACTCATTTCGACCTTCGTGGCATAATAGCCCATAATCAAGGTTACCAGCCCAATAGCGCCGATCAGCGGTAAACGAAAGCGAATGATGAATTGGGCGACTTTATTCCACATAAAAGATAGCGCGGTGATAGTTTTTCGTCGCCAAAGCTAATGAATTTTAGAAAGTTTCAAGGTTCAGCAGAAGCGGATTAACCTCGGCTGTGCGGAAATATTACACCAGCATAAAGCGGGAGAATTATTATCTTTGCGTTAAAGGGAAATGCCCTTGATTTTGCGATATAGAGACAGCGCATGTTTATCCGTTAACCCTGAAATAAAATCCAGCACGAGACGCAGCATTTCGTAGGTAGCTCCTGCTTTTTCAATCGCTATCCGAGTCTCAATGGGAAATAGCAAGGCGATGTTCTGATACTTTCGCGGAACGGTCTGCTTCACCGCGTTTCTGGTTTGGATCAAAAGCTCACCAGCCTGAATGAACTCATGGAGTAACCCGGGTAATACTTCGTGTCCTGAGGCCTCGATTTCTACCACATGTCGTGCACGATAAATTAACTCGACGGAGGTTTTGCTGATCTGGCTGAGTACATCTTTGGAATCACAAAGATCTGTTAAAGCCTGGTCAAAACTACCCGCCAGGATCTTGCTTTCGTGCTCAAGGAAAACCTTGGTGCACTCATCTACAAGCTTGTTGATCGTTAATGCACGGAGTACACCGATCTTTTCATTTTGCCCCCTCATTTCACGTAGTTTTTCCGGTTTGAAATCATCCTTGAGGATATGGGAAAGTAAGTCAACTGTATCATTAAATGTGATCAGTCCGAGACGACATCCATCTTCAAGATCAATGATGCTGTAACAAATATCGTCAGCGGCTTCCACCAAAAAGGCAAGGGGATGCCGGCACCAGGCCTGCGTTGTAATCTTATGTAAGCTCAGCGCTTCCGCGATCTGTTGAAATGATTTTTTTTCGGATTGATAAAACCCGTATTTCTTTTGACTCTTTCTTGATTTGTCGCGCGGATTAATATCAATAGCACAAGGATACTTGGTGAAAGCACCGAGTGTTGCAAGGGTAAGTTTTAAACCATAAACATTGCTGTTGATAATGCGGAATCCTTGTGCGTTTCCTTCAAACGAAGTGAGGTCGCCCCATTCCCCTGGTGTCACCTGGCTTTCAAAAGATCTTCCGTATGTTGTTTCTGAAAAAAAATCCCCCAGTGCGTCTTCGCCTGCGTGGCCGAAGGGCGGATTACCAAGGTCATGTGTAAGCGATGCTGCAGCAGTAATGGCGCCGAAGTCATATAAGGAGAAGTTTTTCTCCAGTTCCGGATGTCGCTGCACGATAACGTCACCTACTTTTCGGCCGAGAGAACGTCCTACACTCGATACTTCCAGACTATGGGTAAGACGTGTATGTACGAAGTCATGTTCAGGTAACGGGTGCACCTGTGTCTTGTCCTGAAGTTTTCGGAAAGGGTGCGAAAAGATGATGCGATCAAAATCCTGCTCAAAAGCACTGCGCGATGAGACTGTTGCTAACGTAGTTTTTTGACCTTGTCGCGATGCCGAAAGCAGGTGTTCCCAATTCATGGTTGAAAAATTTTTACAATGATAATGAAAGTATCGTGTCCTTAACAGGACAGGGAAAATCGCATTGAATAAAAGCGTCGATGGAGCGACATATAGAAGCCATGAGCGCGGCCAGCGCTAATACAACGTTGATTTATATTTCGCCTTGTGTTGTTGTTAAAACCGGATCCTGGTTTAACAACGTTTTTAAGATGTTGTACAACTCAGGTAACTGGTCACTGAATTCCCTGGAGCGTTCAAAAAAATTCTCCACTGCTACGCTAAAGAACTCATGCACATTTGTACAGGCATAGGGACGAAAAAAAGTAACTTCTTCATGCGCCATGCGGTCGCACACCTTTTTTGCATACGCATCAAATTTTTCCATCAGATCTTCATCAAAGAAAGCATATTCTTCATTTCGGATGATATTTTCCAGGCGCAGGGCATGTGCCATTTCATGAAGTCCGAGGTTGAATGAATCGGTTGGATAAATATATCCATCTATGAAGCTTTGCCATGACAGCACGATTATTCCGAACAACGGATTAACTTCACCTTTATGGTAACGTTTTGTAATGGAAGAGTAATAATCATTCGGATAGACCAGAATTTTAGTAAAGTGTTGCAGGTAAACATCGGGTAGTCCAAACGTTAGCTGAACGGCCGAGGCGGCGATTAATACTTTTGCTTCTATGGTGACTTCATCAACGTTACGGGGAATGAAACGTTTAGTGTATAGAAATTTAACAACCTTGCGCGCAAACCGGTTTTTATTTTCAGGGCTGAGTTTCTGATAATAGCTGAAATACTTTTCCAGGATTTCATGAACACGCCGGGGGACCGGAAGTATCTTGCTCTTAATTGGCGCAGCCTTTCGGTCGAATCCCTCCCTTATTTCGGAATTATAATGATATAATAAACAGATAGCCACTCCGACGATACACAGAATGGCTACCATGGATTAAATTTTACGCAGAATGTTATTAATCGAGCATGCATCGATAAGTTTCGATTTCACGTCTGCAATGCGTACGCGTTCCTGTTTCATGGTATCTCGGTCACGTATCGTTACGGTATCATCTTCAAGCGTTTGATGATCTATTGTAATACAGTAGGGTGTGCCGATGGCATCCTGCCTTCTGTAACGTTTACCGATGGCATCTTTTTCTTCGTAGAAACAGCGCAAGTCGTATTTCAATTCATTCATTACAGTTTCTGCTTTTTCCGGCAGCCCATCTTTTTTCATGAGCGGAAGAATCGCGACTTTGTGGGGTGCCAACGGTGGAGGTATACGAAGAACCACACGTTCACTGCCATCTTCAAGCTTTTCTTCATGGTAAGATTTGGATAAAACGGCCAGGAAACAACGGTCTAGTCCGATAGACGTTTCGACCACATAAGGGATGTAACTTTGGTTTGATTCAGGATCAAAATATTGCAGCTTCTTACCTGAGTATTTTTCGTGATTCTTCAGGTCAAAATCAGTGCGTGAATGGATGCCTTCCAATTCCTTAAATCCGATTGGAAAATTGAATTGGATATCACACGCTGCATTCGCATAATGTGCCAGGTTAAGGTGATCGTGGAAGCGATAGTTGTCTTCACCTAAACCCAGTGCTTTATGCCATTTCATTCTTTTTTCTTTCCAGAATTCATACCACTTCATTTCTTCCCCAGGTTTAATGAAGAACTGCATTTCCATCTGTTCGAACTCACGCATGCGGAAAATAAACTGGCGGGCTACGATCTCATTTCTGAAAGCCTTACCGATCTGTGCTATCCCGAAGGGAATTTTCATGCGACCGGTTTTCTGCACATTGAGAAAGTTTACAAAAATACCCTGTGCTGTTTCCGGACGAAGATAAATTTTGCTGGCATCTTCCGCCAGCGAGCCGATCTCCGTAGAAAACATCAGGTTGAACTGGCGAACTTCGGTCCAGTTCTTTGTGCCCGATATTGGATCTGCTATTTCGAGATCTTCAATCAGTTGCTTCATTGCTGCCATGTTGCCCGAGCCCATCGCGTCTTTTAACCTTGCGTTGGTATCGTCAATTTTCTTTTGATACTCAAGCACACGCGGATTAGTACTCAGGAACATTTCACGATCGAATGAATCGCCGAAGCGTTTGGCTGCCTTGTCGGCTTCTTTCGTTATCTTCTCTTCCATCTTGCTAATAGCATCTTCGATCAGCACATCAGCGCGATAACGTTTTTTCGAATCTTTGTTGTCGATCATCGGATCGTTGAATGCATCGACGTGACCAGAAGCTTTCCAGGTGGTAGGATGCATAAAGATCGCTGCGTCAATACCAACAATATTATCGTGGAGGAGTGTCATGAATTTCCACCAATACTCCTTAATGTTATTTTTTAACTCGGCGCCATTTTGACCATAGTCGTATACTGCGCTTAATCCATCATAAATTTCACTTGAAGGAAAAACAAACCCATACTCCTTGGCATGGGAAATCACATTTTTAAAAAGGTTGTCTTCTTGAATGGCCATAGGCGGCAAAGATAATAACCCAACGCAGTTGCCGAAAATATAAATTCACTTTCGGGCTATCATCCATAAACTTTAATGAACTGATTCCTAGCGGTTGGGTAGTTTAACGGTAAAGGTAGTTCCGATACCGGGAGCGGATTCAAGGTGGATGGTGCCAGATAACTTGGCAAGTGCTTCTTTGACAATGTAAAGCCCTAGTCCAGAGCCTTTTGATTTTTCGTTCGCCCTGTAGAACATATCGAAAATGCGGTTTTGGTATTCGGAGGCAATGCCTTGTCCGTTGTCTTCTACTTTGAGGTAAAAGTTTCGATCACGTACTTCTACCTCAAGCCGGATGAATTGATTTGGTTTTCGTTCATCATGGTAGCGAATGGCATTGGAAATAAGATTGCTCATGATCACCTTCAGTCGGTTTTTGTCGGACTCCACAACGACAGCATCATCAATGTTTACTTCAAAGGAAATCGGTTGCGCCTCGGGAGTGAATTTAAGGCTTTCCCATACTTCCTGTGCGAGGTCAATGAGCTTAACTTTTTCGTGCGTGATTTCCAGCCTGTTATTGCGTGAGTAGTCGGTGATGTCCTTAATGAATTTATCCAGCGAATGAACGCGGTCTTTCATCATGTGTAAATATTTGTTTACCTCTGTT
>DASPIZ010000140.1:0-61448 GCA_035628875.1 Ohtaekwangia sp. | reverse complement strand
AAATATCACCCTGATAAAAACCCGGATCCTCAAGCTGAAGTACACTTCAAAGAAATAGTTGAAGCTTACGATGTATTGAGTGATCCTGCAAAACGGAGTGCTTACGACTTGCGGGGTGTCTTTAATTATCAACCTACTGTTCCGCAACAACGTACCCACCGTGATCCCCGGTACAGGCCGAAACCCCCGGGCTATCGGTCTAATACAAATAAGACACTCGACATGATGAATGCCTCACTTGAATACTTGAAGTGGGTTAATTATGTGGCGCTTTTTGTTACGGTTCTGTTTTTTGTGGACTATGTGTTGCCTTATACAGCGACAAAGGAAAAAATTACAGCAATAGTAACGGTTAAGAGTGTACGCAATGCATTCCGTTATTTCGAAGTCTATACAAACGAAGACCGCCATTTTCGTGTATACGATTTTAGTAAAATTCAACTTTGGGAGGGTGACAACGTTATCATTGAATCAACAGTGATTTATGGCACCGTCATGTATGTTGAGAAGGAGGGCACATCACAACGTGCGCCATTAAAAACAGCATATAAATCCTTCGTTATTTTTCCGTTTATCCTGCTGATCGGAGCGATCTTATCCGTTGTATTAAAAAGCCAGGTTGAATTTCGTTTTAATCTTGGTATTGTAAACGCTGTATTATTAATCATAACTTTGTATCTGATTTTGTAACCATGAGCAAGAAGAACGATTGGAAAAAACGGGATGGCGTGGTGTACTCAACTGAGTCGTCTTTTGATTATAGCTATCAGCAAAATGAAGAAGCGGTCACCCTTCCGCCACAGCAGCAAAATCTTAAAGTTGCCTTAGATAAGAGTTTGCGTGCAGGCAAGCAGGTAACACTGGTCACTGGATTTATTGGCAGTAACAATGATCTGGAAACACTTGGTAAATTATTAAAATCCAAATGCGGGGTGGGCGGTTCTGTAAAAGATGGTGAAGTAATTATTCAGGGTGATCACCGTGATAAGATTGTTCAGATTTTACAGAAGGAAGGATATAAAGCAAAGCGTGTTGGCTAGCAACGTAGTTTCTTACTTCAGCGTCCGCTGATAACGAAAGAACATCTGCGAAATCGGAATCAGCATCAGTCCGGAAATACCGAAAGCGATAAATGACATGCGCAGGTTAAACGCATGGGCTAGATAGCCAATCATGGGTGGCCCAATCAACATGCCGGCGATGCTGTATGTAGCTATAATTGAAATCGCCATACCCGGAGAATATTTTCGCGACGACCCCGCCAGCAGGAATGTCATCGGAATGATTGAAGCGGAACCAAATCCCACAAAACAAAATCCAATTAGCGTTGGCCAGAAAGTTGGAAAGACAACGGCTAATCCGATTCCAAAAAAAATCAGTACGGCACTGATAAAGTAAGTTTTCGGCATACCGATTTTTTCCATAATGTAATCTGATGCAAACCGCGAGAGTGCCATAAAGATCATGAACAACAAATAACCGACTGTAAAAATTTCTTCCCCTACTACGTCTTTGAAATAGATCCCGCTCCAGTCGAACATACCACCCTCACAAATCGCAGCAAAGAATACAAGCAGTCCAAGGTAAACAATGTAAGGATCTGGTTTTCCTAATTGAAGCTTGTTACCGGAAGGAGAGCGGTCGTTTTGGATTAAAAAAGGATACGCGAGCACGGTGCTAATTACGGTAACAACTGTGATGATGAGCAGGTGAATACCCATGGAAACATTCAGCCAGACAAACAACGTAGAAATGCCAACACCAAGAATTCCTCCCGTACTCCATAAACCGTGAAAGGAACCGTTGATTTTTCTTGCGAATTGTTTTTGGAGCGTGATTGCCTGGGTGTTCATGGAAATGTTCAGCATTCTGAGACTGAAAGAAAAAATGCAGATGGCAGCCACCAGGATGAAAACAGAATTAGAAAACCCGATCATCGCCAGGGACAAAGCCAGGAATACAAAACCAAACGCAAGTGGTACGCGACTGTCGAACCGGGAAACAAGCCAACCTGAAACCGGTAGTCCTATAAGGGAACTAATTGGCATTGCTAAAAGAATGGTACCCAATTCTGCCTCATTAAGATCAAAATTGGTTTTTATGGTAGGAATGCGCGACGCCCAGGAAGAAAAACAAATTCCCGAAAGGAAAAAGAAACTACTTAATGAAAACCGCTGCTTATTTTTTAACTCCATCACCTAAAAACACCGCAAATATCAACGGTTAAAACCGAAAACCGTTAATGGTTTTTGATAATTTATTTTCTTTTTGTAAAACCTGAAGTCGCCGGTTCAAAGTTCATCGTGAAAGTTAATGGGACCGTGTCAAACCCTCAAACATCAAACCTGGAACCTCAAACCAACTTCAGTTAACGATTGCACAAACAGAAGCGAATTAACCCCTGCGAAGGCTACATACTCCCTTACATTCTCTATCTTTGCCCGGTATGGAACAGGGATACCTTTCTTCTTTTGGTGAAGTATTATTGTACATAGTCGCCGGCATCGTTTTTATTTTGGTTACCCTGCTGGTTTCCCGTCTGATTCGCCCGCACCGGCCTAATCCCGAAAAACTTTCAACGTATGAAAGTGGCGAAGAGCCCATTAGTTCAGCCTACACGCAGTTTAATATCCGGTTTTATGTCGTTGCACTTATCTTTTTACTTTTTGAAGTGGAGATTGTATTTCTCTTCCCGTGGTCAACTGTTTTTGCGAACAAAGCGTTGATCGACGAAACCAATGGCGTGTGGGGATGGTTTTCCATGCTGGAGATGTTGGTGTTTATCGTGATCTTGGCCCTCGGATTGGCTTATGCCTGGGTAAACGGATTTCTCGATTGGGTAAAGCCAAATCCTAAACCGACCCAAATCGATTCACCTGTTCCTAAATCATTGTATGCGAAGCTGAATAAAAAATACGAACGAACACAACAGCCTGACTAACATACCTTATCACATGAAAGGACTACTTGACCAACGGTTTGAAAATGGTGGTGCTATCGTAACACGACTCGATGACTTGCTTAACTGGGCGAGGCTATCTTCAATGTTTCCGATGACATTTGGTATTGCCTGTTGTGCAATTGAATTCATGAGTACAGGAACAACGGTATATGATATGGATCGCTTTGGTATGGCGCCCCGTGCTTCTCCCCGACAAGCTGACGTTATGATCGTGGCCGGTACAGTAACTTTTAAAATGGCAGACCGTATCAAGCGTTTGTACGAACAGATGGCCGAACCCCGGTATGTAATCTCTATGGGTTCATGCTCGAATTGCGGTGGTCCTTACTGGCAACATGGTTATCACGTTGTGAAAGGTGTTGATCGTATTGTTCCTGTTGACGTGTATGTACCGGGATGTCCGCCGAGACCCGAAGCCTTGATTGGCGGCTTTTTGAAACTCCAGGAAAAAATCAGAAACGAAACGTTGATGGCCCCGAAAGCCATTGAAAATCTGCTGAGCAAAACAGAACCTGTACCACATGTTTGATATCATCGTAAAGATCGTTAAAGAAGCCAGCGTACACGGCGAACCGGAAACGGATGAGCTTGCGTTCCCAAAGGCCATTCGGATAAAAGCTGTCGACCTGCTGGCAGTGTGCAATGCGCTTTATAAAAATCCTGAAGTTTACTTCGACATGTTGTCGTGTGTTACAGGTATTGACAACGGACCGCAAACGGGAACGATGGAGGTTGCCTACAATCTGTATTCAATACCTTTTGATTTGCATCTGATGTTAAAGGTTACGGTTCCGAGAGACGAAGCAAAGGTTGAATCGGTATCCGGAATATGGCGGAGTGCAGACTGGCATGAACGCGAGATTTTTGACATGTTTGGTGTTCACTTCAATAACCATCCCGACTTGCGCCGTATCTTAATGCCAGCAGATTGGGAGGGACATCCGTTACGGAAAGACTATAAACAACAGGCGTATTATCGAAATATTAAACTTGATTATTAATCGGTGCATGTCGGCAGACTAACTGAAGACATAAAACTGGCAATCGCGTATGGCTGTTCAATACAAACACGAACCTGGTAATCTTCTTCGCTCAGAGCCAAACAAGCTCAAGGCGGAACAATTACGGTCGGAGGAGATGATCATCAACCTGGGTCCTCAGCACCCTTCCACACACGGTGTACTCCGCCTGGAAGCGTTGATGGATGGCGAGATTATCCAGGAGGTTATCCCGCATATCGGGTACCTGCACCGTTGCTTTGAAAAACATGCGGAGAATCTGCCGTATAACCAGGTAATTCCCTTCGTTGACAGACTGGATTATGTTGCGTCCATGAATAGTGAGCACGCGTATGCCATGGGTGTGGAACGAATGCTGGGAATTGAATCGCAGATTCCGAAGCGTGTGGAATACATTCGCGTACTCGTGGCCGAACTTAACAGGATCGCCTCCCACTTTATCGCTATCGGAACGTACGGTATGGACATCGGTGCCTTTACGCCGTTCTTCTGGATTATGCGCGATCGCGAGCATATTTTACGACTACTCGAATGGGCATCAGGATCAAGGTTGCTATACAACTACATCTGGATCGGTGGATTGTATTATGATCTTCCTGTCGGATTTGAAGATCGTTGCCGTGAGTTTGTACACTACATAAAACCGAAATTAGTCGAGCTGGAACAACTGCTTATCGAGAATACTATTTTTATTGATCGGACAGCAAAAGTAGGTGTATTACCGCTCGACCTGGCGATCAATTGTGGTGTAACAGGCCCTATGCTTCGTGCCTCTGGATTGCGATATGATTTGCGCAGGGTAGATAATTACTCCGTGTATCCGGAACTGGATTTTGATATTCCTATCGGTGAAGGAAAAATGGGCGATGTAGGTGACTGCTGGGATCGGACGTATGTCCGGTACGTTGAAATCCATGAGTCGCTGAAGATCATTGAACAATGTCTTGGTAAACTTACAGGGGAATACAAACGCACCCGTGACTTTGATCCACAAGCCCTGGTTCCAAAAAAGATCAGACCAAAGGCGCAAGACCTTTATGTCAGGGCAGAAATTCCGAAAGGAGAGCTTGGATTTTTCTTTCGTGCGGATGGAAGAAGTGATGTTCCGTTCCGCTGCAAATGCCGTTCGTGCAGCTTTGCCAATCTTTCTGTTTTACAGGAAATGTCAAAAGGCATTCTGGTAGCAGACCTTATCGCGATTGTGGGTTCAATCGATTTGAATATCGGAGAATTGGACCGATAATGATATTTAAAAAGAAGAAGACTTTCGTTCTTCATGTCTTCTTCTATATAAAAGATTATTTCAATAAATTTTCGCGCACATACTTTGCACTTTTGGCAACGTTCTGCATGGCATCCGGTGTATAGTTATTGCCCTGTTCAACAAAAAGGTGTTTTACGCCGGCAAGTTTTACATCCTTTAAGATCGGTTTGAAATCGATACTGCCATCACCCATAACTTCGTGCAGATCGCGGTTCTTCTTGTTCATATCCTTTAGATGAAGGGAAGCGAAACGTCCGGGATATTTAACGAAATAGTCATGTGGCGAAAGTTTCGAGGAATGTGATAGCCAATACAAATCCATTTGCATTTTCACCGTATCGGGATCTGTTTCATTTAAGATGATGTCGTAACCATTTTGGCCATTGTGATCAATGAATTCAAAATCATGATTGTGATATCCCGCCAGCAAGTCAGCTTTTCTTAATTGTTCGCCAATACGATTTAGTTTTTCGGCAACGATTTTAAATTTATCAATTGATCGCGAAGCAGGATCCAGCCATGGCCATACGATGTATTTCTGTTGCAACACATGGGCACCTTCAATACACTCGTCAACATACCCCTTGAGATCATCGTCGGTGGTTCCTTCCAGCATGAATTTGTTCAAATCATAATGTCCACTTGATGTGGTGAGGTTGTTATCGTCTAAAAGTTGTTTGAATACCTTTGGTTCCAATCCATAATATTTCCGATTTGAATATCCGTAGATCTCAACCTCTTCGTATCCAAAAGATGCTACTTTCTGTAGGGTGTCTTTTAAATTACTTTCTATGGCATCCCTGATGGAATAAAGTTGTAAACCCAGTTTGAATTTTTCTTTTACTAAAAAAGCAGGGGATAAAATGGTAGCAGAGGTAAGCAAGCCTACCTGTTGAATGAAGGTCCTTCTTGTTATCATACGATTAAAAAAATTAGCCTTCAATATAAGAAGATCTTTTATATGGTGAGCTGCTATGCCTGACGCGATTTATCTTCCATTAATTCCAGTTGGTTTACTGGTATTTGATTTTATTCCTTTCCGGATATCTCCTTGTCGAAAGAAAATTATAATTTCAGCGAGTGATAGCACAAGTTTATGATTCGGATTCTAGACACCAGCCAAATTAAAGCACTTGACAAGTTCACCATTGAGCAACAAGAGATCTCATCAATCGAGTTGATGGAACGAGCTTGTCGTGCTTTTACCCTTTGGTTTACAGAACATTTCAATGCCCTTCATAAAATTGGTATCGTATGCGGAACGGGAAACAACGGCGGCGACGGCTTGGGGATTGCACGCATGCTTAAAGACTGGGGATACCCGGTAAAGGTCTGGATTGTCAAGGGATCGGTATCTGAATCCGAAAATTTTAAACTTAATTTACGCTACCTCACGGAAGCTGGCGTAACCTATAGTGAAGTTGCTTTAGAAACTGATCCTGAAATTTTTAATGACCGCGATATTTTAATTGATGCACTCTTCGGATCAGGGTTGTCGCGTCCGCTTGAGGGTTTGTATGCTGATATCGTACGGTCTATCAATCAGACGAAAGTCATATGCGTTTCTGTCGACATCCCGTCAGGCTTAATGGCGGATAAACATTCGGAAGGATCTGTTGTTGAAGCTAAATATACTGTATCGTTTCACCTTCCGAAGCTGGCTTTTTTCTTTCCTCAGTATGGCAAGTATGTCGGTGAGTGGACGCTGGTTGATATTGGATTAAACAAAACGTTTATCAAGGAAGCGCAGACTTCAAACTTTTTAATCAATCGAAGAAGTGTTCGTAAACTTATAAAACATCGGTCCAGGTTTGATCATAAAGGTACTTTTGGCCATGCATTAATGATCGCAGGAAGCGAAGGAAAGATCGGTGCTGCGGTATTATCGGGCCGTGCTGTGTTGCGAACCGGTGCGGGGCTTCTTACCATCCATGCACCACGCTGTGGCTACACTACACTTCAGACGTCTATACCAGAAGCAATGGTTTCGATGGATGCTGCAGAAAAATTTATAAGCTCAATCGCAGATACCACTTCTTACAGCGCCATTGGTATTGGTCCTGGTTTAGGTCAACAACCGGAAACAGCTAAAGTGCTTGCTGGTGTATTGTCAGCTTTTCGCAGACCCGTGGTGCTTGATGCCGATGCACTCAACATACTCGCTGCTAATCGCGAATTGCTTCATTTGATCCCGCCGGGGAGTATCCTTACACCTCATCCTAAGGAGTTTGAACGCCTGACCGGAAAATGGAGAAATGATTTCGAACGATTGGAGAAACAAAAACGATTAGCCGCCGAGTTGCAAAGTGTTATCATTGTTAAAGGTGCGTTTACTTCCATCGTTTCGCCGGAAGGCAAAGTATTCTTCAATTCTACCGGCAATCCAGGTATGGCTACCGGAGGGACTGGGGATGTGTTAACCGGCATCTTGACTGGTTTTCTGGCACAACAATATTCACCTTTGGATGCTGCAATTTTGGGAGTTTACCTCCACGGATCTGCGGGAGATCTCGCGGTTGTGGAAACAGGTCAGGAAAGTTTAATTGCTTCAGATCTGATTGCCTATCTCCCCGCCGCTTTTCGCCAATTAAAGCACTAATACTTCGTCGCCAAACATTATCACTCATCCTTAAGTCAAAATCACTCGTTAGTGTGATTTCTTGCTATATCTCGGCTTGCAAATACAGCTATGGGGCGTACGGGAGGACCATCTCGTAAAGGTGTACGTTAATTTAGAATCCTCATGCAGCATTTTCCTCTTCGTATTCCGTTAAACTCATTTTGCTCATGTCAACTAAAATTTTTTGAGCCTTTTTCAACTTTTTACACGTTTCTGGCATCTAAATTCAAACGGCTTTCAATAAATTTTTCCTGGAGGAAAACTTTGGTGCGAAAGTTGTCGTATGAATACAAAGAAAACAATGCGATTTTTTACCAGCTTCATACTTTTCTTTACCCTCGGTTTCGCAAGCTATGCGCAAACAGGGGACCGTTATGCTGGTGTCCCTGAACAAGGCGAAGTCAAGGCTGTTCAGATTTTTCCAAACCCGGCCGTTGATTTTGTTCATGTTAAAGTGAATGGTTTCTCTTCCGGTGCTTTCACACTGTCGCTTCATAATATTATCGGCAACGAAATTCCAATAGAAACGGAAATCGTTGATGAAGATGAGGTCCGCATCTGGGTTAAAGACTTGGCTGCCGGCTATTATCTTGTGGCTATTAAAGATGAAGGAGACAAGTTCAGGGGGACCTATAAATTTCTTAAGCGCTAATTTGCCCGGGCTGCATTAAGTTTCGTAAGGCGCTTCCAAATGAACGTATGTCTTCCGGTGTTGTATCAAACGAGCACATTAATCTTACTTCTCCTCGTTTTTCATTCCAGACATAAAACGGAAACTGTTGTTGTAATTGTTCTGTAACCTGTTTTGGCAGAATGGCAAATACACCATTCGCATCAACAGGGTGGGTAATTGTTACGCCCGGAATTTGAACAATTTCCTGTTTCAGCATTTCGCCCATCGCGTTGGCATGTGTCGCATTTCTATACCACAAATCATTACTAAGCAAGGCATCGAACTGTGCGCCGATGAAGCGCATCTTTGAATGAAGCTGCATTTCCTGCTTGCGAATAAATTTTACATGTCTTGCTAAATGAGGATTGAAGAACAGTACCGCTTCACCAAACATCATCCCGTTTTTGGTTCCACCAAAGGAAAGTACATCCACGCCAGCATCGACGGTAATTTCACGCAGGTGTTTTTTTAGACCTGCTGCCGCATTGGCAATTCGGGCACCATCCATGTGAAGATAGAGGCCATGTTGTTTGGCAACAGCAGCGATGGCTTTAATCTCTTCAACAGAATAAACGGTTGCATATTCCGTAGTTTGTGAAATTGAAATCACCTTCAGCTGAGGATGATGTTGATCATCGACACGTTGAATTCTTTCATTCACCTGCTCTGCTGTTATCTTACCGGAGCTTTGGGGCACAGTCATGATCTTGCAACCAGTAAATTTCTCCGGTGCTGTAGATTCATCTACATTGATGTGGGCCAACTCCGAACATAAAATAGCGTTGAACGATTGTGTGATCGTACTAAGTCCAAGTACGTTGGCACCTGTTCCGTTGTACACAAAAAAAATAGCGGTGTCTTTTCCGAAAATTGCCTTGAATTTTTCTTTTGCCTTCTGCGTAAATTCATCCGCACCATACGAAGGAGCATGACCCTGATTGGCTGATATCAGCGCTTCCATAACCTCCGGATGAACACCGGAGTAATTATCACTGGCAAAGGATCTGTGGTTCATGTTTTAGTTCAAGGTTCAAAGTTCAAGGTTCAAGGTTCAAGGTTCAAAGTTCAAAGTTCAAAGTTCAAAGTTCAAAGTTGGGTTTCGATAACGATGCACTTGTGCCAATTGTTTGAGGTTAGCGGTTTGAGGTTGACTTTTTCGAAAGTTGATAAGTTTTCGAAGCTGATTACAATCCATACATCCATTGCGTTTCTTGATTCCTATGTCGTTCTCCCTTGGAGAGCCTTGGATAGAGGAAGGAGTGAGGCCTTAGAAAACAATCAAAAAAGCCAATGGATTGGCAGGATTTTCAAGGTTCAAAGTTTATCGTCTTCAACCTCAAACCTCAAACCTCAAACTTCGGACCTTTTTCTCAAGCTCAGGCCGATGCTTCCCAATAACACCAGTAACATCAGCCATGACGAAGCAGTTGTTATTGCGTTGCCGGTGAAGTAGGCTTTGGGTTCAAACTTGAATTCAATAATGTGTTTTCCCTGCGGCACAGGTAAAGCGCGTAAGACGTAATTAGCGCGCAGAATGGGTGTTTCTTTGCTGTCAATAAAAGCGCGCCACCCTTTCTCATAATAGATTTCCGAAAATACAACCAGTCCATTGGAATTTGCATCGGCTTCATATTTTAGGTAATTGGGCTTGTGTTCAACGATCCGGATATCGGATAGGCTATCTGCCGAAATGTTGGGAACTGTAAACCTGGATACATCAACGACCGCAGTAGTTGCCGTGTTGATATTACAAACGTGTTTGAGTTCTTCTGTAGCCGACTTTGCGGTTATAACTTCGTCGACAAACCAGGCATTGCCATTGGCTGCTGTATTCTGCATCACCGCATTGCGTGCAGTACCAAATTTAATGTATTTGGTGTTCAGCATATTCAGGATGCCATACGCTGGAAAATTAATATTGCCGGATTGCGCATCTTGGATAAATTCTGCTGTCTCCCTGTAAAGGCAAGAGTCTAACAAATCCTGGTAGCGGTTCAGCTTGGCACCATGGTATCCACCAATAGAGTTATGAAAATAGGATGTCTGTGCTTCGTTCCAGGTATCGCTTAACGAGTTACCCAAAGTGAATACACGGTAATAACTTTTGTCTTTTAAAATTTCTTCATCCGCTTCTGTTTTTACAAACGCCATGCTACCGCGTTTGCGTTGGAACTGTTCTTGCGACAGGTAACGCTTATCCACAACTGAAAGGTCAATTGTGATCATGAAAATGATAAATACATAAAAGAATACCGGTGCCAGCTTCTTGTAAACTTCAAAGTAGATAACAACAAAGGCGGCAATGATAAACATGAGCGAACGAATGGCATCGCTGGTTAATAAATTCTGTCGATCTTCGGCAAGTGCACCAACAAACCAAGAGGGGAGCTGACTTTCAATGTCACGCATGAAACTTAACATGCCGGAAAACACCAGACTCAAGAGACAAAGCCCACCAGTTAAACCAAGCACTATCAATAACTTCTTTTTACCTGCCTTATTGAGACCAGATGTCATGACATTCTCCAGTCCGATAAACCCGAGTAGCGGCATTGCGAATAACGCAATCACCAGGGCAAAAGTAACAGACCTGAATTTATTGTAGCCAGGAAGGTAATCGAACAGAAAATAATTAAAGGCTTCAAAAGATTTTCCCCAACTTAAAACAATACCAAGCACGGTAAGCGAGACCAGCCACCAACGCACTTTTTTATCCGCGAAAGCGACACCTAAGGCAAATAAAAACACAATGATAGCCCCTGCATAATACGGTGCAGACATACGTTGTGGTCCCCAGTATGCGGACGTGTAATTTGCAAGTTGATTAACAAGTTCTTTATCGCGGGCATTGGCAAGTGCTTTGAAAGTTTCACTATCTTCATTCTGGACAAGAAAATTACTGGTTGCACCTCCGTAGAATTGTGGAATCAGTAAGGTCATGGGTTCAAGAATACCATAGCTGAATTCAAATGCATATTGTTTACTCATCCCACTTTCGTTTGTTGCTTCGGGATTGTTCGCTGTGGTTAATTCAGACTTACCACGGGTGGAATAGGCACTGTATTCCGTTACGCCCCATAGCGGTCCGATGAATGAACCGATCGCAATGATTACCGCTGGTATTAACAGACCTACATTTTTAGCCCATTGACTAAGTTCTTTATTTTTATAATACGTGATAAGCTGAACCAGACCATAGATCATTACGATAATGGCGAGATAATATGTAATTTGAAGGTGGTTCTCGCGCAGGTGAAGCGCGAAGCCTGCAGTGGTGACACCGAATCCCAGAAATTTTTTTCCTGTAAAGACAAGGTGTATTCCAGCCATGACTAGTGGCATGAGTGCAATTGCACCAATCCTTCCATTATGGCCGGCACTTAGTCCTATAATCATATAGGAAGAAAGTCCGAAAGCGATGGCTCCAGCTATGGCGAGGTAAGGCCGGACTCCAAAGGCGAGTAACAAAATGTAATATGAAACAAATGCAAGGAAAATATTTCCGATGGGATGTGGCATCCAAAACGCCATAACGGTTTTCAGATAGCTGACAACCTGGTTACCCCATTGTACATTAACGAGATAGGCCGGCATACCGCTAAACATGGAAGGAACCCATAAACCTTCTTCACCCGTTTCGTCCCGGAAATCACGCAGGGCTTTAGAAGAGCCTTCCCATTGTTGAATATCATCCTGATGAATCTTTTTGTTTTCAAGAAAAACAGGTTTGAAAAAGAATATCGTAACGACCAGGAAAACAGCAATGGCGATTGCATGGGGCAATACATCTGCTGTGAAATTTATTTTTCTCATAGTTTAATTCTTTACGCTATGGCAATGCTGCGATGATACAGCGCCTGGCACTTTAGCAGTTGCAAAATAGGAAGGTTTGTTTAATAAAATACGCCGCTTCAGGCAGATTCCAGGGAAATCGTTTTAATGTAAGCGCTCGAAGCAACGAAATGTAACTTTCGATCAAGATAAAGTTAGATCGATTTCCCTAAATCCCCGGAGTTGAATCACATATACCGCTTTAAAATGTTCCATGCTGCGAAAAAAATCAGTACTGCAGTGATTCGTTTAATGTGCATTGGATTAAACGTTTTGGCGCCGAGGCGGGAGCCAAGTTGACCACCAACAAATACGGCGGCCAGTAAGGGTAGTAATAATTTATAATTAAGTTCTGGTATTCCGGCCCGAAACTGTCCGGCTAATCCGCTTATGCTATTTACTAAAATGAAAAGGCTCGCCAATGCCGAGATTCTGCGGGCTTCTCCCCAATGAACGATGTGAAGCATAGGTGACAAAAAAATTCCGCCACCGATGCTTACCAAACCTGATAGAAAGCCAATACCACCCCCGCTAACCAGACCAAAAGCGGTTTTATCAAGCTGTAATTCGGATTTATTTTTTTGAGGTTGAAACCACAACGTAACAGCAGCGATGATCAATACGAATCCAAGTAAAATAAAAAAAGTATCAGCCTGTAATTTGATTCGTCCCCCGAGATAGGCGAAGGGTACACTTGAAACAAGGAATGGCCAAACCTCTTTCCAGCGGATCTTGTCTTCCTTCAGAAATAAAATGCAACCTCCCGTTACCACCACGATATTACACATTAGTGCAAGTGGTCTTATGGCATCCGGCGTAAGTAAAAAAAATGGTTGGGCGAGAAGCGCGAGGTAACTTGATCCACCGCCGAATCCTACCGAGGCATATACCAACGCAATGAGAAAGAAAGCCAGTACCAATATCCAAAGGTGGAACTCCATGCTACGTGTACCGGTTAATGTTTTTTAATAACATCATCCCCCAATTGCCGACATGGATTCATGAATTGGTTTCAGGTTACGTCCTTCCGCTTCGAATCCATCTTTCGCACGATGATGGAAAGCATGCAATAGTTTTTCTTTTATCGCTTCATCGTCATGGTTATTACGCATCATTGATTTGATGTCGAGAACACCTTCATCGTATAGACACGTTTTTAAATGACCTTGTGCGGTTACCCTGATGCGATTACACGTTCCACAAAATGTTCTACTATAAGCTGCAATAACACCAAGCGTACCTTGATAGCCCTCTACTTTATAGTTGTACGAAGTAGAAAATGGGGGGTCAGGAAGTTTGATCAACCGGGGTACATGTTGTTCGATGTAGGCGATAATTTTTTTATGAGTCCACCGAAGTTGTTGTGCATGTAAACCTGTTCCATTAAAGGGCATTTCTTCGATAAATCGGATGGCAATGTTTTCACTCCGGGTCAATTCAACCAATGGAACGATGTCTTCAATGTTTTTATCATCCATTACCACCGTATTTATCTTTACAGGGATTTCATGTTCCAGCAACGACTGCAGCGTTTTCCATGTTGCATCAAATTCATCGCGTCGGGTAATATCAATAAATCGTTGTTTATCCAATGTATCGAGGCTGAGATTTACTGAACTAATGCCAAGCTGTTTTAGTGCAGGAATATAGGGTGCAGTAAGAATGCCGTTGGTGGTCAGGTGAAGATTTGTTATTCCGTTAATCGAAAGGATACGTTCGATGAGTTTCATTAAGTCGTTCCTCACAAAAGGTTCCCCTCCGGTCAGCCGCACTTTCGTCACACCCATTGAAGCCAGTAATGTGATGAGCCGTTCTATTTCTTCAAACGTCAACACTTCTTTTTTTGGTAAATATTTGATGCCCTCTTCCGGCATACAATAAAAACAACGGAGGTTGCAACGATCCGTGACGGCAAGCCTGACGTAATTCAGTGGGCGGTTATGATTATCGTAAAGCACCAATGTTAATTCTTTCAGCTTAAATATAGGAAATACAGTTCACCGGTTGTTAATATTGTTTTTAAAAGGCGATATGAAATATACGGTAAAGGCGTTCGGAATCACGCGGGATATTCTTGGAGGACGGGAAAAAACAATTGAGTTTGAAGGACAAACGGTTGCAGAACTTCGAAAATCATTACAGGAAAAATATCCGGCGTTGATTGGTCTTAAGTCATTGTTAATTGCTGTTAACAACCAATATGCAGAAGATACGACCGAGCTACAGGAAGTTGATGAGATTGCTTTAATTCCACCCGTAAGCGGCGGCTGATTTTAAGAAGGTTACTCTTAAAGAATTTCCATTGTATTTGAAATCTAAACCCAGTACCTTCATTCTGCCTACACATTTTGTCAACCAACTTTCAAGCTATGATTAAATTAACGGAGAAGACCATTGACATACAGAAAGTCATCGATACAGCTTCGAGCCTTGGTGCCGGAGCTGTGAATGTTTTTGTTGGTACCGTTCGGAATAATGCGCACGGAAAAACGGTTTTGTGGCTGGAGTACGAAGCTTATGAAACCATGGCGGTAGCAGAGATACGTAAGATTATTGATGAGGCTTCACATCGTTGGCCCCTATTGGGATGGGCTGTGAGTCATCGCATAGGAACCCTGCGTCCGGGCGAAACTTCGGTTGTGGTAGCGGTTTCAACGCCACATCGAAAAGATTCTTTTGAAGCTTGTCAGTTTATTATTGATACGTTGAAGGCCAATGCGCCGATCTGGAAAAAAGAAGTGTTTGAAGATGGGGAGGAATGGGTATCTGCAAGACCTGAAATGGCGATGCGTGGTTGAAATAGAACAGTAAGCGAAAAAAAAATTAAAAAGGGCGTTCATTGAACGCCCTTTTATGATTATCCAAAAATCATTACGACTGCAGAAACGATACCTACCGCGCCTGCGAAGCCAAGACTTAATGCAATCATTAAATCCCGGTGAATCGGGTTAATGTGATTTTTTGCCAGCGTTTTCATAATTGACGTGTTAAACTTTCGAATTTATACTGCAACATTACACTAAAAGATCGTGCCAGGCAGTAGCAGAAGCGCTTGCACATTGCTTATTTTTTACAAGTAAGGAACCCGTAAACGATCGTTAGTCTTTTCAATCGATTGAAATGAAGTTTAGGGCTTGGGAAAACTTACCTAAGTTGACAGAATCTTACACGAAATTCTTTGTGTAGCGTCTGAATCAGCTACGAGCCGTGAGTCTGGCTTTATTTCCCAGCAATAGAACTAAAAATAATGGCATCGTAACCTTGAACTTCGGACCCTGAACTTTCGAATGTGTCCTTACCTGAACTTTGAACTTCAGACTTCAAACCATAAACATCACACATCAAACGTCAAACCTCAAACTTTCTTGAATTGATATTGGTAAGCACAGCGCGATCAGGTGCATGAATGATTTGTATGGGGTGTGTCATTAAAAATTGTCTGGGGCTTATGTTTCCCTGTTCATAAAAAATCTGCAATGGTTTTGCG
The DNA here is from genome assembly GCA_035628875.1 of Ohtaekwangia sp. Lineage (GTDB taxonomy): Bacteria > Bacteroidota > Bacteroidia > Cytophagales > Cyclobacteriaceae > Ohtaekwangia. Next base: position 45,592 of record DASPIZ010000140.1, on the reverse strand, counting down.
GCTATTGGTTCCCAAAGGGTAAAAAGTGGTTCTGGTTTTTTACCATCGGAATCGTAAAAGCATGTGGCCAGTTTCGTAGTATCCCTGTGTCTAAGTAAAAAAGCGATCGTATCCGAAGTGATTAACGGCATGTCTACGGGAATTGAAAGCCAGGCTACATCCGATTTAAAAGTGAATGCACTTAAAATTCCATTCAACGGACTTTCAATTTCAAAAATATCGGGAAGTGGATGCAGATGGGCTGGTGTATCGTTTGCAGATTTACATGAAACAAAAACTTCATCACAATGCAATGACAATAATGCCATGAGGTGTTCGCGTTGCGGTTTACCATGATACGAGATCAACCCTTTATCGCGACCCATACGTGAGCTTTTTCCGCCGTTCAGAATTAATCCACAGATTGATGACTTTTTACTCATGGATTTCTTTTCCGCAATGCGGGCACTTCGTTGATATACTGCTTTGTTTTTGATGCAACATCTCAAAAAAACCTGAGGACAAAATACCCGCTGGTAACGCGAGCAGACCTACGCCTGCAATGGCAAATACACCACCCAGAAATCTTCCTAATGTTGTGATGGGAACAATATCACCATAACCCACCGTGGTGAGTGTTGCAATGCCCCACCACATCGTTGCGGGAATGCTGGAGAATTTTTCTGGTTGCGCATCGTGTTCGGCGTAAAACATCACAAAAGAAATAATGACCAGCACAAAAAGAATGAAGATAAAGCTCAGCACCAATTGTTCTTTTCGGTCACGAAGTACGCGTTTAAAAATTTTTAAAGCATGCAAGTAACGCGCGATTTTAAAGACCCGAAAGAGTGACATCAGCCTGAAAACACGAAGGAACGTGAGACTGACGGATGTGAATTTTACATAGAAGGGGAGAACCGCGAGCAGGTCAATGATGGCCATTGGCGATTTCATATAACGAAGTCGTCCTTTGACCGGATGTTTAAATTTTGGATTTTCTACAATGGAATATACCCTGGCAACGTATTCCAAAGAAAAAAACACGAGAGAAAAAACTTCAAAAGCATCAAAAAAATGATTGTACTCCTTTCGAAGCGAAACTTCAGTGTCGAGCACGATGGCTACGATGTTTAATACAATAATCGTAATCAAAGAAAACTCAAAAATCCTTTCGAGTGTTCCGCCTTTTTCATTTGGCTCCAGGGTAAGGTAGAGCCTTCGTCGAAGTGTCATGTATCAGGTACGTTTGAAATCTTTTTTGCCACCGGTTTTCTCCAGCAGTTTTATTTCTTTGATTACGATATCATGAGAAAGCGCTTTGCACATATCATATATCGTAAGTGCAGCGACAGAGGCGGCGGTGAGCGCCTCCATTTCAACACCGGTTTTTGCAGTAACCGAAACTTCAGCTTCAATTACAATTTTATTATTTTCGGTATGAATCCGAATCTGGCAATCTTCCAATCCCAATGGATGACAAAAGGGAATTAATTCGCTGGTTTTTTTGGCGGCCATCACACCTGCAATAATAGCCGTGTGAAAAACCGGTCCCTTTTTCGTTATGATTTCATTTCCGGTGATCTGGCTCATGATCGCTTCGCCTGGAATAAGTATGGCTCCGGCCTTGGCCGTACGGAGAGTGATCTTTTTATTGCCAACGTTTACCATTTGGGGCTTCCCATCCGGTGAAACATGTGTGAATTCTTTTTTACTCATGTATCTTGGTGCAATCAAAGTTAATAATAATTGATCATGGTTAGTGTTCAGGAAGCTTCACGAATTATTTTTTCTCATTTATACAAGGCGCGTATCGTTTCTGTGGATGTGCATAATGCCGTGGGGCGTGTTTTGGCAGAAGAGGTCAGGGCTGACCGTGATTTTCCACCGTTTGACCGCGTGGCGATGGATGGGATTGCCATCGCTTACGAAGCCTGGAAATCAGGACAGGCGTTGTTTCCCATACAGGGAGTTCAGGCTGCGGGGCAACCGCAGAACCAACTCGATAAGATTACGCATTGTTTCGAAGTAATGACCGGGTCGATGTTACCCAAAGGGACTGATACCGTGATCCGATACGAAGACGTCACAGTACAAAACGGCAACGCGACGATCAATCTGGAAGTTCTGCATCCGGGTACGCATATTCACAGACAAAAGCAGGATGCCGCCCGATCAGAAATTTTACTTGAACCCGGAACGTTGCTCTCACCTGCAGAGATCGCTTTACTGGCATCTGTAGGAAAAGCAGAAGTAAACGTATTTTCCTTCCCGGTTACGGCGATCGTTTCCAGTGGTGATGAATTGGTCGCCGTCGAAGCAACTCCCGAGCCCCACCAAATCAGGCGATCTAATGTGTATGCTATTGAGGCAGCCATGCGTGAAATGCAATGGACTGCGAAGCGTTATCATTTACCGGATGAAGAGAACATATTGGAAGAGAGGCTTAAAAAACTTGCCGATGAAAATGATGTACTAATTCTTTCCGGCGGGGTGTCAAAAGGAAAATTTGATTTTATTCCGCAGGTGTTGGGAAAGATTGGCATAAAGAAAGTATTTCATCACGTTAGTCAGCGACCCGGCAAACCATTTTGGTTCGGCGTTTCAGATAGCGGCAAGGTTGCATTTGCTTTGCCTGGAAATCCGGTTTCTACCTACATGTGTTTCTATAGGTACATAAAGCCCTGGCTAATGAAAAGTCTCGGTATCTCTAGCGATTTTGAATCCGTGATGTTGGCGGACGATTTTTCGTTTACACCAACGCTGACGAATTTCCTTCAGGTAAAAGTAAAAAACGAAAGGGGAAAACTGCAGGCATATCCACAGCCTGGCGGAGGCTCAGGTGATTTTGCAAACCTGAAGCACGTAACTGGTTTTGTTGAACTGGAGGCTGAAAAAACTTTTTTCCCCGCTGGAGAAGTAGTGCCCTACATTCCTTTCCGCTGAAGTTTTTATGAAGATACTGATCGCCCCGGATAAATTCAAAGGATCGCTTACAGCTAATGAGGCGGCGCAAGCCATTCATCAAGGGCTTGTCGCATCAGGCTTGGATTTTATACCAACGATCGTACCTATGGCCGATGGTGGAGAAGGAACATTTGAATTATTAACACAGCATAGTGGCGGGCAAAAAATAACGACGCAGGTGCAGGACCCACTCGGGCGGATTATCGATGCATCGTACGGAATTTCACACGATCAAAAAATTGCATTCATAGAAATGGCCGCAGCCTCTGGCTTGAGCTTGTTGAAAGATCACGAACGAAGCCCGGACAATACCCATACCGTTGGTACAGGACAACTGATTCGCCATGCGTTAGCTTCAGGAGTTCAAACCATTGTCCTGGGAATCGGAGGTACTGCAACCAATGATGCTGGTATCGGAATCGCTTATGCCCTGGGCGCAAGATTTTATGATGCTTCGTACCGGGAGCTTAAACCCATCGGTTCAAATCTGATTCATATTGCTTCGCTGGATGTAACCGGAATGAACCCGTTATTAAAACAGGTTAAGGTAATCGCATTGTGTGATGTCGATAATCCGTTGTGGGGTGTACAAGGTGCTGCATGGCAGTTTGCGACACAAAAGGGCGGCGATGAAGACACCATCAAATTGCTTGATGACGGGCTTCAATCTTTTGCCAGTATCGCACGCAATCAGTTTCATTGTGATATCAACTTTCCGGGTGCAGGCGCAGGTGGGGGCGTCGCTGGTGGAATAAAACTTTTCTTTAACAGTGAATTGAAATCCGGTACCACCTTTATGCTCGATTTTCTGAATGTCGAAAACATGATTATGGAATGCGATCTGGTGATTTCCGGTGAAGGTAAACTTGACTCCCAGACGCTTTCAGGAAAAGTAATTCATGGCCTTGCGCAATTGTGTTTAAAACACAAAAAGCCACTGTATGCTGTCGTTGGAAAAAACGAACTGACCGACGCTCAGTTGGAACAAGTGTCAGTTAAACATGCGTTGACGCTTAACAGTCTTGTGTTGCCAGGTAAGGAGATTATGAAACATGCTCATGACTATGTAAAGCATGTAACACAGTATGATCTCGTACCTTTGATTAAAACAGAAATCTAAATCAATGTCGTTTACTTAAGTTTCCATCAACCTTCTCCTTCGGAGATGGCAGGTGAGGCAAAAAACAAATAAGCTTAAGTAAACGACATTGAATCTAAAAATCCTTTTTCTCGGGTTTCATACACTAAAATTGCATTTTGCATTTGCCTGCGGGTGCGTTAACTTTGTCGCCCCCGGCATGGGGCCAGGCATTTTAATTGTCTGATGGTCAACAGAAAGAACGTCATTTTTAATACAGGATCATGTTTGATAATTTAAGTTATAAGCTCGATAAAGCCTTTCAAAGTCTGAAAGGACAGGGAAAGATCACTGAAATCAACGTTGCGGCAACCATTAAGGAAATCAGAAAAGCGCTGATTGATGCGGATGTTAACTACAAAGTAGCCAAAGAAGTAACAGATGATATTCGCGAAAAGGCCATGGGCCAGGATGTACTTACCGCTATTTCTCCCGGGCAGTTGTTGGTCAAGATAACGAACGATGAACTTACCCAGTTAATGGGTGGTACCAGCGAAGACATCCTTATCGAGGGTTCTCCCGCGATTATATTAATCGCAGGCTTACAAGGTTCAGGTAAAACAACATTCTCTGGAAAATTAGCGAGCTACATCAAGAAGCAGGGGCGTTCTGTGATGCTCGCAGCATGCGATATTTATCGGCCGGCGGCGATTAATCAGTTACAGGTGCTTGGTGAACAAGTAGGTGTAGAAGTGTATGCCGAACCGGAAAATAAGGACGCGGTTAAGATCGCAAAAGCAGCTATAGAGCATGCGCGAAAAAATAACCATCGTGTCGTGATTGTCGATACAGCGGGTCGTCTTGCTGTGGATGAACAGATGATGGATGAAATTGCGCGATTAAAACAAGCGCTTAATCCTTCGGAGACTTTGTTCGTGGTTGATTCCATGACAGGCCAGGATGCCGTTAACACAGCAAGAACCTTCAATGAACGTCTTGATTTTAATGGTGTCGTGCTTACAAAACTTGATGGTGATACCCGCGGTGGTGCAGCGCTCTCCATTCGCAGAGTCGTCGATAAACCCATTAAGTTTATTAGTACAGGAGAGAAGATGGAGGCCATTGACCGGTTTTATCCGGATCGTATGGCGAGTCGGATCCTGGGTATGGGTGACGTTGTTTCCCTGGTGGAAAAAGCGCAGCAGGTATTTGATGAGGATGAGGCCAAACGTCTTAATAAAAAGATCCGTAAGAATCAGTTCGATTTTAATGATTTCCTTTCTCAGCTGGAACAGGTTAAGAAGATGGGAAATATGAAAGATTTGCTTGGAATGATTCCTGGTGTTGGTAAAGCTATAAAGGATGTGGACATCGATGATAATTCATTCAAACCAATTGAAGCCATTATCAGATCAATGACACTGGATGAACGTGAAAATCCGGATATAATCAATGGTAGCCGTAAAACCAGGATTGCGACTGGAAGTGGTACCTCAATTCAGCAAGTCAATCAGTTGCTGAAACAATTCAGCGACATGCGAAAATTAATGAAGACGATGAATAAAATGGGCGGCGGTAAACGAGCCCTTTCAGCATTAAATCCGTTCGGGAAATAAAATCCGCCATTCGTGTACAACGATAAGGCAGATGTTGGTTTTTTATTTAGATTCGGTAGAATTTCAATTTAGTTGTTAATGCCCCGTACTTTCGGGGCATTTTTACGTATAACAAAACCAAACAAAACCATTAAAATTTATGATTAGAATTACATTCTTATGTGTCTTACTTGGTGTTTTTACCCTAACAAATTCCAACGCGCAGGACAAAAAGCCTGCAAGTCCAAAAGAAACTGTTAAAGGAAAAATCGGTAACACAAATGTTGAAATCGTTTACAGCCGCCCCTCTTCGCGCGGAAGAACAATGATTGGTGGAAATGAAAAATTTGGCGAAGTATGGAGAACAGGCGCCAATGACGCAACTACCATCGAATTTGATAATGATGTTAAAATCGAAGGAAAAGATTTGGCAGCCGGAAAGTATGCCCTGTTTACCATTCCAAATGAAAATGAATGGACGATTATTTTTAACAAGGAACACAAACAATGGGGAGCTTATAAATACAAGGAGAGTGATGATGCGCTCCGTGTAAATGTGAAGGCAGGTAAGCCGGCGAGTTTTGTAGAAACTTTTACCATTGCGATTGAAAAAGATCAGGTCGTTTTGAAATGGGAAAACTCTTCCGTTGCTTTTAAAGTGAAAGGATAAAATTGATTTTTATATCAGAAAAGGCCAGCGTTTATTGCGCTGGTTTTTTTTTGAAGCTCCTGTTTATTTTTATTCAATGGCTTTGCAAAAATGATGTGGTTTCCGGCTATATTGTGTTAGCGTTAATATCCCCATGCAAAAGATTTTAGGTCGTTACGATCGTGTTGATCTGCCCGAAATGGGGTTATCCAACATCCATGCAAAAATAGATACAGGTGCTTATACCAGTAGCCTACATTGTCACAGCGCGCAGGTAGTTGAGGGCAAGCTTGAATTTATTCTATTAGATGAAGAGCATCCTGAGTTTACAGGCATGAAATTTTTCGTGGATGAATTTGAAAAAAGGGATATTAAAAATTCGTTTGGTGAGACGGAACGCCGTTTTGTGATCACGACCTCCATTCGGATATTTAATGAAGATATAATCTCAGAGTTTTCGCTTAGCAACAGGGGATCACTTAAATTTCCGATCCTTCTCGGGAGAAAAATTGTCAGGGATCGTTACCTTATCGATGTGACCAAAAGAAATCTTTCCTATAAGGAAAAACGTCAGTTACAAAAAGCACTCAACCGAAAAAACGGATAACTCCGGTACCATATGAATATCGCTATACTTTCGCGCAACCCGAAGTTGTACTCTACACAACGGTTGAAACTTGCCGGCGAAGAACGTGGACACCGCGTCGAAATCATTGATCACATGAAATGTGTTCTGTTCATCGAAAAGAAAAACCCGGTGGTGCTTTACCAGGGAAGGCGACTCGATTATTTTGACGCTATTATCCCAAGGATCGGCGCCTCGGTAACTTTTTATGGTGCAGCCGTTGTACGTCAGTTTGAAATGATGAAAGTTTTTACTGCGGTTGAATCACAGGCGCTCATCCGGTCACGCGATAAGCTCAGAAGTTTGCAAATCCTTTCGCGCGCCGGATTGGGATTACCCAAAACGATTTTCATGGATTATTCCCGCGATACGGAAGGTATTGTTGAAGCTGTAGGTGGCGCACCCGTTGTAATTAAATTACTTGAAGGAACCCAGGGCCTGGGCGTGGTGCTCGCCGAAAACAAAAAGGCAGCGCAATCGGTTATCGAAGCGTTTCATGGATTGCATGCGCGTATCATTGTGCAGGAATTTATTAAAGAGGCAAAAGGTATCGATATCCGTGCCTTCGTTGTGGATGGTGAAGTTGTGGGAGCGATGCGCAGACAAGCCATGCGCGATGGCGAATTTCGTTCGAATTTGCACCGCGGTGGTGTGGCTACAGTTGTGAAATTAACGCGTGCTGAGAAATATGCGGCCATTACAGCAGCAAAAAAAATGGGATTGGGTGTCGCCGGCGTCGATATGTTACCATCATCCAGGGGTCCGCTGATCGTAGAAGTAAATTCATCTCCAGGTCTGGAAGGTATTGAGGGAGCCACCAAATTGGATATTGCCGGCAAAGTGTTTAAATACCTGGAGAAGCATGCTTTAAAGAAGAAAATCCAGAAAGACAAAATTAATGCGTAAATAGCTTCCTGAAATTTACTGTATTATGCAGGCTGAATTTCTTAATGTATAGCCACAAACAGCGTGGCGTTAAGAATACCAGGATGCCTGTATTGATAAGTTGCAGTATTTAGCACGAACTAAGTATTATGCGAGAAATCAAAATTGCGGGCCAGGAAATCCGCCCTGGAGAATTCAAGCAAATCGATATTGACATTGCGCGGCTACCTTCACATACAGTGATCGATACGCCGATTTACGTTTCACGCGGTTGGGAGGATGGACCAGTGCTCGCCTTAACAGCTGGAATGCATGGCGATGAAATCAACGGCATGGAGATCGTGCGTCGTTTCCTCGACAGTGGATTACATCAGCCAAAACGTGGGGTTACAATATGTATGCCGGTGGTAAACGTGTATGGCTTTCTCAACTATTCCCGTGAAGTTCCCGATGGTAAGGACATCAACCGTTCTTTTCCGGGAAACCGCAATGGTTCACTGGCCAGCAGGGTGGCCTACCATGTGATGCGGGAAGTTATTCCTTTTGTAGATGTTGGCGTTGATTTTCATACAGGAGGCGCGATGAAATCCAACTTTCCGCAGATACGCACCGTGTTGAGCAATGAAAAAAATCAGGAACTCGCCCACGCTTTTCATGCACCCTTTACCATTGATTCACCCTTTCGCCCGAAGTCGCTGCGAAAGGAAGCTGCACGAAAAGGAAAAAACATTATTGTGTACGAAGGTGGTGAATCATTGCGTTTTGACCAGGAAGCCATCGAAGAAGGCATAGCCGGTACGTTGCGTTTAATGAAACACCTGAACATGATCGATTGGGCGCCGGACCCACAGCAGGAAAATAAAATTATTTGGAGCAGCACATGGATACGTTCACGAAATTCCGGATTGTTTCAGTCTAATGTTCGCTGTGGACAGATGATTCACAAGGGAGAATGGGTTGGCACAATAACCGATCCGTTCGGTGAATTCAAGGAACAGATTAAAGCACCGGAAACGGGTTATGTGATCGGGCTGAATAATATTCCGGTCATAAATACAGGCGATGCCTTGATGCACATCGGTTTGGATAATGTTTGTAAGATCACGCCGACGGAAACTGATTGATTGTTTTAAATGTTGTTTTTAATCTGTGTTGTTGTGAACAGACACAACAATACAGCGGCTTATTAAGAAACGATGGTAATGAAACCCTTTTTACTTGAACTTGCTGAAAATGTTTATCGCGATTACCATCGTAACCTGGATGCACTGACTTTGATTTTTCCTAATCGCAGGGCCGCGTTGTATTTCAGAAAACACCTGAGTTCGTTATTATCTAAACCCGCCTTTGCACCCAATCTTTTAACGATTGAAGATTTTATCGGTGGGTTTTCTAACGTGATTGTTCCTGATAAACTGGAGTTGATACATCGGTTGTATTCTGTTTATCAGGATGTAATCCGGCACAGTAACGACAACGAAAAAATTTTTCAGCCTGAATCGTTTGACCAGTTTTACTTTTGGGGCGAAATGCTGCTTCGCGATTTTGATGAAGCAGATAAATATCTCGTCAAAGCTGAACATCTTTTTAAAGACCTGAGTAATCAGAAAGAACTTGATGCAGGTTTTGATTTCCTTACGGATGAACAACGTGAATTTTTACAAAATTTCTGGTTGTCTTTCGACGAAAAGGATTCCGTGAATAAGTCGCGGTTCCTTCACATCTGGCGCCAGCTGTATGAGGTGTATAACACTTTCAAAAAATCGCTTCAACAAGATGGCCTTGCTTACGAAGGTATGCTTCATCGCGATGTAGCTGAACAAATGCAACAATATTACACTGCGGGAAATAAATCATTTCATGTTTTTCAGGAGCAACTGAATGGTAAACCGGCGGTATTGTTCATCGGATTCAATGCACTCACAGGCGCGGAAGAAAAAATTATTTCGTTTTTTGTATCTCAGGGCTCCGGATTTATGTATTGGGACATTGATGCGTACTACATCCATCACTCTATCCAGGAAGCCGGAAAATTCTTACGCGATTATCAGCAACACCCTGTACTGGGAAAAACATTTCCACAGGATGTTCCTTCCAACTTCAAGCAATTAAAGCACATCGATCTTTACGGTGCTGCCCAACCCATAGGCCAGGCAAAATTACTGGCCGAATTACTTGCCGAAAAGCTTGCGACCGGAATTAACCCGGAAGAAACGTTGATTGTGCTCCCTGATGAGAAACTTGTGATGCCGGTGTTGCATGGTATTTCGGCAAAAGTAGACAAGCTGAATGTTACCATGGGTTTTCCTCTCAGTAACACACCGTTATTCAATCTGGTTGAACTGGTCATCGAACTCCAGATCAACCGAAAGGAAGATTGCTTCAATCATAAACAGGTTATCGCCTTACTTGGCCATCCTTATGTTGTCGCTGCCGATGCCGCTGCAGCACAGGCGAAAAGAAAAGAAATCCTTCATCAAAACTGGGTATTGGTACCGGTTAATTTTTTGCGTACATCGGTAGCGTTGCACCGGCTGATGTTCCAACCGTTAGACCAAGCACACGTGGGCAGCCAGTCTATTCAGGCCACAATTACGGATTATATTAGAAGTCTGATCATTGATGCGGGACGCCTTTCCGGATTGTCGGCGCTCGACAAAGAATATTGTTTTCACTTTATCAAATTGCTCAATCAGCTGGAAAGCGTAATTGCGCATCCCGCTGATGGCATACCAGTAACAGTAGCTGCGCCCGCACCCGATGCGAAGCAACGAAGAAAATCAGAACGCGAAGCCCTAAAATCATTTCTGAGGTTGTTCAGGCAGTTGATCCGGACGGAGAAAATTCCTTTTCGTGGTGAGCCACTAAACGGATTGCAGGTAATGGGTGTGCTTGAAACGCGTAACCTGGATTTTAAAAATGTTTTTATCCTGTCGATGAATGAAGGGTCATTTCCCTCGTTTAGCAGCAAAGGTTCTTACATTCCGGTCAACTTGCGTAAGGCGTATGGCTTACCAACGGCGGAACACCAGGATTCCATCTATGCCTATCTCTTTTATCGTGTATTGCAGCGAGCAGAAAATGTTGTCTTGTTTCATAACACGGAAACGGATGATCTGGGACAGGGAGAATTAAGCCGTTATGTTCAACAATTGATCTTTGAATCAGGAATTCCTATCCGTAGAACGACTTTGCATAATCCGTTGCAGCCCAATGAAATTTTATCATTGAGTATTAACAAAGATGAACGGGTGTTCCAGGGGCTCGCCAACTATTGTAAAGGAAGTAAATATGATAAATCGCTTAGCCCTTCTGCGCTCAATGATTACCTGGAGTGCCGGCTTCGTTTTTATTTTAAGTACATCGCCAGAATAAAGGAGGCCGATGTAGTGGAAGAAGACCTCGATGCGCGCGTGCTTGGAAATTTCCTGCACAACGTTATGGAATTATTTTATCACGAAATAATAGAAAAAAAAGGAAATACCACCATCGAAGCGGGTGACTTCGAAAACTATAAAACAAATATTGATGCGCTGGTTGACAAGGCATTCATAAAGCACTATTCCCTGGATGAACAAAAGAAAGTCGTATACGAAGGGCAACGCCTTGTAGTAAGAGAAATGGTAAAGCGATTTGTCGACCGGATCATTGAACTGGACAAAGCGTATGCTCCATTTACAATTGAAGCCCTGGAACGACGAGACATAAAGCATAACATGCCTTTAGAAGCAGAGGGTAAGCCTGTGGTAGTGTTGGGTGGTTCTATTGACCGTGCCGACCGGAAAGAAAATATCGTCCGGGTAATTGACTACAAAACAGGTAAAGATCAGCTCTCTTTTCCTGATGTAGCTTCACTTTTTTCACGCGAAAAAAGGCGGAACAAGGCAGCCTTCCAGACTTTTATTTATACTTTGTTGTATCAAAAGCATATCGCCCAGGCAGGTGTAAAAATTATTCCAGGCCTGATGAATCGCGTAAACCTGTTCAACGACGATTTTAGGTTTGGACTGCAATATGGTGGCGAATTTCTCTTAGACGCCATACCATTGCTTCCAGAGTTCGAAAAATCGCTTCGTGAATTGCTGGAAGAAATGTACGACCCGGCCGTGCCATTCGATCAAACTCCAATACTTGAAAACTGTAATTTTTGTCCGTACAAGCGCATTTGTTATCGCGCCTGATTTATGATCACGATGTTAATGTATTGATTTGTTTGTGACTTACACAACGGCATATAATTTTAAGGTTCCGTTGTATGAAGGAATTTGTTCTTGTGTTCCTAGCGCTTGTTATAGGTATGAATTGTCATGCACAATTTAACGACACAACAAACTATTTTATTAATTATGCATCTACCGGCACAATCAATAAAACCAACGACGGTAGCTCTTATGTGTTGAACAACGCCTTGCGATTTACATTATATAAGAAAAATTTTTCAATCAATACTTTTAATAGCTGGATATATGGAAAGCAGCAACATCAGCTGGCAAACAACGATTTTTCATCGACACTAGATTTTGACCTGTTTAAAACAGATCGCCATATTTACTACTGGGGATTGGTCAACTATGAAAAAAGTTATTCTCTTAAGATTGATCATCGTCTGCAGACAGGGCTCGGCATAGGGTACTATGTGATTGACCGGAAAAATTTCGTGTTTCAGATTAGCGACGGTATTCTCTACGAAAAGAATGACCTTGAAAATGCAGAAGGATTGGCCAATACCGGTTACGAGACTTATCGAAATTCTCTGCGTCTTAAATTCAGAATCATTTATGTCGATATCCTAACGCTAGAGAATATCGATTTTTTACAACATTCCTTAACAGACCGGAAAGATTACATCATCAAATCAACGACGACCCTATCAGTCAAATTGGTGAAGTGGCTAAGCGTTACCGTGGCTTTGAATTATAATAAATTAAACGTTACACACCGTGAAAATTTATTGCTTAACTATGGAATAACCGTGTCGCGGTATTTTTAAGATTAATCGTTTTAGCACTGCTATTCAGGTGTGGTTATAATCTTAAATTTGCTTCTTTTATACTTTATGCGCGCCAGACTTGCACAGGAAAAAGATGTACGGAAGAAATTTTATGCGACTTTTTCGAGGCTCGGTAAAAAGGCGAACTATAAGGGATACTCCGAAGACACAATTTTACTGGTTAACGTGACGGATGCCGAGACGCATGAGCAACTGGCCGACCATGTGTGGTTCAGTTATACAAAAGGGTTTGAAAAAATAAAATTAGACGAAGGCGTCGTTATCGAGTTCGAAGCCAGGATCAAACAATATAAAAAGGGTTATGTAAATTCGAAGCTGGGGACTAGAAAGCGTACCGTCGACTTTAAACTTAGCCATCCTACAAAGATTACCATAAAACCATCATGATGAAACGGCTTCTTTTCCGATCGTACCGAGGTGTGTAAACCTGAATCCGTTTTCATATTTTAATCCATAACCAAATGTCCTGTCCATGCAAGCATGTGCAAACAACAGCAACCCTGTGAATTCCAGTGGAAGACTGGAAAGGTAGAGTCCTGCTAAACCAATGATCACAGCAACACCTTTGTGGTGAAAGAGGTTATAGAGAAAAGCCCCGGCTTTAGTATTAAACAGGTATCCTACCATGCTAAGATCGGGCAGGAGTATAAAGCCTGCAAACCACCACCAGGAAAGATTCATCGTTTGGAAAATAAAGAGGCTGGCCACAAACATGATTGCTTCTTCGAGTTTAAGGATCGTTTTCATCAAAATATTACTGAAATTCAAGAAGTGAAAACGTAAATTTATACATTGATCCGAAATTTTGATTATTAATTATGGTCGCCTTCATCCATGGTGAATTTATTCCGGTAGAAAATGCATTTGTTCATGTCAGTGATCTGGCCGTACAGCGTGGATACGGCATCTTCGATTTTTTTAAAATAGCCAAGGGACATCCTTTTTTTCTGAACGATTACCTCGATAGATTTTATCACTCAGCGTCCGTTATGCGATTAAACGTACCCTATGATAGAAAAGAGCTTGCCCGTCATATCTTTACTTTAATTGAAAAAAATGGAATGCCTGACTCAGGCATTAAAATGATTCTCACAGGTGGATATTCCATCGACGGCTATCAACCCGCACAGTCGAATTTGATTTTAACGCAGCACCCATTGGTGCTTCCTGGTCCTGAACAAATTTCGCAAGGGGTGAAAATCATTACGCATGATTTTGTTCGCGACATACCTGAAGTAAAGACCATCAATTACACCATGGGGATTTGGCTGATAAAGCGGGTGAACGATCATGCGGCTTATGATGTACTTTATCATAAAGCGGGAGTTGTATCAGAATTTCCACGCAGTAACTTTTTTATTGTTACCCAAAACAATGTAGTGGTAACGCCTTCAATAAATGTTTTGCGTGGTATTACCAGGAAAAACATTTTATCGATCGCATCGCAAAAATTTGAAGTAAAGGAAGCTGTCGTCACGCTCGACGATATTCTTTCAGCCAGAGAGGCTTTTCTCACCAGTACAACAAAACGTATTGTTCCCGTCGTACAGGTCGACCAAAACCTTGTAGGGGATGGAAAACCTGGACCGGTTTCCCAGGCATTGTTGCAGGATCTTATCCGTTTGGAGGAGAAAGATCGCCAGGTAGATTATTCGCAAGCATAAAAAAGTCAACATTTTTTATCCCTCATGACATAGGGCTGTCATACCATCACAATTGATTTGTATAAACATTCAATTATGCAAGTCAAAGAAGTAAAACCCATTAACTTTTTATTCTTCCAGGCCACAACAACGGTTCAGGAATTAAGCAATTACCTGTCAATTGCAGAAGAACTTTACCAGGAGGCGGCGAGGCTCCGTTTACGTGTAACGGGTCCGGTGCATTGGCATTATGAGGGATTTACCGATCATTTAAATCCGTTCAAACTATCTATTGCCATTCCCATAGCCGAAATCCCTCAAAACTATGACGGGCCTTTTCACATTAAACGGACAGATGGATTTAAGTGTATTGCAACAACGCACGAGGGTAGCTGGTATGACATTCCCACCACGTATGCCCGCTTAATGGAGTATGTCTCCATGAATCAACTCGTCCCAAAGGGTACAAACCGCGAACTTTACATCAATGTGGACTTCAATAATCCGGAAGCTAACTATACCGAGATACAATTAGGTATAGTTTAGGAAACTACCGGTAAACAATAACATGTTTCCCTTTAGCCCGACGATTCCGACTCACTGAGACACTGAACTTACAAACCGTAAAACCCAAGTTCGATATGAAAAAAATTACGCTCATCATCGGAATCGTCGTTGGTATTTTGCTGTTGTTCCTGGCTTTTTCTTCCTTTGGACATCAACAAAAGCGTGACCGGATCTGGGAGTCGTATGTCGGTGTGTTAGCGTTTTAACCAGGGGTGAAATAGCGGCGAGTTCCGAGCCACTAGTGTCCGGGAAAAAACTGAAACGTTAAAAAAAAGTACGTCTAGAATTAAAAACAAATTTTTTTCAGTAAACACAGGATGAGGGCACACCCACGCCGTCGTTCAGCATACTGGTATTGTCGCATAACATTATCTTTGGTCTGGAGGGGGATTGCGCGGATTATGTTCAGCGACAATGCCAGTATGCTGGGCCCAGCCGGCCCGGGAGGCGAAAAAAACATAAAAGAAAGATCATCTAAATAATATTGATTAACACTGGGGGATGTAAACCACTCCCCACACAATTTTTTCGAAAATGATTGGTACTCTTGATGATTTATTCCGGACACAATAGTTCCGAGCCTTGAGCCCCTTTAGCAGGGAATAGTTTTGGGGTTTGTGAGAGGTTTTACGTTTTTTTCACTAACTCATCGTTTATCGAAAATGAACCTTGAACTTTAACCACGAACGTTGAACCCACCACCATGGAACTAATTGATCAATTTTACACGGCCTTTCAGCAAAAGGATTATCGTGGCATGCAGAAACTTTATCATGTGGACGCTGTATTTCGCGATCCTGTTTTTCAACGGTTAACCAGTGAGGAGGTAAAAGCCATGTGGGAAATGTTGCTAACCCAGGCGCGGGATCTTGATGTTTCTTATCAAAGTGTTACAGCAAACGATCACCGGGGAAATTGTCACTGGAAAGCAAAGTACAAGTTTAGCAAAACAGGCAGGCCTGTTCATAATATCATTGAGGCTTCGTTTCAATTTAAAGACGGTTTGATATACCGGCATCACGACGCATTCGACCTCTGGCGTTGGTCACGGCAGGCATTAGGTCTATCTGGTCTGCTGTTGGGGTGGAGCCCGCTGGTTCAAAATAAAATCCGGCGCACTGCACGGACCAGCTTGGATAAGTTCATGGCAAAAAATAAATCGTAACCGCCTGATATATTCAGACATACCTTTCCCGTAGCTTTGTATTATGGAAATAATATGGAGCTAGAAGACAAAGTGCAAGCTGTTGAACAGCTTTGGTTGACCCTAGATAGAGAGATTGCTTCATTTCAAAATTGGTCCGGACTGCATTGCAAAACCGGGTGTGGTAAGTGTTGTCTAAAGCCAAACATAGAAGCCTCCGTGCTGGAATTCTTACCCTTTGCCCTCCATTTGTACAAACATAATATCGCTTTCGACTGGCTGGAGAAAATTAACGGTCTTACCGATGGGCAACTTTGTGCGCTTTACGACCCTACTTCCTCTGCCGCGGGAATGTGTTCACAATATGCTTATCGTGCGTTGATCTGCCGCTTGTTTGGTTTTTCGGCCAGAAGAAACAAGTATGCGTCGAAAGAATTGGTGATGTGCCAGACTATAAAAACGGAACAGCCGGAACAGTTTGCTGTAGCAGTAACACAAATTCAGGAAGAGGATAGCGTGCCTTTAGTAAGTTATTACAACATGCAGCTTCGGGAGATTGACGACCAGCTGGCACAAGAATTTTTTCCCATTAACACGGCTATCAAAAGGGCAATAGAGACTATCTTGCATTACTATGCGTATCGGTCGTAGATTCATGGCTTGCGTTTCCCTGGTTTTTATTTTCACCAGTGGCAACCCTTTGTTCGCACAACAAGCCGACACGTTCAATACAAAAATTTTTAAACCATTCTGGACACAACAACGATTCGTGCCAAAGATCGGTGCCGGTGTACAAGACCGTGGTTTTTTTGAAATTGGTATTCAATGGCACAATATCTATTGGCATCCGCTGAGTCTCGCATCCAAAGGACCATATGCTACAGTAGATATTTTCATGGACAATGAAGACGTCGTGCTGTATGGTCCTAAACTCGGCTATGAGTTCACGGCAGGTGTGCTTGGTGTTGCATTCGACGTTACTTATTTTATTGATCGGAATGATCAGGACGAAAATAATAACACAAAAGCATTCGTGGGTACACCAAAGGCCGGATTGACCATACTCGGATTTGTTGACCTTTATTACGGTTATCAGATTCCATTCTCCAAAGAAAAAATTGATTGGATTAACCCGAATCGTTTTTCGATCACCTTCAATCTGAACCGGGATTATTTCGATTTAAAGGATGCGCGGCGGCGGAACCGATAATCAAGAAGTATCGATGGCTGGGTGATATGCGGGTACGGAAAATTAAATCATCTTTAAAAAAGGCAGGGAGATCGACTTGGAAAAACTGACCACCGACTTCGTAAAGCCGGAAGGTATATGCGATTCAGATAAGACTGGAGATGCCTTTTGGCTTGACCAAACTGTAATCAGGATAATCACCGCCACCAGGATTCCCAGCAGCAGGGTAAGTTTCCGACGATCAATTACAGCTTTCATACTTATCCCTTAACTAAACCCATGCCAGAGCAAAAATCCCCTCAAAACAAATAAAGTTCGACTCAATTGATTGTACCAGTGTTCACCCCTGAACACCAGCTTAATTTTTTCGAACATTTTACTGGTTCTTCTGTACATCCATTGGTTAAGGAAGCAATCGCTAGATCATTAACCCTTTAATGAACTACCTTTATTGTTAATTTTGTTAAGAGAAAAAAACTAAAATATGAAGGCTTCCGGAATCACCTTGCTTTCTCTCGCGCTATTTCTTTTCTGTGCTTCGTTTGTAACGCCGGCTCCGCCTGAGCTAGCGGAAGAGATCAATTGGATAACTTTTGAGCAGGCGGTTGAGAAAATGAAAACCGAAAAACGGAAGATCTTCATCGATGTGTATACCGACTGGTGTGGATGGTGTAAAGTGATGGATAAGAAAACCTTTACAGACCCTAAAATTGCCAAAATCCTTAATGAAGAATTTTATGCGGTGAAATTTAATGCCGAGCAACGTGAAGATGTCGTGTTTAACGGTCATACCTTCAAATTTGTGGAAAGCGGCCGAAGTGGGTACCATCAACTTGCCGCGTCGTTGTTAAACAACCAATTGAGTTATCCTAACTTTGTTTTTTTGTCGGATGAATTTCATCTCATTCCGGTAAAAGAAGGCTATACATCACTTCCGGGGTTTCATGAACCACACGCTTTTCATTTTTATCTGAGTTACGTGGCGGAAGACCATTATACCAAAATGAAAATCACCGACTATACGAAAGTATATCAATCACCATATAAAGCGGTTAACTGAAATTCTTTTTTCAATCACCATAAAAAAGCCCCGACGCATTCGCATCAGGGCTTTTTCATAACTTTATCGTGAAGGAATTTAATCCTTTTTTTCATGTTCTTTTGTTTTCAGAAAATCGAGGTAGCCCATGGCAGTTGCAAAACCAATCAATACGGCTACAATAGTGATGAAAAGATTAGCGCCGTCTCCGATATACTGTTCAAACATAATGGTATATTATTTTCAGTGGCAAATCTAGCGGATTCGACCGTATTTAGAAATGAATTTTTTGTTAAAAATTTCCTAATGATTCAATATGCATAACCTCCTGCTGCTGAGCAATTCTACGATTCCGGGGACTACTTTTTTTAGCTGGCCACGCCCGCTGGTAAAGGAAATGCTCGGTGAAAAACCGAAAAATCTGGTTTTCATTCCATACGCGGCTGTCAATTTTGCCATGGACGAATATGAAGATATTGTCCGCCAGGCGTTTAATGAAATGAATTATTCAATTTTTAGTATCCATCGCGTGAGCAACAAGCTGAAAGCCATTGAGAGCGCGGACGGAATCGTTGTTGGCGGAGGGAATACGTTTGCATTGCTCTCACGTGTCTATGCCGATAATTTGATGGAGCTTATCGGGTTGAAAGTGGAAGCCGGTACGCCGTATGTAGGTTGGAGTGCAGGCGCAAACCTAGCCTGCCCAACCATAAAAACCACGAACGATATGCCGATTATTCAACCACCTTCCCTGAATGCACTGGGATTTATTCCGTTCCAGATCAACGCGCATTATCATGAGTTGAAATTTGAAAATCAGGGTGGCGAAACGCGAAAAGAACGACTTCAGGAATTTTTAATCATGAATCCGACTGTAAAAGTGGTCGGGTTACCCGAGGGAATGGCCTTACGGCGCGAAGATGGAAAGCTCACACTCCTCGGAGATGGCACTGCCAAACTCTATCAGGCAGAAAAAGCGGTTCTTGAATTACCCACTACAAGCGATCTCAGTTACTTATTGCAGTAAATGAATTGATTTTTTTAATGGGTTACGAGGTAACTGAAGTCCTTTTTTTACGGGCTTTCTTTTTCGTTCCGAGGTAATAATAATTCAAAAAGCCAAGTGTTATCATCACGGCCAGGATAACCATGATCACGACTAACCGCGTGTTGTGTAATTCAAGGGTCTTAATGGCATCGTGTTGTTTTAGCATTTCAAATTCTTTGTCCTTCTCCTGGAAAGCCAGTAAGATTTGCATCTGCGCTATGTTCCTGCTGCTCTCCTCACCAAACATTTTTTCGCGGGCTTCGTCATACTTTAACTGCGTCTCGTATGCCTCCTGCCACTTTTCCTGCGTAGAAAGGTTTTCTGCGATCGCCCTGTATATCGAAGGAAGACTTGAATAAACCTGTAATTCGTTACACATTTTTAATGCTTCATCCAGATACGCTTTTGCCGGCCCTGGTTGTTTGGCTTTCGCAAATGTGATTCCCAGGTTCGTTAAAATGTTCATGATTCCGATATTGTTATTATGGTCACGCTCAATCTGGAGCGCACGCTCATAGTATTCCACGGCACGCTGGTAGTTCTTTTGTTTAAAGTGAATGTTTCCAATGTTATTCAAAGGATCGGCGAATTTCCGACCTTGTTGGTTACTCAGTTTATCTGCTTCCTGATAGTACGCAAGCGCTTTATCAAAGAGTTGAATTTCATTGTGCAGATTTCCGAGATTATTGAGTGAACCTATGATACGAACAGAGTCGTTCAAGCTCGCAAAAATCTCGTGAGATTCTTCGAGGTATCGCATCGATTGGCTGTAATCTTTTTTGATGGAATAAATGGTGGAGATGTTATTTTTTGTAATGGCAATACCATTCTGATTACCGAGCTTCTCATAGATGTTCAATGATTGAATGTAATAGTCAAGTGCCCGGTCAAACGCTCCCTGGTTACGATACGCGATCCCCAGGTTATTATAAACTGCAGCTAACCCTTTCTCGTCGCCAACCTCAGAGGCATAGCCCAACGCCTCCCTTGTGTATCCAATGGCTTTTACAGGGTCGGAAGGCAGGTATGCACGAAATAATTCGTTCAGTGTTTTTACACGATATTCGTTTTTAGCAGTATCAAGCACCGCAAAAAGGCTATCTGTTTGTTGAGCTAAAACAGGCGAAGAAATAACAATTGCCAATAAAAAGGCAGATCGCAGCACAATGGTCATAGGGGTATATTGAGAATTTAAAAATCAATGTCGTTTACTTAAGCTTCCGTCAACCTTCTCCTTCGGAGAGGGCAGGGTAAGGCAAAAAACAAACAAGCTTAAGTAAACGACATTGATTTAAAAATACAAATAATTTAAGACCGGCAGTTTGTATAGAACAATTTTGTGTGAGGATTGAAGAATTAATACTTGCGTTGTTTATGGTGCCACTGGGTAACCTTAATGCATAGGTGTTAATTGTCGCATTTATTTGTGCTGGAAGAAAGAATTTGCTATTTTAAAGAGAAAACCAACTTTATGCGAAATATCATATTTCCCATACTCACGCTTTGTCTTAGTTTCTCCTGCATCGCTCAAAGTCAGGAAGAGGTAGCGGTACGTGATGTAATCGTACGGTTATTTAAAGGTATGGAAAAGGGTGATAGCGCCATGGTTCATGCTGCTTTTGCAAAAGACATCACGATGGCCACGATTTTCCGCAATAAAAATAATGAACCTGTTATACACCATGAGTCCTCACTGAATGATTTTCTCAAGGCGGTAGGAACGCCCCACGAAGAAGTATGGTACGAAGAGTTCTGGAATCTGAAAATCCAGATCGACGGTGACTTAGCTCAGGTCTGGTGTGATTACGCTTTTTATATCGATGACACCTTCAGTCATTGTGGTGTCGACGCCATCCATTTACACAAACAAAAAGATGGTTGGAAAATATTTCACCTCGCCGACACACGCCGTAAACAAAACTGCAACATCCCCCAGGAGATCCAGGACAAACATCGTTAGTTCAAAGTTCGTGGTTCAAAGTTCAAGTTCAAGTCGGTTCAACCATTGCGACATTGTTTGAGGTTTGACGTTTGATGTTCGAGGTTGGTGTTCGATAACTGATGAGTTATAAATCCCCCGCCTTGGATAAGGAGGGATGTTCAGTGAATAGCTGAACGGGGGTGGTTAAAAATCTCTTAAACTGGCCAACACAGTTCGAATGTTGTTCTCGGAAAATTGAAATGAGGAGATTTTGCAATTGTTTCCGATTTGATGTTTGAATTGCGTTTCCAACCACCCTGATCCTGCCGACTTCGTCGGAGAATCAAAAATTGGCTATCAAACAATTTGGATACTTATTAGTATCGAAAAACTCATCCGTTAAGATCAAACAAACTCGAGCTCGCAGCTCGCAACTCGCAGCTCTTTCGAAATCTCAATTATAACCGCGATCCCCTTGCAGCTTGAAGCCTACAGCTTGCAGCTATTCGAAAAACACAAACAGCACCGAAGCCAAGACCAGGTATTACTTTTTTACTCCCTCACTAATGGGTTTATTAGAATTCACCGACAAAGGTATTTGCTGCCCGCAGGCTGGGGTTTATCTTGATCCATGGAAACCCGTTAAAAAGGCGTTGATTTCGCATGGGCATTCGGATCACGCCTATTGGGGACACGAGCGATACCTCTGCACGCGAAACGCCGCACCTGTTATCCGACATCGCCTTCAGTTGCAGGATAACTTGCAGGAGGTTGATTTTGGAGAACAGGTTGTTATCAATGGTGTTACTTTTTCATTTCACCCTGCCGGACACATTCCAGGTTCTGCGCAAATAAGGGTTGAGTACAATGGCGAGGTCTGGGTGTTTTCCGGCGATTATAAACTTCAACCCGATGGACTTGCCGAACCGTTTGAAAGTGTACGCTGTCATACCTTCATTTCTGAATCAACGTTTGGGCTACCTGTCTATACCTGGAAAAAACAAACAGATGTATTTGATGAGATCAATGCGTGGTGGAGAAAAAACCAATCAGAAGGTAGGGTATCCGTTATTGCAGGTTATACGTTGGGAAAGAGCCAGCGCATCTTACAGAATATTGATCCATCGATTGGGAAAGTTTTTGTTCACGGGGCGGTAGATGCAATCAATCAGGTGATGCGCGATCAGGGAATACGCCTTCGTGAAACGCATCGAATAACAAAAGAAACGAATAAAAGAGATTACGAAGGTGCATTGGTAATCTGCCCACCTTCGGCAGTGGGCTCACCCTGGATCAGGAGGTTTGATCCTTTTTCACTTGGTATTGCATCAGGATGGATGAAGTTAAGAGGTGCAAGAAGGCGAAGGGGTGCTGATCGCGGGTTTGTTCTTTCCGATCACGCCGATTGGCACGAACTCAATAGCGCCGTCAAAGCCACAGGGGCGGAACGAATCTACGTGACCCACGGATATACTGAAATTTTTTCGCGCTGGCTCAATGAAAATGGTTATGAATCATATCCGGTGAAGACCGAATTTGAAGGAGAGCTTGGCGAGATTGCCGAGAATAACACTGCAAGTAACGCAGTGAATGTTGAATCAGATCTTGCAGGATGAAAAAATTCGCGCTCCTTTTTGTATCACTTGATCAGACCACAAAAACACTGGGAAAGATTAAAGCATTGATCCGGTATTTTGAAACCGTGGATGACCATGACAAGTTATGGGCAATTGCGTTGCTTTCTCATCGGAGACCAAAACGGACAGTGAATACAACCTATCTCGGGTTATGGGCTTCTGAAATTTCACTTTTGCCAGGATGGATTTTTGAAGAATCATACCATGTTGTAGGTGACCTCGCCGAAACAATTACCCTTATGCTTCCGCCACCTCAGGAAGTGTCCGATAATAATTTGTCGTATTGGATAAATTTCATTCGTGACCTGGAACCGCTTAGTATCGAACAGAAAAAGGAACGCATACGTTGGGCGTGGAACAGACTTGACGAAACAGAAAGATTTGTATTCAACAAACTTATTACCGGCGGATTTCGTATGGGTGTGTCTCAGAAGTTAATGGTAAAAGCACTGGCGAAGCACACTGACGTAAAGGAAAATATCATCGCGCATAAATTAATGGGCAACTGGTCGCCTGAATCTGGCAACTTTCAAGCGTTGTTATTTGCAGAAGAAGAAACAGATGTTTCTAAACCATATCCATTTTACCTGGCCTATGCATTGGAAGTACCAGCGGAAAACCTGGGCGATCCTTCCGAATGGTTTGCCGAACGTAAGTGGGATGGTATAAGGGGACAAATCATCGTTAGAAATCGGGAATTGTTTGTTTGGTCGAGAGGAGAAGAACTTGTTACGGACAAATACCCTGAGTATGCCGTTATGCTGGATTTATTGCCTGATGGTACCGTACTCGACGGAGAGATTTTGCCCTTCACGAATAATATGCCGTTAAGTTTTAATCATCTTCAACAACGGATTGGCAGAAAAGTTTTGAATGCTAAAATACTGAAAGATGTACCTGTCTCCTTTATCGCGTATGATGTATTGGAGTGGGAGGGAAAGGACATCCGGGAATGGCCCATGGAAGGACGCAGACGAATATTGGAACAAATCTGCAACGTACCCAGTACTGTACTTCGTCTTTCTCCGTTGGTACCGTTTACAAACTGGGAAGAACTGACTTTTGAACGTACCCGATCTCGCGAGCTGTTGAGTGAAGGCATCATGCTCAAACGAAAAAATGCAAGTTATCGTGATGGCCGAAGACGTGGTGATTGGTGGAAGTGGAAGATCGATCCTTTCACCGTTGATGCCGTGATGATCTATGCCATGCATGGCAGCGGAAGGAGGGCGAACCTCTATACCGATTACACTTTTGCGGTATGGAAAGATGAGGAACTCGTACCGTTTACAAAAGCATACAGTGGTTTAACGGATGAAGAAATCCGGGAGGTAGATCGTTGGGTAAAACAAAACACCATAGAACGTTTTGGTCCTGTGCGCAGTGTAAGACCACTCCAGGTTTTTGAGATCGCATTCGAGGGTATTGCCCGGTCGACGCGACATAAATCAGGAATTGCTTTACGTTTTCCGAGAATCAGGCGTTGGAGAAAAGATAAACCGCCGGGAGAAGCAAATACGCTGGCCGATCTTAATCAACTGCTCGCTGTTTGATTTGATATGATTCGTGACGTACTTTGTTTGCATTAGTTGTTGTTCGAGTTTTTCGGTCAGCTTCACGCTGCAAGCTTCTGGCTGCAAGACGATTTCAATTACTGATGAGTTTGAGAAATAGCTTCGAGCTGCGAGCCGCGAGCTTTGAGTTTGTTTGATTGTAACGCGTGAGTTTTACGATACTAATAAGTATCCGAGTTGTTTTCGATAGTCCATTGAAGTTAGGTAGACTCAAGGAGTGAAGCAAAAAACAAAAACTCCTTTCCTTCTTCAGGAGGGTCGATCCTCCGACGAAGTCGGCAGGATCAGGGTGGTAAGGAAACATAACTTCAAACATCAAATCGGAGGCAATTGTAAACCGCTTTGTTTCAAGTTTTGATAATAACTTCGAACGGTGTCGGCCAGTTTAAGGGGATTTTAACCACCCCAGTTAGCTATTCGCTGAACATCCCCTCCTTATCCAAGGCGGGGAATTTGTAACTTATCAATTTTCGAACACCAACATCAAACGAACCTCAAACCTCAAACAATTGGCACAAGCCCATCGTTATCGAACACCAACTTTGAACTCTGAACCCTGAACTTTGAACCTTAAAGTATGCGATTCATTGTTATCATAGTTTTTTTTCTGGCTGGTGTAGTAGCACAGGCGCAAGAGCCGATTTCTAATGAAATTCGTAAAAGCATTTTTTTTGGCGGTGGCAGTTACTTCATTGATGAAATACAAATGGAAGATCTTCACCGATGGTTAGATTCCATTCCGAATCTCCTGGAAAAATATTCCATTCAACTGATCAGTCATACAGATCCTATTGGTGGTAAAACCTACAACGAATGGCTTTCTGAAATGCGCAGTCATGCCGTGCAGCAACTTCTGCTTAATCGCGCTATTCCTGATCACAAAATCACCATCAAAGACTGGGGGCTGGAAAATCCGGTGTACAGCAACGATAATTATAACGGCATGGAAATGAACCGCAGGGTGGATGTGATTCTGTATCCGATTGTTTTTTGAGTTCGTTTTTTGAGTTCGTTGCTGGTTGTGTTTTTCGAATAGCGTCAGGCTGTAAGCCGCAAGCTGCCTTTCGATTACTGATGAGTTTGCGAAAAAGCTACGAGCTTTGAGTTTGTTTGGTCGCAACTAATATGTTTTCGATAACTGTCTTTCAATTTTTCCTTCCTGAAATCAGGGTGGTTAGGAAATCGCGAAAATTTAGCTGCGAGCCACGAGCTATGAGCTTTGAGTTTGTTTATCGTAACTAATGTGGTTTTGATGCGAATAGGTATTTAGTTGTTTTCGATAATTTATCGCTTTCGACTATGGACGATGTTGTGATTTTTCTTGCGATGTGTTTTTTCCTTTGATCGGGGGGATCCTTCTGCATGCCTGTGCATGGCACCGGCGCATCAGGATGACGGTAACGAGAGGGAACCTCAAACAATTGGCACAATCCCATCGTTTTTCGAAATCCAACCTTGAACCTTAGACCTTGAACTTTGAACCCCGGAATGGTCATTTCCGGACACCCATTTTCATATCCGAACGGGGCCTCACTTTAAAAAAGCCGTTTTTTCCTTTACTTTCGGCTAAAGTCCCTTGGCACTATTGTTGGCAAGTCGACTGCGTCCGTGTTTAGTACGATCAACATTTAAATATAACTATGATAAAACTACGTGATATTGATAAGTGTATTGACTCCCGTTTCCAGCGCACTTTTATTCTGAAAGGTGTTAACCTGGATATTGAACAGGGTGAATTTGTGACGTTGATGGGGCCGAGCGGCGCGGGCAAGTCGACTTTGATGAACATCATAGGCATGTTGGATGAGCCGACTGCGGGAGAATATTACTTTTTTGATGAGCCCGTGCACCGTATGAAGGAGCGGCAGAAATCTGAGATGCACAAAAATTATATCGGTTTCATTTTCCAGGCGTATCACCTCATCGATGAACTTACGGTATATGAAAACATTGAGACACCGCTTCTATACAAAGGTGTTAGTGGAAGCCAGCGTAAGAGTATGGTAGCGGAGATGCTGGACCGTTTTAATATGGTTGCCAAGAAAGATCTTTTTCCGGAGCAGTTAAGTGGAGGACAACAGCAATTGGTTGGTATTGCGCGTGCTATTGTTGGCCAACCAAAATTATTGTTAGCGGATGAACCTACGGGTAATCTTCACTCGGATCAAGGTAAACAAATCATGGAGATTTTTAAGAAGCTGAATGACGAAGGAATCACCATTGTGCAGGTAACACACTCCGAAGAGAATGCACGTTATGGTAAGCGCATTGTACGCGTGGCCGATGGTGCAATTGTTTCAGATGAGGCGGTAACGGTTAATGTATAAAGCAGAAGAAAATGAGGTTTAGTCTAATAGTTTTATTGGTAATCATTTTTATGATTCCGGCACAAGCGCAGGATTCAGTGCAGTCAAAACTTTCTTTTAGGGAGGCAATTAAATTCGGTTTAGAAAATAACCTGAATCTTAATCAACAGGAAAATCTTTTAATTTCCGCTCGTGTGGATAAAACAGCAGGCCTGCTTTCGATTGGCCCGAGAATAGCCATTAATGGCAATGCAGGTCGAAATGACGGAAATTCATTTATTCAACAGGAAGGAGCTGTGGTAAACGGCGTTACAGATTTTGTGAGCGCTTCTGTTGACGCGAGTATGCCTTTGTTTCAGGGATTTAGCACGATAAATACCTACAGACAATCGTCTAGTCTGTTAGAATCACAATTACACTTAGTAAAAAGAACAAATCAGGATGTTATTCGTGAAGTGTCGAGATTGTATCTTTTATGTTTGTTAGATCAGCAACTCGTTGTAATAAACACACAAAATCTCGAGGCGCAGTTAAAGCAATATGAACAAATACAGGCCCACGTAGAGGCGGGAAGTCGCGCGGAAGTTGATTTGAATAACCAGGAGTACCAGGTAAAAAATGCCGAGCTATTGGTAGTCCGTGCGAAAAATACACTACGAAACGACAAAGCCCTGTTGGCCCGAACGATTCAACTTGATCCGGCTATATCATTCGACTTAGTAGAACCCAGTTTGTCGATCATAGATTATCAAAACATTGCACTCGATGATTTATATAAGACCGCTTACGATCATCGCAGTGACCTACAGGTGGCAAAAAGCAATGAAGAGGCGACACGATACGGGATGAAGGCAGCCCGTGGTACTTATTTTCCCTCGATAAGTTTATTTGCAAGTTATGGATCAGCTTACAACTATATTTATCGGAACGAAGTTTTAACCGACGTCGAAAACAGAAGTTTTGCACAACAGTTCCGAACCGATAATAAGCAGTTTACCTACGGTGTTAGTTTTTCTATTCCAATCTTTGGTGGCTTCCAAACCCGTTCCACGGTTGTTCGAAATAGGATTTCCTACGAAAACAGTAAGCTCGAAGCAGAGAATGCGGAATTGTTGGTTAAAAGTGAAGTATTGTTAGCCTATCAAAACCTGAAGGATGCGCAGATAGCATTTCAAGCAGCGGACGCCCAACTAAATGCAGCAAAAACTTCAAATAATCTCGAAAAGGAACGCTATGCTTTAGGTATTTCCGATATTGTTGCTTTGACACAATCGGTGCAGGCATATACCCGCGCGCAGGCGGATTATGAAAGTGCACGCTATACCCTCATGTTTCAGAATGTACTAATTAATCATGCTACCGGTACTTTAAAAATTGAAGACATTGAGTAAACACTCCTTCTTTGGAATTGAAGCTGTATCGTGTGTTCTCATTTGACTAATGCTCAACATAGGTAATCTCCTTGGTTTACCACCATTTCATTAAGAAACGGAACTCAGCCAGGGATAGTAACGGAAAGCCCGCAGTGGGTGGATTTGCGGATGGGCGGACTTGTAGTGGATAGCCCGGCCCGCAGGGGGCTGCCAAAATTACCGATCATAAAACGAAACGATGTTCTATTGCGAAACCGATTTTCAGGTTTCCAAATTCCCTCATTTTCTCTATCTTTGCGGCCCCGCTTTGGTTAGCGGGGTCTTTTGGTATTTACCGGGGATCATAAATAACAAATTTGCAGTAACGACGCCCGGTTGCTGCATGTAAAAAAGGGCAAATTGATGGCAAAACAATCAAAACCAGGCGAAAGACCAAGAAAAACGGTTGAATCGAAAGAGCCTGCAAAAGCACCTCTCAAAGGTAAAGGAACACCAAATATCGAGTTGGATGAAGATGATCCGTTGAAAGAGATCAAAAATCTTCAGAAAGAGGAGATCGAAAAAGAAGCTATCCCGGCTTCGCAGTTGAAAAAAGCAAAATATGAAAAGCAGGTTCCTGGCGAATTTGACTTCGACGCTTTTGCAAGCAAAGGTTTCGGTGAGGGCTACTCCAAAGAGAAGCGCAGCGAAATGGAGCAAATGTACTCCGGTACTGTAACTACTGTTGAAACAGGTGAAGTAGTGCAGGGTGTGGTAGTCGGTATCAACGATCGCGATGTAATCCTCAATATTGGATTTAAGTCTGACGGACTTGTTCCCCTGGCTGAATTCAAAGACATGACCAACCTGAAAATTGGTGATGTGGTTGATCTCTTCATTGAAGAGCGCGAAGACATGATGGGCCAGTTGGTGCTGAGCCGTAGAAAAGCGAAACTTGTTAAAGGTTGGGAATATGTGCAGACGGCACTGGATAAAGATCAGGTTATCGAAGGTTTTGTTAAACGCAGAACAAAAGGTGGTCTTATTGTGGATGTTTTCGGAATCGAAGCATTCTTACCAGGTTCACAAATTGATGTGAAGCCGATCCGCGATTTCGATATCTATGTAAATAAAAATATCGAAGTGAAAGTGGTGAAGATCAACTACACCAACGACAACGTAGTTGTATCGCACAAGGTACTGATCGAAAAAGATCTTGAACAACAAAAAGCAGCGATCCTGACGAACCTTGAAAAAGGTCAGGTACTGGAAGGTGTGATCAAGAACATGACCAACTTCGGTGTATTCATCGATCTGGGTGGTGTTGACGGATTACTCCACATTACCGATATCAGCTGGGGTCGTATCAATCACCCTGAAGAAGTGCTTAAACTTGATCAGACTGTTAAGGTGGTTGTGCTTGACTTCGATGAAGACAAGAAGAGAATTTCATTGGGTATGAAGCAACTTACAGCCCATCCTTGGGATGCGCTTGCTGCTGAAATCCAGGTAGGTTCTAAAGTAAAAGGTAAAATTGTTAATGTTGCTGATTACGGTGCATTCCTTGAATTGCAACCTGGCGTTGAAGGGCTTATCCACGTAAGTGAAATGAGCTGGTCACAACACCTGCGCAATCCTCAGGACTTCATGAAAGTGGGCGACGAGGTAGAAGCAGTAGTGCTTACGTTGGACCGTGACGAACGGAAGATGTCACTCGGCATTAAACAACTTACCGAAGATCCTTGGACACGCCAGGATGTACTAAGCAAATACGCTGTAGGTACGAAACATAAAGGTATCGTTCGCAACCTGACAAACTTCGGCTTGTTCATTGAACTTGAAGAAGGTATCGACGGTCTTGTTCACGTATCTGACTTAAGCTGGACGAAGAAGATCAAACATCCTTCTGAGTTCGTTAAGGTAGGCGAGTCTATGGATGTACAGGTTCTGGAACTGGATGCGGCTAACCGCAGACTGGCACTGAGCCATAAACACCTGGAAGAAAATCCTTGGGATACATTTGAAACCGTATTCACTATTGGTTCAGTTCACAAAGGTACGATCAACAGCAAGAATGATAAAGGCGCAGTACTTGAGTTACCTTATGGTATCGAAGGTTTTGTAGCTGCTAAAAATCTTGTGAAAGAGGATAATTCTAAAGCAGAACCTGGTGATGCATTAGACTTTAAAGTGCTTGAATTCTCTAAAGACGACAGAAGAATTGTGCTTTCGCATAAGGCTACATGGTCTGCAGAAGACGAAAAAGCAGCTGCACCTGCTGCAGCGAAAGCTGGAAAGAAAGCGCCTGCGAAAGGATCTTCTATCCAGTCGATCAATCAGCAAAACGAGAAATCTACCCTCGGCGATCTTGAAGCGCTTAGTGCGTTGAAAGAAAAAATGTCTGGTGGCGGAGAACCAAAAAGCGAATAATTTTTCGTGATATGAATGGAGAAGGTGATCTTTCGGGGTCACCTTCTTTTTAGTTCATGGTTCAAGGTTCAAAGTTCAAGGTTCAAGGTTCAAGGTTCATGGTTCATGGTTCAAGGTTTGAGGTTTGAGGTTTGAGGTTGGGTTTCGAAAAATTTTTAGGTTTTCGGAAACAAACTCGCAGCTCGTAGCTGGAGGCTCGCAGCTTTTCGAAATCAACTTGCAGCTTAGGGGCTTGCAGCTTACGCAACTTTTCATCGTAGTCGAAAACTACTATTGCATTGCCAGCTGATTTTTATAGTTTTGTATTTGCGTTTTTACACACCCGTCACATCACACCGTAAAACTTGTTGCTAAGTTTTACGTTGTAGTTTCAAAATTGGTCTCGTGGCCGAGTGGCTAGGCAGAGCTCTGCAAAAGCTTCTACAGCGGTTCGAATCCGCTCGAGACCTCCTTAATAAACCTTGAATACGCTTCGTGTTCAAGGTTTTTTCATTTGTTAGGCAACGACGGGTTACCTGGAAATCGCCATGGGTATTTTGTAATCATTAATAATGCCTGGCATCGGTGAAAAACTTCAGTTGATCTGAGGAAAATTAAACCAGATGTAATCGATGCGTGCAGAATCTTTAGATTTTTCATTACGGTCCACTTCTCGCTGTTTGAAATATTAAGCCTCTTTTTTACAACAATGAAGAAAACTTCAATCCAAAAGAACTTCGATTTTTATAACTTCAAAATCTGGATTTGATTCGAAAAGATGTTTAAGTATGGGTATGTGACCCTGACCAAAAATCACTAAGATGGTCTTATCATTGGGCTGTATTGCCCTTAAAATATTCGTATAGATATGTAGGTTAGTATCATACCAGTCTGCCACGAGGTTGGTACCCGTATATTCATCACCTTTTCCGATGCTGACATAGTACTTTGTATAAAAGGCAAGATTCTTGTTTAAGGCTTCCGGACTATTCAGCGCTATCAAATTATCTCTAATCGATAGTTTTTTCTGTTTCTCGTTCACCTCGTTCACAAATTCGCGGGCGTGTGCATCAAGTTCTTGTAAAACTGCGCCTTGTCCATGCTGCTCTGCAAAAGTCTTCATCGGCTGACTATCGAATTTCCCCAGATAATTGATACATGTAAGCTTAGGCAAAGCTAATCTTTTGGCGGTTTGAAATCCGAGTAGGTCTATTTCATTGATTTTAAGCGCGCGATTTCCCTTGAGATATTCCTGGTATTGAGCATCGGTGTGCGCTTGCTTTGCACCCGGAACTTCGATACAAATCTGATCTGGTTTAAACGCAACCAATCGTGATATCACTTCCTCGAGCTCTGTTTGCTTTTGTGTCGTTAGGATTAGCCCTTCATTGCTATATTCGTCTTGCGTTGACGGAGTAAAATGGATCGAACCAAGTAGCGCAATTTTTATCTTTTTATTTTCGATTTGGCCATAAGTGAATGAGTAAATCAGGAGGCATATTACAAGCGTAACTATTTTTTCCATGAATAACGTTCAATTGAGTTGGCACTCTAAATTAAAAAAAATCTTTATGAACTCTCACCAGCATGCATCATAATTATGTAGCTAAGATAAAATCGTAAAGCCCCTGTATTTTACCGTGACCTAAACCTGAAAGTTGTCTACTATTAGGTGTGACTATTCAGAAAAAATTCATTCCATCTGTTGCGAATACTAATGGGTTGATATGTCCACTTACAAAATGTGAAGAAAAATCAAGTGCTTATAGCCCTGTGACTTCGCGAAACCAAGATAAAATACCAATCGCATTGTTAGAAGATTACGAAGAAGTTATTTCTCAGCCAAAACTCCTTTCGAGTAACACTACATGAAGGGAGGTAAGCCAGAAATTCTGGCCGCTACAATCTATGGTTTACAAAGTTGTTTAATAGTTGGGATTCGAAGATCCTGTGTAAGGAACAAGTTTTGAAACGATTAAACCCACAATAAAAAATCCGACAACCATATCAATAAGTTGAGCTATAAAAAAAGTTGTTGGAAATTCATACCAGTTCCAGTAAATACTGCTCACGGCTGCGCACGATAGACACCCGAGGAGTGTCACTGAACCAACTCTTCGCCAGTAGCGCATATTGATCTGCCATACTAACAGAATGGCGATAAGCACAGACAGGAGGTTGGAGACAAATTGAATCGAAAGTTTTGAAACAGAAAAAGGGTCACCGCCAATAGGTCTATAGACTAAAATTCCAGCGGGTCCTGTCTTAAACTTTTGCATCCACTTAATGTCATCGTCTTCACTTTTGTTTGCGAATGTTCTACCCGGGAAAAAGTACAATCCCCTTTTTGATATATTGTCCCTTAACGTTGGTAAAACTACTTCCTCATTGGGCAGGGGGTCAAAACCTACACCAGATAGCAGCACCGTATGAGAAAATCCACCCCATATAAATATCGCCAGGGTTCCAAGGATAGTTGCCATAACTATCTTCTTTGTTCTTGTTGCCATCATAAAAAGTTAGTTGAAATCGACTATGTAAAGATGAAGCAACGAATGGACGTGCAGGTATGGTAAATGCGACATTCTCACGTGTTGATTGCGACATGGCCTGGTAATTCAGGCTTATCCGAACTAATTATATGTAACTACATATGAAACGATATTCAATGGCGATTAAAAGGATATGCATATAATTAGAGATAGTAAACGCCATGATCCTTTAAGCTTTCATTTAAAAGGACAGCAGGCCTACGTTACGGATTATTATTTGTGATGCTATGGATCAACACTGAAGGGGCATACCACACGACTTCTCTAAAAGTGATTGCTGAGCTGTTCCAAGTTACCTCTGGATACTAAATAAGGCTATTCACAATGCTTTCAGTACAGTAGATCTCATGAATAATAACTAGCTCCCTTATACAATTTATTTCCCGATTCATTATGAAGCGCATACGTAAATCCAGGTTGGATGCAATACGCGCCGTGTGATCCTTTTTTATGCAATGCCAGAAAACCCACCTGAATATTTTTTGCCCGCACGGGGTCTTTATGAATAATTCGCTCAACGGCCAGTCTACACGCCTCTTCAGGACTTTTGCCCTGGCGCATAAGTTCAACCACGAGGTGACATCCCACGATACGAATTACTTCTTCGCCCATTCCGGTTGCCGTGGCGGCACCAACTTCATTGTCGACATACAATCCGGCACCAATGATGGGTGAATCGCCAACTCGGCCGTGCATCTTAAACGCCATTCCACTGGTTGTACATGCTCCGGAGAGGTTACCATGATTATCTAATGCAAGCATGCCAATTGTATCGTGGTTCTCGATATTTATAACAGGTTTATATTCTGATTTTTTAGCCCATTCTTTCCAGGTTTTTTCTGATTGTGGTGTGAGTAAATTCTTCTTTTCAAAACCTTGTGATAAGGCGAATTGTAGTGCTCCATCGCCTACCAACATTACATGCGGTGTTTTTTCCATGACTGCCCTCGCTACACTGATGGGATGCATAATATGTTCGAGACAAGCCACGGAACCACAATTACCATGCTCGTCCATTATACAGGCATCTAATGTAACATGGCCATCTCTGTCGGGAAGACCACCATAACCAACGGAACGCTCTGTTGGGTCTGCCTCAGGCACTTTAACACCAGCTTCTACCGCATCGAGTGCTTTGCCGTTTTGCTTTAAAATTTTCCATGCAGCTTCATTGGCATCAAGTCCGAAATCCCATGTGGAGATTGCAATCGGTTTGTTAACCTCGGTGGTGTTTGCCAATACGTTTTCAGGAAAGGATAGAAGCGATGCACCTGCTGCAGAAAGCTTTAAAAATTTTCTTCGTGAAGTCATAGTAGTATTAGAACGTGATAAAGACCATAGTTAGTTTTGGAATTATACCGGAAGCATACTTAAACATAACAATAATACAAAAAGGAAAAAAACCTCTGGATCCGAATAAGGATACGTAGCAGAACGAAGGGCCTTACAGCAGGGATCGGTAAGAAGTTTATAAAGAGAATTCAACAATATCGATGAATCTGAGGGAACCATCGGATAATTCAATCCTTCCGAAAATATTTTTTTCAACTTTTCGACAATTTCTTACAATCAAGGTATAATGGTTATGTTATCCCTTAAATTGAATGTTAAGAATTCGGGCTTCCATTTAACGCTTATTTAAACTTGATATGTGTCTCAGATTAGTTCTTATTTTTCCATTATTTATATTTATTTATTCCGTTAGTCCTGCTCAGCAACAGCCTTGCATCACGGAACCCATGAAAGGGTACATAGGTGATTGCGAAGTTACGGTAAGTATGTCATCCGACGGAAAACACATTTATTCCTCCGACAGGAAAAGCCTCAAAATCTGGGATTCATCTACAAACCAAGTTATAGATGAAATCAGTCCTTTTCCATATGACCTAGGGAACCAATCCAACAATCCCGATATGGTCAATGTTGTGGACTTTGCCTCTCAAGTTCCCGGACAAATAATTTTCCCCTTCAGCTTGTCTAAGCGTAACGTAGAGGTCTCGAAAGAACTGAATGATCCCAAAGTGAAAGAAATACTCGCCAAGGATGGAGAAACCTACGTTGGTAAAAAATTTGTTATACCAGAATTATCACTTGTTTTTTATGAATCAAAAAAATCCCGACAACTAAAGCGAATTGATCTTCGAGATAACTATAAGGTAACCGCATTAAATTCTAAATACGCTTCACCTGTTCATGTGCCTGGAACCAAAGTAGTATTGTTCGAAAGGAAATTAAATAGTGGCCTCGGGGCATTAAGCATACTGGATGCAGAAAACAATACGTGGAAGGAAACTTCAGACTATTTTAATTTCACGGTAAGGGCTGGTGGAAAAATCGATGAACGCCATATTGCGCTCCTTAATCGCAGGCGCGTTTATATTCTGGACTCGGAGTCGGGCACCATAGTTTTTGATAAGCAGATACCATCCGAAGGGAATAATCTGCAAGTTCTCTTTAAACCTGATAGAAGTGGGTTCTATTTGTTCGCTGAGGCGACCAAAAGGATCATTTCTCCAGTCTTCGAATTTTCATATCCGGAATTAAAAATTGTTACAGAAATTGAGGTCACCAGGCACAAGAAGCCTGAAGGCACTGTAGTATCGATGTTTAATCCGACCGATGAATCGATATTCTACAAGAAGGACACTTATACCGCAACACATAAGGAACTCAATGTATTTGATTTAAGAACCGGCGTGGAAAAGGGTGTCTTTTCACTTGAAGAGAAGCAAAAGTTTAATAGCGAAGATGAAATCCTTGCGAATAAAGACCTTCGAATGCACGTGGGCAATAAGGCACTGGAGGCACTGCGTGACCTTCCGGAGTCTGTGCAGCCCTGTCATAGTTGTGACGGTGAGTATAAGTCGTTTAGTTATATTGATGATTACACCATCGATGGAAAAGTTATCATTCGCGATGCCGATGGAGTCGGTGGACGATGCATTGTTTGGAAGTTTCCCGAGGGTACACCTAAAATGTTGTACTTTTCGAGTACCTATTTTGGAGATAAGCCAGCGGAAAATGCAGCTCATGTTCCTGCTCTTATTCTCAATTCTATGATAAGCTCATCGGGAAATGAAGTAGGATTTAATACTGTGAATGGGGTATATATTTACAGGGGTAACACCCTTATCTATGAAGGAAATGATAAGGCATTAAAAGCGATGTTAAATGGAAAGGCATTGATATGCACCCCTGAAGAGGATAAGAACAAAGCACTCATCCTTCATCCTAAAGATAGAAAGTGTTTGAAATTTGAAATTATCGACCTTGCCACCGGTAAACCACTCCGATCTGCTGCGATCGATTCGTTTGTAGGTAAAAGCGAAGATGGAAATCAAATTTTTATATCCTTCGCTAAAAGTCAAGTACCAGAACTAAAAATGATTGATCTTAAAAACCCTGCTGTGATTATCACAGTTCAGGGTAATGACATTAAGGAAACTGGTTTTGCTTATAAAACAGCCGTAGAGGGGAGTCCATCGATTCTCGACAGGCTTTCAGGTCAAACTGAGTTTATTCCGGATTTTCGAATTCCAAAAATTCAAGGTCAGTTTGATAACCGCTACGTCATTCGTAATAATTACATTCTTACCTTCGAAAAAGGCAACGGTTTTACCATTGTGGATATTGAAAAAGGTAAACCGATCACAAAGATGCCATTGTATTCCGGGTGGACGCAATTTAAAGACATGGCTTATCTCAAAAGTATTGGAAAATTATTGGTAATCGATAATCAACCAAAATATACAGGGCCAAACCCGGGTGATGAGGATCCTGGCGCCTCTGCGTTTACCATTGACGTAGCTACTGCTGAAATCAAACCTTACCTTACGAGTATCGATCGAAAAAATTATGTTATTAGCCAAAAGGCAAAAGCTGCTGCACTTGCATATAGCTATACGCCTGAAGGCCGTTGTGCCTCACTAAGCCACAGCCATAACGCGGGACGTGCTGTGTTTGATCCAAAAACCATCAAACAGGTTGGTATTGTAATGGGGTATGACTGTGACGAGGATGTTTATGCTGTGGCCTATCGTGAGGTAATTGATCAAAACGCAGGCATATATCAGATCCGCTTTATACAAAAAACACGCGATGAGCTACGACTGAACTACAATCTTTCTGAGACGACATCATATAGGGTTTGTCCTTCATGCAACGGTTACCCTATGAGCTTCAGCAAAAAAACCACCAGCGGATGGTCTGATTGGGAGCAAAAGAGCTTGAATATCTATGTTTATAGGCGGGAGTGGGAAACGAAAACGACGACAGTGCGACATTTGTGCAAGGTCTGCAAAGGTGCGGCGTGGTTGAAGTGATGCGAAAAATAATATTAAGGAGATTGGCTTAAAATGATTGAATGTGACAATACAAAAAAAATCGTGCGTTGCTGGTAGATGAATTATTTTGAACAACTAGGTTTTACATGGACGAGTTCTCAACATTTTTTTTAGAATCAAACATCACGCTATCCAACGAACAAAAAGCCATGCTTCACAGGTTCGCAGAGACCTTAATTAATGCCGTTAAAGTGTACCCCGATAAAAATGATGAGCTTATCATGCGTTCGAAGGAATACGAAGAACTAGCCCGGTTTGTATCCTCTATTTTCCGGATAAACAAAAAGAACATGAGTGAATTTGTTTGGCGAACAA
Organism: Ohtaekwangia sp.; assembly: GCA_035628875.1. GTDB lineage: Bacteria > Bacteroidota > Bacteroidia > Cytophagales > Cyclobacteriaceae > Ohtaekwangia. The sequence continues at coordinate 7,767 of DASPIZ010000140.1, read as the reverse complement.
TAATTGTCGGTGTAATTGGGCAAGCAAGAAGGACACCGAATTATTGATATGGATTTTGTTTCGGTGAGTGTTTGGCTGGTTTAATGTGTAATGTTAAACTGGAGACAGGTTTATCTCTTTAACGTTATTCAATATTGGAAATTGTTATCACTTATACGCTGAAATGATAGTTTCGCCGACCTTAATCTCATCTTCTTTTAGAATCGTAACGTTCATGCCGTTTATCGGCATTATTTGAAAGCCCTTCTTCACCGAATAATAATAGATAGATTCGTCATCAGCCAAAAAGTGTTTGTTCAATTTTTTAGGAGTTCCTGCAAGCTTAGCCCTGTTTAAAAGTTGAACCCCATTTCTAACATATACATGATGGGCATCATGCGCGAGTGTTATATTGTGAATTTGAAATGATGCGTAATCCACATCTACTTTATGGTGTGATACAAAGTAATGATTTGCATCGCGTGCCCAAATAAACCAATTGACAGAATCAATTATTTGGTATTGAAAGGTATTGGGATCAGCATCAGGTACTATTTTTAGTTTAAAGAAATCCCGATCATACACATGATTTTGATCTTTCTTAACAAATTTGTCGACTACAAAACTGTTCCTGTCAATGTGCGGTTGCGGATAACTTTTATAGTAAACAGTTTTGTTGTCCATGGCAAGGTCGGAATCCAGGATTAATAGGGGACCTGAAACGTTTTTAAGCTGATTCTTACCTTGTGCAAGGCGATTGCCATTTTGTATATAATAATATTTGCCGTTCTGAATATAGTATGAATTGGATTTTTCCTTGTCAATAGGCGTTGTTTGGAAACATGAGAAAAATGAAAAAAATGTCATAATATAAATTATAGATCGCAAAGCCATCCATAAAGATAGCATTTAACAGGGAAAGAAATAGAATGATTTAATCTGAATGATGACGCTTAAGATTCACCAACATTCTTTAAGGCAGGAAACTGTTATCCTTAGGGAAATAGACGGGAAGTTTAAGACTAAGTGTGTTTTCAATTTTTATTTTGCGGTCTGCCGTTTATTTTTGTTTCTGTTCTGTTTTATGTTTTGAATCGAATCGGATTTTGCCTGTTGAATGGAATCTCTGCGTTTAATATTATAGATGTCACTGCTCGTATTGTAACCTGGGTTTTCATTCGTACCTGTTCCTCCCGCCCCTGACGTTGTAGCTGTGCCGGGTGTAGCGCTTAAACCGCTCATGCCCATCGCTGCATCTGTGCTATCGTCCCTAAATGTATTGTTGTTTTCAGTGTCAGGTCGTTTCCTATTGATCTCTCCGTTTTTTGATTGCGCGGCGTTTTCCTGTGCGTATAGTGATACCGAAAAGGTGCAAAAGAAAAACATCAACAATGGAATGCAGGTTTTCATAATAAGATATGTTTGGTCCGTTAATGCATTAAGCAAAGAATTATGCCCCGATGTATTATGTGCGTCTGTGGAGAAATGTCGCAATACGATGAAGATGATATACGGCCAACTTTCGACCGCCAGCCATCAGTATTAGTAGTGGTATTGGGTAAACCTAGACAACCTGATTGGTGTAAGTGCCATTGAAAGTTTCCGAATCGTCTTACTTAGTGGATTAGCAATTTGCTTCGTGTTGAGTTATGGTCGCAGAAGACTGAGAAGGAACAAAATAAAAAGATCAGTTTATATGGCGGGTGAGCTTCCAGTAATTAAGAATCGTTCGAAGCGTATGCTCTAGCGCATTAAGCGAATTTTGCTTTTCGAAAAATCCTTCGATGTCGAGATTGCATGCTTTCTCTTCTGATGGTTTTCCACAAGTAGATAAAAATATGAATGGAATACATTTGCCTGTCAATATCTCGCACTGGTCGATACGCATTTTGAATTCAATACCATTCATTATTGGCATATTGATATCAGAGATAATCATGAACGGTTGATCTTTTGTTTCATAAAGGTAGATTAGCGCCATCTCAGCACTTTGAAACATAATGAGTTTGTTTTGTATCCCAATACTGTCAAAGGTTGATGCCAGCAATTCCTGGTCGTCACTATCGTCATCAACAATTATTATCGGACCTTTCTTTGACATGAGTTGTAATTAAACCTTCTGAACTGGCTACAGTGATAAAAGGTTCCAATGCCTGCTAATATGTTGATAGCTGGTTGCAAGCGGCAACGATAGCATGAGCCTGGGATGTATAAAGCGGGCGTAGAGTGCTGTTTTCGTCCTCTTGCATTCCAATAATGTTGGATAAAACAAAAACCATAGTCGGGACAAGCTTCCGTTTAAAATTCCAGGTACAGCGAGAAAACGGAATTGTACAGTATGAAGTCAAGGCTGTGCTGAATGTCTTTTATGTTGCGAGCTTAAGGATAGACATAGCACCGTGCCTAACAATAATGAAAACACAAGCGGAAACACCACGCCATGTTGAATAACAACGTAGAGGCTCCGTTAAGGGCAATTTTATAAGTAACAGCAATCCAACCAAAGTTACGCGCATCCTGAGCGGGGTCTGTGCTTACAGCAGCGAGCGAAGGATCTTACGTAAGTTAGTCGATAGGTCGAACTCGACACTTCACAGATTTCGGATCCTCTTCGTACCGAATCAAATTTGACAGTTGAACCAGAAACCACTTAAGCAAATCGGATTCAACACTTAACGGCGCTGAATCCGATTGCTAAGAGCAATTGTAAAAAGTTACAACTCCATTTTTAAAGTTACCGTTTACGATCGTTTTTTTGGATTAAAGTCGTTTGGCTATACTATTAAAAACTACGGGCTTAAGCCCATAGTTTTTAATGAAACTTATTAATGAGAGCAATAAGAAGCTCGAAGCTTACCCCACGAAAGTGCAGTTCAAAACTTGACACATTGGTACATAAGACATCTTAATAGCACGGTCTAACGCAGCTGCCTTCTTCCGGCGAGAAGTTGAGTACGTGAAGCAAATTGCATGTAGTTTATCCACCTGTGGACGTGCCATCAGTACCTGTTCCGGTACCGTCGGTTCCGGTACCATCAGTTCCGGTACCATCAGTTCCAGTACCATCAGTTCCAATACCATCAGTTCCAGTACCATCGGTTCCGGTACCATCAGTTCCAGTACCATCCGTTCCTGTTCCATCAGTTCCAGTTCCGTCAGTTCCAGTACCATCGGTTTCGCCTTCTGTCATAAGCATATCTTTAAGATCTTGCGCTTCGTCTAAATGCATTTCAATATGAGGAAGATATTTTGCAGCATACGATTTCACCTGCTCATCGGTGCCATTTGTTGCTTGTGATTGAAATAAATTTTGGGCGTTTTCATGATCGACTACCTGGGTGGCCATATACATGCTGTCAAAAGAATATCCTTCTTTTTCAAGCAGTTGGTCTTGCAGGGTGCGATGGTGCTGATCCATGTCGTCAGGCCAATCGATGTCGTCAATATCATCCGCGATATTCCTTAATTCGTTTTGGGCAGTAGTGTGTTCGTCAATCATATGTTGTCCAAAGTCTCTTACCTCTGCACTTTGTCCATGTTCCACAGCTAATTGTCCAAATTCAATTTCAGTCATGTTTGATAAGGCTGCTTTTTCAACGAATGTTTCATCTGCATCATTTACCGACCTGTCATTGTCGTCATTGTTATCATCGTCGTCGCAAGCCGTCCACATCATTAGTGAAGAAAAAAGGAGCCCATAAATCCACAATTTTGTTTTCATAAATTTTATCGTTTGGTTTAACATTATTCGCCTGGTAGCCAATACGTTGTATGTACATTTTAGTATCAGCCTCCGTTTTTTAACTGTTTCTGAATGTCCCTATACCTGAAAATCTTTTTCCCGGTGTTTATGCCCTGGATTTTACTGTAAGTGAAGAACTTAAACCTCAATTAGTCCCGAAGTGGGGTGCAGCTGTATTTTGAGGTGCTGTTATGATTATGGTATTAGCGTGTAGCCATTACGTTACTATTCAATGAGTCTCGTGTTGACCGAAAAGAAATAAAAAAGGCTGCCTTTTCAGGACAGCCTCTTTTCATAAGGTAATCAGAAAATTATTCTGTTGTGCCGCTAGTACCGGACGTACCACTACCACTAGTACCGGACGTACCACTAGTACCGGGCGTACCACTAGTACCACTGGTTCCCGAGCCGGTATCTCCTGTACCTGGTTCTGTATCAGCTCCTGATTCGGTGTCGGTATCATCTGCTGTTTCATCTTCAGGTGTTGCAGGATCGTTTAACCGATTAGACTTTGGTGTAGTCTCATCCTGACCTTGTGCATCGTTTTGTGAATCGTCAGTCTGGTACTGATTACTACCATCGTCCTGAAGGTCACGCTGATCCTGATTTATACTTGTTGTATCATATTGACCATCCTGCGTCGTTGACTGTTCCTGGGCAAAAACTCCGGTCAATCCAATGAGGAGTGATCCGGCAAATGTTAAAAATAATTTTTTCATATGCTTAAAAATTTAATTTAGTTTCGACATAGACATCCAATGATGTGCCAGCCCGTGACAGGATTTTTTATGTTCCTAAATGGCGTATAGATTAACCGTTGGACGACGTTATATTAGTTTTGTTTGTAAAACTTGCATTTTGTCGGTGTAGTGTCTGGCTGTGTGTTGTTCAACAACCTGTGGAATTTTGGGGAAAGAAGTGATGCGTATAGTTCATGCGCTAAGGCTGGATGGATTTTCTTTTGAAAGCGACAATATAAATCCACGTAAGAAGAAAGATAGTTTCTATGATTCCGTCCGCAAGGTAAATGTCGGCGATCACATCATTGAGCGCATAATAGAAGTCGACGGCAATAAATGCAACCGCGGTTGACATGCTCAAGACAATGACTGGCCTTGGATCTGTTTCTATCATTACATGCATTCCCATGCAAAGCGCAATCGGTATAAGAAGCGCACCGACAGTTTTAACCAACCATATGTCTGTTTTGTAACCGGTCACCATCATGAAGCTTTCAATATCTACCAAAGGCCAGATAGCCGTTAGCAAGGTATATCCGCCTTGTATGATTAATATAACTTTCAGAAGCTTCATAGCGCCTTGGTAAAAGAATCATCTTTTTTTAGGGCACTATCCCTTATAGCGCCATGGTAAAATCTAAAAATAGATGCCTGATTCAATTCTAAAACCGCGGCAACAATGCATAACTATAGTTAATAAACAATCACCTCGCTAAGTCAATCACACCGTGATACAAAGCAATCGACGAAGGCATAATGTTTATATGGTAGGGATTGTAAAACATTAATATTATGAGATTTATATCAACAAAAGCGCATGGGGTAGTAGACTACCTGATGAGCATATTACTAATAGCTTCTCCTTGGTTGTTTAATTTTGACCGCGGTGGTGCAGAGACATGGGTGCCCGTTATATTAGGAGCAGGAGCAATTGTTTACAGTTTGCTAACAAATTATGAGATGGGTATGTCAAAAACCATTTCAATGCGTATGCATTTAAACCTGGATCTTGTTTCCGGTGTTATGCTGGCCGCGTCGCCATGGATATTTGGGTTTAGCGAGTTCGTGTATATGCCACATTTAATTTTTGGTATTCTCGAAATTGGTGCCTCATTGATGACCAATCCGGTACCTTACAATGCAAATGATAGTGTTACAGCGCGATCCCATAAACACGCGCATTAGTTTACTTTCAAATAGTTTCTGTTATCACAGCCGGAGTTATTTCCGGCTTTTTTTTGTCTTTAATTTAATATAACTGGCTGGTACAGCTTTTTTTACTTCAGCCTTGTATGAATACATTATTTCCTGTTAAGCCTTTATTTCCCGATGGGTTTGAATACAACCCGGATTTTTTATCTCAAAAGGAACAAGATGATTTGCTTCAGGAAATAACAAAGTATGAACGGCATACTTTTAAGTTTCAAGGATACGAAGCAAAACGAAAGGTAGCGAGTTTTGGCTATGATTATAGTTTTGAAAAAAATATTTTGTCCATGGGATTGCCGATACCACCATCGTTTGACTCTTTACTTGAAAAAGTATCAAATCACCTTGGTATCGATAAACACGATTTCGCGGAATTATTAATTACCGAATATCCCGTAAGCGCTGTAATCAATTGGCATCGCGATGCTTTCCCATTTGACTTGATTGCTGGTATTTCTTTAGGAACAGATTGCTTATTTCGCCTTCGTCCCTATGATAAGACAAAGCAGGGGCGTGGTTCCATAATTTCAGTACCTGTAAGGGCGGGTTCATTATATATTATGAAAGGCGCAGCAAGAATAAACTGGCAGCATAGTATAGCTCCTGTAAAACACATTCGATATTCAATTACATTGCGAACTTTACGAAAGGGAAGTTAGGATTTTTATAAAATTATGACGTCTATATTTCGACTTAGTCTAATTGATTACTATCCTAAATTCGACTTTATTGGAAGTAAATCGTGGATCCTATTAATCGTTTGTTTTTAGTAACTTGGAATCAAATGAATAAAGAAATTCTCCCCGCTGTAGCTGCCATAATTTTTAATTCACAAGGTGAAGTGTTATTGCAAAAGCGGAAAGATCGAAATAAGTGGAATGTAATTTCGGGCCATATTGAGTTCGGTGAATCGGCTGAGCAGGCAATGCTCCGCGAGATAAAGGAGGAAATCGATACGGAAGCGCGAATTGTCCGGTTAATTGGTATTTACTCGTTGCCGGAATTTCAAACCTATACCTATGACGATCGTACGGTTCACTATGTTACTGTATTTTTCGAAGCGCATCTTCTTACTCCGTTGGATGAAAATTTAACCAACGGCGAAACGAAGAATATTAAATTTTTTCCGGTTGATGCTACGCCTGACGATATGGATTTGATTAATCCAAATTGGCTACGGGACGCATTGGACCGGAGATCACAACCTTATATCAGGTAACTACTCATCGCAGCAAGACTTTGTGATGTTCAATTTTGTCGTTATATCGGACACGGAGGATATAGATACCATCTGCGATATCATCAGGGAAGTCATACAGACATGAGCCGGTTGTCGTTCTGATAAAATTGAAATACATCGCGTGTGCTACCTTTCCCTGAAGATCGATCATTTCAATTGAATGAACCGATAACTCTCGCGCGTGAAGACTGATGTTTAACTTGGAGTCATCTGTCGGGTTCGGAAAAATATTCAAGGTGTTTTCTAAATTTTCAACCAACACCACCTGTAACCCGGAATAGTCAACCGTGCCATCAAAGTCAGTTTGTTTTAGCCGGTAGTATGATGTTCCTTCAATCGGGAAGTAATCCGTTGCCGTATAAGTTTGTTGTGTACTGGTTGTTCCATTTCCTTCAACTGTATCGACAGCAATAAAATCTGATCCATTGATTGAACGCTCCAAAGTAAAGAAGTCGTTGTTTAGTTCAGTAGCAGTACGCCAGGAAGCGTTCACGATTGGTTTATCGTAAGTTACGTTAAAACCGACGAGTTCTACCGGTAACGGTGTGCTGCCTATATCAGTACTTCCAATGGTAACATTGTCATCGTCATTCAGGTTAACGTTTGTAAAAGTTATTGTGTTTCCAACCAGTGTACCTGTTTGAACGAAATCGTTGTCCGCAAAACCATTATCATCCGTATCGATCAAAAGACGGAGATCAGCTTGCGATTTTGTTCCGTAAGCATCCGGTGAACTGCATCTTTTTCCAGCCTTTATCCTGCCCTAGCTTTGTTTAAAAATAAAGATAGCTATGGCAACAGATTTAACAAAGCAGCAACTCATGTTTTCTCTAATTGAAATTTGGAGAAAGGAAGGT
>DASPIZ010000139.1:0-42043 GCA_035628875.1 Ohtaekwangia sp. | reverse complement strand
ACCTTCCTTTCTCCAAATTTCAATTAGAGAAAACATGAGTTGCTGCTTTGTTAAATCTGTTGCCATAGCTATCTTTATTTTTAAACAAAGCTAGGGCAGGATAAAGGCTGGAAAAAGATGCAGTTCACCGGATGCTTACGGCTGGAAGTCAGAAAATCTACATTTCACTAAAGTGCCTATGAAATGCTGCACTCCTTCCGAAGACTACCGCGCCTGCATGCGATGAACGCCTTAGGTCGGCACACTTGTAGCGCTATCCTTCTTCTCATTGTCTAACAAATTCCAAATGCGCCGGGCATGGTTTACAACGCTGGTGCATGCGTTGTAAATTTTTTTCTACTAAATTTACTAAAATTAAATCAATCCAATAAAAAATTTATAACGTATGCATTTTGTTGTGAGCCTGTGCCACGAAATTTTCTTACGAAGTGCAAATTTCTGTTAGCGTTCAATTAACGCACAAACTTCACTATGAAAAAAACATGATGCACGATGAGTCGCAGAGGTGCCGAAGGCTGGAAGTCAGAAAATCTACATTTCACAAAAGTGCCTATGAAATTTTGCACTCCTTCCGAAGACTACCGCGCCTGCATGCGATGAACGCCTTAGGTCGGCACACTTGTAGCGCTATCCTTCTTCTCATTGTCTAACAAATTCAAAATGCGCCGGGCATGGTTTACAACGCTAGTATATCAAGCGCGCCGGCAGCCCAATTAATAATTAAAAATCAAACACTGCCGGCGTGATTGATATACATTGTTAGCGCCTGTACGCCAACAGCGCACCAGTCGTGTTAAGCTCTTCTCCATTCCTTCAAATATTATCATAGCAATTTTGCTCAACAGTAGGAGAACCTTAATGCCTTTATGATTTGGAATATTGTCACGAAGTACAACACGTTCATCATTAGTATAGATAGTATCGTAATTTGCATGTCATGGAAAATATGCATATGAATCACATCACTAGATTCTATGTACATTAAACTCAAAATTAATAACGACGTCAGAGTAAGAATCAACCAGGTGATATTCTTTTTGCGTTTGAGCAAGCTCAGTATGTGTCCTGCAATTTGAACAACTAGTCCAGATAACAGTATTACAGTCCAGTGAGGTGAGTTCAAAATGAAAATCATGAATAACACTCCAATGACGACAACTATCCATGCCGTCAATTGAATATAGCCATTTAATTTTAGCAATTTGTCCATGGCGTATAGGCGCTAACGCTCAGGCTATACACTGTAGGGTTTTCGAAGTGAATAATTGTCCGCCGTAGTAAATGTAGCTAGAAATACAGACCTAACCTACACCACTGCACCCCCTATAGTGTATAGCTAATGTTATAGCACGTTCTTATTTGCCAGTCATCCGAACATAGCCCAGAGCATATCCATGATTTTATTAAAGGAGCTTCTTGTTTTTCGAGGTTCACAATATTTTGTGGATAAATACTTAATTGATTTTTTGTTCCAGTTTTTGTCAAACAGCTGATCAAGTTCAAGTTTATACTTTGTTATCTCATCGTTACTCAGTTGTCCTTGATTGGCTTTAAATTTAGTATCAATTAAGTTACTTATCTTCTTAAATTCTCCGTTTCTGAATAATTCTTTCTCTTCGGGGGTTCCGACATTCTCTAAAGAAGTTCTTTTGCCTTCATAAAGGTCATAAATATGTAAATGTTTTTTTGTCAGTTTCAATGTTCGAAGACTTGAATGTGCTATAACAACCAAATATACGCATTGCGTTTATTCCTTATTTACCTACCGGACTCCAATTTTTCAAAAAAAAAATAAAAGAGAATGCTTGAACGTAAAAACCATTAAATATCAATGTTTAAATTATCCAACGGACTTTTAACCTTACGTAAGTGCTTCGTACTAACGTGTGTGTAAATTTCGGTGGTCTTGGAAGAAGAATGGCCTAATAATGCTTGAATACAACGCAAATCCGTTTCATTTTCAAGTAAATGCGTGGCAAAACTGTGACGTAATGTGTGAACAGTGGCATACTTGCGCAAATTTGCCTGACGCATCGCGGCTTTGAGGATATTCTGAACACTCCGCGAACTATACCGCCCACCATGCTGTCCTTCAAATAAATATTCCTTTGGACGATATTCTAAATAGTACTTCCGCAATAATGCAATTGTTCTATCCGACAAAACAGTTGACCTGTCTTTTTTGCCCTTACCTTGCCGCACCACAGGATATTTTTATCACTCATCACGTCGGCAATTTTCAAGTTCAGCACCTCTGATAGTCGTAAGCCACATGAATAGATCGTGACAAGGATAGCTTTGTGCTTTAGATTTGATGTGGCGTGGATCACTTTTGCAATATCAACCTCACTTAAGACCGACGGTAATCTCTTTTCTTTTTGCGGTCGCCCAATATCATAAAACCGCTGTGGCATATCCATCACTTGCTCATAATAGAATTTAATGGCATTAATGGTCTGGTTTTGATGTGATGACGACTTTCCTTTTTTAACAACATGATGAAGGTACTGTTTAATATCACCTTCATTGATCTCCATCAGCTTTTTATCACTGAAATAGGCCATAAATTCACCGAATAAGCTTCTATAGGTTCGTGCAGTATGAACGCTATACCGTTTCGTTTCCAGCAGTTCTACATACTCTGGCGGACAGGGTGGAACACCTGGCTTAGACGGCGTATTTTTAAGCACTGAAAAATCCACCGGCTCCGCTCCTTCATGTATGGGCTTGTTCTTAAAAAAATACCGGCAATTAACCCAGGCTACACCTTTAAAGGTTTCAAAAATTATTGCCACGTTCTCTTTTGTGTTCTGAATATACATCATACTATATTCTGTCGACCACTGCGGCTCAGGAAGGCTCTTAACTAACTGCTCAATGGCAACACAGGGATGGTACTGGATACCAATGGATTTTTCGTTTTCCACCAACAATTGTCTTAATGTAATAACAGGTAGTTTTCTCATAAATGAATGTATTTTTTTTTACAATCCTCGCAAGGTTTTATACCTTAGCCGTGTTATTACCCGTGTAAATACGGATATACCCGAGTAAAACGTTAGCTAACATGGAAAGAAAAACATGCCCGGTGTGCCGGTCTGTCCTGACTGGACGGACAGATAAAAAATATTGTTCGGATCAATGCCGGTTTATTCAGAACAACAGAACTAAAAAGATCAATGAACAATCCATTCTTGAAACCAATAAACAGCTGAGAAAAAACAGAATGATTTTAAAAACCCTCAGTCCGGCAGGAAGGACTACCGTACGAAAAGAGGTTTTGGATGTGTTGGGTTATGACTATAATTTGTTTAGTTCGATTTTCATCACAAACGCTAAGCAAGTATATTATATATGCTACGACTATGCTTTCACACCATTGTTTGAAAAAACAACACCCAAGGTCCATATTGTTAAGTATCAAAAATACATGAAGGAATGGGATCCATGGAAGTACGTAAAATCCTTATGAATATTGTCTGTTTCTCTTAGCATTTAAATCCACCTTCTTACCCGCGACTTATACTCCTCATAAGCAGCACCGAATTTTTTACGCATCATTTTTTCTTCGTAAGGGATATACCAGAAGTTGGTAACCACAACAAATAAAATAACTCCCAACACCGAGAGAATACTTCCCAATATTATCCAGACGCCGATTAAGCTTAACGCAAAACCAAGATAAATCGGATTGCGACTAAACTTGAATAAACCACCAGTCACTAATTTTTCCGGACTTTTAAACGTATGTATTTCGGTTTCCATTTTTTTAAAATGCTTTCCAACGACAATAGTCATAGACAAACCCATAATTACAACAACGATTCCAAAATAGTGAATTGGACTTCTAAAAATTTCGGCAGATGGCAAAACCCAATCGAGTATAACCATCAGCGAAATGCAGAATAAAAACAAAAACGGCGGTATGATCTTTTTCATGTCTTTTATGATTTTAAAAGACAAAAATATTTCATCCTACGGCACACTGCATTAACCTAGGTTTATGTCCTTCCTTATCCGGCTTAATGCAATGGGCGTGATGCCCAGGTAAGAAGCAATCATGTGTTGCTTCAGTCTTTTATCTAAGTCTGCATGTTCTTGTAAGAATATCCTGTATCGGCTTTCAGCATCGAGTAATAAAAACTCCCGCTCCCGCTTTTCTTTTATGCTGTAACCTTTTTCAAGTAAAAAAATCAATAGTCTATCCCATTTGGAATCGCACTGTCTTAATTTTTGCCAGTGGTCATAGTCAATTTCAATCACCGTTGATGGTTCGATCGCTTCAATATTATAGCACGCCGGAGAGGCGGCGATCATGGCAGAATATGCGCTTATTACGTTATGCTCAGGCATAAACACTTTGGTAAATTCCTTTCCATCGTCGGTCAGGTAGTAATACCGGAACAAACCCGTCTGTACAATTCCGAATTTTTTTGGAATTTGTCCGGCACGAATGAAAAATTCTTTTGGGCTGTAGCGGTGCTCTCGCCCTTCACTTTTTAATTCGGAAATTAATTGTTGAATAGTTTCATTCATTGTGTATAAGTTCAAAGTCTAAAGTCCAAGGTTGCACATATTAATGTCCCTGAATTGTGACGGGTTGGAAATTATTATGTTGAAGTTGAAAATCTATACCTTTTTTCGCAAACAAACTTCAACCAGTTCCGCAAATCTGATTTTGAGCATAGATTTTCGATTCTACCAACGAATCGTTTTTTCCTTTGATCTTGGGGATCCTTCTGCATGCTTGTACTTAGCACGCGCGCATTACAATGACGGTAACGAAGGGATAGCTGCGAGTTGCGAGCTTCGAGCCGCGAGTTTGTGAGACAATAGATTAGGTGTTTGGGGATACGTTCAAGTTGTTTTTGCTTACGCAGAAGTTTTCGAAATCCAACCTCAAACCTCAGACATCAAACCATTTCGCTAACCCATCGCTTTCGAAAATTCAGCGCCAACCGTGAACCGAAAATTTTCACCGCAAAGGCGCAGCGGCGCTAAGCTACTCAAAGTAAAATTCTAATTCTGTAAACCAATCAAGTCAGTTTTCCGAAATCAAACCTCAAATAATTGGCACAAAATGCGTCGTTATGGAAATCCAACTTTAAACTTAAATGTTTGCCGATAAACTCCACGTTATTTTTGCTGGCCCAAAAATTTCCTCAAAACCAACTTCAAACATCAGACGTCGAACTTTAAACATTTTTCGCTAACCCATCGTTTTCGAAAAATCCAACGTCAAACCTCAGACGTCAAACCTCAAACGATTTCGCTAACGCATCGTTTCCGAAACCAACCTTGAACTTTGAACTTTGAACCATGAACCTTGAACTTTGAACCATAAAAAAAGCCCCTTTCGGGGCTCTTCATTATCGAACATTTACTTATTCACCTTTCTTTTCCTTCGAAGACGTTTTTGCCTTCTTTACTTTGATGGTTAAAAGATCGCCTTTACCATCGTAGTCGGCCATGATGATTCCGCCTTCTTCTACCTCTCCCTTCAGGATTTCTTCTGCTACCGGGTCTTCCAGGTATTTCTGAATGGCACGGTTCAGTGGACGTGCACCAAACTGGTGATCATATCCTTTCTCTGCGAGGAAGTCTTTTGCTTTATCGCTAAGCTCAACATTGTATCCCAACTGTATGATACGATCAAACAATTTTTGCAATGTGATGTCGATGATTTTGTGAATGTGTTCACGTTGCAGGGAGTTGAACACAATTACATCATCCAGGCGATTTAAAAACTCCGGACTAAACGCACGCTTCAACGCATTCTGAATAGTGAGCTTCATGTGCTCTTCTTCGCTCTCGCGTTTCGATGCTGTCGCAAAACCGATACCGGTTCCAAAATCTTTCAGATCGCGAACACCGATGTTCGAAGTCATGATGATGATGGTATTCCTGAAATCGACACGACGTCCTAATCCGTCGGTTAGGATTCCGTCATCCAACACCTGCAACAGGATATTGAAAACATCAGGGTGCGCTTTTTCGATTTCGTCGAGTAACACGACAGAGTATGGTTTGCGTCTTACCTTTTCAGTAAGCTGACCACCTTCTTCGTAGCCTACATATCCCGGAGGTGCACCAACGAGGCGCGATACAGAGAATTTTTCCATGTATTCACTCATGTCGATCCGCACCAGGGCGTCTTCTTTATCAAAGAGGTATGTCGCCAGTACTTTTGCCAATTCGGTTTTTCCAACACCGGTAGGTCCGAGGAAGATGAATGAACCAATCGGTTTCTTCGGATCTTTCAACCCTACCCTGGTACGCTGAATTGCCTTTACCAGTTTTTTAATGGCTTCTTCCTGACCGATGACTTTACCACTCAACTCGGTGGCCATATTCAAAAGCTTGTTACTTTCTTTCTGTGCAATACGTTTGGTTGGGATACCGGTCATCATCGCGATCACATCGGCAACATTATCTTCATTAACAGTATACTTTTCAGTACGTGTCTTTTCTTCCCATTTCGCTTTCGCGATGTCAAGCTGTTCGATCAGTTTTTTCTCACGATCACGAAGTTGTGCCGCTTCTTCATACTTCTGGCTTTTTACCACGCGGTTCTTTTCTTTCTTCACATCTTCAATCGCCTCTTCGAACTTCACGATATCTTCGGGCACATGAATGTTGTTAATGTGTACGCGTGCGCCAGCTTCATCCAACACATCGATGGCTTTGTCTGGCAAATACCGATCGCTGATGTAGCGGTCTGATAATTTAACGCACGCATCGATGGCTTCTTTTGTATAGATCACGTGATGGTGATCTTCGTACTTTTCTTTGATGTTGTCGAGAATCTGAATCGTTTCTTCCACCGTAGTAGAATCTACCATTACCATTTGGAAACGTCTGGCCAGGGCGCCATCTTTTTCAATGTATTGACGGTACTCGTCCAAAGTAGTTGCGCCAATGCATTGTATTTCTCCGCGGGCAAGCGCAGGCTTAAACATGTTGGATGCATCCAGTGAACCGGACGCACCACCTGCACCAACGATCGTATGAAGCTCATCGATGAAGAGAATAACATCTGGAGATTTTTCCAGTTCATTCATTACGGCCTTCATTCTTTCTTCAAACTGTCCGCGGTATTTTGTTCCCGCTACAAGTGACGCCAGGTCAAGTGTTACCACACGTTTACCAAACAACACACGCGAAACTTTCTTTTGAATGATACGAAGTGCAAGACCTTCGGCAATCGCTGTTTTACCAACACCGGGTTCTCCGATAAGGATCGGATTGTTTTTCTTTCTTCGTGACAGGATCTGCGCAACGCGTTCAATTTCTTTTTCGCGTCCAACGATAGGATCGAGTTTATTATCTTCTGCAAGACGTGTTAAGTCACGGCCGAAATTATCCAGAACAGGAGTCCGCGATTTTTCGGTACCCTTCTTTTCTTTTCCTGCGCCGGCACCGGCGCCAAAGATCTTCGATGAATCATCATCCGGATCATCCGTATCCTGCGATGCCATCGGACCTTCGTTCTGGTATTCAAGCATTTCTTTTACGGTTTCGTAATTAACGTCGAACTTGTTGAGTATCTGGGTACCGAGGTTATCCTGGTCGCGAAGAATTGAAAGCAACAGATGTTCTGTGCCGATAAGCTGCGCCTTGAAAATCTTGGCTTCGAGATACGTGATCTTTAACACCTTCTCAGACGCTTTGGTCAACGGTATGTTTGCCAGGTTCTTGATTTGATGTGTGGCTGTGCCCTTCGAAATTTTTTCAATTTCATTGCGCAGTTCATCAAGTGGAACGCCCAGCTTTTTTAATACACCAACAGCTACACCTTCTCCCTCCCGGATCATTCCGAGAATGAGATGCTCTGTGCCGATGTAATCGTGACCTAATCTCAATGCTTCTTCCCGGCTGAGCGAGATAACTTCTTTAACCCGGTTGGAAAATTTAGCCTCCATATTAAAAAATAGAATTAGATTATTGTAAATGTAAAGTTTTTTGTGTGTACTGTACTACCGATTCCTGAAGATTTAATACCAAGTAAGAAACACAGGCTGAATTATATTTGTTCATCCGGCGACGCTGGAACCTTGAATAATACGACCGGCTTCGGGCCCATTACAAAACATCAGGTCTATCACACTCAGGTTATCTGCAAATGCGTTGCCAAATACCTGGTAGTACGGTATTGGCACATACAATTGTTTGATATTATCCGGTTTCTTTGGTGTAATGAATGACCTGAAATCGTAAATATCTTCTTGCGTGTCTTTTTCATACGACAAAGTTTCCTTTACTGCCACGTCCCACTTCAGACAGGCTAGACACAATGTCAGCAAATTAAAGTTCAAATCGTACAAAAAATTATATTTCCTGAACAACACCTGCTCCAAATCTTCACTATAATGTTCAAAGTATGGCGCCTTGCCATAAGCCGAGGTGATGGTGCGCCAGTGATTATTCAACCACTTCTGTTTGTAATCAATCCGGACATCACGGGTCAACACACCACGATGCCTGGAAGTGAGCGGAATAATTAACGCTTGGCTTCCATGTACTGTATTAATATAGCAACGGTTCCGGTAGGTTTGCTTCACGAAATGTTCGTGCCGCTCTAATACAATCTCATCCATACCATATAGCGCAGTGAAATAAGCAATAGAGGGTAAGTACTGAAGGTCAATTAATACTTTCACGCAAAATGATTAAGACGGCAATTTATCAACCTGGGCCATCTTCCCATATTTTGAAATAAATTTTAAAATATGTAGAATTGAACACTTGCTTGGTTAAAGAGATCGCTTTTATGAATCGTTATGCCAACGTCCTAACTGTACTTACGATAGTAAGTTTGTTGTTCTTGTATTCCTGTACGGACGAAGAAATAAAAAAAATCCCCGAAGAACCCGTAGAGCCTGTGCCGCTACCATCAAATGCATGTGCTGCTGATGTTACCTATGGATATTGCAACCGGATGTCTTACTTCCCTGGCGAACAAGTAACCGCTTACCTTCAGGGGAAAACAACAGTTCCGACGTGTGCACTAACGATCTATGATCTGGCAGGGGACTCCATTTTTTCTGTACCTGCAGGGTTAAAAGTGCAAGCGATCGCTTCCAATGATCCTTCACGAAATGGATATGGCTTTCTTCCTTCCGCTGAATTTGCTATTCCGGCTGATCTCAAGAGCGGTGTTTATACAATTGAAAATAAAATTCCCTTTATCGTAAAACCAAAAGCCGATGTTGATGTTTTGGTTGTATACCCCAGTAATACAGCCAACGCTTACGCTACCAGTGGGGGCAAAAGTCTCTATACGACTGATCGTCCGCCTGAAGTTTCGTTTCATCGTCCGATTGATATTCAACACTTTTCAAGATACTGTTTGAATTGGTTTCACACTTTACCAGATATTTCAGTCGGGTATATTACCGATGCAGACATGGATGACTACAGTAACATCAGCCTGGGGAAGGTTTTGTGTCTTGTCGGCCACAACGAATATTGGACACGACAGGCACGCATGAATTTTGACCAGTTTGTTGCCTCCGGAAATAATGCCATCATACTTTCAGGAAATATGATGTGGTGGCAGGTACGTTATTCTGATGATGACGACCGATCAAAACTTGTTTGTTACAAAAGCTTCGAGAATGATCCAGTAGCCGATCCGTTACTAAAGACAGCCTTGTGGAATACGGACGCTCTTCAATATCCAATTATCTCTAGCATTGGCGCCGACTTCGACCACGGCGGATATGGTCTTAAGTCGGATGAGGGATGGAACGGATACAAGATTACGAACGCTTCTTCGCCCTTACTTGAAGGAACAGGACTTTCAACTGGTGATATTATTGCCTGTCCAACCACGGAATATGATGGCGCACCCATAGCCGGATGGGATGAAAATGGTTACCCCATACTGGACATTGAAACCATGAATGTTTATAAAGCCGAACTGGTGGGTTATGATATTGGGTTTCGCGTAACAAAAACATATCCGACGTTTGTTGTTCTCCAGCAAAGTATTACTTCCGGTATTATTGTAAATGCAGCGTCTACAGATTGGTGTTCCGTCAATGGCATGGGTGGCACTTCCGGGCAACAGATCAAAACGATTACCCATAATGCGGTGTTCAAACTATTGAACAATGAACCGGTCTTCACTCCGTAATTAGATAAACTTTTCAATTTCACCGGCTGCATGACGAATGATCACAAGTTCCGGACCTGTACAATCGATAACGGTTGATGGAACATTGTTCCCCGCACCACCATCAATGACAATATCAACATCGTGTTTAAAATCTTCGTAGATCTCTTCCGGGTCTGTGGTGTATTCTTTGATCACATCATCATCTTTAATAGAGGAAGTGATCAGTGGATTACCCAACTGCGCCACGATGGCGCGGGGTATATTGTGATCAGGAATACGAATGCCCACGGTTCTTTTGTTCTGATCCAAAATTTTTGGCACTCTACTGCTCGATTCAAGCAAAAAAGTATAAGGTCCGGGCAACGTTTTTTTCAAGAGCTTAAACACAGGTGTTTCCAGATGCTTCACATATTCCGCAATGTGACTGAGATCGTGACAGATAAAAGACAAATTTAATTTCTGCGGCTTAATGCCCATTACCGCACAAAGCCGTTCAATCGCTTTACGATTCATCAGATCGCAACCAATACCATAGATCGTATCGGTGGGATAGACCACAATACCACCTTTACGCAACACATCCACCACTTGTTGGATTTTCCGTGCCTCCGGGTTTTGCGGATGAATTTTTAAAAACGTCGCTGCCATATCAAAAGCGTACTACAAATAACGATTAAAATTAATTGCCTTAGGATGAATATTAAAAAGATCTAAATCTTTCCTCATACTACTTAAAGTAAACCAGGCACCAGGCACAGTTACTGGCGCGATTGCCGGAACTTCACTCGTTATTCGAAGGATATTAGTGTCAGGGAAAATTGGAGCTCTTAAAAACATCAACACTCCGAACCAAAAACAAACTATTTTCTAATACTCACCGAATGAGTGTACACCCACACCATGCTTCAGCATACTGGTCTTTCGCATAACATTATCTTTGGTCTGGAAGGAGATTAGTAACGGGAGAAGTAGTGCGGATCGCTTGATTCCGTCACAACGGGAATGTTCCGCGACAATACAGTATGCTGGGCACGGGAGGGAAAAAAACCTAAATGAAAGACTATCTAATTAATTTTGATCAACACTGAAGGAGACACCACGCCCCACACAATTTTTCCGAACGTGATTTGTCCGGTTGATGAGTTTTTGCCGGACAGTGAATTCGATGTTCAAATCATAATATCCAAACAAAAACATTACTTCACGAATATCTTAATAAATGGTTATCGCGACCATTCAGCCGGTTTTTACGTTGATCTTTTTATTATTTTTGAACTCTTTTTGCTGATATGAAAGCCAACAAACGACTTATTTTATTCCTCGTATTATCAATTTTAGGAATCTCCTTTGTTTTCTACGGATTCCAGGTTCTGTACACACCGAACGTGCTGCTGGGCATCCAAGACCGTGTACTTAAGATCGAAGAGGGAGCTACCTTCAAAGACGTACAGAAACAACTTCACGAAGGTCGCTACGTAAACGACCTGATCTCCTTTAGTTTCCTCGCCCGGCTGATGGGCTACGACAAATCTGTAAAACCAGGACGGTTTTTACTCCGCCAGGATATGTCAAACCTGGAAGCAATTCGTTTCCTCCGATCCGGAAAACAGGAACCGGTACGCATCACCTTTAATAACGTCAGACTCCTCCCGGAGTTGGCGGAAAAGATCACGCGCAACCTGGATATGAAACCCGAACAATTTGAAGCTGCTGTACTGCAGTTTACGATGAATAATCCACACGGCTTCAACAAGAATAATATCATCAGCATGTTCATCCCGAATACATATGAAGTCTACTTCAATATCACACCCCAGGCATTGGTTGAACGGATGCACATGGAGTACGAAAAATTTTGGACAGATGAACGCAAACAAAAAGCAGCGGCGGTAGGATTAACGCCTCTTGAAGTTTCAGCGCTTGCCTCGATCGTACAGGCAGAAAGTGTTCGCGCAGATGAAGCACCGATTATCGCGAGTCTATATCTCAACCGGTTAAAAACAGGAATGCCACTACAGGCGGATCCTACATTGGTTTTCGCGGTTGGTGATTTCACATTAAAACGAGTACTGAACGAACACAAGGAAATAGATTCACCCTATAACAGTTATAAATATGCGGGCCTCCCTCCGGGCCCGATCAATATGCCCGAGATACGCTCACTTGATGCTGTATTAAATCACGCTGATACAAATTATATCTACATGTGTGCCAAAGAAGATTTTTCCGGACGACATAATTTTACCAGTAATTACAATGAACACATGCGCAATGCGGCTAAATATCAGCGCGCATTAACCATTGAACAGCGAAAAGCTGCACAGCTTAAAAAATAACATGTATCAATCTCAAACAACGGTACGGGTACGGTACGCGGAAACGGACCAGATGGGTTTTGTTTATTATGGATATTATTCGATGTACTACGAAGTAGCCCGGGTTGAAAGTTTGCGCCAGCTTGGAATCAGTTATAGAACAATTGAGGAAATGGGTGTTATTATGCCGGTACTCGAAAATAAATCCAAATACCTGGCCCCTGCACGATACGATGAACTTCTTTTAATTGTCACTACGCTACGGGAAGCGCCCGCTGTGCGTATGCGGTTTGAATATGATATCTTTAACCAGGAAAAGAAACTCATTCACCAGGGCGAGACATTGCTTGCGTTTGTCGACAAAACAACAAATCGGCCATGTCGCCCCCCTGAGCCTATGGTCCGTGTACTTGAACCCTTTTTTACCTGATGAAGTTTAAGCACAAACGATTCATATTACGATGGAGTGCCGCGCTCCTCTTTATTGGGTGGCTTAAAAAAGTACGCTTCAAAAAATATGAGAACGTTTCCTTATACAAGATCTTGAAATTATTTCTCCAGAATTTGATGGACGATGAGATTCTGGATCGTGCAAATGGTGTCGCTTACAATTTCATGTTAGCCATCTTTCCCGGAATCATATTTTTATTCACACTTATTCCCTACATCACACCGTTTTTCCCCGAGGTAAATACCGATAACATCATGCAATTCATCGGAACACAGATGCCTCCGAAAATGTTTGAAGTAATCTCTTTTACTGTCCACGACATCGTTAGCAATCAGCGGGGAGAATTGCTTTCTCTTGGTTTTTTATTTTCCGTTTACCTCTCCACCAACGGCACCATGGCATTGATGCGCGCTTTTAATGCGTGTTATAGAACCATTGAAAACAGAAGCGGAGTTAAAACCAGACTCATCGCAACCGGGTTAACATTCAACCTGGCATTCGTACTTTTTCTTGCTGTTATTCTACTTGTTGTTGGTCAACTCGTACTGGAATATGTGATGAGTCACCTGCGTGATTTTAACCTTGTTGACCTCAGTGATTTTACCGTATTCCTCTTATTGAGTGTACGTTTCCTTGTAATCTTCATCGTGTTCTTTCTTGCCATCTCCACGTTATATTATTTTGGTCCGGCGATTCATTATAACTGGCGGTTCTTTTCTATCGGATCGCTTCTCGCTACTTTATTTTCACTTGGCGTATCCTACGGTTTCTCCTATTACATCACCAACTATGGCACCTATAATAAAGTCTATGGTTCAATCGGTGTCCTTATTGCCGTAATGGTATGGGTACAGCTTGTCACCATTGTGCTTTTGGTGGGTTATGAGGTAAATGCCAGTATACATCATGCCGTTCGGAAGCAGGCACTTTGGAACGCTCGCTCCTTCAGACGCGATTCTCTGCCGGAAGCAGCAGCAAAAGTACAGCAGATCGCAGATGGCAATGACTCTGACGGATAACGAAACTAACGGTATGGCTACTCTAACATTACAGGATTAACGCTGTCTGTAGAATCGCGCCACATTCTTCTTGTAGAATAAATTACTGCATCTACATAATTATTCACTGTCGCTTACGGATTATCGTTATACACGACGACTCATGGATAAATCAAACAGACAACAAAAGAGGCACTCGAATTTATCTAATTCGGGTGTAGTGGTTCATGAGCCTGTGTCGTTTTAAGTAAGCTTGAGCGACAATACAGACGCATCTTTTATCCGGTTAGCAAGGATTTGAGAAAGGATCACACGAAGAGGCTGTCTATTCTTATATGCAGCCTCTTTATTCTTTTAACTGATTAAATAAAGGAGGAAATATGAAACAACAGACAAAAGATTATGAAGCCATCAACCTGACTGGCATTAACCATCAGGATCCGAAAGCAAATACACCGGTAAGACGGTTAACAGCTACTTCAATTATCGGCGATGCTGTTGAAAATCCAAAAGGAGAAAGTTTAGGAGAGATCAACAACCTAATGATCAATGTAAGAACCGGTAAAGTGGAATACGCTGTAATCGAGTTTGGCGGATTTCTCGGTGTAGGGCAAAAATTATTTGCCATTCCTTTTGAAGAACTTCGTGTTGATGAAGAGAAAGAGATTTTTGTACTGAACAGAGACAAAGATTATTTGAAAGAATCGCCAGGGTTCGACCCTAATCACTGGCCGGATACCAATGATCACGACTATTTCGATAATGTAAACACGTATTATCAATATCCGGTAACGCCGTTTCCATAATCGATACTAAAAACATACAATCACCATACCGAGCGAAAAGGTTATTTCTGAAAAGAGATAACCTTTTTTTAGTTGATGGCACTACTGAACATTATTAAAATCCAACAGAAAATCATGAAGCCGTGCCACGCATTCTTCCACCTCCCAGGCTGGCATAATCTCCGCAGCAAGAATCTTATTTCGAAAACGACGCACATCCAGATTTAAGTCCATCATTGGATAAGGGTCTTTTACCTTTTCGATTAATCTAATCGCTTCGTCAAGCACTTCACGTTTCGATAATTTTTCCATAGCGTTTCTTAATATGGAAATTTAATTTTTTAAACGCATAACTAAAAATCACAAAGATCGACTTTAATGCTGTTCATGAATATAAGTCAATACTGCGTTAAGCTTTCCAAACCTTCTCCTTCGCTTAACTAAACGACATTGAACTATAAACTAACTTTGCTTTCGAACTGATCGTGGTAGCGGAGCACCGCCAGTTCTTTTGCCTTAGCCTCAAGTACAATGTCAACGTTCATACCATAACGAGGTATCTGCTCATAGATATAATCGGCATGAGCGGCGGCCATCGCGGTTGCATCTTCAAACTGTTTCTTTGAACTGGAATAATGTACAACCGGCGTAATGCCCGAAGCCCATGTAGAAACAGCAGCATGGAACGCTTCCGCTGTAGTATAATTTCCGGCACAAAATTGATGATGCAGGTAATCAAAAACAATCGGAATTCCAATTTTGCTGTGTAGTAACAGAAGATCCTGTACAGCATACATGTTTGCCTTATCGTCGTTTTCAATCGTGAGACGGCGTTGAACCGCATCGGGAAGTTTTTCAAAGTTTAGCGCAAACCTGTCCAACGCCGCAACCTTATCGCCATACGCACCACCCACATGAATGTTGATCTTGGCAAATGGTGTCAACGGGAGTTGCATCAAATCCATGATTTCAGCATGTTGCCGCAGTTCTTTGCTTGTTTTGGCAACAACGTTATGGTCAGGTGAAGCGAGCACATTAAATGGACCAGGATGGTATGTAAGACGATGATGATGTTGCTTAACTTTCTCACCGATCCTTCGTAAAATGGTTTCGATCCTTTCAATTTCCGGCAATTCACCAAGTTCGTATTCACTCATCCATGGAAACATGTCGCTGCTCATTCTATAAAGTGGTATCGCGTTTTGAATATTCCATTCTACCACAAATTCCAGATCAATGATATTCTGTAACGCTAATGACGAAGCATAAGCGATACCCTTTTCTAAAAATGTCTTTCGGATGCAGGAACGGTTTACCTTGATTTTGTCAATAGCGAGGGTATTGTTAAGACAGGCATAGCCAATGCGCATAGATGATTGTTTAGTCTATAAACAACTGAAAACGAAATTTGTTCATAGGTGGATGGGAACACGCTTATGATTTGAACGCTAATCGTTGTCGGGCGTACTATTAATAATATTAAACCAATCTGTACCCTTTTCCAGGTGATCCAGAAAGGGATTTTTTAAAGGTGTATTGAAAGGGTAAACCGATAATATATCTTCAAGGCTCAGCGTGTAATTTTCAAATAAATGGCCGCTCATATCATATTGCTTCAAAACAATAACGGTATCGTGATCAGCCAGTATAACTTCTTCTACACCCGTAATGAACATGGCGTTACCAAGCGCAGGACTGTACACACCAACCGCACTGCCGTTTATTTTACTGCTGATTAAAACCTGAAGAATCTTTTCCCGATCAACAATAAAGTCAAATTGTTGATCTTCGTAAACATTTAATCCTTTACTGCTGTCAAATCTGTTCCGCATAATCATAACCTACGTCCTCCTTCTGCGGTAATATTAAAAAAAACAGTGCCAAATGGGCACTTCGTGTACCGCTGTTCAGAATCGCGAAACCGTCTAACTTATACAATAAAAATGCCGCTGCCGCGACTATGATGTTAATGAATATCTTGAGCAAAACGCTAAAAACAGCAGGCCTCCTTACTCTCCTTACCGGTATCGTAATCTTTCTTTTTATGCAGCAATCTTCATTCGGCAAATTGCCTTCAGGAATTTCTTTGGAACGAATTATCAAATCACCGAATTACAAAAGTGGTGCTTTCGTCAATGTAATGCCCACACCCATGATGTCGGAAGATGCGTCTTACCTTTCTATGGCAGGTAAGTATTTCCAAAAAGCGATTGACCGTTCGCCCACTGAAAAGCTTAAGGTAATCCAAACAGATCTGAAAGCCCTTCCATTGGATACACCGCAGTTGATTTGGTTCGGCCATTCTTCATATCTTCTTATACTCGAAGGAAAAAAGATTTTAGTAGATCCTGTTTTTAGTGAACGCGCTTCGCCGGTTCAATACTTCGGCATGAAACGTTATGATGCAACATTTCACTACTCTACCAAAGACTTTCCAGCCATCGATGTGGTTGTGATAACCCACGATCATTATGACCATCTTGATTATAATTCCATCATTCAATTAAAGGATCGGGTTGGGCTATTTATCACACCACTTGGTGTCGGTTCACATTTGCGCTACTGGGGTGTACCCTCCGACCGTATCAAAGAATTCGATTGGTGGGAAGGAGAAACAGTACTTCCTGGCATTACACTCACCGCCACGCCGGCACGCCATTTTTCAGGACGCGGATTTCGAAGGAATAAAACACTGTGGGCATCTTACGTACTACAAACACCGCAGCACACCATCTTTATCGGCGGCGACTCAGGATACGATAAAACCTTTAAACAGATCGGGGACAAATTCGGGCCCTTCGATATCGCC
Organism: Ohtaekwangia sp.; assembly: GCA_035628875.1. Lineage (GTDB taxonomy): Bacteria > Bacteroidota > Bacteroidia > Cytophagales > Cyclobacteriaceae > Ohtaekwangia. The sequence continues at coordinate 24,565 of DASPIZ010000139.1, read as the reverse complement.
ATGCTGGAATGTGGTCAATATGATAATCAATGGCCCTACATCCACATGATGCCAGAAGAAGTAGTACAAGCTTCGCTGGACCTTCAGGCAAGTACACTGCTTCCTGTGCATTGGGGGAAATTTACCCTTGCCCTTCATCCCTGGAAAGATCCCATCGAACGACTTACAAAAGAAGCCACGCAAATGAAACTTCCCGTCACTACACCAAAAATCGGCGAATCCCTTTTGCTTCATAACATGCGTACAGGCACACCGTGGTGGAAATGAATTCAAAGGTTCAAAGACCCTACCACCGGATGCAGTTGCTTTGATAAATAAGTAACTGCCATTCCGGGGTTGATGTTCCAGGTTTAACGTTTGAAGTTGGTTTTATGGTTCAAGTCTTAGGCAGCGCGATGGCACGTGGATGAATTGGACCTAATCTGGTTGAAGTCTTCAGACTTCCGCGATGAAATTCAATTCGAAGATTTTTTCAATCAAGTCTGAAGACTTGAATTATGGTAAGCACAAGTCGCACACATTCCATCCCACATGCATAAGACTTGCGCTAATATGCAGTAATTTACTATCTTCGAAAAACCGTTGTAAGTTATGAGTCGTAAGTACAAAATCCGTGATGAGGACAAATTATATTTTGTAACATTTACTGTTATTAATTGGTTGGATGTTTTTACCCGTAACGAATACAAAGATATTTTCATTGATAGTCTAAAGTATTGCCAGAAAAATAAAGGCCTGGAGGTTTGCGCCTATTGTATTATGACAAGCCACATCCACATGATTATTGGAAGAAACCAGGAAGCAAGCTTAGCAGGTATAATTCGAGACATTAAGAAATACACATCCGTAAAAATAATTGAAGCCATCAATAATAATCAACGCGAGAGCCGAAGAGGACTTCTTATGTGGTTGTTTGCCAAAGCCGGGAAAGGAAATAGCAATAATGTAAACTATCAATTCTGGCAACAAGATAATCACCCGATTGAACTAAATACTAATGAGACGATCGATAAGACTTTAGCGTACATTCATAACAATCCTGTGGAGGCAGGAATTGTCTTATCGCCTGAACATTTTTTATACAGTAGCGCCATCAATTATGCAGGCCTCCCCGAAACATTGATCGATGTAATTCTTTTATAGCGTACCGATTTTACTTGGTTCAAGTCTTATGCAACCGCGATGGCACGTGGGTGACTTGGACCTATCATAGTTGAAGTCTTCAGACTTCCGTGATGAACTCAATTCGACGATTTTCCTCTCAAGTCTGAAGACTTGAATTATAGTAAGCAGAAGTCGCGCACATTCCATCCCACATGCATAAGACTTGCGCTATTTAAGCTCGCAACTCGCGGCTATCTCCTCCTTTCCCGCAACAGCTCAATAACATTAAAGCCGATCACACAAAAAGTAACCCACAACAATCCACCTAAAAACCCGGCAGCCACATCGCTGGGATAGTGAACGCCAAGATAAATACGACTGACGCCAATAGACAGGATCAACATCATCATCAACAAACAAAGGACGAACTTCTGCCAACGCGGAGACCTGTAACGTAACGTGAGGTAAATCAAAAATCCATAAAATGCCATGGCAGACATAGCGTGTCCACTTGGATAGCTCAATGTATTAACGGTAACGAGATGCTCTAATGACGGGCGTTCGCGATGAATAATTTTTTTTATCACAACGTTCGATGCCGTGGCAAGAATCAACACAAAAACAGTTTGAACAATGAATTTCGAATTCCGGTGTTTCAAAAAAAGAGACAAAGCAATCAGTGTAATCATAACAGCGTACCCTAACGTGTCGCCAAGATGCGTGACGAAAACAAAAAATACGGTAAGGCCATTATTCCGCCAACCAGTTACAACGTTAGTGATAGCACTATCAAATTGTTCCAGATTGTTCTCCGCTAATTCTTCCGTTAATTCTACAAAGACATTAAGTGCGATTACGAAAAGAATGAAGGCTGAAAGGATAATGATATAATACGGGAGATTACCGGAATGAACATGCAATTTCGCTTTTAGCACTTGTCTTATCCATGCAATAATCCGTTTTAACCTTTGCTTCATTGTGTTGTGATTATTGATTTAATATCCTACCGTTCAAACAACTGTAAAAACTCCTGCTTCTTATTCGCAGATATTTCAAGTTGCTGATTGTTCTGCATCGTTACAAAGCCACCCTTGCCCTTGGTATAGCGAATAACGAATTCAGGGTTAATCAAATAAGAACGATGAATCCGTAGAAAACGATGATCATTCAATACTTCATCAAAATATTTTAACGTACGACAAATTAAGAGCGAACTTCCGTTTTCAAGATAAAATTTTGTAAAATTATCTACCGCTTCACAATACAGTATGGTATCGATTGAAACAATTTCAAAACCTGTAAGCGTGGGAAGCATGATTTTTTGCGCAGATCCCGATCGTATATTCTCCAATAATATCCGTGCGTGTTGCGTGTAATTATCCTCCTTGCGCTCCTGCCTGATTTTTTCAACCGCTTTCACCAATTCGTCAATATCTATTGGCTTCAGCAGGTAATATGCTGCGCTTTGATTCAAGGCCTGAATGGCGTAATTATCGAAGGCGGTAACAAATACGGTTTCAAATGTTATGTTCCCTACCTTTTCCAACAGATCGAAGCCGTTTCCGTATGGCATTTCGATATCCAGAAAAACAATATCCGGCTGATGCTTGTGTATTGCGGCCAGCCCTGTGCTCACGGATTCACCAACACCACACACGGTTACGTCATCACAATACTTCGCCAGGTAATTCGATAAAATTTCCCTGCTGTCCTTTTCATCGTCGATAATTACGGCTTTCATCATGTATGTTTCTGTTTTGCTTTCGCGCACATGAAAAATCTTTAAAGGCTTTTAAGCGCTGTTTTGTTAACAGGCAGAAAGACATTGACACAAGTCCCACCCGATGCATTGTCGTTTACGGTTACTTTGTAATTTGCCTTGTAAACCTTATTCAGAATGTCAAGTCGTTCGTGAATATTTTTTAATCCGGTAGACTTATGTTTTTTCTGATTGGTTGTTTTTAACGCCACAGATTTTTTCCTTCCGATTCCGTCGTCGCTGATTTCAACCACGACGCCGCTTCCGGATTTACGGAATTCAAGTTTAAGATGACCTTTTGATTCTTTATATCTTAATCCATGCCATATTGCATTTTCAATATAAGGCTGGATTAACATGGGAGGAACCTCAACGGATTCGACATTGATATCCGGATCGATTTGAATAGCATAATCAAACTTGTCGCGAAACCTGTAATGTTCGAGCTTCAGATACAACGCCAGAATTTCCTGTTCTTTTTGGAGCGGAATAAAATCTTCTTGTGAATTCTCCAACACCAGCCGCATGAGCAACGAAAACTCAGAAAGAAATTTGTTTGCGGTGCGTTCATCCTGCTGCGTGATAAAATGATTTACGGAATTCAACGCATTAAAAATAAAATGAGGATTCATCTGGCTACGCAATGACTTCAGGGCGAGTAACTGATTCGCGGTTTTACTAGCCTGACCACTTCTGTAAATAAAGTAAGAAGTAACCATGATGATCAAAATAATAAGGAGCAATCCATAGATAATCAATTTTTGTCTCGTCAGTACAGCCTGATGAATCGTTTCTTCACGCTGCCCAAGCGAAACCGTTTGTGTGACTTCCTGTATTTCCTTTTGCTTTTTGATCAGGGTAGCTCTTTCATCAAGCAAACTATCCTGCATCGCACCCTTTCGGGCAACGGCATCGCTATACTTTTGATAGGCATTCAATGCCTCCTGAGTTTGCCCGATCTTCCGATACAATTCAGCTGCGGTTAAAAACGCTTTCGCCTGATCATTCGGGTCAGGTAACGTTTCTGCTATAACTACAGCTTCTTGCACTTCCGCAAGCGCTTCCCTGGTTTCACCTTTAGCCTCAAGCGTTTTACCGATCTCTACTTTATCGTTCGTTACTTCCGAAAGATTATTTGACTGCAGATTATAATCAATGGCCTGGTTACGAAGTGCAATCTCGTCGTCGTATCGCTTTTGCTGGCGGTAAACCCCAGCGATAGCTTCCTTGTTTTGCTGCAGTGTCTTTGCTTGTTCTTCGGGTACAGCCTTATTCGCGCGAAGCGTGTTCAGTGAGTTTTCATACAATGCTTGTGTCTTTTCAAATTCCTGGAGTTGCGCATAAATTTTTGCTTTCTGATTTTGAACACGCGCCTCAAAAGCTTTATCGGCCAACTTCCCAACCGCGATATCCTCCAGTGTACGCAACGCTTCATTGTATCGTTCCATCTGGTACAATACTTCCGATAATTCAAATTGTCTTTCGCGACGATCCAGCGGCTTGAGTTTGAGATCAAGACTTTCTTCTAAGAACTGCAAAGCAGCAAAGAAATTACCGAGCTTCAGATTTGCCTGTCCGAGCCCACGTAGCACCCGCATGTATTCCGGTGTATCTTTGTATTGATTCAACAATATCTGATGCGCCTTGTTGTAGTTTTCAAGGGCAAGTTTCCATTCGGAAATGCCTTCATTAATTTCACCCAGCAACAAGTAACTCTTTCCTTCGAAGAAAAGATCCTTCCGGGCAATACTGATCCCCAGCGCTTCTTCCACTTTATTCAACGCCTCTCCGGGATGATCTGTTTTTAGCTTTTCAGCTTCAGTTAACAACACGTTTATGTTTGTAGCGCTTCTGCTTTTATACAGGCTGTACGATTTCTTTTCTTGTTTTTGCGCATACCCGGAGTAACAGATAAAAACAGTGGCAAAAAGTAAAATGACGTATACCCTTATTATCATAATTGTAAATATCCGGCAAATTAAATCAGTAACAGTTGATAGGATGCAACGGTTATTCTTCAGGAAAGTTAGCAATTTAATTTATAGGCTTATCGATTGTAAAAGCACAAAACATCCTGTTTACCCGTGATAAGCATTCCTTCCCTCAGCGAAAAGGCATGCTCACGAAGTGTACCTATCCCCAATACATATTTCGCGTAAACTTTACCTAAACATTAACGCTTATGAAAACCATCAGAATGATCAGCACACGCTTTTACGGGGCCATTTGCTCCCTTTGTATTGTCGGATTGATTTTCAGTTGCCAGCCCGCACATTCCACCGAAATTAAAAACCCGGATCCAAAACCTGGCGAAGCTCAAAGTATTATGCTGGCTTTGCTTCTCGACACCAGCAACAGCATGGATGGGTTAATTGATCAGGCGAAATCACAACTCTGGAAAATCGTCAATGAATTGTCGGCCGCGAAATGTGATGATGGATCAAGACCAAAAATTAAAATTGCATTGTATGAATATGGAAACGACAGGCTCTCATCTTCGAAAGGATATATACGCCAGGTGAGTGGATTAACGGATGATCTTGATCTGATCTCGGAACGTCTGTTCGCCCTTTCGACGAATGGTGGTAGCGAATTTTGTGGTCATGTGATTAGCACTTCATTAAACCAACTCGAATGGTCTCAGTCACAAGCAGATCTTAAGATGATTTTCATTGCCGGGAATGAACCATTCACGCAGGATGAGATTCCGTATCGCGCGGCATGTGAACTTGCCAAAGGAAAAGATGTGGTTGTCAACACAATCTTTTGCGGAAACTTCGATGAAGGTGTTCAAACCCAGTGGAAAAGCGGGGCAGATCTCACTGGAGGAACCTACATGAGCATCGAACAAAACCGGAGAACAGTGTATGTACCAACACCTTATGATGAAAAAATCGAGGCATTAAATAATCGGTTAAACGACACGTATGTTTACTATGGACGGTCTGGGGCATCAAAAAAAAGATTACAGGCAACGCAAGACCAAAACGCTGAAAGTTACAGCCGGGAAAATAAAGTTGAGCGCGCTGTATCCAAAAGTTCACATGCCTATAAAAATTCCAGCTGGGACCTTGTCGATGCTGCAAAAGAAAATGAAAAAATAATTGAGTCTACTGCTGAAGAAAACCTTCCGGAGGAAATGCAGGGAATGAGTGTAGAGAAACGCAAACACTATGTGCAGCAAAAAGCAAATGAGCGAAAAGCAATCCAGGAAGAAATTCAGGCACTGAATAAACAACGTCAGGAATATATTAATGCAAATACACCGAAAGAAACACAGGTCGGTATGCTTGATGCAGCCATGATAAAAGCCATCAAATCGAAAGCGAAGGCAAAGAAAATGGATTGGTGAAAAAGTGAAACGGCTACAGGATTCACGGGGATTTCGGAAATAGTTGCGAGTTACGAGCTGCGACCCACGAGTTTGTTGGGCAACAGATTAAATGTTCTTCGATAATCCTCAAGTTGCTTTTGCTAACGCAAAGGTTTTCGAAAACCAACCTGGAACTTTGAACTCATTCCGTGCAGGACACATGCGCGCACACCAAGATGACGGTAACGAGGGGGTCGAAATAGTTGCGAGTTAAGAGCTTCGAGCCGCGAGTTTGTTGGGAAGTAGTTTAAGTCTTTGTAGATAAGTTCGAGGCGTTTTGACTAAAAAAGACTTTCGCAAACCAACCTCAAACCTCAGACATCAAACTTCGAACAAATTTCGCAATCCCTTCGTTATCGAAATCAACCTTAAACTCTGAACTATCCATGTACCGGCAATTTAATCTCGCACAACGTACCCTTGCCTTCCTCACTTGAAATTAAAAAGACGCCGTTGTGGATACGGATGATCCGGTCGACCAAAGATAATCCGAGACCGGCACCGGCAATAGCGCCTACGTTGGATCCCCTGAAAAGCGGTGAACGCACACGGTCCATGTCGTGAGTGGGTATACCGATACCATAGTCTTGAATACCAATGGAAATTTCGTCAGGTGTTTGCTGTAATGTCAGCACAATTTTGTTGGTGGAATATTTTGCCGCATTGTTCATTACATTTAGTAGAGCCAGTTGCATTAACTGGGTGTTGCCTTTGATGTGAGTCGTTTCTAATGCGCCATCTACCTGAACAATTCTATCGTGGTGATGAAGATGAAAGGTTGTGAGCGTATCATGGATCCATGTATTCACATCGATGTGTTCCATTTCGAAAGGATACGATCCTTCCTCCAGGCGCGCCAGGGTGAGCAGCCCCTGCGTTGTACTCACCAAACGTTCTGTCTCACCGAGAATTACTTCGAGCGTTCTTTTATAATCATCGTTATTCCGGTCTCTGGCAAGGGCAAGCTCTGCTTCAGCCATGATTGCTGTCAGGGGAGTCTTTAACTCGTGTGAAGCGTGTTGAACAAATCTTTTTTGTGTTACGAATGCCGTTTCAATACGCGCGAGCAATGCATTGAACGTAATTACAAGTTCATTCATTTCATCGGCTTCACGAAGATCCGTCGGTACTTTATCAACTTTTAACCGGTAGCTCAGGTTATCTTTGGTGATGCCATTTACTTCCTTCACTACACGTTTTACGGGTTGAAGCGCGTTACCTGAGAAATACAGTCCGGCGAGGTATGAAAATACCAGACTGAGTGCCCAACCAATGATAATCGCTTTGATTAAAATATCAAGTTCATGTTGCCCCGGCAAGTCCTTGTCCGAAACAAATACGAGGTAATTCTTCTCGTCGATCAAGTAACGCCTTCCCACGGTAGTGTATTCACCTCGTTCGGCATTGAACAGCGGCAAATGCAAAAGGTAATTTACCCAGCTCTCCGGGATAATATAATTGCCCTGGTGATAGAGTAACTCACCATGCTCATCGTATATCGATGTTGACGGATTGACAAGCAGGAAAGAACCTTCCGGAAGAATATCTTTTACCGAAGGTGTTGCATAGTGTAATACTTCAAATCTTGATTGTTGTGATAGTCGTTCAACAAAATCAGCATGAACGAAGCCGCGTGTTACGAAATAGATGATACAAAGGATCGCGCCGGTAAGCAGTGCACTTACAAGGGTAAACCGAAGCGCGAGTCGTTGCCTGATCTTCACACGTTGGGCAATTTTAAGACATAACCAAAACCGGTAACGGTATGAACGAGTTTTGTATCGAAGGGTTTATCAATCTTATTACGAAGATAATTAATATAGACATCAATAAAATTCGTTCCTGTTTCAAAATCCAGTCCCCAAACTGCTTCGGCAATCTCCAGGCGTGAGCGCACCTTACCTACGTTATTGGCGAGATACTCCAGCAGGGCATATTCACGTGCTGTAAGTTGAATCGTTTTATCGCCCCGCTTTACTTCTCTTGCATCGAAGTTAATTTCAAGATCGGCAAGTTTAAATGGCAACGGAGCTTGCATACCTGACTTTTCTTTCAGGGTTTCCATGATCTTTTTTCTCCGGGTGAGTGCTTTGACACGCGCGTACAATTCATTGAACCGGAATGGCTTTGGAAGATAATCGTCGGCACCGGCTTCGAGACCTCCAACAATATCGTCACTCATTCCCAGGGCGGTTAACATCAACACCGGCGTGATCTCATCTTTTTCGCGAAAGCGTTTACAGAGATCAAGTCCGTTCAACAAAGGAAGATTAATATCGAGGAGAATAAGATCGTAGTCGCCGGAATAGGCCAGGCGTAATCCTTCTTGTCCGTCGAACGCGTTATCAACGTCATAGCCTTCTTCAGACAAGCCGCGTTTTAAAACTTCAGCAACTTTTACTTCGTCTTCAACAACCAGTAGTTTCATAAGAATCTTGCCCGAAATATACACATACCTACATGGCATATCAATCCATTTCGGCTGTATTACCCATGTTATGGAATTCTAACTAATTTCTAATCCCTTTATAACCGTATCCTAATAACGTTTATGACCATAGACGCGTAAATTGTAGTGACATAAAACCGGAGAAAATCATGAAAACACTTGCTTTAGTTTTAAGCTTCATCGGAATTGCTTCCGTATCATTTGCGCAAAATCCGGAAAGAGAATATCCGAACCGCGCCATCTCAAAAGATGTTCAACGCCTGCAGTTCAATGATGTTAATCCGTTGGTAGAAATTAACACCGGCACTGCAACGATGGTAGTTTCAAAAGGAATCCATGCTGAGAGAGAACCGAAAAAACTAAGTGGAAAAGTAGCCATGACTGGTACACCAGGGCGTGTGATTTCTAAAGGCGTCGCGAGAATGCAGTACGAAAAAACCAGATAGTATAAAATTGGATTGTAGTAAGGAAGAGTGCCTTATCCCCTGCAGGAGTCTCGTAAGCGGACTCAGCAGGGGATTTTTTTTTGGTATGACTTCAAGTAAGCATTTTTATTGTTGTTTGGTTAATTAGTTATTCATGTAAGATTTACTTAAGTAACGGATTATAAAACCTGATCATCGATTTTATCTTGACTAAAAATTTTAACAAAAGTTATGAAAAAAATCTATCAAGTGATCAGCCGATCAACGTTAATCGCACTATGTGCCGTTTCATTCTCAATGTTTTCTTGCGAAGGTGAAGAAGGTCCTGTTGGCCCTAAAGGTGATGCAGGCATACCAGGACCACAAGGAGAGCCAGGCACTGCAGGCGAATCAACACTGAACAAAACAGGTTACTTTGAAGGAACTATTACAGGTACGAACCGTGAAGGAGAAGCTTTTACCGAAACGTTTAAATACGAATATGGTGCAATAACGCCAACACTAACCGGTGAAGGAGAAGACGGCTTCTGGTTGGCACGATATGGCTCAGCCTTGGCAGATGATGGAAGAGAATTCCACTTAGAAGGATATCTGGACGATCAAGAAATCTATTTAGATTACTTTGATTTCGAATTCCTTAAAGAAATAGATGTAACATCAGCCTTTGTTTTCGATGCTTATTATAATTACTACGACGAGGGTTCAGCAGAATTTGAAATAACCAATTTTGCTCATAACGACCAAACAGGTGTCGTTACTTTTGATTTTTCTTTTAGCGATCCTGACGGCTGGAACAATTCAACAGAAAACCCCGTTACCATTACAGGTAAATTTAATTCAGGTCACAAAGTTTACAAGAACATTGTAATGCGTGCTAAGTAGATCTGCTTAAGGAATTAACGGGAAGAGGAGTTATTATGACTCCTCTTTTATTTTAAAGAAATTTCAACGCGATAAACACAGTATGGTCAGCCTGGTGTATGGAATTTGCGTTTTTTGAAATACTAAGTTTAACACCGTAGTATTTTTATCCCACACGTCCTTCACGATTTAAAGCAACCATCTTTATTATAGATTCACAATTCGATTAATCTAACGATATGGCTATGGGCCGTAAAGTAATTGCGTAATATATTGACAGTCGTAAGGTTTCTGCACACCACAAGATATTATTCTAAAAAGCCACTTCTATTTTTGTGTCCTAAATTTTTTAAACAAAACAATGAAACACATTTTTAGACTGATCAATCGATCAACAGCAATTGCGTTATTCGCAATTTCATTTTCAATGCTCTCTTGCGAAGGCGAGGAAGGATCTATCGGACCAAAAGGCGATACCGGTGCACAAGGTGAACAAGGTTTACAGGGTGAACAAGGCATCCCAGGAGAAGATGGTTCTGGTAACGAATCTATTTTGGTGAAAGCAGGGTATGCCGAAGGCACAATCACTGGAACACGCCAGGATGGAACAGAATTCACAGAAACATTTAAGTATGAATACGCGCCTGAGCTGGAAATCATGAACCATGGTGGCATGCAGCTAAACGCGGTTTACCTGAGACGATATGGCAATGCTGGCGGAAATTACGAAAGCAATACATCATTTTTTCAATTCGGCTTCTACAGGGATGAAAATGACAACCTTGTTCCACAACAATTTGTTCTTCAGTTCACTAAAGTAATTGACGCTACTTCAGTATTTTCATTCTCTGCCAATAACTATATAATCATGCAGGAAGGCTTAGCACTGATTGAAACTACAAATTACGTTTATGACGAAGAAACCGGTGTACTTACTTTTGATTTCAGCTATACCGATGAAGTTGGAAATCAAAACACAACCGGAAATCCTGTTACCATTACTGGCTCATTCAACTCCGGACATAAAATTTACAAGAATATTGTAATGCGTGGGAAATAATTAATCTGGTTTTGATCAAGTAAAGGCTCAATTAAGTTTGAGCCTTTTTTGTTGGATCGCGTTAACATGTTCCGGTATATCGTCAGAATGTATTCACAATATTTTGAAGTAAAACGCCATCTGATTAAACTTATCCCGATGAATCCAACAACTTTAATCCGCCGCCGACTTTTCAACCAGGAAATAAGCCGGCCTCAATTCAATCAACCGGAAGACGTAGTGGCGTGGCTGGGTGCAGTTCAGGCTCAGGATTATCCGGGAGGAAAATGGACCATTGCTACACGACTAAAGAACGCACGCGAATCAGCCATTGAGCAAGCCATTATTGACCGTAAAATTATCCGTACCTGGCCTTTACGGGGAACACTTCATTTTGTAACAGCAAAAGATATCCACTGGATTCTTCAACTGATCAAACCACATATCATGCGGCAACATGCTTCATTCTATAAACGAAGCGAACTTGATGAAAAAACACTTACAAAATGTTTTAAAGTCATTGTGAATGCACTATCAGGAGGGAAACAATTGATGCGGTCAGAACTAGCAGATGCATTACATAAAAAAAAGATTCAAACCGACTCGCGCTTGTCTTTAATTCTATATCGCGCCGCAGTTGATCAATTGATTTGCTTCGGACAAAAACGCGGCAACCAGTTTACATTCACGTTGCTTGACGAATGGGCACCAACATCAAAAACGATGGCCCCTGAAGAATCGCTTCGGGAGTTAACACTCCGTTATTTCCAAAGTCGCGGACCGGCATCTCTCAAAGATTTTATGTGGTGGACGGGATTACCAAAAAGCGAAGCACTAAAGGGCATCGCATCAACCGATGAACGATTGACTAGCGAGGTGATTGCGGGAGACCCTTACTGGTATATCCCTACAGATACAAAAATACCAACCATTCCTTCGCGCGCCGTTTTACTCTCCTCCTTCGACGAGTACTTACTCGGTTACAAGGACCGTAGCGCCATGATGGATACAATACATAACAAACGTATTAATCCTGGCAACGCTATGTTTTCTTCCACCATTCTTTTAGATGGCCGCGTTACTGGCCTCTGGAAGCGTACGCTAAAAAAAGATCACGTACACATTGATGCAACTCCATTGGCCTCTTTTTCAAAGTCGGATAAGGCAGCGATCTCTACAGCGGTAGACCTATATGCCCGTTACCTCGAATTGAAACCCGAACTAAACTTCAAGTAAAATCGGTGAGCTGATTCTCACAGAAGCGCATAGAATTCACAGAGAATCCACAGAAGGATTTCGAATAGTAAGGGCTTCTAATAACTTCTTCGTGCCTAAAATGCATTTAACCGCGGAGGCGCTGAGACGCGAAGAAACCGCAGAGAAATACATCAAAATTATTCCGTGGTTTCTTCCGTGATTTCCGTGCGTTCTGTGAGCTGAAAATTTTTTACGGTATACTACTTTTGTCATGAGTATAAATGCACTTAACCGCGAAGGCGCTGAGACGCTGAGTTTCGCAGAGATCAGTTACGCTCTTTGCTCAGCAAAAAAAATTATTCCGTGGTTTCTTCCGTGAATTCCGTGCGTTCTGTGAGCTGAAAAATCGCCTCACAACAGCGAATTCCAAATCACATCATATACAGAAACCGCCGGTATTTCATTTTGAGCCAATTTCTGATCCGTGATTAAAATAGGATGATAAACAGATGAAGTATTAACCTTACCATGTGATCCCTTCACCAGCGTTGCGTCAAGCGGAATTACATCCATGACATAACGAAAGCCGGCTTTTTTTCTTAGTAGCTTATACCCCGCACGTAACTTTGAAGTCATAAACATTTCGACAGGATCGTATCCAGGTTTTTTATGAATATCAACAACACGTGCATAATCGGGAGCTTTGTCATCATCAAGCCAGAAGTAATAGCAAAACCAACTTTTATCATCCGCCATCACAACAAGATCACCAGAACGCACATGATCAATATGATGCTGCTTTTGTTCATCCTTATCGAGGACAAGCGCTACGCCAGGAATTTTTTCAAGCAGTGACCTCACTTTTGACTTAACCTGAGGATTGTTAATATAAACGTGGGCCACCTGATGATCAGCCACCGCAAAAGCTTGAGATGCGCCCGCATCTAACAATTCCAATCCGCGTTCAATCCGAATCTGGAGTAATCCCGCTTCCCGCAAAGCACGGTTTATATAAACGGGGTGATCTACATTCGTAATTCCATATTCCGACAATAAAATAATTCGCGCATGATTTTTTGTGTAATGCGTAACAAGTTTTTCAACGACACGATCAATATCCTGAAGATCCTGTTGTATGCGCGCTAAGTCCTGCCCATATTTTTGAAGGCAATAATCCAGGTGTGGTAGATAGATCAGTGTTAACGTCGGGTTATACGCATTGTCGGTAAGCATCGAAGCATCAGCAATCCATTGTGTTGATTTAATGTTCGCACCTGGTCCCCAAAATTGGAAAAGTGGAAAAGTGCCAAGTTCGTTTTGAAGATAGTCGCGTAGCTGTGCGGGGTGTGCATAACAATCCGGTAATTTCCTGCCATCAGCCAGGTAGTTGGGTCTTGGTGTTACTGAATAATCCGCAGTAGAATACATATTGTACCACCAGAACATTTTCGAACAAGTAAAAGACGGATCGATTCGTTTTGCTTTGTCCCAAATTTTTTCACCCTGTACCAGCTTATTGGATTGCTTCCAGAATTTTATTTCACTGTCTGCGTGATCATACCAACCATTGCCAACAATACCATGTTCGGATGGCCATTTACCCGTGACATAAGTTGATTGCACCGATGTGGTAACAGCCGGAAGCATGGGTGTAATGGTTTGAAGATGTCTTTTCGCAACATACTGTTTCAGAAAAGGCGTATGTTCCCCGATCAAGGAAGAAGACAATCCAACGATATCAATAACAACTGTCTTATTCATTCAATTAATTTGGTAAACCTAAAAAATCATGAACCCATTTTATTTCTCTCACAATCGAGTCTGCGATTGGAAGTTTCATGTTTTCAGGCAAGACTTCCCATGTATAGGTTTCTACTTCAAGGTGAGCCGTGAGTGATTGCTGTTGGTGTATCGACAACACGGTACGAATATCCTCCTGTGTTGATTCAAGCTTACCATAATCCTCCACAAACAGCGGTACATGAAAATGTGAACGCCATGCTTTGCTCATTGGATTATGTGCATCGTTCAGGGCTTCCGACAGATCCGGGTAACGCATGAGTGTACCATCTTCTTTCAGGGCAACAACCTGGTGAAGATAAGTCGGTTCATTAAAGCGACGGAAGGCATCGATCACCTCTCCTCTTTCCGTTTGGGATGTTGGTAAAGTTGCTTTTAATGCTGCACTAATCTGAATTTTTCCAATACCGATTTGTTTGTCGTGCAATTGTTTCACGATTGCGTGATGGTCTTCATAACCTACAGCAAAGTGGCATACATCATAACACAGTTGAACATGCCGACGGATAGCCGCTACCGCTTCTGCTAGCGTGTAATTCAATTTATCGCGAAGAAAATCAATACCCTGTGGCAGTAGTTGGTGTTCATACCAATCCATAAACTCAGGACCGCTTTCCAACAATCCATCCGGCTCAGGCTCAATATCAAGATGGAGCGCTTTACCCGTGCTTTTATTAAGATTAATCAGGTGTTCTACAACACGAAGAATATTAGCCGTAGTCTGTTGCATGATCCCGGGTTGTTCACCGGGAAGGTGCCAATACTTATATGATAGCGGTGACGTTGAAATACCGCCTTCCATGTTACTAGGGAGCAACGCAGCAAGCAAATCAAACAGGCGCAACGTATATGCTACACGGTCTTCGGTAGTCCAGTCAGGTGCGTGCACCTGGTCTTTAACTTCAGTGTGGTGAAATCCGCCATACGGAAAGCCATTCATTGTAAAGATGTAACACTGGTTTTCATCGAGCCATTGACGGAATGTATCGAAGGTATTACGATCCAGCAACGCATAACTTGCCATGTTCGACAACCGAAGACCGATACCAAATTTTTGATGCGGCGCGACTTGTTGTTTGATGATGGGGACATTTTTTCGCAGGGAAGCAAAGTGATCGTTCCAACTTTCACCCGCGTGAATATTCGTGCAATACGTCAGGTGACCATGTGTAGTATACATGCCGTTTAAGTTTACGCTATACGACTAAGCCACAAACTGGCTTCTTTAATTAATGCGTTGTCCAAATGGTGAACCTCCTCTCCGTTACCAATCGCGTTGAGCAAGGTAATATTTAATCTTCCGCCAAGGTGTTCTCTGAATTCTTCGAGTCCTTTTAAAAGCGCACTGTCGTTATCGCGTACCTCAAGCAACGGATGGGTTATTGCAAAACCCAATGTTTGGATAAGCGAAAGGATTTTATCCAGTGATTCGCGATTTAATCGTCCGGATAAATGTGAATACACACTATCCAACGCAATGCCTATAGCAACAGCTTCACCGTGCCTGACAGTAAACCGGGTAAGTTGCTCAAGTTTATGAGCACTCCAGTGACCAAAATCCAGTGGACGGGACGAACCCATCTCGAAAGGATCGGCTGAACGAATATGCTGGAGGTGTAGATCAGCGCATCGGTAAATCAGATATTGCATCGCCGGCATATCACGTTTTATCAGGTCATCCGCATGCTGAACCAGCCAATCAAAAAATACCGGGTCTTTGATGAGGCTTACCTTGATCGCTTCTGAAATTCCGGAACGCCACTCATTGTCGTCCAGCGAAGTAAGGAAATGAAAATCGTTGAACACGGCAACCGGAGGAGCGAAGGTTCCAAGGAAATTTTTTTTCGTAAAATAATTAATTCCATTCTTTACGCCTACACCGGAATCGTTTTGCGATAACACCGTAGTAGGAATGCGGATGTGTCGTACGCCGCGATGAGATACCGCAGCGGCGTATCCGGCAAGATCCAGAATTGATCCGCCCCCAATGGCAATAAGATAGGAATGGCGATCAATTTTAAATTCATTTACCGCGTTAACGATCTTATAGAATAATGCCTTATCATTCTTGGCAGATTCACCTCCGGGTATAATCAGCATTTCATCTACCAGCTTCTGTGCCGCGGATGCATCAAAGTAATTTCGGATGTTGTCAACAAGGTCCGTGTGGTGCCGGACTACGTTTTCATCCAGGACAAAAAAAAGTTTCGGCGGGACTTCCGCTTTCCTTTCATCCAGGAATTGTTGAAATAAGGAATTGTCGCGGTCAAATAAATGGGTTGTGAAAAATACCTTATACGCAAACTTCACCTCAAACGACTGCTGCAAAAAATCCATAAAAGACAATGATTATCTGGTAGCAAAAATAACACGAATTGCCGGCTGCGAAGTTCCGTTGGTGTATTTTAACTCACTTTAAATAAAATCCCTGAAATTTGTTCAAGTAACGGCAAACAAGCGCGCCAGCAGAATAGAAACCGGGAGCAATAGGAGGATAATAACGGCCGAAAAACTTGCTCCAAACGCAGAAGCCCAGCCAGCATTCATAAGAATAAGGCCAAGAACGCCCGCCTTCACAGCTCTTCCAATGAGCTTTCCTTTGGGATCGCGCATGGCTTTTAAAAGCGGCGGTAAAGTCATTGCAGCAAAGGCTGTGATAAAAAAAACACAATAAATCAAGCTGTCGTTTTTATACGAATTGAACAAAATGCAACCCATTACCACGAAATAAAGCAACAACGCAACTGCCATGGTGTAACTTTTTCCACCGTGAACCTCGCCGCGGCTGATCATGGTTATGGCTGAAATATAAATCACGGGAACAATCGCGAGGTAGCCGAATTGAAATACGCCGGGACCAAGTAAACTCATCCCAAGCAAAAGATTCAGCCCACGGCAAAGCCCCATGTTCAAAGGGCCAATAACAGCATGGTGTTTTCCCCATTTATCGTAAACGATGGCAGCAACTGCAATGGCGAGGGCAATAGCACCTGAAGGAAACAACGACACAAACGATGCCGATGATACGCCAACGATCAAAAGTACTGATCCCAGCAAAACAGCTTCCTCCACCGTTATCAAACCAATGGGTATGGCACGTTCCGGTCGTTCTACGCGATCCAGTTCAGCATCGAACACATCATTAAACACAACCCCTCCACCGTATAATCCCACCGTTGCAAGCACCAACCAAAACAGCGATGTTGGTTCGATTCTGGAATGATAAAACGCGGCAATCGCAGCACCTGCCATGATATCAGAAATAGCGGTAACGATGTTAGCAGGCCGTGTAAGGCGCAAAAGTCCAATCAGCTTATTCACAATTTGTAATATATTTTAATATGTAAATCAATGTCGTTTAGCTAAAGCTTCATTAATCCTCGTCTCCAGAGGCTTGGTAAGGCGCCAAATGGGCCAACCTAGCAAAACGTCATTGAAACGTAAATGAACACAATTTTGGTGATTTTGGATAAGGCGTCGGATTGGCAGGGGTTATGTTGTTCTTGAATAATGTGGGTTTCGTTTCAAATACATTCTTGAAATTCTTTTCTTTGCATTTTAATCCGATCAGCAGGTAATCGACCTGAAAACATTGAACATAGCGCTGTAATGCCAGAAACAAACCAAGCTCATTCTACATTAATTAACGAACACGATAATTTATTTGAAAATCAGGATCGCGTAAAGCGAACACTTTATATTTCTGCCCTTGCATTGATCAATGCCATTCTTGTTGGTTTTATTGCCAAAGCCTTGATCATGCTCATCAATGTAATTACATCACTCTCATTTTACGGAACAGTCTCTTTACACGAGATCTCTCCGGCCGGAAATAAATTAGGATGGTGGGTCGTTGCTATTCCTGTTGTCGGTGGTTTGATTGTAGGTGTCATGGCCCGCTTTGGTTCACGTGCGATACGCGGCCACGGTATTCCAGAAGCCATGGAGAAAATCGTTAAGGAGGAAAGCAAAATCCATCCGATGGTTACCATACTCAAACCCTTGTCTTCAGCCATATCCATCGGAACAGGTGGCCCGTTTGGCGCAGAGGGGCCAATCATTTCTACTGGTGGCGCATTGGGTTCATTCTGTGGACAAACCTTGAGCATCACGGCGCAGGAACGCAAGATTTTACTTGCCGCAGGTGCAACTGCCGGGATGACCGCCATATTCGGAACGCCATTCGCCGCGATTCTACTGGCTATTGAGCTGCTGTTATTTGAATTCTCTGCACGTAGCTTTATCCCGGTTATCATTGCTTGTATTACCGGAGCATGTATGCACTTTTTACTCTTTGGCGTTGAACCGATGTTTCCGATGCCGCATATCGACCAGGTGAAAAGTCCTGCGGTTATCGCCTATGCCATTATGGGACTCATCATCGGCGTCGCTTCTATTTTTGTAACGAAAGCAGTTTACTTTATTGAAGATACATTTGAAAAACTTCCCGTTCATTGGATGTGGTGGCCTGCGATTGGTGGTTTGGCTGTAGGGATCATTGGATATTTTTCACCATTTACTTTGGGTGTCGGTTATGAAAATATTACAAATTCGCTTTCCGGTGAATTAAGTATATCAATCCTGATCTCGCTTTGTCTCTGGAAATTTATTTCATGGGCCATCTCATTGGGTAGCGGTACATCAGGGGGTACGTTGGCACCTTTGCTTACGATTGGAAGCTCATTGGGCTGTTTACTCGGAATTTTAGGACAAAAGTATTTTCCTGAAGCAGATATCAGCTTACCCTTAGCCGCCCTGGTTGGCATGTCTGCACTCTTTGCGGGAGCTGCACGCGCCTTGTTGACGTCTATTGTTTTCGCGATGGAAACCACCATGCAGGAAAGCACACTGCTTCCATTGCTTGCGGGGTGTGTTACCTCATATCTGGTATCGTTTATTTTTATGCGCTCAACGATCATGACAGAAAAGATTAACCGCCGTGGCGTCGCTCTTCCTGAAAGCTATCATCCGGATATACTTGAATTGACCACCGTTTCGGAAACCATGGGTCTCGCCAGCAAAGATGTGATACAGTTTGACGAATCAATGTTGATAAAAGACTTAAAGGGATGGCTTCAAACCACGGGAATTGTTTACACAAAGAAGCTGGTATTGATTTCGAGTGCGAAGGACGCGACGATAACAGGTGCGGTAAATCGCAGTTATTTATTTGAATCCGGTGTTAACGAATTAGAAAAAATAAGCACGGTGATGAACCGAAGGGTGTATTCGGTGTATAGCGATAACGCTTTACAGATCGCTGTTGAATTTATGCTGAAGACAAAACAGGATACATTACTGGTAATCGACCGCGCGACACATAGTATTCTGGGTGTAATTACCGAACACGATGTATTGAAGGCTTTTGAACAACGACTTCACGAAGAAAGGCACGTGCACCAACACATCTCCATGAAAAAAACCGCGCTTAAGGTAATGCGGAGGGGAACGAAGATTTTTCTGAATCGAAATGTTCCCCGGCAATAGACATACTAGCTACTTCATTGCTTAATTCTTTTCCGCAAGAAACTGTCGCAGCATATATTGAAGTATGCCGTTGTTTCGATAGTATTCAATTTCAATCTTACTGTCAAGCCGGCATACTACTTCAAAGTTCGTTGATGATTTATCTGGTCGTTCCGCCGAAATAAATAAATGCTGAAAGGGTTGGATGTTGTCGTTCAAATCAGGCATGTGAAAAACTTGCGTCCCCGTTAATCCAAGCTGCGCCGCATGCTCTCCTTCAAGAAACTGCAGTGGCAAAACCCCCATGCCAACGAGGTTACTCCGGTGAATGCGTTCATAACTTTCAGCGATAACCGCTTTAATGCCCAACAGAAACGTACCTTTTGCAGCCCAATCCCGCGAAGAACCACTCCCATATTCTTTTCCGGCAATCACTAGGAGCGGTGTTTTTTCTTCTTTGTACTTCATCGCTGCATCATATACACTCATCACCTCACCCGTCGGAAGATGTGTCGTATATCCACCTTCCTTCGCAACAAGTTTATTTTTTATCCGGATGTTAGCAAACGTACCGCGCACCATCACTTCATCATTGCCACGCCTTGAACCATAGGAATTAAATTCAGCTTGTGGAATACCGCGATCGATAAGATATTTTCCCGCTGAAGAAGTATTATTAAATGAACCAGCCGGAGAAATATGATCAGTGGTTACAGAATCGCCAAGCATTAGCAACACACGTGCATGCTGAATCGGTTGGATGGGTTCTGGAGTATCCGGAAGATTTACAAAGAATGGAGCTTCTTTCACATAAGTTGAAGCCGGGTCCCATGCGTAAGCCTTCGTCTCCGGCGCTTCGAGTTGTTTCCATTGTTCATTCCCCTCAAATATCTCTGCGTAATTTCTCCGGTAGTGTTCTTTTTTAAGCACGCGGTTCACTGTCTCGTGAATTTCTTCTTCAGAAGGCCACACATCCCGGAGATAAATTCCTTTTCCGGCTTTATCATATGCAAGTGGTTCATCTAGCATATCAATATCCATTCTTCCAGCGATGGCATAGGCCACTACAAGCAGCGGAGACATCAGGAAATTCATTTTTACATGCGGATGGATTCGCGCCTCGAAATTTCGATTACTTGACAATACAGCGCCAAGGATAAGATCATGTTCCTGAACCGCAGCTGCAATCGGCGGAGGTAATGGTCCCGAATTACCAATGCAAGAGGTACAACCGTATCCCACAATATTGAATTTCATTTGTTCAAGAAAAGGCAAAAGACCTGATTCATGCAGATAGTCTGTAACAACCTTTGAGCCAGGCGCCAGACTTGTTTTTACCCAAGGCTTTACATTTACGCCCAGTTCAACTGCTTTTTTAGCCAGGAGCCCTGCGCCCACCATCACGTCTGGATTAGATGTATTGGTACAACTTGTAATGGCTGCAATTGCTACAGCCCCATCACTTAAGAGAAAAGTTTCGCCGTTTAAGGTAATCTCCACAGTACGCAGATCGTCATGATCGATTTGTTTCACCTGAGATGGAGAAACACTTCCGCCTTCACCACTCCACCTGTTCAGTGGACGATCTGTAAACATGATGTATCTTCTGTTATGTGTTTCCTCCAGAATATTTGCGATCTTCTGTTTTGCGTTGCGAAGTAGAATTTTATCCTGTGGCCGGCTCGGACCGGAAATAGTTGGCTCAACTGTAGCGAGATCAAGCTCAACGACCTGGCTATACACAATTTCAGCTTCGTTATCACGCCATAACATATTTTCTTTAGCATACCGTTCTGTGAGTTCAACTACCTCCTCAGGCCGGTTTGTCTTTTTAAGATATTCTAATGTTTTAAAGTCAATTGGAAAATAAGTGATGGTGCACCCAAATTCCGGTGACATGTTTCCAATGGTGGCGCGATCGGGTACTGATAAGGAATCAAGCCCCAGCCCGAATACTTCTACAAATTTGCCAACTACTTTTGTTTTACGCAGCAGCTCTGTAATGGTGAGGACTAAATCAGTTGCCGTACTTCCAACAGGCAACTCACCCAGCAACTTCAGCCCGATCACTTCAGGTAAAGCGAAGAATTGCGGCTGTCCCAACATGGCGGCTTCCGCTTCAATTCCTCCAACGCCGTAAGCAAGAATACCAAGTCCATTCACCATGGGTGTATGGGAGTCGGTACCTACCAACGAATCTGGAAACGCCATACCATCTCGTGCCACAACACAAGTTGAAAAATATTCGAGGTTAACCTGGTGGCAGATGCCCATGCCCGGCGGAACAACCGAAAAATTGTTAAATGCTTGTTGTGCCCATTTCAAAAAGCGATACCGTTCGCTATTTCGTTCGTATTCCTTATCAACGTTTAGTCTATACGCATCAGCATTACCAAAATAGTCCACCTGAACAGAGTGGTCGATGACGAGGTCAACAGGAATAAGCGGATTAATCTTAGCCGGGTTTTTACCCTTACGCGACATTTCTTCCCGTAGCGAAGCAATATCCACAATGGCAGGAACACCCGTAAAATCTTGCATGAGAACCCGGGCTGGCATAAACGGAATCTCACGCTCAGCAGGTTTTGGCTTCCAGTTCAACAGCGTATTTACATGTTCTTTTGTGATCACGAAGCCATCGAAGTTGCGGATCGCATTCTCCAATAATATCCTTAAGCAAAACGGTAATTTGCTAATCGGATGGCCATCCTCCTGCAGGACTTTTAGACTATACAATGAAAGGGTTTTGTTCTTTAGAGAAAGATTGCGTTTGATTTTCAGAAAATCTTGTTGCGTTGTCTCCATGATTGAATTCGTTAACTGAATAAGTCACTATGTTGCCATTGTTCAAACTTACAGGAGGTTTAGGTAACTACGGACGACAGGAAGTGCTTTTCACTGCGTTTGCACTCAATTTAATATGTTCATGGTGGCGAAGCTATCTATTCTGAGATAATATTTGAAGACGTTATTCTTCTTGGTACCCGGTGGTTGTTCGGTATCATCAGCCGGAAACATAAACTTCCAGGTATGCCGGCATGGGCTAAAAAAAAATCTCCCTGGATTCCAAAAGGTAAATCCAGGGAGATAAGTAATTCCAGAGAATTGGCTAAACCGGCTTCACACCTAATTGCTTAAGCAATCGCGCGTGTCCGGCAAGCGCACCAACAAAGGTGCGGGCACTTTTGTAGGGCAATCCAAATTCTTTCGAAGTTTCTTTTACGATGGATGAAATTTTCCGGTAATGAACGTGACAGATGTTTGGAAACAGATGGTGTTCAATCTGGAAATTCAAACCACCAACATACCAGGAGAACCATCGGCTGTTATTTCCAAAGTTCGTCGTGGTGTGCAGTTGATGTACCGCCCAGTTATTTTCAAGGGAGTGGTTCTCATCAGGCAATGGAAATTCTGTTCCTTCGATTACGTGCGCTGGTTGAAAAATGATAGCAAGCATAAAACCAGCGATGTAATGCATGATGATGATGCCTAATAAAACCTGCCACCAAAGCAGGGGCGTAAATACAACTGGAATAACAAATATATATCCGATGTAAATCAGTTTTGTCGCAAGCAGGATGATCCATTCATGAACGATATTGGCATTTTGTTTTTTTGCCAAACCGGTTTTGTGATAATGAACAATGCGCATAAAATCTTTAAAGGTGAGCCACACGATGGTCATTAAGCCATAAAGAAACCAGGCATAAATAAACTGGAACCGGTGAATTTTCTTCCATTCGCTATGTGGCGTTAAACGCAATACGCCACGAGGGCTGATATCCTCATCTTCTTCATGCACATTTGTATAGGTATGATGAAGTACATTATGTTGCATTTTCCAATTAAACGCATTTGCACCCACCATATTAAGCGAGTAACCGATCAGGTCGTTCACCCAGGGTTTTTTAGAGTATGCACCATGGTTCGCATCATGCATCACGGCCAATCCAATACCAGCAAGACCTAAACTCATTACAATAAGGAGCGGAATAAACCAAAACCCGGTCACCAATCCGCTTATCATTAAAGCGTAAGGAACAAAATACAACGCGAACATCACGATTGTTTTTATTACCATTTCGTTGTTGGCGGTACGGTTTACGCCATTTGTTTTAAAATATTCATTTACCCGCTTATTCAATGTTGTTGTAAAATCCCGCTGGGTGGTAGAAAATGTTATGGGTTTATTAACTGCCATAGTAATAATTAATGTTTTTACGCAAATGGATGTGCTATCACTTCCAGTGCTTTTGTTGAAGTCCTGTTTATATTCTTGAGATACCCGCGTTCTTCAGCATCACATAATGATAGGGCTGCGCCTTTAGCGCCAGCTCGGCCTGTGCGACCAATCCGATGTGTATATGTTTCAGAGGAAGGTGGTAATTCGTAGTTAATAACGAAAGAAAGGTTGTTAATATCAATTCCACGCGCTGCAATATCGGTGGCAACTAATACACGTGTTGTTTTTCCCTTAAAATTACTTAAAGCGCGAACACGTGCGTTTTGCGATTTGTCTCCATGAAAAGCTTCGGCTGATATACCGGCACGAATAAGGTTTGTAACAATACGGTCTGCGCCATACTTTGTTCTTGCGAACACCAGCACATCCTGCATATTATGCTCAACAATGATGTGTTTTAGCAATTTTTGTTTACTCCCCCGGTCCACAAAATAAACCGATTGATGAATGTTATTCTGGGTCTTAACGGTATCCTCAATCTTTATTTCAATTGGGTTCTTCATCAGGGACGCAACCAAACCTTTTATCTCTTTCGGCATTGTAGCGGAAAAGAAAATATTCTGACGGGTTGCGGGTGTTAATGCAATGATCTTTTTGATATCGTGAATGAATCCCATGTCGAGCATACGATCCGCTTCATCAAGAACCAGCACTTCAAGATCTTTTATGGAAAGCAGGCGCTGATTGATAAGATCCATTAATCTTCCCGGCGTTGCTACCAGGATATTAACACCACGGCGCAGCTGTTGTACCTGTGCATGCTGTGACACACCACCATATATAGTCGTGTTCTTGAACGGTAAATATTTACCGTATGCCGTGAGATTGTCTGCAACTTGAATCGCAAGC
>DASPIZ010000138.1:0-38004 GCA_035628875.1 Ohtaekwangia sp. | reverse complement strand
CAGTAGAGTAGAAAAGAAGAAGACTAGCGGTAAAGGTAAAGGGTCACCTCATTTTCAGACCTCATCTTCTTCTTCCCCCTCGTCAAACCGTACGTGCAGTTTTCCCGCATACGGCTTTCCTGTATATCATTCATCTCAAGCATTCACATTTAAGTCGCAGGTGAGTATTTCAATGGATCTATCAGTCCGAATTTTGTAACCAATAGCTCGAACGCCCGCTTACGATACAGGCGACTCTTTCTTTGACTTTTGCGGTTGAAGTATCGGGTTAAACTTAATCGCATGTAGCCATTCAGTTTTCGTTTCGCCATGTAGGTATAGCTCACTCCTTGGATGTCATAATTATTTAGCCATCCTCTGACTTTTGAATTGAGTTCACTGACCAACTCTTCTGGTTTATAATGCCCTTTTTGTTTCAAGGTCTCTTTGATGTTTTCCCTGATCTTCCTATTGGATTTTTCATTCGGCTTGATATTCCAGAACTTCGCTCCTTTCGGATTCTTAAAGCTCTTATCGTATCGAATTACAAATCCCAGAAAGTTGAAAGGCGTTTCCTTGGCATTGATCTGTTTACTCTTTTCTTCGTTTAACTTTAGCTCCATGCGGTCCAGTACCCGTCTCAGCTTTGCCATCGCTTCCTCTGCCAATTTCCTTCCCATCAGTACGAAATCATCTGCAAAACGTACCATGACTATGCCCAGTTTTTTGAATATGCTCGTTGGCATGTTGACAATTCTATCCAGAAGATGTAGATATAAATTGGACAGCAAGGGTGATATCACTCCTCCTTGTGGCGTCCCTACTTTATTGTTCTTTCCTCTTGTGTAATGTCCATCATCATAGACTGGTGCTTTAAGCCATTTGTTGATGAGCTTCAGCACTCTTTGATCCTTTATTCGCTCCTTCAAAACTATCATCAGCTTATCATGAGGAATCGTATCAAAATATTTGCTCAAGTCTGCATCGTATACTTCTGTCTTGCCTGATTTGAGATGTTCCTTGACTTTGGTTATGGCATCTTGTGCTGATCGTTTTGGCCTAAACCCGTACGAGTGATCTTCAAAATCCGCTTCAAATATGGGTTCTATCACTATCATGCATGCCATTTGGGCAACTCTGTCCCTAACGGTCGGAATACCCAACGGTCTTTCACCTCCGTTGCTTTTGGGTATCCAAACACGTTTGACTGCCGATGCCTGATAGGTCTGTATTCGGAGTTCTTCCGATAGATTCCTTAGAAACTCTTCTTTCCCTATCAACTCTATCTGCTCAATGGTTTGCCCGTCTACCCCTGCACTTCCTCCATTGGCTTTTACCCGTTTCCAGGATTCTTCCAATACATAAGGCAGAAATACCTTGTCATACAATACATAAAACCCATACTGCTTTTCTTGTTTGGCTTTGAGATATAGTTTCCTCTGATATAACTGAACTCTTTCTGAACTGCTCATCTCCTTCCGCTTTTTGGGAATTAAGATAAGCTGTCCGCCGACTTGCTGTTGATTACTTTCTTTCTTCAATTGGTCTGTTGTTATTCATTTGAAACTCGATACAAGTAATGCCCCTTCGCTCTTCCCGTTTTTACCTTTCCGGGTTTCTTCACTACTATGGGCATATCCGACTCCCTCGGTCGTGATCTCGTCACTTTCGTAGGGGATCCCACGTTCATGTGCTACCTTTTTTTGCACGCAACCACATATAACCCCGGATGTCCCAACGCTGTTCACTTTACCGTTTATCCCAGCGTCGTAGCAGGCTTCATCACCTTCGAAAGACTGGCCAACATCATCAGTGTAACGAGGCTCAACTGTAGCAGCTTACAAAATCGTATTCACCGAACTCGGTACACGTCTGTTACCTCCCGTGCACCTCGGTGTCACTTCAGTCTGAACGGCAAATTGGACTGTGAAGAACTTTCATCTTCATAGGTATTTAAGTTATACATTTGTATATACACACGCCTCGTGGCGTACCCAAGGCACTAAGAACTAGGTGACTTTAAGTTTTGCATTCCTTAGTGTCTTCGTGCCCTCCTGGCCGTACTCAATACTTGCTCTGATTAAAAACGCAAATCAGAATAAAGGCCGCACGAATTTACTCGGCATGACAATTTTCCGCGGAGCGCATCAGGCTTAAACAACGACTTGCCCAATAACATGCGAACACATTCCTGAATACCTTCTGTTATTGAAGGATGGGGATGAACACATTCTGCAAGTTCTTCAATTCCTTTGTCCATAGAAATTAATAATGCTACTGCCTGAATGGCACTTGATGCATGATTTCCAATAATTTTTAATCCCAGGATTTTCATATGGTCGTCGTTGGTCACCATAAGTTTTATAAAACCCTGTGTATTTCTTTTAGCAATAGCGCGCGGAATGCAACTATAATCTAATGTAACCACCTTATAGTCTATTCCTTTCTCCCGTGCCTGGGTTTCGTTTAATCCCACGCCGGCAACTTCGGGACTCAAAAACATAATGGTGCTAATATTTTCGTACACCAGTTTACGTTGCGGGTTACCAAACATTGTTTCTACTGCATATCTGCCTTCCAGTTCGCCAACATTAACCAATGAGATATCAGCCGTGATATCACCCACCGCGTAGATATTAGAAATATTGGTTTGCGTATCATTATCTTCGATGCCTCGTTTCGAGATACTTATCCCGACACTATCTTCCCATACGTCCTCATAGTTCGGTATACGACCTACTGCTACCAGCGCCTTTTCCACGTTAAAAACCTCTTTGCCACCATCGTTGTATTCTAACTCATAGGCTACCCGTCCATTAACGATTTCCATGCTGACAAGACGCGAATTGCGATGAATCAATACACCGTTATTCTCCATGTTTCTTTCAATCACCTGCACAACATCATCATCTTCAAAAGGCAGAATACGATCACCCTTGTCAATCAGGTGCACCTTTGTTTTTCCAAAACCAGAAAAAATCGTGGCGTATTCGCAACCGATAACCCCCGCACCAACGATAACCATGCTCTCGGGAAAATCATCCATATCTTCTATGCCCTCACTGGTCATAACAATTTTTTCATCGATGGGAAGCTCTGGCAAATATCTTGGACGACTCCCTGTCGCCAAAATAACAAAATCTGCCCATACCACTTCCCGATGACCCCTCCCGGTATCAATCTCAATTTCATGTTGGCTTAACAGTTTAGCGGTGCCCTTTCGAAAACTCAAGTATTGCCCCAGGGGCGAATCATCCATTAATTTAAGATGTTCCTCCAGCATGCTTTTCCGCTCATCCACCGCACGACGTACCTCTGCCTGAATTTCTTTGTAATTAATGCTTGGGACCTTAATGTTAAATCGCTTTAAATTCTTTCGGAATGAGGCAGTCTCGCGGGAGAGTTCCCACCACGTTTTTGAAGAAAGCGCACCGTTGATTACCCCTGCTCCCCCAATTTGGTTTTTTTCAATAAGTAATACCTTCTTCTTAAAATCCAATGCGCGCATGGCTGCAGCATAACCTGAAGGTCCGGCACCAATGACTACAAGATCAAATTTCTGCATCGTATAAAAGTTAGACAGTGACAACTACAAGTTAACAATTAGTCTGAACCGGGAAAAATAACCCGCAGATTTTACGCGCTGGCTGACCCCGTAGTTTTTGTAATAAATTTTGAATAAGTTGACCTTCTGATTGCCATCCCGATGGGTATACTTTCTAAACTTACAAACATTGGACTCCATTATGCGAAGTCTCCTTCCGAACGGCGCAGCATACTATTTTCCAACGGAATAAGCATTACCCTGGCAGCTTTGGCTTTCCTGCTTTTTGTTATTTACCTCTGGTGGTATGGATGGAGCGCTATAACGGTACTTATTCCGGTCATCGGAATCTTCTGTCTTTCTGCGCTGCTTTTTAACTACCTGAATCTTTCGCTGGTGAGCCGCTTGTGGATGTGCTTGTTTCTTCCCATTGCGACAATGGCGCTTTCGATCTATTCAAAAAGCATTTATTATCACCGTCAGGAAGAGCTAGATTATTTTACCTTTCGAATCATTATCTTATCCTGTTGCGTACTTCCTCCCATCTTTTTTTCGGTAAAAGAAAAAGTCTTATTATTTGGCTCCTCGGCTATTATTTTAACTATTCTCCTCCTCCATGATCCGCTTCACCATTATTTTGGCGTTCCATATACGCAAAACATTGTCGAAAGATCCAATTATCATTTTACAAACATTATTATGCTTTTGATGTATGTATTGATGACGGCAGGCGTAAACTTCATGAAAAATATTTCAGAAAAAAATGAATTGAAAGCACAGATACTCATTGAAGAACTTCATCAGACAAACAAACAACTCCAGGAAAAAAATACAGAGATAGAATTACAAAATCATGAGATCCTGTCAAAATCAAATAACCTGAACATCAGTCAGCGGGAGTTAACCGATGCTTACAAAATCATCGAGGAACAACGTAATCTATTATACAAACAAAACAAGCATCTTTCGACAGAACTGCTTGAGAAAAACCAGGAGCTTACTAAAACAAACAATGAACTGATTAAGCACAATAATGAGCTACGGCAATTTTCCTATACCGTTTCGCATAATTTGCGCGGACCTGTAGCAAGCCTGATGGGTTTATTGAAACTCTTTGAAAAGGAAGAACTTTCAAAAGATAATGCTGAAATATTTGTACATCTTGAAACTTCAGCCAACCGACTCGATAGTATCATCAAGGACCTCAGTAAAATTATTGATATCCGCCACGATATTTTTCAGATCAGGCAGAAGATCAACCTGTTTGAGGAAATGAATGCGATTCGTGAAGTCTTGAACCGTGAAATCAATTCGCATGACATCTCGCTTTATGCAGATCTCAGTCAATGTTCTCTGATCTATTCGGTAAAACCAATGGTTCATAGCATTCTGTATAATTTAATCAGCAATGCTATTAAATACCGGTCACCAGATCGTGCTGCAGTCATCAAAATTAAAAGTAATGAGGACCCGCAATATTATGTATTTGACGTTGAAGATAATGGTCTTGGCATAAATATGAAGCGGGATAAAGACAATCTCTTTAAACTTTATAAGCGGTTTCACCATCACACCGAGGGAAAGGGGCTGGGATTGTACCTGGTGAAACTCCAGGCTGAGGCGCTGGGCGGCCAGATTAATGTTGAGAGCGAGCTTGATCAATTCACCAAATTCACCGTAAAACTCAAAAAACCAGAAAACGCTGCACGTCAAATCCTTTATCAGACTGGCTTTGCAGAGGTCTTTTACGATGCTAAACTAAACTACATTGGTACCTTATGGCAACCTTCCGTTACCTATGAACAGTATTACCTGGGATTAAAAAAATTATCGGAATTCATTAAAGTATACAACACACCAAATTATGTAACCGATCTGGTCATTCACGACTATATGCCCACAATTTTTAAAGAAGAAGCTTTTATTGAAATAATTCGTGAATCCGCAGAAAATGGATTAAAAAGGGCGGCCATGGTCACTTCCACACCGTTACCTTTAGATTTCGCACAGGCATTTTCAACAGCTATTCATCCCCTCGGCATCAATGTTGCTTATTTCTCCACCCATGAACAAGCTGTTGAATGGATCCGAAAAGAAAGTGAGTTGTCTTTAACATAAGCTGGTATGACAAAACGATTACTTGAAATTGATAAAGATCTTTTTTTATACCTAAATGGTCTGCATGCCGAATGGCTTGACTATCCCATTTTCATTTTGACAAATACGGTAGCATGGGTTCCACTATACGTGCTTTTGCTATACTTAATAATTAAGGAACATAAAAAGCAAAGCTGGATATTTTTTGTGGGCATCGCCATTACCATCGTCTTGAGTGATCAGGTTACCAGCAGTTTAATGAAACCCTATTTCGAACGATTACGGCCGTCGCGTGAACCGGAATTACAAGGCCTTGTACATACGGTACAAAACTACATCGGGGGAAGGTATGGCTTCGCATCGAGCCATGCAGCAAATACATTTGGGACAGCTACTTTCATTTTTATGCTGCTACGCAAAACTTATTGGTGGATAATCCTTATCTTCTTATGGGCGTTGTTTGTCAGTTATACACGTATCTATCTTGGTGTTCACTATCCTGGTGATATACTGGCAGGAGCTTGTGTCGGTGCATGCTTTGGTTTTCTGTTTTATAAAACATCGGTTGTAATTGCCCGAAAAGTTCGAGGTTTGAGGTTTGAGGTTTGAGGTAGTTTAATTTCGAAAATGATTCTATTTCTTTCAAAAGTGATTTTACTTTGCGTGACTTCGCGCCTCCTATGTTTGAGGTTAAGCATATTTATCAAATTGCGATAGTCCAAATGGTAGTGTTTTTCACCGCGAAATCGCAGAGGCACGCGAAGTGTTAAATAGGATTTTACTTTGCAAAACTTTGCGCCTCAGCGCCTCAGCGGTTAATAAACCCCATGATCATAAAAAGTTTCAATGTCCATCGAAAAACACTTCAATAAACCAAATCGTAAACTCGTAGCTGGTAGCTCGAAGTTCTTTATTGTTGAAGCAAACGTTTTACGTATTTACCAATAATATCGAATTCAAGGTTTACCGTGTCCCCTATTTTTAAAAGATGAAAATTGGTATGTTCGAAGGTATACGGAATGATGGCAATGGTAAAGTTATCTGCCGTTGAATTAAAACAGGTAAGGCTTACTCCATTTACAGCAATTGAACCTTTTTCAACCGTAACGTTTCCTTTGGATGGATCGTATTCAAACGTAAATAACCAACTTCCCCCAGCTTCCCGAATGAATTTTACCCTTCCTACCTGGTCAACATGCCCCTGAACAATATGCCCATCGAACCTTCCGTTACTAAGCATACACCGTTCAAGATTTATTTTGTCGCCCGCACGCAAAGCGCCAAGGTTGGACTTTGTTAATGTTTCATCTACTGCAACAACGGTATGGCTATTTGTGGTAAGATCCACAACTGTAAGACAAACGCCATTATGTGAAACGCTTTGGTCGATCTTCAGTTCATCGCTCAACGGACTTTCTATCGTAAAACGTTTATTGGAGCGTTCTACCGACACATCCGTAATAATCCCCATGGCCTCAATAATACCTGTAAACATGCTGCAAATTAGAGAAGATTTGGATAATATAAAAAGTTTAGTTTATTTTATAAACTAGTTTACAAAACATATATTATTAGAAATATGAAACCTGAAACCCAACAAACCGATGCCTTTAAAAGCCTGGAGTTAATTACACAGATGATAGCGCAGGCCAAGGGTAATGTTCAACGTAACAGCTTCCAATACCTACTATGGGGCTGGGTCACCATTATTGCCAATCTAGCCATGTTCATGCTATATAAGTTCAATTATCCATATCCTTACGCGGTATGGTTGATTACAATACCTACCTGGGGATTTTCCTTTTATAAAGGATTTAGCAACAGAAAGTCATCAGGCACCACCACACACCTCGATCACATCAGTTCGGCCTTGTGGGTTTGCTTCGGCATCAGCCTGCTTACCATCATTGGCTTTGGGTATAAAATAAACTATGAGATTCCAGCGGTAGTGCTTTTACTCTGCTGCATTCCTACATTTGTTTCCGGCATGATTCTCAAATTCACACCCCTGAAAATAGGCGCGCTCTGTTTCTGGCTGGGCGGTATTATCTGCTTCCTTACTTCAAACGAATACCAACCTTTGGTTTCTGCAACTGCTATTTCGTTCGGCTACCTCATTCCCGGGTATCTATTAAGAAAGAATTTCAATGATACAGCAAGCCTTATATAAAATTACACTAATGCTTCAAATGAACGCTTCTCCTGTTAGTACCGGCTTATGTTCAAAGATCTAGATCCCCTGCTCCATTCCCAATTACGGCTGGCAGTAGTTTCAATATTGCTGAGTGTAGAGAAGGCAGAATTTACCTTCTTGAAAGAAAAAACGAACAGTACTGCAGGAAATCTTAGTGTACAACTCGATAAGTTATCAGAAGCGGGATATATTACTGTTGACAAAGCTTTCAAAGGGAAGAAGCCACTCACCACCTGTAAGATCACAAAAAAAGGAATTAAAGCCTTCGAAGATTATGTGCAAACGCTAAAACAATACATCAATAAATAAACCATTAATACAATTACCATGAGTAAAAGACTCCTTATCCCGATGGTCTTCGTGATCATCGCTTTTTCTGCCACAGGGCAATCATCCGCGAAACTTAGCCAGGAAAAACTGGCACCATTCAAGAATTGGGTTGGTGAATGGGAAGGTGAAGGCTCGATGCAAATGGGCCCGGGCGCACCGAAGAAATCCCTCGTTACCGAAAAAATTGAGTTTAAGATAGACGATACAATTCTCCTGATTGAAGGTATTGGTAAAGATATTGAAGCAGGAAGTGAAGCTAAGAAAGTAGTACACCATGCACTTGGTATTTTATCTTATGATGCCACAAAACAAGCCTATAATTTTCGTTCCTATATACAGGATGGCCGCTCTACTGATGCGTGGTTTAATATTGTCACAGAGAATACATACCAATGGGGATTTGATATACCCAACGGAAAAATCCGCTACAACATCATCATTGATCCTTCCAAAAAGACCTGGCATGAAACAGGAGAATATTCACAAGATGGTGTTCAATGGTTTAAGTTTTTCGAAATGAATCTGGTAAAACGAGAGTAGGGATAGTTCACAGCAGCTCCATGAAGCTTACACGTTGGAAGATTGATTATTGTGTAGACAATACAACTTACAAAAGCATGGAGTTGCTCCCTTTGGCGTTAGGTATTATCACCGGATAATGACGTAACACTTAAATCCCCGAAATAGGTACTTTTCGTGATTCTCCATTTGAGCTATATACCGTAATCTCTTTTACATCTTTCGGAATCCGCATCGCACGTGTGGATTGTGAAAGATAACCGGCACCGTAATAAAATTCAACCTTACTTTTTCTCCCGTCATGGTAAAGAATATTTGCATGCGTTTCCAGCTTACCAGGAATCAGCAGTTGATTTGCCTCCGCATTAATCACTGAAAAAACTTTTAAACTGTCGCGGTTTTGAGTTGCAATGTACAAGTCGCCATCGTTGCCAGAAAGCTTAGCCAGTGCTTTGGCATCACCTGGCACATAGAAGCCACTACGGGAAGAGGAAATTACTTCAAAATCACCGCGTCCATTACCTAATAATATAAGACCTGTAAACGCATCATATCTGCCGGCAAAAACTTCGTTGCCATAATCGTTTCCTACCATCATTACATCAGCGTTTCCATCAGCGTTTATATCATCGGTCACCATTCCATTTACAGGAGAAACCTGAACCAATGTTGGCAATGCCTTTATTGTGAATTTCCCATTGCCAAGGTTTTCGATATAACTGGAAGAAAAATGATTCGCCTCTAATGTATAGGCATCTTGTAATTCTTCAGGTTTAAACAAATCAGTAAGTGTCGCGTTTCCATATTGTTCATACCGGCTAAACTGCTTTCTGAAGCGTGGACTTTGAGAATTCAACTCATCCCAAAAATGAACCGGAAAAAGCTTTTTCGCATCGCTGGTAGGTGATTCTTTTACATAACAACCCAATACCGCATCTACGCTACCATTTCCATCAAAATCTTTCGCAACCACTTTTAAAGGAAAGTCACCATGCACTTGATAACTGTTATTCTCGCCCAAATTTCCGGCTACATAATCTGTATCTCCATCATTGTCAAAATCCCCGGCAGTTAAGCTATTCCACCATCCTACATATTTTTCAACACCGGTTGTTTCCAGTTTCTTAAAGCCACTATCCTGGTTTTCGAAGAAGGTAATGGCCATAAATTCACCAACTACTACCAGATCTGCTTTTCCATCATTATTGAAATCGGTAAACAGTGCATCAGTAACCATACCGACGGAATCAAGTCCATGACTTCCTGTTGTTATGTTTTTAAATCTCCCCTGATCATTCTGCAACAGAAAACTCTGCGGCGCATACGGGTATGACCCGGGTATAACTCTGCCGCCGACAAAGAGGTCAAGATCGTTATCGCCGTCGATATCCGCAGCACGTACCACTGAACCACTTGCATTAACATTTGGTAACGCGTCGCGATCCAGGGTAAATTGACCTGATCCATTATTGATATAAAGCTGGTCATTATAAAATTCAGAAGAAGGTTCGTGTTCAATACTTCCGCTTACAATATATAAGTCGAGGTCATTATCGTTGTCAGCGTCAAAAAGCAATAACCCTTCGTCCTCTTCTACCTTGGTAATGTTTCCCTGAATACTGGACTGTTTAAATGAACCATCCTTTTGTTGTAGAAACAAAGTAGTAAGCGCACCGTACGATCCCCCGATTACAACATCTTCCAGGTTATCATTGTTTACGTCTCCTACGCTTAGTCCCGGACCCGATTGTGAAAACTTATGCGGTAGTGTACGCTGAATATTAAAATCTATTCGGTCATCTTCGTTGTGCTTGAAGACCAGCCCCGGATGATTTGTTGGCCGAACCAGATTTTTTTCTGATAAAAGCCCATAAACATTTTTTTTGAGATCAGTTTCCTTTGCGTTGTAATGAATGGCGATCATCTGATCTGCTTTAACATCCACCAGCTTTTGTATGGCGCCATTTGGCCAAACTACAATGATCGAATCTACCTTTTCAGATTTTCCTAAACCGGCATGAACAACATCCTCTACGGAGGATAAATACCCCCGTGCAGTGTAGTGCTCAAGTACCTGTAGTTTATTATCATGGTAAACGCGAATCTTGGTGCCCAATGCCTGTTTATTGGATGCTGTACCTTCAAGCTTAATCCTGATAAAATGAGTACTGTCCTGCTTTTCCAGATTATACAATTTATTCTGGTAAACAAAAGCTTCATCGTTAATATTACTGACAATAAAATCCAAATCACCGTCATTATCCAAATCAGCAAATGCGGCACCATTGGAGAAAGACGGCTGAACGAATCCCCATTCTTTGGAAACATCCTTGAAATTTAAATCGCCGTCATTTTTAAAAGCATAATTTGTGATTTTGATTACTGGAATAGAATCAATCAGATTCGAAATTTTTACAAATCGTTCCACATCCGTTCTGTAATTAGAAAAATCCTTATCGGTAATGTCTTTAGGAAACCCGTTGGTAATAACCAGGTCTTTATAGCCATCGTTATCAAAGTCAGCGAACAAAGGAGCCCAGCTCCATTCTGTCTGATGTATCCCCGACAATTGTCCTACCTCGCTGAATTGTATGCCGTGTTGCATGCCATTGTTTACATGGAGCATATTGCGAACAAACTGGGGCTCGTAATTATATTTTTCATTATTGATATAGGTCTGGTAACTCTTGTTATTGATTGTTGATTTTTTTCTTGTATTCGTTTCGGGAAGCA
The DNA here is from genome assembly GCA_035628875.1 of Ohtaekwangia sp. Taxonomy (GTDB): domain Bacteria; phylum Bacteroidota; class Bacteroidia; order Cytophagales; family Cyclobacteriaceae; genus Ohtaekwangia. Next base: position 26,608 of record DASPIZ010000138.1, on the reverse strand, counting down.
TATCGAGCGTAACAATATCAGGAAGCCCGTCGTTATTAAAGTCAGCCACATCATTCCCCATCGATGAATGGCTTTGATGACCAATATATTTCGCGATTTCATTTCGGAATGTTCCGTCGCCGTTATTGATATAGAGCACATCATTTGATACGAAATCATTCGATACATAAATATCCGGCCACCCGTCCACGTTAAAATCTGCCATCGCTAAACCGAGTCCGTACCCTTCAAAGATAATTCCGGCTTCTTTTGTAACATTACTGAATGTATTATTATCCCCGTTATTCCGGTAAAGACGATCATTGTTCAGCGACGAACCATCATTCACTTTAGCCCGGTAATCAGAAGGAGAATTCTTCAGGTGTTGGTTTGTTAATACATAAAGATCTAGGTCACCATCCAAATCGTAGTCGAAAAATGCAGCCATTGTACTGTAGCCGGTATCTGCGATACCGTACTGCGCGGCAACTTCTTCAAATACGGGAATACCATCTTCACGCTTTCCTTTGTTTAAAAACAGCATATTCGCCCTTAACGACGCATCCGGTTTCATCGTTGCCGTAACGTAAATATCATTCCATCCATCACTATTGATATCAACAATCACCACACCGGAATTCCATCTCCCCGGCTTATTCACACCGGCATGATCTGTAACATCTTCAAACTTCATGTTCCCTCTATTGAGATACAATTTATTTTCCACCGCATTTCCGGTAAAGAACACATCCTGCAATCCATCATTGTTAAAATCACCAACAGCCACGCCTCCGCCGTTATAAATATATTCCTCGGTAAGAATGTTAAAGGAATCAGTTTCTGCAATTGCATTATTAAATGTAATCCCTGTCTTTTCCGAAGGAAGTAATTGAAAAAGGGTATCTGCGGGTTTATCGCAACGAACAAGTAATGCGGCACCGGCCATAACGATTAAAGCAAGTACGACTGTATTTTTATTTAACATCTTAATCATTAACAAAACAATTTAAAGTATCAATGTAAATCTCGTCCACTCTTTTTCAACACGATAACAGGAGCATTGTTTCTTCCTATGATAATTATATTATCCGATCCTGCTTTTATTTGTTTAATATCCCGCACCTCTCCTTTGATATAAATGCCGGTTTCTATTGAAGGCAAATGATAAAAATTTCCTTTTCCGTCGCCTTTCAGTATCACGCCATGATTAGCGTCTTGCCGACCTACTTCAGGTTTCAGCTTGTAGAAATTACCACATAACAAAAGGTCCGCAATATTGTCACCATCAAAATCATTCACAGCAATGGCAAAAACCGGAGACACCTGCGCCTCAATTGGCAATTCACGAAGCTCGTAATTCAATTTGCCTTGGTTAAACAAAATGGAGCTCTGTAGTTGATTGATCACAAAAGTTTTTACGCCTTCTTTTTCTACAGAAGAAAATAAATCATCGTATGTTTTCGTGGCAAAATCTGCATATTTCAAATTTTTCTTCTTAAGAAATGGAAGCTGTGCAGTTAAATCCATTTTCGTAGCAAACGGATACGCTGTGTTTTCAGCAGGAGGATACCATGTTATGACAAACTCGGTCTTTCCGTTGCTATCAAAATCATTCACAAACATCTTCATCGGTTTATCAACAGAAGTCTTGAATTTCGAATTCAAACCCCAGTTCCCCAATACAATATCCTCTAACCCATCGCTATTCAAATCCGCCTTTTTAATCGCAGTCCACCATCCTTCAGTATTGGCCAGCGCTTTTCCAGGCGCAAGCGCGGTCCCGGTATTTCTGAAGATTATAACCGGCATCCATTCACCTGTAACGATGAGATCGTTTTTTCCATCCTGATCCGCGTCGCTCCATATGGCAGCTGTAACCATGCCGGCCTGTTTAAGATCATTAGGCGTTACATCTTTCCATGTCTTGCCTTCGTTCTGAAACAAATAGCTATTTGGTATTACACCATAGTTACCTGGTATTATCCTGCCTCCAATAAACAGGTCTGTATTACCATCCTGATCAAAATCTTCAGTTACTATGCACGAAAAATCTCCCACTACATTTGGAATAGCGTCCGATTGTCTTGTGAATCTTCCCTTTCCATCATTTTCGTAATAGCGCAATGAGGTCTGTCGTTCATTGCCTCCGGAACCGATGAGTATATCGAGATCGCCATCGTTATCGCGATCGAAAATTGCACCACAGGTACTTTCAAAAACCGAATCTGCGGCCAAAACATTTTCCTTGTACTCCGTGAACATCCCTTCCGTATTTTGATAAAATATTTTATCACTTGCCCCCGCGGCGCCGAGTAAAACAAAGTCTTCCAACGAATCTCCGTTAAGGTCACCTGTCAGGATCTCCGGTCCTTCTGTAGACACAGCCCTTGGTAAAAGACGTTCATGATCAAAATCGTTAAAGCTATTTTCCTTGTGAGTATAATTTTCTTTTAATACATGGCTTGAAACATCCTGTAATAAGGGTGTTACTTCTTTACTTGTCGTATTGAATAATTCCTTTGCCTCGGCGTACTTTGCAACGATGGTCTGATTAATACCAATATCCTTGATCACCTGCTTTTTTCTATCCGGCCAGATCACAACCATCGAATCAACTTTAGCCGCTTTTCCTAAGCCCACCAACACGCACGGCTCAACAGAACTTTGAAACCCGCGCGCCATAAAATTCTGAAACACCTGTTTACCACGGTTGGTGTACACGAAAACTTTAGCACCAATCCCGAAAGTATTTTTCTCTGGTCCGTTAAACTTAACTTTGAGAAAAGCATGGGTCTTTTCTTTCTCTCCATTATTTTTATAGATAAACGCTGGTGAATTGATATTATTCACAACAAGATCCATATCACCATCATTATCCAGGTCGCCGTAAGCCGCTCCATTACTGAATGAAGGCAGGCCGAGACCTAATGAATCAGTGGCGTTTTGAAAGACTTTTCCATGTTGATTTAAAAAACCATAGTTGGAAATTTTACTTGAAGGGACGAGCGCTAAAAGATCCTCAAAGTCAAATTTTCCGGTTTCATGCACAATCTTTTTTATGTTATCCCGATCTGCTACAAAATCCGAGAAATCCATGGAAGTGATGTCGCGGTAAATGCCATTGGAAACAAAGATATCCTTCCACCCGTCATTATTCATATCAAACATTAAACTGCCCCAGCTCCAATCTGTGGCAGCCACATTGGCCAACGGAGCAAGTTCCTGGAACCGTCCATCACCTTCATTGAAATGCAGACAGTTCTGCATTATTTGATAGTGATAACTGCTTCGCACCTTAAGTTCTTTAATGTTTGTTTCCTCGAACTTGGCCATTGTCTTCAGGCGAACATTATCAGCGGGTAGCATCTCCGTCGTAAAGATATCGGCATACCCGTCATTATTGAGATCAGCTACATCGGACCCCATACTGGATGCCGAAAGAATACTTGTTCGCGAAGTGATCTCTTCTGAGAATGTACCATTTCCCCGATTGATGTAGAGGTAATCACGTTCCCAAAAATCATTGCTGACATAGATATCAGGAAGCATATCTTCGTTAAGGTCACTTACAGATACACCAAGTCCGAAACCGATCCATCCTCCGTATATCCCTGCTTCCTCACTCACATCAGTAAAGTAGCCTCCATCATTTCGCAAAAGTTTATCACCGCCTTCCTTATCGCGGTCTTCCCGTTTAATTAAAAACTGGTCAACACGTTCGATGGATTTAAAACTGTTATTCAGAAGGTAACAATCAAGATCGCCGTCCTGATCAAAATCGAAGAAAGAAGCATGGGTTGAGAATCCTTTATCGTGCAGTTTGTATGCGGCTGCACTTTCTGTAAAGGTCAGATCACCGTTATTGATATATAACTCATTCTCCTTGTTTCCACCTTTTAAATCGCCGGAGTTGCATACATAAATATCGAGGTATCCATCATTGTTAACATCAGTCATTGTTACGCCCGTACTCCAGCTTTTCGTTCCCTTTACAAGTGCTGTTTCGGTGATGTCTTCAAATTGAAAATTTCCTTTGTTCAGGTAAAGTTTATTGGGGGCCATATTGGCCGTAAAGTAGATATCAGGTAAGCTGTCGTTGTTGATGTCGCCGATCGCCACACCGCCGCCGTTATAAAAATTGCGATAGGTAAAAACATTAAAATCTTTTTGATCTTTAACCGCATTGACAAATGCTATTCCGGTCTTCTCAGGAGATAAGAGAGTAAATTGCGAAAAAGCATCCGTCCTTTTTTTTTCGTTTGTTGAATCACTGCAGGCATTGATGCAAAGTAAGATTGACAGGCAGGCAAAAATCGGGAATGGTCTCGTCATCAAATGCAGTGGTTAGGATGAATAAGATAACACTGATACAAAAGTAAATAATTAAAACAAAAGAGGCAGGTTTACACCTGCCTCTTTCTAAGAAATTATAAGTATGGTTAGTTACTACCAGCCTTCATTTTGTTGCAATGTAGGTTCGCCATTTACAATACTCAACTGCACTTGCGAAGTTGGTAATGGGAACCAACGGTGTTTAGCAGTGTAAGGCTGAGCTTCACCGTAATATGGACGTTCCTGATCTGCCGTAAATGCATTTAAGATACTCGCAGCATAACCTGGATCCATATCATCCCATCTTCTCAGATCGAAAAATCTATGACCTTCCAGTGCCAATTCAAGACGTCTTTCAAAGCGAACCGCTTTTCTAGCATAGGCTGGACCTTGTGCGGTGAAAGTACCAGCAGGATAAGGTTGCACTTCATAATTCGCCCATGTAATGGAAGCATCGTTAATATCATTTAAAACGACAGCTTCACCCTGGCCCAAATCTAACGGACCTTGAGCACAACCTGCTGCACGTCTTCTGATCATATTAACCAATTCTTCAGCGCGGTCTAAATCACCCTGCTCAACTTCAGCTTCAGCCAATAAGAGGATAGCATCTGCCAAACGGATGATTGGAACGTTTACGCCATTATTTGCCTTACCATTCCATCCACCAGCTACCAACGGACTTGTATTGTAAGGCTGGAATTTTTTAGGACTGTAAGGACCGGAATAAGAGATTGAACGAATGAAGTTCGGACCATGTACTGCCCAATCCCAGTACGGTACACCATCTCTACCAACGGTAAGATCCAATCTTGGATCTACAGCATTGGCTGCAGGATCCAATGGAGAATCATTGAAAGCGTCCAGTAATGGAAGACCGTTAGCGTCAACCTTAAATGCGTTAACCAAATTTTGAGATGGCTGATGGAAACCGCAGCACGTTGTTACACCACCAGAAATATTAGGTTGTGCCAACTGATTTAACCAGTTTGAATTCCGGGCTTGCGCTGCATTGCTGAGTGACATCTGAACACTGAATAGTGCTTCAGGATCATTTTCAGATGCATACTCAAACACATCCCTTTGACAAGGAGAAAGCGCTGTGCTGTTTACAACAGGCTCCAGGTTCTCAATTGCTTTCGGGAAGTCGAGATCGTACATATAAAGTTTGCCAAGAAAAGCCCGGGCTGCTTTGCGTGTAACCCGGCCTTTATCAGATTGCGTCTCAGGCAACAAAGGTACTGCAGCTTCAAGATCTGCAATCGCATCAGCCAATGGATCTGCACCCACGTTTGTCTTCCTGAAATCAACATCGTCCTCTTTCATATAGGGTACTTTTCCGAATACCTTATACAATTCAAAATGATAGTACGCACGCAGGAAAAGCGCCTCTCCTCTTACTCGGTCCTTAATATCTTCTACACCCACCGCAATTTCAACAAGACGTAAAACAGCATTTGTCCGTGTAACGCCTTCATAGAGCGGTACATACTTATCATTTAACATTGCAATGCCCGGACTCCATTGGAACAATTCAAGCTGTGTTATTTCTGGGTTGTCACCCTGTTCCGAACCTTTATAGGCGTCATCTGAAGGGACACTACCCAAAATCCAGTTTACAGGGTCAGCAGGCCACGTGTTTACATCATTGATATGATAACCATCAAGCATCGCGTAAGCGCCTATTAAGGCTGCCTCAACACCAGGTTTATTGGCGAGGCTTTCCGCACCTAAGGCTGCCTGGGGTGCTACTTCCAGAAACGATTCTTTACAAGAACTTAGCAACCCGACGAACATCGTTAACAGGGCTGCCGAATATATAATTTTTCTTTTCATAGTATTCATCGATTTAATCCACCTTAAAATGTGGCATTTACACCAATCATAAATGTTCTGGATGATGGATAGTTTCCAAAATCAAAACCTAACCAGGAATGTTCACGACCTGTGTTTGCTCCACCAATATTCACATTGGATAATGCCGGATCAATACCGCTATACTTTGAAATTGTAAACACGTTTTGACCTTGCACATATACACGCAGTTTTGAAACGAAACGGTTTACAGGTAAAGTATAACCTACCGTAATGTTTTGCGCTCTCAGATAGTCACCCTTTTCCACGTAGAATGAACTGGAGGTTATGCTGAAGCTATCATCAGGATCAATAGCAGGTAAACTTCCACCACCTTCAGGTGTCCACGAATCGGTCAACACATCTTTGCTCACGTTTGAGTTGAAAAATCCAAAATGAGTGAAGAGTTTGTTGTAGTTGTAAATCTTGTTTCCGAATGAACCGAATAAGAACATGCTGAAATCAAACGCCTTGTAATTAAGACCGATATTCAGACCCATGGTCAACTTTGGATGTGGACTTCCGATAAAACCTTTATCGTCATCGTTAATCACACCATCACCGTTGATATCTTTCCATTTGAATCGTCCGATCGCAGCACCTGGTTGATTTATAGCATCAACCTCTTCCTGTGTTTCAAAGATTCCGTCATGCTGAAATCCGTAGAAAGCACCAATCGGTTGTCCTAACATCCATGCATTGATTTCACCAAAACGTTTGTCTGGTCCCACAGGGAACAGGATTTCCGTATCACCTTCAAGTAATTCAATTTTGTTCTTGTAGTGTGAGAAGTTCAATCCTAAGTTAAAGGAGAGATCTCCCGTGATATTACCACGGTAATTAATGGCCGCATCCCAACCATTGTTGGTCATGTTAGCCGTGTTACGTGCTGGAGGTCCGGCTGCACCTGCAAGTCCCGGATATGCGCCTGAATATAGCAGGTCAACAATATCCTTCTTATAAGCATCAAATACCACAGTAAGTTTGCCGTCCAGGAAAGTCGCATCAAAACCGACGTTGGTCATTCTGTTTTCTTCCCATCCTGTTGTCGGGTTTCCATAGTTAGTCAATGCATATCCCGCAGCATTGCTGTTGTTATCTCCGACGATATCATAACCAGCATCAAAAGTAGATCTTGCTCCCCAACGGTCATACGCATTGGCTGTTGGTATGATTTGGTTACCAGTAACTCCGTAGCCCCCTCTTATTTTAAGATCATCAAGCCATGTCACGTTCTGAAGGAAAGTCTCCTCAGAAATACGCCATCCAAGACTCACTGCAGGAAATACCCCGAAACGTTTATCTTTTGCAAAGTTTGAAGAGCCATCTCTTCTGATGGTTGCACTCAATAAATACCTGTCGTTATACGCGTAGTTTACCTGCGCAAACATGGAGGCGATGGTATTCAGCACCGGAGCCTGACTATTCACGTTGTTTACCGTTGATGCAATGGCCTGATTCAGGTAGCGAATATCGGTGAAGGTAAATGGATAACCATCCAAACGTCCACCAACCTGACGGGCTTGGTTTTTAACTGCTTCGTAACCAACAAAAGCGCCAACATCATGCACAGAATTGAACGTTTGATTAAAATGGAGGGTATTTGTCCATACCCAGTTAAAATCAGTTCGGTGTGTTTCAGAGAAGAAGTTCGTTGCATTTACTTCACGATTCTCATACGTTGGGAATGCAAAATCCTGCGTGAAGTTCTGACCAAAGTCGATATTGAAATTAGTCTTTGCTCTTAAATATTCGGTGATTTTAAACTCACCGTTTATACCACCTAAAAGGCGATAATTTGTTCCCACGTCATTGCGGTTACGATAAAGCAAAGCCAACGGATTTGATCCATTGCTAAAGCCTGTTGTTTTGGCAGATGCAAAATGTTCTCCGGAGATATCATAAATCGGAACGATGGGATTCATTTTAAGAATCTGTGTCATTACGTTCTGCTCATTTTGATTTCCGCCAGATTGTCCAACGTTTTCAGATCGCGCAAAAGAGAACGTTTCACCGAAAGTAAATCTTCCAGCTTTGAATTGGCTGTTTACACGTGCAGAGAACCTTTCGAAGAAGGTATACTTCATGGTACCATCTTGCTTGAAATAGTCGACAGAAGCAGCAAAGGTTGCATTATCCGAACCGCCGGAAATTCCGATATTATGGTTCATAATAGGCGCTGATTCAAAAACAGCATCCCACCAGTCTGTTCCGTTCTGACTGGAGCGCATAAATAAAGTAGGGGCAACACGTGGATCTTCGGGATAATTGTAGGTGCTCTCGTCTGTATTATCCGTAGGATGATAAAAGAGATCAGGAATAGACGCCGCAGCTCCTACGCCACCATAGAAATCTGCCGTTGTAGGGTTTTTAAGCGTGTGATATTGCTGTGCATATACAAGCGGATCTTTAATCAGGAAATCGTTGTATCCAGCAACCGCTGATTGAACACCATAATAACCATTATAAGTTACATTGATCTTTCCTGATTTCCCGCGTTTTGTTGTAATGATAATTACACCATTGTTCGCACGTGAACCATAAATTGAAGCCGATGCAGCATCTTTCAATACCTGCATAGATTCAATATCATTCGGGTTCAGACCGGTTAACATTTTATCACCTTGAATCTGCACACCATCAATAATAATCAATGGGTCACTACTTCCGGTGATCGAGTTCACACCGCGGATCCTGATGTTAGAACCATCGCCAGGTCCACCTGAAGTATTCACCGTAACACCAGGTGCTCTACCTGCCAGCTGCTGACCAATACTCGCAGCCTTGATGGTTTTCAGTTCTTCAGCGTCCACAACCGATACTGCGCCGGTGATATCACGCTTACGTTGTTCAGAATAACCCGTTACAACGAGTTCTGTTAACGTTTCAATATCCGGAGTCATTTGTACGTCTATTGAGGTTCTGGCACCTACCGCAACTTCACTTGTTGTATATCCAACGAAAGTAAATACGATTGTTGCCTGATCATTCGGCACGGTGATATTGAATTTACCATCCGCATCTGTAGCTGTACCTGTTGAGGTACCTTTTACCAGCACGTTAACGCCGGGCATTCCTGAACCGTTTTCATCGGTAACGAGACCCGAAACATTTCGCTCCTGAGCGTTTGCAACCACACTAAAGGACATAATACCTAATAGTATGAACAAGCTCAACCAGTTGTTATTTATAAATCTTATCATTTGATCTAAAGTTGGGTTATTTTAACTCTTCTACAGTTACTGTATATGTCACTGTATAATCGATGTCCAATACGGAATTGTGAACTGTTACATTGAACGCCACATCATCTGTGAAGTCAATTGCGTCACCATCATCGAACGGTACATTTACCGCACCTTCATCACTTTGCCGTGTAGACATACCCACCAGGGTAGTATTTGGAGGTAGTACAACATCTGCTTCGAGCCTAAGTGCACCTAAATTCGTTCCTTCCAAAACACCGATTGTGATATTAAAATCCTCCCTCGTTACAATAGCCTGAGGAACAAGATCAAGTGATGTCAAATGAAGTTCAACACCACTTAAAGCGTACACTCTATATTCAGAAAAAACATTTAAGGAATCTTGAGAATAGGCGGTTATTTCCGTCGGCTCAGTTGAAAAGTTAAGCTTTTGTCCCGCAAGGCGTTTATCTTGATAATTAATGAATGCGAATTCACTAAACTGCTCGTAACCTATTTCAACCTCTTCAAAATAATTTTCATATTCTTCCGGCGTTCCCAGCGTATCATATAGTACAATGATTTTATTGTCGTTGTCAACAGATCCCAGTACCGTACGACCTTCACGATCTTCGCTCTGTAAAGTTCCGGTAAAGGTTTTGATATCATAGTTCTGCTCAGGCGCGGTAACATTCACAGTTACCTCATATTCTTTAGTTGTTGATCCATCATGGGATGTGATTCTATAAACAACAGGATTTGTAAAATCCACTTCAGTGGTTTCACTTGTCTGCTCAACGCCATTTACAGTTACAGTTGCAAATTCAGAGGTAACATAAGTTGCTTTTGCTTTTGTAGCAACAAAGCCATTATAAGGAACCGTTACTTCAACTGATGTGGCATCTTCATCCAGTTCTTCTATAACTGAACCAAAGCCAAAGGACTCCAGGTTTGCCCGGTCACTTGTTACATCAACTGAAATAGATTCGGAAACGGTGTTCTTGAAATTACCGTCATCGGTATGGTTATTTGTAACAACAACGACATCAAAAACACCAACATGTGTGTAGGTAAATTCTACCATCGCCACACCATCTTCAAAAGCAGTCACGGGAACCGTTCCCCACGATGCTTTTGCACGCCCGTAAGGGTATAAAGTAATGTTATCAGCATTAACCTGATCGATCTCAAAGGTAAATACGGTCTCAAAGGCCATACCTTCCGGGCTATCGACAGTTACTGACGATTTTGGAGGCGACTCCGCCTCATCCTCATTACATCTGGTTAGTACGAATAATACCGTACAGACCAGCAAGTAAGTGGTAAACTTTCTAATCATTTGGTTTGGGTTTAGTTAAAAATGATTTTTGGTTGATTCGTATAATACCGGAATAAAATTCCGGGTATACGATGTCCTAAAGTAAAAATTATGTGTAATAGCCGGTTAAGAAATTAAAATTATTTTTACGCAAACGTTTCCACAATCGTGTACGGTTCCGTTCGCGGAGCGTTGAGAAGCATGTTAAAAGCAACCTTTCTTGCTCCGATTCGTATGCCGCGGCCTCATTTCCCGTACCGGCGTCGATTGTTTAGATAACCGGATGTGTACGTACCAACATAATTTATCAACCTTCCACCAAACACTTGCACCTCTAAATCATCCCGTATGCATTAAATGAGTATTTTCACGGCACTTTTTGACTATGGCACCATACGAAATCTACCCGGTCTTCTTAACTAACTCGCTGTCCGGCAAAAAAGAGGAATTTAAGCCCATCAATCCTGGCCACATAGGCATGTACGTGTGCGGCCCGACGGTTTACAACTATGTACATTTAGGAAACGTCCGGACTTTCTTAAGTTTCGACGTCATTTCCCGGTATTTAAGACATCTTGGATATAAGGTCCGCTATGTGAGGAACATTACAGATGTCGGCCATCTCGAAAACGACAGCGATGACGGAGAAGATAAGATTGCTAAAAAAGCACGACTCGAACAGCTTGAGCCAATGGAAGTCGTAAAGCATTACACGGACAATTTTCACCAGGTGCTCGATCAATTCAATATTCTTCCACCCAGCATTGAACCTGCTGCCACTGGCCATATCGTCGAACAGATCGGCATAACGCAACAACTCATTGAAGCGGGACTGGCCTACGTCTCTAACGGTTCTGTATACTTTGACGTAAATGCCTACAATAAAAACAATCATTATGGCATTCTATCGGGGCGTGTGGTAGAAGAACTTATGGAAAGCGGACGTAAGCTTGACAGCCAGGATGAGAAACGAAATAAAGTTGACTTCGCCTTGTGGAAGAAAGCTTCCTCCAGCCATATTATGCGGTGGCCCTCACCATGGGGCGATGGCTTTCCCGGCTGGCACATTGAATGTACTGTGATGAGTACCAAATACCTGGGTGAAACGTTTGATATCCATGGTGGTGGTATGGATCTTAAGTTTCCACATCATGAATGTGAAATCGCTCAGGCAGTTGGTGCACATGGTAAGCGCCCTGTGAATTACTGGATACATTCGAATATGCTCACCGTCAATGGTCAAAAGATGAGTAAATCACTAGGCAATTCATTTCTTCCGAACGAATTATTTTCCGGAGACCATCCCCTGCTTCAAAAAGGGTTTAGTCCCATGACTGTGCGCTTTTTTATGTTGCAATCTCACTATTCAAGTACACTCGACTTTTCTAATGAGGCATTACACGCCGCAGAAAAAGGATTTAAAAAACTGGTCAACGCATTGACTGCGCTGAAGAAAATAAATCACCCCGGTGGTGGTTCGCCTGGTCTTGAAATCAACAATACATTGCAGCAGCAAGTTAAAAATCTTCATCTGGAAATGAGTGACGATTTCAATACCGCCAAAACCCTGGCTGTGTTATTTGAAATGTCGGCCAGAATCAACGACCTGAAATCTGGCAATCTTCCAATCAATCACATCGACAGCACTGTATATGATTCGTTTAAGACGTCATACATTGCTTTTATGGAAGATGTACTTGGACTGAAAGAAGAAGAAGAACAAAACCATGCGTTGCTTCATGGCGTTATACAGGTACTGATCGACCTGAGGAAAAAAGCACGCGAGGACCGCAATTTTGCTTTATCCGATAAAATCCGCGATGACCTGAAAAAAATCGGCGTGCAATTAAAAGATGGAAAAGAAGGCGAAATCGAATTCAGTATCGATTCCTGAAAAGACACTACTTTCTTATGATAACAATAAAGAAGTCATTTATCAACCGTATCAATAACATAAGAATGTCAACTTACATCCTTCATCGTCTCTAAATATGCGGGAACGTCTGCGGATATTTTTTTACCTCGGGGGCTTTTGGTTAACCTTAATGTTTGCTGGCCGGATTCTTTTTCTGGTCTACAACTATGATTATGCTAAAACACTCACCACGGGTGAAAAAATATTAACCATGCTGCATGGACTTCGCATGGATGCCAGTATTACAGGATACTTTCTGGCGTTCTCCGGATTACTCCTAACCATTTCAGTTTTCAAAAACAGTTTGTGGATAGGTCGAACACTTACGGTGGTCTCTTTACTCCTATTGATCGTTACTTCCGTCATCATCACCGTTGACCTCGAGCTTTATCGTCATTGGGGGTTTCGTCTAAATACAACACCGTTGATGTATATCGGTTCCGAAGCCATGGGAAGTATCGAAGCGATTGTGATCGTGAAAGTCGGACTGATCTTTTTATTGTTGGTTTCGACCGGGGCTTTTGTCTTCATTAGGAAGATCTTTCCCCGTATCGAATACCTTGGCGATGCCAAACCGAAAAGTGCCCTCGTACTCTTTGCTGTATCAGCACTGATGTTCATTCCCATCAGGGGAAGTTTTACAGTGGCTCCTATGAACACGGGCTTCGTTTATTTTCATAACACTAAACCATTCGCCAACCATGCTGCCATCAACGTCGTCTGGAATTTCTTGTACAGTGTAAGGAAAAGTGCAAACCAAAATTACCCGGAGAATTTTTTTGATAAAAAAGCTACAAACCGACTTATTGATTCACTCTATACCTCCGGCGATTCAACGATAAGTATCCTGAAAACAAGCCGCCCGAATATTATTCTTTTGATTCTCGAAAGCTTTACGGCTGATGTTATTGAACCTTTGGGTGGTGTAAAAAATCTCACGCCAAATCTGAATGCACTTTGCGACGAAGGTGTACTCTTCACCAATTTCTACGCAAGCGGCGACCGCACAGATAAAGGGCTTATTAGTATACTCAGCGGGTATCCGGCCCAGCCACAAACTTCCATTATCAAACTACCGAACAAAACACAAAGTCTGCCCCATCTCAACACGCATTTAAAACGACTGGGCTATACGACGTCTTTTATCTATGGCGGCGATGTTGATTTCGCCAATTTCCGGTCATACCTCAACACAGGCGGATTTGATCATATTACCACACTGGATGATTTTGACGATGAACTATACACATCCAAGTGGGGAGTGCACGATCACTACATGTTTGACAAAGCTTTTCATGAACTGATAAAAGAACAAAATCCTTTTTTCAAAGTCATTCTTACGCTAAGCAGCCATGAACCGTTTGATGTACCGGGTGAAAAATTCAATGAAGGTAATTCTCAGGAAGCCTTGTTTCTCAATTCATGCCACTACACCGACAAGAGCGTAGGTACTTTTATTACAAAATGCAAACAACAACCCTGGTGGGATAATACATTGCTGATCATTACCGCCGACCACGGCCACCGGCATCCCGGCAAAAAGCAACTCAAAGACAAAGAACGATTTAAAATACCGCTATTGATGTTGGGCGGTGCTGTAACAAGAGACACGACACTCCATACACTCGGCGGACAGACAGATATTGCCAACACACTGCTCGCGCAGATTGACAAAACACATCCAGAATTTAGTTTTAGTAAGAACCTCCTGGATATTCAGGCTAAACCTTTCGCAGCATACTTCTTTAATGACGGCTATGGGTTCCTGTTACCCGATAAATATATCGTTTACGATAACCCGGGCAAACAATTTCTGATTCAGCAAAATGCCGATGCTGAAGATCTGAATTTAAGTAAAGCGTATCAACAAAAGCTTTTCCTGGACTATAACCATCGGGGAGAATAATGATCGCGTTGCCGTGTTCGTTTTTTATTTTAACCAGGACGAATCAACCAATGAAAAGAATTTTAATCCTGCTCCTTCTCAGCATCTCACCGATACTTGCCGGCGCGCAGAATTTCGGACTATCATTTTCGTATTTCATTCCAAAGGACGGTTACTTCTCCACGCCGATAAGTCCGTTTTCTATTCGCGGACTGGGCTTTGATATTAACCGGTTTCTCGCGCTGGAAACCGGCGCATCGTTGTACCGGATGTCTGGATTAAATATGAAGGATCTTCCGATCACCAGTAAGGAACCTCTCGTCGGACCAAATTTTACCATCTTCGTACCTGTAGAATTAATTTTTCAACTAAAAGGACAACGCATTGGCTTCGATATTAAAGGTGGCGTATTCGGATTTTACGGATTCGATCAACATCTAAATTATGGAAATATCGACAGGGCTATACGCAAGCTGGAGAATTGGCAAGTTGCAAACAGTAGTTTCAAGTTTAAAAACAAACCAGGTTGGGGCTATCATGCTGGCGCGGAACTCACGGTATACATTACCCAACAACTCGGCATTTCAATAGAAACCAATTACCTTATCGGTGAATCAAAATTTCCCTTGACGGGAAGTTATACAGGCGGAGGTCCGGATGCGCTGACCACCGTAACAGCCGATGAAGATTTCAAAAACGGAAAAATTGATTTTACAGGACTTGAATTTTCAATCGGTATAATTTTCGATACCTCATCACCCGCACCAAGAAAAAAACGAAGGCGGTAACTGGTTTAAGGTTGTGGACCAGAAACTAAGAAGTTTGGGAAAATGGTTTGAGGTTTGATGTTCGAGGTTTGAGGTTCCGTGCTAATGGGTCTCGAATTTGTTTCATGTTGGACCTTTTTGATCGGTGTAAAATGATTTGGGTTTTGCGTAACTTTTGCGGCTTTGCTGTTAATATGGGATTGTCGTCACATTAGTTTCAAAAACTTTCAGCTTTTTTTTCGAAACCAATCTCAAACCTCAGACGTCAAACTTCAAACAATTGGCACAAGCCCATCGTTATCGAAAACCAACTTTGAACCTTGAACTTTGAACCATGAACTTTAAACCATAAACTTTGAACCAAACAAACATCAAATGAAAACTAAAGCAACAAAACTTTCCCTTTTAATTTTACTTCTGCTCTCTATTGTAACAATGGGGAGCTCACAGGACCAGACATTTTATGAAATAAAAATATATCATTTTAAAACAGACGAACAAGAAAGGCGCATTGACCAGTACCTGGAGAAGGCATTTATCCCTGCGTTACATCGCTTGGGACTTAAGCAAATTGGTGTATTTAAACCAATCGAACCGGATACCATTGATCGAAAAATCTATGTGCTTATTCCACATAAGTCACTGACTGAAATTTCAGCCTTACAAACAAAGTTGGCTAAGGATAATGCTTATCTAACAGCGGGAGCAGATTACATTAATGCGGCATACACTGCGCCTCCGTTCAATCGGTTAGAATCGATTATCCTTAAAGCATTTTCGCATCATCCTGCGCTTCAGTTGCCCAAATTAAAGGGTCTACGTAATGAACGGGTGTATGAATTGAGGAGCTATGAAGGCCACACAGAAAAAATATTCCAAAACAAGGTGAAGATGTTTAATGAGGGCGGCGAAGTAGCGCTGTTTGAGCGTTTACAATTCAATGCCATATTTTATGGTGAGGTGTTGGTAGGAAGCCACATGCCGAATCTAATGTACATGACTTCATTCGAAAATAAAGCAGAACGTGATGCGCATTGGAAGTCATTTGGTGCTGATCCTGAGTGGAAAAAGCTATCATCTATGCCTGAGTATCAAAACAATGTTTCAAAAAACACGATTACATTTTTGAGACCGACAGATTATTCTGATTATTAAATAACCAATCATGTCGTTTACTTGAGCTTGTTATGTTCTTATGCGGGCCCTCTCCTGAATGGGTGCATCCAGCCAAAGTAAACGACATTAATATCTAACGAAAACAAACTCACAGCTCGCAGCTGAAAGCTCGCGACTCATTTAGATGACGCTTAAACTCTTATTGCTGATCAGGTGATCAATGGCTTTTGCCAAAAGTTCCGCACAACTAACCACTTCTATCTTGGGATGATCTACATATTCTAAAACGGTGTCTGAGATGTACAGCTTTTTAATTTTTGATTTGGATAAATTATCCAATGCAGCACCACTCAATACACCGTGGGTGCAATAAGCACAAACCGAAACAGCGCCGCTTTCCATCAGGAGATCAGCTGCCTTTGAAAGTGTTCCTGCCGTATCAACGAGGTCGTCGATAATAATGACATTTTTATCTTTTACCTCGCCAATAATTTCCATGTGCGCAACCTGATTGGGCTTCAATCTTTCTTTGTTAATCACAACCATATCCGCATCAAAGTGCTTTTTATATTGTTTGATCCTTTTTATCCCACCAAAGTCTGGACTGCACAAGCAAAGGTTTTCCGGATTCGCATGTTTTATATGATCAACAAATAATCTTAACGACGACAACGGATCCATGGGTACTTTATAAAATCCTTCGATGGCATTGGTATGAAGATCAAGTGTAATGATTCGGTCGGCGCCCATGAGTTGAATAATATCGGCAATCATCCGGGCGGAGATGGAGGTGCGCTGACTATCCCTTCTCTCCTGCCGGCTATGGGGAAGGTATGGAATAACCAAAACAACCTCTTTTGCTGATGACCTTCTGGCAGCATCCACGGCCAGTAGCATCTCAAAAAAATTCTCATAAGGTATATGCACTTTTGCGATGAGGAATACAGTCTGACCGCGAACGCTTTCGTTGAACCGGATAAACAATTCACCATCGGAGAATTTTTCGCGATGCAACTGAAACAACGGTTGTCCCAGGCAACTTGCTATTTTTTCTCCCAATGTCTGCGCAGTAGAAGTCGCATATATTTTAATTGAACTTTCCATCGTAAATTTATCTTTCAGAATTTAAAGAGTACAAGATACATGATTCATCAGAATTCCCTTAGCGCCAGTTTAGATTTGAAATGATATGATCACTTTTAAATTTCTTTTACATCGCGGATGAATGTTTATCATCTTGATTCAAAAGCCATGGATAGCGATTTTCTAAAAGGGAATCCCGTAACATGTAAAGCAGTGTTCAATAAAAGCAATGCTAACGAACCACCCATTAAGATTACCGACGCGGTTCTGATCGTTCTTTCAAATGGAAAAAAATACAAAGGCCACATTACTGCTGTCAACTTTTTTACGGTTGATCATTATTCCGTGGGAGAGTTTACTGTTATTCGCACGCAACGGTAGCCTTTGTAAAAACTGCGCGAGCTATAACAACTTTGGTTGTTTGTTAAAACTTTATCGATAAAAATCAGGTTATTTGTTGAACGGCGGTTACGGCGGTTATATCATGTTCAAAAAACTATTCATTCTTCCAATCCGGTTTTACCAGCTTGCAATCTCGCCTTTGCTTGGGCCCAATTGTCGCCATAGTCCGTCGTGTTCGCAGTACACCATTGAGGCGATTCAGGAATGGGGCATACTCAAAGGAACATGGCTGGGTATAAAAAGAATTTCACGTTGTCATCCGTGGGGAACGCATGGTTACGATCCTGTTCCAAAACGCGAGTGCAACAACCAGAAATAACTTTATCAGGAGCACATACACACATTTATTTTATGCGACCGGGTGCTACCCTGAAATTGGAATAAATTAACATTCATAACATGGCCGTTTTATCATTCGGAAATCATTTTTTTTTAAATTGAAACGAATCTGAAACAATCTACCGCCATGTCCATAAAAAAAACTTCCCGACGAAATTTTATTAAGAACGCTGGTGTAGCTGCTGCTGCCTTTACCATTATTCCCCGTTTTGTTCTCGGTGGAAAAAATTATACGCCACCAAGTGATACACTCTACATCGCCGGCATTGGCGTTGGAGGAAAAGGCACCAGTGATCTGACCGGATTTGCAAAACATGAGAAAGCTAAGATTACTTTTTTATGCGATGTTGACGACAGGATGGCGGTTAAGTCGAAAGAGAATTTTCCTGCAGCAAAATATTACAAGGACTTCCGTGTAATGCTTGATAAAGAACACAAAAACATTGATGCTGTTTCCGTCTCCACGCCAGACCATACCCACTACGTTGCAGCCATGGCCGCAATAGAACGGGGCAAACATGTTTATGTGCAAAAACCGCTCACCTACTCTATCTATGAAGCACGGCAGTTAACAAAAGCTGTTCAGCAACATAAAGTGGTAAGTCAGATGGGTAATCAATTCGCTTCTGCAGATCATGTGCGCCTGGCCCAGGAATATGTAGAAGCCGGATTAATTGGTGATGTGAATAAAGTAATCGCGTGGACCAACAGACCAGTATGGCCTCAGGGGGTTCCCGCGCCAACAGGTAAACACGAAATACCAAAAGAACTTGATTGGGATTTATGGTTAGGACCTGCACCTCATATTGACTTTAACCCTGCTTATCTGCCGTTTAACTGGAGGGGTTGGTGGGCCTTTGGAACTGGCGCACTTGGCGACATGGCCTGTCACCTCATGGATGCAGCGTTTCGTATTCTTCCGATTGATTTTCCAAATGAAGTGGAGTGCAGTACCACAACCATATGGGAAGGGTTTTTTAAAGAAGCGCACTACGATGAGAGTTGCCCTGCCTCATCAATTATCCATCTGAATTTCCCACGAAAGGATGGGAAGGGCGATATCAAAATGACATGGCTCGACGGAGGATTACTTCCACAACGACCAGAAGAACTTCTGCCCGATGAACAACTTGGTGACTGGAATGGCGGTTACATTTTCGAAGGATCAAAAGGCAAACTCATGGGTAGTTATAACAATCCGCCCGTGCTGTTACCAACATCGCGCATGAAGGATAAATTACCGGAACAAAAAATCCGACGTATACCAGGTGGCGAAGCTGGACATTACACGGAATGGGTTGAAGCATGTTTACAAGGATATGGTAAAAAACAATTAAGTTCTCCTTTCGAATACGCTGGTCCATTTACAGAAGCAGTTCTGATGGGCAACCTTGCCTTACGAAGCTATGCGATGCGTAGCGCGGATGGGAAATCATATCCCGGAAGGAAAAAATTGCTATGGGATGCGAAAAACATGAAGATCACGAATTTGGATGAGGCGAATCAATTCGTGAAGAGAGAATACAGAGACGGATGGCGTTATTAGACATCAAATCTCAAAACATACAGCCCCTCATTACTGAAGAAAAAACATCATTAAGCATGGTTGGGCTAAAGCCCATATCGCTTGCATTTAAAATTGGGGCTGACTAAAAAGTCTTTTGCATTTTCAAGAGTGCGATACAACGTTTTGTATTCGCAGTCAAAACAAAACTAATATCTGGAAAGTCTGCCAATTGAATTCGAAAACAAAATTATTGATGGCAGTCGTTGCGACAAAAAGTCTTTTTAGTCAGCCCCCAATTGAAATATGAATAGACATAAAAAAATCGCTACTAATCGCGCGAAATGTCCCCTGCTACTTTTATTAATTTTTTTTTACTTTATCATTTCCTTCAATTTCCCCGAGCTTCAATTGCCCCGAGTTTAATTGAAATTTGGATGTTAAGCTTGAGGGCTTTAGCCCATTGACCTGCAGTTCAAAGCTTACAACCTTGATTTAAGAAGGGGTGGGCTAAAGCCCATATCTACTTGCTTTTAAAATCCCAGAGTTAAAACTCGGGGCAATTGAACTTCGACTAAAAATAAAACCCGCTTACTAAAAAGAGAGTACTTCTACCCTTCAAGTGGAAGATGAAACAGGATACAATCTTTTGGCTCGTTACCCTGATTTACAAACCGAAACCATTTGCTCAACCGCGCTTCCTCTATGAGACCGCTTTTAAGCAGCACTTTTGCCGAGGCTTTATTTTCAACATCCACGAAAGTGTTTACCCTGTAAATCCCCGGTATTGCCTTTAATAAATCTATCATGGCAATGCAAACTTCGGTAGCATAGCCTCTGCCCCATTGTGTGGGACTTAAAATATAGCCGAATTGAATCTTACCGTTATCGTGTAGAATACCAAAACTACCAATAAGTCGTTTGGATTCTTTAAGCCTGATCGAATATGAATAATCAGTTCCTGAGTTCCATGCCTGATTGGCGTAAACCAAAAACGCATTGGTATCTTCCACCTTTCGATGTGTCGGCCAGCTTACAAAACGCGTGGCCAACGGTTTACTGGCATAGGTATAAAATATTTCCTCTGCATCTTCGTACCTTAGCCGCTGAATCAATAATCTTTCGGTGGAAAGGTGCTCTGGTAACATCAGATTGACCATAAAATGAAAGCGAATGGCAAAAGGCAGCAATATCGTACATCAATATTTCAAAAAGGAATTCGAGGGTGCCAAAATTTTGGTGAAGGTAAACCCCTTGGTATTTTCAGGAACAGAAATCACCGTTCACGCAAACGGCGAATTAGAATTGCGTGATCTTGAATTTGACGAAGAAATTTTTGTCGATCTCAACGCCGATGGCTTCGAAGAAGTAAACGCGATGGAGTTTAATCTTTATCTGTCAGGATTGGTTAAATAAGGAAATGTAATCCTCTTAAGATTCCGATAATCCATTGTCTTTGTTGGTTTGTTTTTATGGCCTCACAAAAGCTGTGAGTTACGAGCTTCGAGCTCGAGTTCGTTCGTCAATAACGTATGGTATGGACCAAACTTGTGGCGCGCAGCTAATAGCTCGAGACTGTTTTGCAATGCGAGGGGTTTTCTTCCATTGTTCCGGGGGATCCTTCTGCCTGCGATGTGCAAGCACATGCGCGCATTAGGATGACGGTAACGACGGGAGGGAACGAAGACCTATCAACTTTCGGAAACCAACCTCAGGCGTCAAACCTCAAACAAGTTCTACCAAGCCCATCGTTATCGAAAACCAACTTTGAACCATGAACTTTGAACCTTGAACTTTGAACTTTAAACCCTGAACTTTGAACTATGAACTTTGAACCCTATATTTGCACCCGGCAAGCCGGCACGACCAGCTCCTGCTGAACTCCCCCAGGATCGGAAGGTAGCAAGGGTAGGCGGTTGTAGCGGTGCGATGTTTGGTTTGCCCTTTTTTTTGCCAATTCACTAAATTGGCGGCTGCTCTGTATGACTTCCCTAAATGATCGCTAACTTTAGCGCATTAACTTTCTAAAACCATTTTAACAACTTTATGAAATTTTTTATTGACACAGCGAACCTGAACGAAATACGGGAAGCTTATGATCTTGGTGTCCTTGATGGTGTAACGACCAACCCTTCGCTTATGGCAAAAGAAGGCATTAAAGGAGAAGCGAACGTTAAAAATCATTACAAAGCAATCTGTGATATCGTTGATAACAATGTAAGCGCGGAAGTGATTGCTACTGATTTTGAAACGATCATCAAAGAAGGATATGAACTGGCGAAGATCGATGATAAGATAGTTGTTAAAGTGCCGATGATTAAAGATGGCATCAAAGCAATAAAAAAATTCACCAGCGAAGGAATCCGTACAAATTGCACCCTGGTATTTTCTGCGGGACAAGCCCTTCTGGCTGCCAAGGCCGGAGCAAGCTATGTGTCGCCTTTTGTCGGTCGCCTAGATGACATCTCTACTGACGGATTAGCGCTTATTGAGCAAATCGTATTGATTTACAATAATTATGGATACGACACTGAAGTTCTCGCAGCTTCTGTTCGTCATACCATGCACCTGATACAATGTGCCGAAATTGGTGCAGACGTTGCAACGTGTCCCCTAAGCGTGATCACTGCGCTGCTCAAGCACCCGCTTACAGATAGCGGACTCGAAAAATTCCTCGCAGACCATAAGAAAGTGAATGCCTGATCCGCGGTACGAAGTAAGAGGTACGAGGTACGGAATATCGTCATTAATGAAACCTTGAACTTTGAACCTTTAACTTTGAACTTTGAGCTATGATGTTTTCTTCTGAATCCGTAGTAAGCGTAAAAGATGCAACCATCTTCCAGGATCATAACACCATCCTGGGAGATGTTAATTTTGCTATTGAAAAAGGAGAATTCGTCTATCTCGTGGGAAGAACCGGTTCCGGCAAAAGCTCCCTTTTAAAAACGTTGTACGCGGATCTTCCGCTTCACATGGGCGAAGTAACCGTTGCAGGATTCGACATTCGTGGTATATCGACTAGTAAAATTCCGTTGCTGCGAAGAAAACTAGGCATCATCTTTCAGGACTTCCAGTTATTCAACGATCGTACCGTTGCCGATAATCTTATGTTTGTATTGAAGGCAACAGGATGGACTGACAATGTCAAAATGCGGTCACGTCTATCGGATGTACTCATGCAAGTTGGACTCGGTGCTGTGGAGAAAAAAATGCCACATCAACTTTCTGGCGGTGAACAACAACGTATTGTAATCGCAAGGGCCATGCTGAACGAGCCCATGATTCTACTCGCCGATGAGCCAACCGGAAATCTCGATCCCGACGTTTCGCATACTATTATGAATATATTCCACCAGATAAATAACAGCGGTACCGCTGTTCTGATGGCAACACACAGTTACGGCCTCATCAAAAAATACCCAGCACGAGTCTTGAAGTGCGAACAGGGGAAAGTCATTGACTCTGCTGTTCAGAAATTTGAACTCACATCGGAATATTGATTGGATCGTGCTTCTTCTTACATGATTGTGTGAGCTGCAGGCTTCAAGCTATAAGCTGCAAGGGGTTTTGCGGTTTCGAATAGCTGCGAGCTGTGAGCTACGAGCCTCGAGTTTGATGAGGCAATAACTTACGTGTTTATCGAGAACTTCCGTGTTACCTTGGTTTTCTCTTACGAATCGTTTTTATCCGTTGTTCCGGGGGATCCTTCTGCAGGTTTGTGCCGTCGCACAAACGCATCAGGATGACGGTAACGAGGGGAAGGAACATCAAACCCCCAGTACAAGCACATCATTATCGAAACCTTGAACTTTGAACCTTGAACTTTGAACCTTGAACTTTGAACCTTGAACCTTGAACCATCAAACAGAAGACTCTTCGGATTTATAATCTGCTTCGAGGCGGTGGAGTTGTTGGTTGAGGAGGTTGATTCGAACCAGCAGGTTGAGTACGAGGGCATCTTTTACTTGTTTACTCGGACTGTTTTTCATTTCTTCTTTTAATACCTGGTACATCGCATCCAGTTGTTGTAAATCGTGGGTGAATGCATTGCCTTCTTCACCGTCGGATATCTCGGAGATGAGTTTTACTTTCTGCGAGATCTCCTGATTGTAATATTGTTCAACAGCCTGAAACTCTTTCAGCGACATTTTACTATTATCTGCTTCCAGCAAACTGTTGGCTTTGGGTATTATCAGGTAAACTGAAATCACCATAAAGACAATAGCCGCAGCGCGCCAAAGCATAACCGAATTCCAAAGGCTAAAACCATTTGCTTTCGGAAGCGAAGATGCAACAACCTCCCATCCATTTTCTGCCGGTTCTTTGTCATCGAATGCACTTCTGTTGGCGCGAATAAAATCTTCTAGCTTCTCTTTCATACACTTATAATTTTCGATCTCCTGTAACTCAACGTTTTCATTCTTTAACTTCTTTAATCATCAACGATTCGCGTAGCTTCGCTTTAGCCCGATTCAATTGTGACTTCGAAGTACTTTCATTAATGCCCATGATCTCCCCTATTTCCTGGTGGTCATAGCCCTCCAATAGATATAAGGAAAGCACCGTCCGGTAACCGGTGGGAAGTTGTTCAATTGCTTTTTTTACGCGCTCAACTGTTAACCCTCCACTATACTCCAGGACTGGTTCATCTTCTTCCGGCACGTCCCATTTTTCATCTTCCGGGATGCGTTCGAATTTTCGTTTCTGTAATGCCGTTACTGCCTTGTTGATCACGATACGTTTTAACCAGGCACCGAATGGCGCATCACCGCGATAACTTTCCAGGTTTTTAAATGCACTGATAAACGCTTCCTGGAGAACATCCTGTGCTTCATCTTCATCACCGGTTATCCGAAACCCGACATTGTACATCGCCTTTGCATACAGGGTATAGATGCGGAAATGCGCCACCCGGTCACCCTTACGGCAACGGTCGATAAGTTCATGATGTATGAATACAGAATGCGTTTCCAAGCTCAGAATAAGGTCTTATCAAAGACAAGGTAGAAATAAAAAGGTTGCGTCAGAATCTGCAATTCTCAAAACAATCTCAATGCACTGTAGACAACCCCTTCTTTTCCGCCAACCGAAGCAATAATGCCATGGCTTCTTCCCGTTCGTTTCGGATTTCACCTTCGAGAATCGCTTCTTTTATTTCTTCCTTCAGGTCGCCAATGATCCGGCCAGGAGGAAGGTTGAACAGCTTCATAATTTCATCACCGGTTATCGGTGGTTGAAAATTACGGACGTGGTCTTTTTCCTCTACCTCTTTCATCTTTTGCTCAACGAGATCAAAGTTTTTTAGAAACTTATCGACCTTTTGCAGATTTTTTGACGTGATATCAGCGCGACATAACTTCATCAAAGCATCAATATGATCGCCTGCATCAAACAGCAATCTGCGTATAGCCGAGTCGGTAACTTCTTTGGCGAGCGGAATAGGTCTTAAGTGTAAGCGAACCAGGTTTTGCACAAACGTCATGCGTTCATCCATGGGAAGTTTTAGCCTCCGAAAAATTCCAGGAACCATTCGTGCGCCCTTGTCTTCATGTCCGTGGAATGTCCAGCCATGGGTTTTATCATAACGTTTAGTCGCGGGTTTGGCGATATCATGAAGAATGGCAGCCCAACGCAACCACAAATCGTCAGACATTTTTGAAACGTTATCAAGTACCTGAAGCGTATGGAAAAAATTATCTTTATGTGCGCGGTTACCAACGTACTCAACGCCATGCAACGCTACCAGTTCAGGGAAGAATTGCTGTAGCAATCCACTATGAAAAAGTAACTTAAACCCATACGACGGAACCGGACTCATGATGATCTTATTCAGTTCGTCAATAATACGTTCGTGCGAAATTATTTTCAGTCGCTCTGCCTGGTTCGTAAGCGCCTGAAAAGTATCCGCCTCAATGTCGTAATTCAACTGCGAAGCAAATCTAACAGCGCGCATCATACGCAACGGGTCATCAGAAAAAGTGATTGCAGGATCAAGTGGTGTACGAATGATTTTTCGTTTCATATCACCAATGCCATCGAACGGATCCAGAAGCTCTCCAAATGAATCTGCATTAAGTGAAATAGCCAGGGCGTTGATAGAAAAATCCCGACGCTTCTGATCATCATCAAGTGTTCCGTCTTCTACAATTGGTTTCCTTGAATCATTTCGATACGATTCCTTACGTGCACCAACAAACTCAAGATCAAATTCCTCCAGGTGAATTTGCGCCGTTCCGAAACTTTTAAACACCGTAACGGGAGGCCGCTGTGTCATCGCTTTCGAAACTTCACGGGCAAGCTCAATTCCACTCCCTACACAAACAAAATCAATATCTTTGGACGGACGTTTTAAAATCAAATCACGAACGTAACCACCCACAACATAAGTCTCGAACCCAAGCCGTTCACCGGCCGAACCAATAGTCTTAAAAACAGGATGTTCCAGTGCAGAAGATAAATTCATCGATCAGGTTAAACCGCAAAAGTACAACTTCATGATCCATGGTTCAAGGTTCATGGTTCAAAGTTCAGTTGGCGTTCGATAACGATGGGCTTTCCTCCCCTCGTTACCGTCATCCTAATGCGGCTGTGCTTCGCACAGGCATGCAGAAGGATCCCCCCGATCAAGAAAAAAATGATTCGTAAAAGAAAACCAAGGTAACGCGAGAGTGTCTGGTAACACGTAAGTTATTGACCAATCAAACTCGAAGCTCGAAGCTCAAGGCTCAAGGCTTCCTCTAACCACCCTGCTCCTCCGACAAGTCGGAAGATCTGTCCCTCCTGAATCAGGCTTGTCTATACCCACATCTTTTTACCCACCATCAGTTTTTTTAGCTTTATATAAGTACCACCCTTTGTATATACTTTTAAATTGGTCAAGACCTCTCTTCATTGTTTTGTTGCCGGGCTTACTGTTGAGCACATCA
>DASPIZ010000137.1:0-16627 GCA_035628875.1 Ohtaekwangia sp. | reverse complement strand
AGGCCGGACTAAAAGAGAAAGTAAAGGAAAAGACCCTGCAAATTGAACAGCTTAATGAAAGCCAAAAGGAATTTTTCATCAGGCTTGCCGCTCAGGCATATATGAGCGTATTGACATCTGCGGATAATAACATTCCAGAAGGGAACGCGCCGACCAGTCAGCCCTACGAAAACAGTTTTAAAAAATATAATTTACCTTGCCGTGAGATCGAAGTTCTGCCAATGCTGATCAAGGGTCATTCTTATAAAGTAATAGCAGATGAATTACACATATCGGAAAAAACGGTGTCTAAACACATATCGAATATCTTTGCTAAGACCGGTGTGACCAATAAAGTGGAGTTAATTAATAACTGCTACCGACTGCCTGGCAACCATTAATGCCGACCAAAAATGGCTTTACAAAAGCCTCCCAAAATCTGCCTTCTCACACAATTTTAAGACGCATTACGGATAAAGCTGTAGGAAAATACGCCTTTACCCCATTGACTACATGCAATAGGAAAGTAATATTTGCTCCTCGTAGCAGGGGATTTAATGGATAAGAATACGCCAATCAAATCCCTGCTGGTATTTCATTTTCCATTAGTGTAGTTGGACAAATATGTACGGCCATGGAAATACTTTATACGGCTGATAACCTGCATATCAGTTACGATCCCGATACGCGGATCATGTTTTGCAAATGGGTTGGCCACCAACCCAAAAAAGTCATACAGCAGTGCGGCTTAGTTATGATCCGGCTGTTGAAGGAGCGAAAAGTCGAAAAGATTCTTAATGACAACACAGAGGTAAGCGGCCCTTGGATGGATGCCGCCGAATGGACAGCTCACGAGTGGTTTCCGGAGATAATCGGGGCTGGCCTTAAACATTTTGCCTGGGTACTTTCCAGAAATATCTTCGCCGAACTTTCTGCCATT
This sequence comes from Ohtaekwangia sp., assembly GCA_035628875.1. Classification (GTDB taxonomy): domain Bacteria; phylum Bacteroidota; class Bacteroidia; order Cytophagales; family Cyclobacteriaceae; genus Ohtaekwangia. Next base: position 15,708 of record DASPIZ010000137.1, on the reverse strand, counting down.
GAAGCTATGCCTGCTTCCCAGGTTGTATGTACTTTTCATTCCGTCCCTGAAGCCTACGGATGGCTTAAAGCTCAATCTTTTAAGAAAGAAGAGATTGACCTTTAATTTGTTATCGCTTGCTCTACTCTGTCAGCGATCAATGCGCTGGCCTATATAGCTGATGCTATAACCTTTGTGTAAGTACGTCAATTAAAGCTGCTCACTTTCATCTTTAAAATTATGCCGCTCAAATATGAACTTGCAAAACTTGAAACTGTAGTCTCTCAGGATATTTCTGATTTCATTCGGATGAACTACAAATTGGATCAGAAATTATTTCAACGATTTACTGACCGTATTCACCAGGAGACTGAAAGCGTGAAAAATAATTTCAGCCGGGCAATGCTCTATTTTAAAAACAAACAGGCGCTGGCCCGTTACATCCGATTTCACCAACGTGCCATTATTGAGCTGTCTGGCCACTTAACAAAATACGTGCAACCTCATGAGATTACCTCTGTAACTCCGTCCTCACAGGATAAAGCCAAGCTTAGCCAGGAACTTTATTCTTCATTGCAAGACCTACTGGCTTTTGTAGGAAAACATTTCGCTGAACACTTCGATATGGACGCCTGGATTCCTGAAAGCTACCGGCTCATCGTTTATGACGACATTCAACGAAACATAGAGAATATGCAAAGCGGTCTTGAACATAAAGGCTTCGACCGCGAGCTGATTACCCTAACCCTGGCGCCCTTCAAAGAATTCCTACAGCGAGGCTCCGCCAATGAGATCACCTACCGCCGGGTCATGTTTATCAAGGAATTGCGGAAAGATCTGTTTTACCTGCTTATGGAAAGGGAACTCAGGCCCGACGACAACATTAATGAGCTGCTACAGTGGATTTTGTTTGGCCTTAATTATAACTCACCAGAGTATGTTGGTTACTGCACTAGACAGATCAAAACTTTTATTGATAAAACGGAAGACCTTACAGAAAAACTGGAAAGGTTAGCGTTAGTACAAAAGCTTATTCACCAGCAGTCGCCCAAGCGGACGTTCATCTATGATACCGGAAGAAAGTCATTACCCGAACTGCTTAAAGATTGGATGGACCAGGAAACGTGTTATTTGGAAACCCGCAAAACCAATTTAATCACTCAATCCGATGGGATTGAATTGTCGTCAGATAAATTCAAACTGCAAGTTGATTTGTCTGTAGCGCAGCTTGCCTATTTTATTCGTGTGTTTGTGGAAGTGAGTATTATTCAAAATCCCAATGTAACAGTTATGCTCCGGTATATAGCCAGGATATTTCAAACGAAACGTTCGAAGGTAATGGGCTATGGGAGTATTTACAGTAAGTACTACAATGCCGAAGACAGCGTCCGGAAGACTGTTAAAGAAATGCTTCAAAAAATGATAAGTTATATAGACAAGGACGTTGGAGCGGCTTAAAGGCCGCTTGCCACTTCATCAGTACAATCTAAGATTTAAGAAAGGAATTCGTTTCGGCTGTGTACATGCCAGTGACGAATTCCTTTTTTATTGAAGATATTTTTCAAAAAAGACCAAATGCACTCTATCTAAAGGGGGCTACAAATTACTGTAGCCCTTTTGTATCTGTTTTGGGGATCGCACTCGCATTTTCTTCACGCCATGATTTAAGCGAAAAATTATGGTAGCAAACATTGTCACTATCGAAGACCTGCAGGAATTCCGGCGGGAGTTGATCGAAGAAATACGCGGACTGTTATCACAACGAAAAGCAACGTCAGAACGCAAGTGGCTAAAGTCACATGAGGTACGCAGGATGCTTTTCATTTCACCAGGCACCTTACAGAACCTTCGCGTTAATGGAAGTCTGCCATTCACCAAGATCGGCGGTGTAATCTACTACAACGCCGATGATATTGAACAGATGCTTCAGGATCATAAGCATGATAAACATTTTCTAAAAAAGAAATGCACTGCAAAAAGCTTTGACGATCCTGTGGATCCGCCTAAACCAGCCTCCGGGAAAAGAGACAGACAAAGAAAGGCTTTCAATGAAAGCTAGCAGGCAACTGAACAAATATACACTTGACCTTGTGCTGACCTTAATTATGAAATATGAATAGAATAGTAACGTACCTCGAAAGCAAGCAGGTGATTTTTCATGGCTCTTTGGTCTTGATGATCCTCTATGTGCCACATGCAGGTAGCTTGTTCATGCAGCTTGAGCACCTTGATATGACCTTACAAGGTTATACTTTCCTTAACTGGCTATATGGCATTGCACTGGCCGGCGTGATTGAATTCATGATCCTTGTTTTCATTATCAATCAGTACCGGGCCATCGGAAAATTTTATGCTGTTGTAAGTTTTTTCCTGAATGCGTTTTACTACGATTATTGGTTCATTGCCATTAAAGAACCGACGATTGAGAATCTGAAATTGACTGTCATCAGTCTCTGTATTTGCCTGACCCATTCCCTTTCAATTTGGCAATTAAGCGAATTGTTCTTTAAAAGAATTCAGGAAGGCCGAAGTGAGCATTGGTGTGAAGAATGCGAAGCTGGCCCATTTCCTAATAAAAGATCGCTCGACGGCCATATTTCAAAGGCTCACAAATCGGTTAAGAAAAGCCCTATAGCTCTTAAAGTAATCAAGTTTGAAAATGAATAAACGATTGAATATGTCAATAAACAACGTGGGAACGCTGTGGATAAAAATGCCTTGTGTGGCATTAGCAAGATGTAGAATTGATGGCAGATTGGCATCTGCCATCAATTCTCTAAAGTCAATTAAATATCGGCTCGGAACTCGCCTTTGTAAACCCAAACTTTAAGATTATGTCACGTCAAAAAATCAATGAATCAAAACGACTTACTTACCGGATCTGTGTTCGGGTGTCTAAACCGTACCATGAAAAAATGCAAGACTGGCTTGATAAAAGTAACTGTCGGTCTGTCGGCGAATTAGCACGTGCGATTCTGTATCAGGAGAAAATAAACTGGCATCATAAAGATGCTACGTTTGATGAAACAGCGAAAGCACTGGTTGCGATCCGTAACGAGTTAAGGGCAATCGGCAACAACATAAATCAAATCACCCACTACTTTAATGGCACCGCTATTCCTAACCAAAAGATTTTTCATGCGCTAAAGGTCAAGGATGAGTACAACAAGGTCGGTAGCAAGGTGGATCAGCTCCTAATCATGGTATCTGAAATTGGTAAAAAATGGTCGCAAAGGTGATAGCGGGAAAAAACATAAAGGGTGCGTTGAACTACAACGAACACAAAGTAAGGGAGGGAAAGGCCACCTGTATCAGTGCATCAGGATTTCTCCAGGACGCCGAGGAAATGACCTTTTATGACAAGCTCCACCGCTTTGAACACTTGATTGCTCAAAATCGACGGACTGAATTAAACACCCTACATATCTCACTCAATTTTGACGTTTCGGAGAAGCTGCCGGAAAACAAACTATGTGCGATTGCAGATACTTATATGACAAGTATAGGATTTGGTGATCAGCCATATCTGGTTTACCAGCATTTTGACGCCGCGCATCCACACCTGCACATCGTAACAACCAACATCAAGGAAGATGGTGGGCGGATTGATTTTCACAACATCGGACGGAATGCCTCAGAAGAAGCAAGAAATCTGATTGAAAAGGAGTTCGGATTAGTTCAAGCTCAAAGTAAACCGAAAAAGGAGCAGCAATTTGTTCGACCAATAGATGTGCAGAAAGTTACTTACGGCAAATCCGAAACCAAACGAAGCATATCGAATGCAGTGCGTATGGTAACGCACTCTTATAAATACACATCATTGCCTGAATTAAATGCTATACTCAGGCAGTACAACGTGATGGCAGACCGGGGAAGGGAAGGCACTCAGATGTTTGATAAGAAGGGATTGCTTTACAGCCTGGTAGACGACAAAGGGAAAAGGATCGGCATACCAGTCAAGGCCAGCGCGATCTACGGAAAACCAACACTACCTTTTTTAGAAAGACAATTCCATCTCAACGAAGCCTTGCGCCAGCCATATAAAGCCTGGCTAAAAGATACAGTCGAACGGGTGTTGCAAACCGGGTCAAACATGATTGAGGAACAGTTTGCCGACAAGCTCAGCAAGCAAGGTATCAACGTCGTGTTCCGCACCAATGAAGAAGGCCGCACCTACGGTGTAACGTTCGTGGACAACAAAAATAAAACTGTATTCAACGGTAGCGATCTCGGCAAGCCTTACTCAGCAAAGTCGATACTGGAAAGACTGGCAACCCGATCGAGCGCCAATGATCATTTCAGACCGGGATTCTCCAAGATAATCATGAAACCTTCAGATGGTAAAAAAGACGGGAGTTCAGCCCTCGGCTTCACCAACGTTGTTGACAATCTCTTTAATGCAGAGACACCCTACACAATTTCTGCTGAGGCCGCTTTACGACTTAAAAAAAGAAAGAAACGTTCACTATAACCTTTAGCGCGATGGGAACCGGAGAGAACGAACAAGGTTTACGTAAGATCATGGATCTGACCAGAATGATCAGCGTAGCAATTCTGCTGATGCACTTCTACTATCATTGTCACGATGCAGTAAGGGAATGGGGCTATACATTGGAACTGATTGACCGAATTGTCCTTTCGTTTGTAAAGACCGGCCTATTTGAAACGATCTATCATTCAAAAGTAATTTCCATCGGTTTCCTGATTATTTCACTCATCGGTGCACAGGGTAGGAAAGATGAGAGGATCAATGTAACCGCCGCCTTTGTATATGTAGCGATCGGTCTATTTCTGGTATTGCTCGGGCATTTCATAATATTCATTCAAGCCTTCTTTCCAATCAGGGCGCAGGTATACATCGTAATAACGATGGTCGGTTACATCATGATATTAACAGGAGGCACGTGGCTATCACGTTTGATCAAACTGAAATTAACAAGCGATGTGTTTAACCGGTTAAACGAGTCCTTTCCACAAGAAGAAAGATTTATCGACAATGAATTTTCGATCAACCTGCCGGCAGCCTATAATCTAAAAGGGAAAAGAAGGAGAAGCTGGATCAATGTAATCAACCCATTCCGGTCATTGCTGGTAATCGGGACGCCTGGCGCCGGAAAGTCATATTTCGTAATAAGGCATATCATCACGCAGCATATCAAGAAGGGCTTTACCATGTTCCTTTATGATTTTAAATTCGATGACCTCTCTATCATTGCGTATAACAGCCTGCTAAAGTACCGTAACTACAAAAAAACGCCGTCATTCTATGTGATCAATTTTGATCAGATCTATCATCGGTGCAATCCCCTCGATCCCAACACGATGGATGATATAACCGATGCTACTGAATCAAGTCGGACGATCATGTTGGGCCTTAACCGTGATTGGGTGCGAAAGCAAGGGGACTTTTTTGTAGAGTCACCAATTAACTTCCTGACAGGAGTTATCTGGTTTCTGCGAAAGTACAACGATGGTATATTCTGTACGCTGCCCCACGTGATAGAACTCATGCAAATGGACTACAAAACGTTATTTCCCCTGCTGCGAACTGAGCCGGAAATAGATGCACTTATTGACCCCTTTGAATCCGCATTCAGAAATCAGGCGATGGAGCAGCTAGAAGGTCAGATCGCATCTGCGAAAATAGGCATGGCCCGACTTTCATCGCCGCAATTATACTATGTATTGTCGGGCAACGACTTTACGCTGGACATTAATAATCCGGACGACCCGAAAATTGTCTGCGCTGCCAACAATCCGCAAAAGCAACAGATTTATGGAGCGGTTCTTTCGCTATATGTTTCACGGGTAGTTAGGCTCGTCAATAAGAAACACAAGTTAAAGAGCAGTTTGATCTTCGATGAATTCCCTAGTCTGTATTGCAACGGAATAGATAGCCTCGTTGCCCAGGCCAGATCAAATCTCGTTGCTCCCATTTTTGCGATCCAGGATTATAGTCAACTAAAGAAAGATTACGGACGCGATCAGGCAGAGGTAATTATGAATCTCGCTGGTAACGTGATCTCCGGCCAGGTAGTAGGCGATACCGCAAAAATCTTGTCGGAGCGGTTTGGCAAGATCGTCCAGGAACGGGGTAGTGTTTCCGTAAATAGATCAGACAGTACGGTTAGCAGGTCTACCCAGCTTGATGCTGCAATCCCCCCTTCCAAGATTGCCACTTTATCAAGTGGAGAGTTTGTTGGGGCTGTGGCGGACAATCCCGATCAGAAAATCGACCAAAAAGTGTTTCACGCAGAAATTCTTAACGACCACGCCGCTCTTAAAGCGGAAGAAGAAAGTTACAAGCCCATTCCCATGGTTCGTAAAGTTACTTCCTTTGAAATTGAGCAGAACTATTTCAAAATAAAGGACGACATCATAAAAATCATTAATGACAGACTGAAGACCGCAGCATAATAAATCAAAAAATTACAGTTATGGATATTATCAAATTTTCGGAAGAATTGCAGGCTAGAATGAAAGGACAGATGGAGACTACTGTAGCCACGCAACCCGCTGAGCTTGTCCTAACTGCACAACTCATTGCCATTATCAAAGATGCAATTCATGATTTGGAGCAGTTCGTATACAATTATGCTTTCAAAAACAGGCAAGAAGAAATTCATTTCTTTAAGGAAATAAAACCAGTCTTTGTAAGCCAATACCTGTACCAATCAAAAGTTTTTGCCATAAAACTCTTTGATTCATACAACGAGCTAGATAGTCGTAAAGCTTTCTATGACAAAGTAATGAAGCGCCTGGAGCTATTCGCACGAAGAAACAAAGAATTCTATGTCTACATTATGTCAAACTCGACGTACTTTGATGACAGATATTTTACCAGGCAGAACAGGTCATTATTTAAAGCCAGTCTTTTTTCAACGGAGATGGACGATAAGCTGGCCAAGCTATTGGCCAATGAGCTATTAAAGGGATATTTAAGGGATGCACTTCAGAAAAATCCGGAGGCAGAAAGTCATCTTAAATGGACTGCGCCCAAAACTGCCTTGATCGAGCTCGGTATTGCACTACAAGCCGCTGGCGCGTTCAATAACTCTAACATTGACATAAAGGAAATATTTACAGCCTTTGAGCGGATCTTTAAAGTGAATCTGAAAGATCATTATCGCATGTTCCTTCAAATTAAGGATAGAAAGAAGGGACAAACAACGTTCCTGGATCAGTTGAAAGAGCGGCTCATTCAAAGAATTAACGAAGAGGATGAACTATAGCGTCGGATCGATTTCAATGATTTCCCTATTTCTCCTCATGTTACTTAGTAAACATTTGATTTGCTTCAGTTTTAATTTCTTCAAAGAGTTCGAATGCTCGTTTTTGAACGCGATTCAATACTTCCAATTCAGGTACGTTTTCTAACTTACCAACAATTCTTGCATAATCTTCTGAGAGCGCCTTGCTAAGACAATAAGCATTAATTGACCGCAGTAATAATTTTTCCAAAACGTTGTCCTCTTTCATAAATGTCTATATGTTAACTATACTTTGCCGGTAGCACTAGTGATATCACCTATCAGGCTTTTGCCAGCCTCGATTTGTCAAAATCGCCTCCGGACTCTTTGAAACCGCATGGCCCTGCTAAATTTCTCAAAACTTACATTCGCCTGTAATCGCTGTTGCCTTTCCACCATGGTTTGAAATTCTCCACTGGCCTGACTTATATTGTCCGCCAGCTTACCAGCCCACGGCGACCAGTTACCATTAATCGCCGCATCAACAAATGCTTTACGCGACAGCACGGCTACTATAGCGTCTTTTCCGATACGTTTGGGAAACAAGCAATAAAGATCGTTTCTGGGATCTTTGGGATCATGTATCAATTCGTTACCTCTAAAATCGAAAATAACTGGTACCGTGCTTCCGAGCCAGGCGGAAGGAAAACATTCGTCGGGAAAGGCGACACAATGGATCCCATTTCTCACCGAACGAAATCGATCTTTTCCTTCAAGGAAACGGGGATAGTCTCTCTTCAGGCGCGTACCACCAGTTACCCAAACCATGTTTTGATAGAAACTTTCACGCGTACTACGCTCTGTAGCGTCGAGGTGTGAGTGTTGAAATTCAACGACTAGTCCGTGACCGGTTCGAACATCGGCGATATGCTTTTCACCGGTTCGACTATCAGGTAGAAAGATTTCTTGCCACTCAGTAGGGAAATTATTTTTCCATGCGCGATGCCACTCCGTTTCCGGTTCCGACCAACTATCACACGCCTTCTTCAAATGAGCCCAATGATGAATTCTATGTGTTCCACATTTAGCGATAACCGGCGCGTAGCATCCCGGGCACAATGCCTTTAAGCCAGGCTGAGCTTCTATCAGTTTACCATCAATCTTTGCAAAGTGCATACAATTACAGTAAATTATTATTGGCCTTTTGCTTTCAACTTGCCTTCCGCTAAAAAATGGATGAGGCTCTTAATGTCTGGCAGCAAGTGCTTTTTTGCATCCTCAAGCCCTCGCATTTTTTTATACTGCGCATCTTTATCCCTTAAACGCAATAACATACTTACTTCCTTGTTCTTAGTATGAAAAATGCGTTGTTCCCAAGAACTTTTATTCAGCATAAAGTTATCAAGGTGTTCGCTGTGATTTAAAGAGCCTATCATGTCAAGCACTTCCTGGGCTAAGGAATCCATTTCGTATTTGTCGTCAAACCGCAAATACTCAATCTTAGAGTAAAGACGTTGCAAAGTGGTTTTTACGGATTGATAGTGTTCTAGGTCCTTTATAATCGCAAGCACATTCGCTGGTAACTTAAACATCGTCCAATCGACCGAGTCGCCCGATGTTATATCAATTTCCAGGTTGATATCTTCGCCTTCAATTGGTATTTTCTCTATCGCTTTAAAATTATATTTATCGGCTAATGCTAAATAATCATTGTAAATGGGAATGCTGTGCTTGAAACTCTCAATGTCCGTTCCCTTGTTAGTGATCTTGAATTTAATGTTTCCCATAGTTTCTGATAAAGAACAATTAGTTCAAATTTGGCGGTGGCGTATGTAAAATTCCTTTCTTCATCAGTTCGGCAAGAGACGTTCCAAGCCTCAAGCCTTTTATCATGTCCGCACATTGTGAATGAAAATTACCCGTTTCGCCATTCTGCTTAGCTCTGATTATGTGACCATCGAATAACTTGATCAATAGATCCAAGTCATGCCGATTTTTTAAAAAATCTTCAAGGATGTAAGCAAAATATCCTGTGTCACCGACTTTTCCGAAATGCTGAATCATATATAATGTGCCATCAATCGGTTCCTCTTTTCTTGTTATTTCAGCATGGATAATAAACCAATCGTAGGTTTCCTTTTCTACAAAAAATGGCAACGGCTCTGATCTTGCATTTTTGATTTTTTCAATCAGTAGTTCAACCTCAGCGTCACTATCTTCTATGGAAAGGTGCGGGGTAGGTTTTAATCTCATGCGACAGAATATTTTTCGTCCAGTAGTGCCTTGTAAGTAAGCATGAAAAAAAGGGTTTTAGCTTGGCGGGCTTCAATATTGAAAAAGTAGTTGGGACTTCCTTTGATTTCGGGCTCAGCCCGGAACCCGGTATTTTGCATGGCCTCGATAAAGGTTCGGTTGTTGCAATACTTAGGTATTCCAGAATCATTAAATAATTCAGAAATCCGTTCCATGACATGCTTGAATCCATAGCTAGTCGCCTTTCTGTAGAGTCTTTCACTCCTTTTTTGAAAAAGTATGGCAATTACTTTTTCAACTTCTTCAACCGTAAATTCAGTACGGTGGTCATAACTTATGTCAACTTTTGAAAGCGCAGACTTTAGCCTTTGCGCTTCCAATATCTCTAGTTTTGCAGGGCGTCTGGGAAGCATAAATAATGGGTTATCAGGTAAATTTAGCGTTTATCACCCAAGAACTTTGTGATTTTTATGGAAAGTTGAATCCAAAAGTTTAGGGATTGACAGTAATTGTCACAGGGAGGAATTATCTAACTTATCCGAATCAAACATTTCAAGAAAATGAAGCATATTAAAAGGAAGTTTACACATCAGGTTGTGCTTTCCGAGGAGGTGATGACTAAAGTAAATAGTACCCCCAGCGACAAGTCATTATCCATTTCCAAGGCGTTAGGCGACGACAGCATTGCATCAGAGTTTGATGCATGGATCATAACCGATAAGAACTATTGTGCGAAGGGATTTCGATACAAATCTGGGGGTTCCAACTTGCTTGTTCCGGAACCGGAGCCGGTCCTGGTGTATTTTAATATTGCGCAAACAAACTATAGCTTAATTGAGACGCATGGAAATCGCCAAAAACTTCTTGAATTATTAAAAGAGTTCAAAGATGCAACAAAGATCATGCACAGCCTGTACGCTTTCATGGGATACAGTTCATCTTTTGCAATATTCTCCTTTATGGCCATCGAGTGTCTAGCCAACCGGGTCATACCCGATAACTATTTAATCAGGAACGAGCTGAAATTAAAAACAGAAGAATTTAATATTGACCAAATACAGCAATTTGAATTTCTAAAAAAGATAAAAGATATACTTCCTGAAGTAACAGGAAAGAAGTTTTGGAAAGATCACCCAGTGGATTATCAACGCATAATCGATCTCAAAGACTTTCGCAATGAAATTGTTCACACCAAGAAGCAGGTGAAAGACGAAACTTATTACCGAAAATTATTTATTAAAGCTTTGGACTTAGATTACGCTGCCTGCCTTGAATCCGTAAAGAACTTTATTAACTACTATCAGAAAGATCTAGTAGAGGAGTGCAAATGTGGCGCTGATTTCTAATTTCATTTAATCTGTATGACACTTGATGTTCTAATATCCGATTTTCCTAAAGACAAGTGGGATGCATACCTGACAGGTCATCCAATCGATACTACGAAATTCTCTGCAAAAGTACGGAAAGAGTTTTGCAAGGAAATCATTCCGTCTATTCAAGACCACATCCAGCATAAACACTGCGGAAAAGCTATTGACCATTTTCTTTTAGGACTCCACCTTGACAACGAGTATTTTTTAACGATTGCCAAAGAAAGCGGCATACTACGTCACTCATCCTATATCAATTCCAGAAATCCAATTGTTTCCCTTGCTGAATTGATCCTGAAAAATGCTGCATTCTACAAAATCTCTGAAGAGGATAAACAATACTTCACCTCATTGATAAACATGAGTCCTTTGTACGATGTATTGAAAGAGAAATATAGCATACTCAATGCAACGGTTCAGAAGTTACACAAGGCTTCGCTAAAATCAAATCGCTCTCCATTGCGAGCTTTGATCAACTTTAACGAAGTCAACTTTAAGGCTGAATACGACTCTGATGATACTTGCCATGATCTTAATGATCTTAAACATTACTCGAAAGAAGCCATCAGTGAATCCATTTCATTGATTATTTCGGTCTGGCAAGAAAATATTGGCCTAACCGTCCGCGACCTGGGGCTGACTGACTATACGTTTTATAAAAGCTCAGAAATCAAAGAGCTGGTTTTAGTAGGTTGCCAAATCAAAGAGTTCAGGGAATTCGAAATTCTTGTAGAGTATTTTAATTTCCGATGCCTTACACATCCGGGTTATATAGAGTTCGCTCCTCCCACAGAACTATTCGGAAAAGCTTATGAAATGTCGCTTATCATGGGAAACCTCCAGGAGATATCGGATACTATCCGGCTCCAACAGGAGGTAAATGACCTGCAATCCTTCAAAGAGACGGTTGAACTGTTTCTCCAGGCCTTTAAGAGTGTTTTTGATAAGAGTTTTGTTGAATTAAAAACAACCCCATATCGACGCTATCGTTTCGAAATACCGGACGAACTCTTCAGGGAGGTTTGCAGGCCCGATGAAGTTGTTTTTAAAGAAGGTGCCCTTCTAATCGAGAACATTCAGAAAGAGCTTCTCATTCCTTATGAAGAATTTAAAACGTTTAGGGTTAGCAAAAACATGACCTTTCAACAGTTTGTAAAGCTCTTCATGGCCTTTATGCTTTTTGAAGAAATCACCAACAGGCATTTATTACCGAAGCTTAAAAGTGAAGAAGAAACTATGCTGAATTCAATGTGTCCTAACTTAAAATTTGACATGGTTAATATTTTTCTGGGCCGCGTGGAATCTGAAGACACAATCAAAGAGTTTATGGATATAGTGACCTGGAAAGCCGGTGTCGATACTTACCTGGATCTCCAATATAAGCCGATTATTTCCATTGACGACTACTATTGTATAAGTCCCACACTGTTTATAAAATCGAGACTTTACAGAAATATCTTTATCACCGAAGCAAAAAAAGGAAATCGTCTTATGGCCAGTAAAATGCCGAGTACGATAAACTCGTTTCCAATGCTGTAAAAGCGTTGGAGTACGCAGGCTTTGAAATAAGACAAGATGTTTCGATAAAGTATAAAACCGCCACCAGAAGCGAGTCGGACATAGATATTTTGGCGGTTAAGGATGATCTAATGTTGATCATAGAATGTAAAGATTCCATCAACCCGGTTGATCCTTTCGAGTCACGCACATCATTTAAACACATTAAAAATGCTGCTGAACAATTGCAGTACTCCCAGGAAGCGTTAGCCGACCAAACCTTCAAAACTATGTTTGCAAAAAATCAAAAGTTGGACTTACGCAACGTCAAGGTAATCATGCCCTTGATCCTTACTTCCAACAAATTATTCTGGGGCTTTGACATGCAAGGCATTCCTATCCGGAATATTCACGAGTTCATGGGCTTCATTGGGCACGGCGAATGGTTTTCAAACTTCCGGGGGAGGAGAAACAGGTCTACAGTTTATGGAGCAATAGCAAAATGGAAACGGGTGACATGAAGAATTTTCTTCACCAGAAACTAAGCCCTCACCACTTATTTTTAGATGCGATGGTTCCTTATCACTTGGACTACAAAGGCAAAATAAAGTTCAGAAAGGACGCCTTTAATGCTGTGCAAGGAATAGCCAATATCAAGAGTAAATACAAGATGGTAAACACTCCGATCAAAACGGTAGAATGACCCTATTACATATGTGGTGGTATTTAATAGAGCCTACCGGGTTGGAAATGGCGGGCCGGCGCAGGAATTCCTCAAAAAAATAAAATCAGTAGGAATGCGCCCCTAGCCAGGCCCGCTGAATCTTTATTGATAGGTTATGCCCTCATTCCCCTCTTCTGGGAAGTTTTTTTTTGAGCATCGACTACTCCTTCGTTTTGTTTCAACTCCTTCTTCCCGTTCTTTTGAGACGAGTCTTCACTGGCGTCTTTACCATTAAGGTTATCCTGCGAGGCGGACTTTGAAAAAGTATTGTTTTCTGATGCAGTGAAACGGGTAGCTGACTGATTGACCCTTTGACGAACTCCTTTGCTATCATAAACTTCCAGATTTTTATATTCTGGATTCGCCTCGATGAGCATTTTTTCTTCCTTGCCTTCCTTTTCAAAGGTGACCTGAAGGCGGTTTCCCTTCTCAAGAGATAGAAGAAGTTGTTGTCGCTTTTCGAAATCGTCTAAGCCCATTATCGGATACTTGTCTAAGGTTTTATCCAGATCAAAACCGTACTTGTCTGTAAACTTCTTTACCTCATTATTCCCATACTGATCTTGCTTACTGAAATTAAGTTTCATCCATGCGTTATAAGGTTCTTTTTCCTTGTTCACTAAGGTTTTATATACCGACCTTCCTTGAAGGAGGTTGTAAGCTTCTTTTGCGGTAACACCATGCGCTTTGCGCTTCATCTGTTTTACTGCCTCGGAATCATCCTTATTCGGCGCGACTGAATTCATAAAAAAAGTCTGTGATTTTGTTTTTGCCGGATCTTCATTAGGCAACGTAGCGGTATACCGATTGAAATAATACCGGTCATTGGTTTGGGATTTGTTGAATTCGAGTTTGTAGTCTACTTTGCTTTTACCGAATTCTCCAGTAGCTGCAAGATCAAACTTGTCCAGGTTCTCTTTCATTTTGGCTTCGATGTCCTTTTCGAAATGATCGCCAAAACCGGCAAACTTCACTGCCTTTTGTAAGTACTCAAGGTTTTCTTTCTCCATGGCTAAAAAAATTTAATATGAATTAATATGTATACTACTAGCTAAATCAATCTTCCTTTCCGTTGATACGGAGTGGCCCGCACATCAGGAAACTCATGCTTTCGTATCAAGTCCTTTCTGTCAAGCTTCATCATGCGGTCATTGTAGAAATTTATATCCCGTTCCCTTGGACAAGCTTCAACAAATAGCCTTTCTTCCTTAATGCCTCTTCGTAATGTTACAGGCTCGCGATTTCCTTTGTTTAAAGAAATAATAAGATCTACTTTGTCCTCAACGACATTACATTCCTTTAAAGGGTAGCGTGCAAGCGCGCGCGAAAGCAAATAATCATTGTTTGCCAATTGATATACGTGCATCCGTGGGTTGCCGTGCTGGTCTTTGTCATTAAAATCAAGTGTTAACCACTTTTGAGAGAGTGCCCCGTTCTCAAGAGAAACGCGATTGACAGACCTTCCTTCTAATAGGTTGAAGGCTTCCTGCGCTTTGATCGCGATGTTGTCATTCAAGCTGAAAACCCTGCTCTTACTTCTGTCGTGATCCAATTCAGCACGGTAAGCTGTCGGGAAATACATATTTGGGCGATCATACTTTTTGAACAGGATAGTGTAGTTGACCTTTTTGTGATCGAATTCGAGCGTGGTACTGGCTGGAAATTTATCCGGATCTTGTTTAAGACTTTCGAAAAGATCAATGTCCATCTTGTTTTCAAATCCCAACCGCTCAAGAGCATCCATGAGATATACAAATTGCCTTTCGGCAAGTTTTTCCTTATCATTTTTTTGTTCATTCATACCCCTTCAATTTATTCCGTCTTCACTTCCCTGAATGTTTATAAGGTTTGCGTAACCTAGTTATGTGGAACGGGTCTTGCGTTTACGATGGCATTGTTCTTCACGCGAAGGTTAAGATGCCTTCCGCCGTTTTTCTCGAACATTTCAATCATCAGTAGCTTTGCGTCTGGTATGGTGAATTTTTCCAGGACATACACAAAATGGATCGTTGAATTGCCTTCGATGGCGCTTTGGCCTTCGTTATATACATAGAGTGGTTTGACTGGAATTTCCTGCGTTGCGGTTCGCTTTAGGTTCTCTTTATCCTTGATGTAAAACCGGAGTATGTCAATGTCATACCGGATATTGGATTTATTGCTGACTTTGATGTGATAGAATATTGTGTTGTCCTTTATATAGATGCCCTCCAGCGCCATGCGAATTTTGTACTTGTTTTGACGATTGAGCCCGATCCAATGTTTTGCATTAATAATGGTTTGCGCACAATGTTCCGCCACTGTCTGATTCAAATCGGATTCTAAAATCACTGGAGCCGACGTACTCGGGCTTTTATCCGTTTGGTTGATCACCTTCAAGGTCAAATGCTTTGGGTTCTCTGCGTAGTTGACAATAAAATGATAGAGCTTTCCATCCGCTGTGACAACAGTTAGATTGGTTTCCAGGAATGGTTGCTTTTTTGCAGCCTTTAGCTGAAGAATGTTATCCAGGCTCCTAGCCTTCTGAGCGAGCAGGTCGCGGCTTCCACGGTCAACATTCACGATCATACTCGGGAACAGGATCGTGGAAGTTTTGTTAAAGGTGATCTCCAATGAGATGGGATTACTGGCAACCGTGACGTTCTGCCCCGATGCCCCCAGCGAGAGTACTTTGAGGACCATCATAAATATAAATTTT
>DASPIZ010000136.1:0-20974 GCA_035628875.1 Ohtaekwangia sp. | reverse complement strand
TCACGGATGCCGCCTTTGAAATGATGAAAGTTTGCGATATGAAGGACAAGGTTTAAGGTATCAGTCTTCGGATTAAAAACGGCAACCTGCGGTCTCCACTGTGGTATGGTAGCTTCTTTCGTTTTTCCCACCTCACCGGCTGAAGCAACCAGTGAATCGTTGATCCATAGCGTGTAACTATTGTAAAGTTGGGGAATATACAGTGCCCAGGAATCCGTGGTTTCAGGAACAACAAGTTGTAAGAAATAGGTACCGTATCCCTTACCTTCTTTTGCGGGTAAAGTTTCATTCCATAAACCCGGTACAAGAAGTTCAAAGTGTGGATGGTTCAGACATTGATCTGTATTGAGCAACTTTTCCGGAAAGAAAAACCAATGGCCGGAAAGCGAAGCATGGCTTGCTTCAAAGTCGTGTTGTGCAAGATTGAACACGCCGTTATCCAGGGAAAGGTTTCCCTGGCCGTAGCTTGAACCACCTGGCACGAATAACACCAGCGTAATAAATAAATTAGCTCGTGCTACACTAATGAATAGCTTGAATACTTTTTTCATGAACACCTGTTTGACGAATCTTAACAGGTGGGGAAGATCTGTTAATGCGCCTTGAATTGTTCGGCAACATTGAGATCATGTGGTTTTAATCGGAATAAAATTACGCATTGCTGGTCGGATTAGGAAATAAGCGCTGTGAAATAACGTGCTAAAACAGACCCCAATTTATAAGGTACGCGGCAGAATCATCCGGCATCGTTAAATTTGCAGGTATTTCCACCACTTTCAGCATTCTATCAACATGCATAACCATCACGGACATCACCACCATCATGGCTCAAATGGAAATAATAATCTGGCACTTGCATTCTGGTTGAATACAGCCTTTGCGCTTATCGAACTTGTGGGTGGTTTTTTTACCAATTCGGTAGCAATTATGTCGGATGCCCTGCATGATTTTGGCGACAGCCTCGCACTGGGTACAGCCTGGTATTTTGATCGAAAGGCTAAAGGAAAACGTGATGAAGTGTATACCTACGGATATAAAAGGTTTTCACTAATAGGCGCCTTGATCAATGCAGTAGTGCTTACCATCGGTTCTGTATTTATTCTAACAGAAGCAACCCAGAGGTTATTCGACCCAACACAGCCTGATGCTGATGGAATGGTTCTCCTGGCTCTACTGGGCATCATGGTTAACGGGATCGCTTTATTGCGGTTAAAGAAAGGAACCTCAGTTAACGAGCGCGTTATTTCACTTCACTTTGTAGAAGATGTTTTAGGATGGGTTGCTGTACTGGTGGGTAGTCTTATTATGAAATTTTTTAACGCACCCATAATTGATCCGTTACTTTCAGTTTCTATTGCCGGATTTATTCTGTTTAATGTTTATCGGAATATGCGTGAAGCTTTTCAGATCATTTTACAAGGGGTACCTCAAAACGTTTCGGAGGAGCAAGTAAAAAAGGAACTCGCGGTTTTTTCAGACATTGAAAGCACACACGACCTTCATCTATGGACACTTGATGGTGCGTATAATATCCTGACCACGCACATTGTACTAACAAAGGCCATTGAAGTTCACGCGTTGGAGGAATTAAAATTCAAAATCAAGGAAAGATTAAAAACCATAAACATTCAACATGCTACCATTGAATTTGAGGTGCAGGGCATTCGTTGTGACCAGGAGCACCATTAAAATAAAAGTTGAAATTAACGCACTGCAGCTTTGCGAATGTATTTTGCGAATAGGGTAGGGAACCAGCGTTTAAAATAAACGCCAAGCGTTTCTTTTCCACCGATGTAAACTTCCTGCTTTTGATGTTCGATGGCTTTGACAATTTTCCCAGCGCACCATGCTGCAGATTTTCCTTTGAATTGGGCTTCATCCATTTTTCCAAGTGGACTGCCATCACCGGTTACAGCAGAAAGCGTGATCGGTGTGTGAATGAATCCGGGACAAATCATTGTTATCGTTATTGCATCTTTTACATCTTTCCATAGTTCAGCCCGAAGCGAATCAAAAAATCCATGAAGGGCATGTTTTGATGCCGCATATGTAGAACGGTAAGGAGTACCAAAAATTCCTGTAACACTTGATACGGTTACAATGTGCCCTGATTTTTTCTTCAGGAAATGAGGTAGCAGATATTTCGTGATGGCGATCGTTCCGAAAAAATTTACCTCCATAATTTTACGATCGGCTTCCAGAATGGTATCGCGTGCAAAAGACCGCTGGCTTATGCCGCCGTTATTGATCAGCACATCGATATTACCAAAAAGTTGTATCGCGGCTTCTGTGATTAGGTTTAAGGTTTGAGATTCGGCGAGGTCGAGTGGAAGAATCCGTATGCTGGCCTGCGCTTCAGCGACACAATTACCTTTCACACGATCAAGTTCCTCTTTCCGGCGCGCGGAGAGAATGAGTTTGGCTCGCTTGCGCGCGAGTTCATAGGCCAGGGCTTCTCCTATACCTGAGGAAGCACCTGTGATCCAGATTACTTTGTTTGCAACGCTGGTCATTTCTTAAATGATTTTACTGTATTCAAATTGATCCGTTCATACACAACGATATCAAAGGCGTAAGCATGACGGGCATCCCTCGGGTGATGCGTGCGACTAACTTCCTTCCAGGTGGCTTTGTCAAACCCAGGAAAGTAGACGTCACCGTTGACTACAGCATCAATTTCTGTTATGTATAACCGATGTGCGTAAGGCATGCTCAACGTGTAGATCGCCGCTCCGCCAATCACCATGGCTTCTTTTTCACTGTTTTCAGCAGCAATCTGCAAAGCGTGCTCAACCGAATGAACAACAAGACAACCTGGTGCTGAAAAATCTTTCTGGCGCGTAACCACTACGTTAGTTCGTTGCGGAAGCGGTTTATACTTTGGTGGTAAGGAGTCGTAATTTTTCCTGCCGAGAATCACATGGTGCCCCTTGGTGGTTTCCATAAAAAACTTCATGTCATCAGGAAGGTGCCAGGGTAGATCGTTGTCTTTACCGATCACGCCATTTTTTGCAACTGCTACAACAAGAGATATCTTCATAATATGAATTTTCAAAGTTTTATACAGACAGTAGCTTCAGTTGTTCATGGCGTTGCCAGCTCCGTTTCAAAGTTTATTGCCACGGAAAAAATCCTGGATGGACATTCTCTTTTTTCCTTCGGGCTGAAGTTCTTCAATGGAAACAAATCCATCCGCTGTTTTAAAATAAAGATAATTTTTATTGTCCGTCAAAAATTGACCTATCTGAAGTTCCAGTGCATTTCGCTCTTCCTTATTTTCAACAACAGAAATTTTAAAAATCTTAAACGTTTTCCCTTCCAATGATGTACAGGCTGCCGGATAAGGACTTAAACCCCGAACGAAATTCCGAAGATGTTCGCTTGGTTGATCCCAATTGATCATACACGTTTCTTTAAATATTTTAGGTGCATGCTTCTGGGCTCCAAATTCATCTTGTGGTAAAGTAGGGTAATTACCTTCTTGTATGTGTTGTACCGTTTTTAAGACAAGTGCTGCTCCTTTATCCATTAACCTGTGGTACAAAGTGCCGACATTATCATCAGGAGTAATAGGTTCCTTCTCCTGGAAGATAATACTCCCAGTATCGATTTCATGTTTGAGAAAAAATGTAGTTACACCGGTTTCTTTTTCGCCGTTAATGATCGCCCAATTAATTGGCGCGGCGCCCCTGTACTGCGGAAGCAGGGAAGCATGCAGGTTAAATGTTCCTAATTCCGGCATAGACCAAACCGCTTCTGGTAACATACGGAAGGCCACAACAACCTGAAGGTTGGCATTATAGGATTTCAATTCTCCTAGAAACTCGGGTGATTTCAGGTTTGTTGGTTGCAGAACCGGCACATTGTGCTTTAACGCACATTCTTTCACCGGCGAATACACAATTTTCTGACCCCTTCCCTGTGGTTTGTCCGGTGCCGTAACCACCGCTACGACGTTGAAGTGGTGTGTGATTAAAGTCTCCAAAGCAGGCACTGCAAATTCTGGAGTACCCATAAAAATGATCCGTAAAGAATTCATGAATGTGATAAAGACAGCAAAAATACATCATTCAAAGTTCAAAGTTCAAAGTTCAAGGTTCAAAGTTCAAGGTTAGTTTTTTCGATAACGATGGGTGTTCGAAAACCGTTTGATGTTTGAATGTTTGAGGTTTGAGGTCGGTTTTCGAAAACGAATAAGTTATCGAAAAATAAGAAGCGTGATGGATATAAAATTATGAGTTCGAAAGTTGATAGGATTTCGAAACTAATGTGATAAAAATTGAGAACTAAACCTAAATCTCAAGAGGGGAGAGATGACGAGTTTACCTTAATCCAAAAATCTGCCGATCTTACTTGCGATCCCTTGCAGCTTGTAGCATGAAGCTTATCGCAACTCTTGATTTACTGCCTAACACACTCGGCTCGCAGCTCAATGCTCGCAGCTTCCGCTAATTCCGCAAACTCTTACGCATGTATTTCGAACAGATCGGACACTGTTGCCATTGATGGCCTCTTGCCGGACAATATTCACGTCCAAAATAGATGATCTGCAAATGTGCTTTGTTCCATTTTTCTTCCGGGATAAGTCGCTTTAAATCTTTTTCGGTTTGCTCCACACTTTTGCCGTTGCTTAATCCCCAACGGTATGCTAACCGATGAATGTGCGTATCGACAGGGAAGGCAGGCTGACCAAACCATTGCGTCATCACAACAGAGGCAGTTTTATGTCCTACGGCAGGTAGCGCTTCGAGTTCTTCAAAACTTCCGGGCACCTCACCGTCATATTTATCTATTAATATTTTGGATAACCCATAAATGCCTTTTGATTTCATAGGTGAAAGTCCGCAAGGCTTAATGATCTCACGAATTTCATCTGCGCTCATCTTAACCATATCGTAAGGATTGTCAGCCTTCTTAAACAGAAAAGGCGTCGTCTTATTCACCCGTTCATCCGTACACTGTGCAGACAATAAAACAGATATCAACAATGTATAAGCATCTTTATGATGAAGCGGTATCTCCGGATCAGGATACAGTTTTTCCAGAATCGAAATGATGTCTCCTACTTTTTCAGATTTGCTCATGCTGTAGTTCGAAGTTTATGGTTCAAAAGTCGGTTTCCGATAACGAGGAGGTTGTGCCAATTGTTTGAGGTTTGATGTTTGAGGTTGGTTGATCGATAACTGACTGGCTACAGATGCTGAACAAGGTTTACCTTAGCGTAACTTTGCGGCTCTGCGACTTTGCGGTTAAGTAACACGTTCAGGGTTAAAGAACCGGCGGCTCGAAGCTCAAGGCTCGCAGCTATTGCGCCAGTTTTTTCGAAAACGAAAACATCTTGACGCTTACTGCCTGCAGCTTACCGGGAATCACCTAAGGATACAATAAATATCTTTTACGTTTTACTTCAAACGCTTCCAGATCTTTTTGCCACGTTTTCCTGATTTCATCTTCGGATAATCCATCGCGGATTTGTTGTTGGAGTAAGGCATTTCCGGCGAGTTTGTTGATATAATTTTTATCAAATGGATTGGTGAAGAAATTATCTTTATCAGGATATGCATTGTACATGTTAATCAGGTACGACAAATCAATTTTATTTTCAACCGTGGCATTTCGGAGATCAAGGCCGTAGCACAATTTGTTTTCATGAAGGGGCTGATTGGCCACACCTTTAATGGTAACTGGTGTGAAAGTAAACGGCATCCCTTTTAACAACGGATTACCAATAACCTGGAAAGGCATCTCCGTTCCCCGACCAACACTGATCACTGTTCCTTCGAAAAAGCAAAGGGATGGATAGAGTTTTATCGCTTGATCATTCGGAAGGTTAGGGGATGGCGCAATAGGAACGTCATATTGATCTCCATGTTTCCAATGTTTCATGGTGACGACATCCAGGTCGCACTTTTTTCCTCCTGCAAGCCATCCTTCACCATTGATCATGTTGGCGAGTTCGCCCACGGTAAGTCCATGTACAACCGGAATGGGATGCATGCCAACAAAAGATTTAAACTCCGGTTGAAGCATTGGTCCATCGACATAGCCACCATGCGGATTCGGTCGGTCTAAAACGACAACGCGTTTGCCGTTTTCTGCACATGCCTCCATCAGGTAATGAAGCGTACTGATATAGGTGTAGAACCTTGTACCGACATCCTGAATATCAAAAATTACGATGTCAACATCAGCGAGTTGTTCCTGCGTTGGTTTTTTATTTTTTCCATAGAGAGAGATTACAGGCAGACCAGTTTTCGTGTCTTTCCCATGCGCAACCAGTTCTCCATCTGCTGCATTTCCACGGAAACCATGTTCCGGTCCTAATATCTTTTTAATGTCAACGCCCAGACTCATCAAAGTATCCACCAGGTGGGTTGAGCCGATTGTAGCGGTATGGTTAACAAGTAAAGCAACGCTTTTATTCTTTAACAGAGGAAGTAATACCGAAAGTTGTTCTGCCCCAAGCTTCAATTCCCTTTCAAGCGTTTTGATTTGCTCGACGGAATCCGCCTTGTTGGCAGGTAAAGCTACTGGTGTATTGGTTTTGCTATTGCATCGGGCACAGATAAAAAGCAGGAAGAAAAGCAATATTGTTCTTGGCATAGGTATATGTTAATCGTGTTAACTGATTTTGATTTGCCCAAACAGGAATGTTATCCTATTTTGCATGAGTCACTAACGCTGAAAAGTTAGCAATTACATTGAACCTTTCGTATTTCATTTCCAAAAGAATAAATCAGGGCCATCAAACTGGCTTTTCCGCTACCATACATAAAATAGCAGTCGCCAGTATTGCGATTGGATTGGCGGCTTCGCTGGTTTCTTTTTTGGTGATGAAAGGTTTCCAGGAAACTGTAAAAAATAAGATTTATGGATTTAGTGGTCATCTCATCCTCACGAAATTTACGACGAGTAATTCCCCGGAAGAAATTCCCGTGAATTATCACGAAGATGTGTACGATCATCCCGAAAAATATCCGTTCGTAAAACATGTTCAGGAATTTGCGCACAAAGCCGGATTAGTAAAAACAGAGGATGAAGTGCTTGGCGTAGTGATTAAAGGCGTGGGGCCGAGCTTTGATATCGCTGGGTTTAAACACAGCATGATCGAAGGCGAATTTATCCAGTTTCCTGATTCTTCCGTTGCAAATCAGGTGGTGATCAGCAAAATAATAGCCAATAAGATCAGGGCTAAGGTCGGTGACGATATTATTGTTCATTTTTTTCAAAACCCGCCACGATTCAGAAAGCTGAAGGTTACCGGAATTTATGAAACAAACCTCTCAGAATATTTTGATTCACGCGTCATATTGAGTGACATCCGTATGATAAAAAAGCTGAATGACTGGCCAGATTCTGTAGCAGGTGGGATCGAAGTTTTTCTTGACTTCAACTATTTTGATAAAAGTGATTTATGGACAGAACAGATGCAGAACATCGCAACGGAAGACTGGCCTTTGCATCTGAAGTTAATAGAAATGGGAAATGGATTGGTCAACTACGATCATCATGAAGCTGTGCTTGATAAATCAGTTGAAGTGATAGGCGCCTCCATGGATTATAACCTGTATATCGAACGCGTGAGTGACCGATATCAGCAGGTATTTGAATGGCTTAAGTTATTGAGTCGTCAGGTTACGATTCTGCTTTGTATTATTCTTATTGTGGTGTGTGTTAACATGATCTCCATTGTGCTTATTCTGGTTATGGAACGCACGCAAATGATCGGTATGCTCAAAGCATTGGGTGCGTCGAATAAAACTGTGCGCTCGGTATTTGTTTACAATGGAATTTCTCTGATCGTAAAGGGGCTGGCCATGGGAAATTTAGTTGGGTTAGGACTTTGCGCCATTCAACATTATTTCGAGGTTGTAAAACTTAATCCACATGATTATTATATGAGCTTTGTTCCCATTAGCTGGCATTGGGAAATTGTACTAATATTAAATCTTATTACCTTTCTTGTAGTAACGGTTGTTTTATTAATTCCAACAATGGTAATTGCGCGAATTAATCCTATCAAAGCAATTCGATTTGATTAAAGAGTTACTTGAAGTAAAACCTTTTGAATAACCAGGGAACACTTTTGAATAGTTAAGTGTTTAAACTTTGATAAATTTAACTACTTTTGCGCTTATAGGGAGCCCACCTTATATCGAAATGTTTTAGTGTTATGCAATTAAAATTCAAAAATCCGGTCAGGCCCGACCTGACCTCTACGATTCAAAAACGGAATCGCAGGTTACAAGCATTCTTTAATGGAAAGAATCTTGATGTACGACTGCATGGTGATGCCCAAAATCCGCTGATGGTGTTGTGCGGATGTGTAGGATTATCAGCCTATGTACACAACTTCGACCTTCGACTACTCGATAAACCGAACCAAGGTGAAGTAATGAAGATTTTCAAATTAACAGAAATTGTTCAGGGAACACGCGAGGAAGTTGTGGAGTGGTTACAAGCGTATCCACAAATGCCTTTGTATCGCATACAGCATGCTGGTAGCAAGTTGTTCTTATGCGGTTTCAACTTTGTGGACCGTGAACAAAAACTAGGACGTTATCCTGTTTTTGCACGCGAAGATTATCACATTTATAAACAGCGTGAGGCTGCAGAAGACATTCTAAGTATGTTAAAAGAGGATGGCTACGAAGCAGAAATTACCGAACCGGATTTGGAACTGGTAAAATCACATGTTGGGCCCATTTCTTTTGTAGGACTTGAGGTATAATTATAAGGCTGGTTCAGGATGTGGTTCCGTCGGGAATGTACTTCTTGAACCAGCTTTGTACTGTCATCTGAAGCACACCAAAGAACGCTTCTTTAAAAATTCCTGGTGACATTTTAGATTCTCCGCGGGTGCGATCCGTAAAAATGATTGGTACTTCTGTTAATGTAAACCCAAACTTCCAGGCCAGGAATTTCATTTCAATCTGGAAGGCGTAACCCACAAATTTAATGTGGTCGAGGGGAATCGTTTCCAATACCTTTTTCCGATAACAAACAAAGCCTGCAGTGGTGTCGCGAATAGGAATACTTGTGATCAACCTTACATAACTACTCGCAAAATAAGACAACAACACCCGGCCAATCGGCCAGTTCACAACGTTTACGCCTGTAGCGTACCGCGAACCAATGGAAACATCGCTGCCGTATTCCGAACATGTAAGATAAAGGTTGACCAGATCTTTTGGATCATGAGAAAAGTCTGCATCCATCTCCAGAATAAAATCGTATCCATGTGCAATGGCATATTTAAAACCGGTAATATAGGCTGTTCCCAATCCTAATTTTCCAGGCCGTTTTAACAGTCGTAGCTTTTCAGCTGAAGGAGTGTTGTAAACAAGTTGTAGATTTTCTACTATTTCTGCAGTTCCATCGGGTGAATTATCGTCCACGATAAGGATGTGAAAATCTTTGGGAAGTGCAAAAACCGTATCGATAATAGCCCGAATGTTTTCGCGTTCCTTATAGGTCGGAATAATTACGATAGCGTTACTCACTTGCATTTACGGGTTATCAACAAATTTAAAAAAGGAACGCGTATTTTCACATTCTCAAAAGGTTATTACCGTTGGATGGTATGTCGGTAGCTAAATCATGCGTCATTTGCGCAAATTAAATCCACAAAGCGGCACTACCCAACAGAGCCACAGCCGGTATTAACCCACGAAGGCACCAATGCACGAAGAATAACCCATTTTGTATTTTCTGGATTTCTTTGTGTCACCGTGTCTTAGAGCATTAAAAAAAGCGCTGCTAAACCGAAGAAGATTAGAGCCACTAAGGCACAAAGGCACTAAGGAAAGACAAGTACAATCATCAAACATTCTTTGTGATTTCGTGCCTTCGTAGCATTAAAAGAGCGCTGCTAATTCGAAGAAGCTTAAAGCCACCAAGTCACAAAGGCACTAAGAACCATTTTGTACTCTTTCTTTGTGGCCTAAATTAGCCCGCGTCAGTCCAATTCCATTTCAACTGTTTCCTTTGATAACTTTTGTTGCAAATCGTAAGGAGCTGGTGAAAAATCAGCGAAGCGTTGATGGAAACTTGCCCTGCCTTGC
The DNA here is from genome assembly GCA_035628875.1 of Ohtaekwangia sp. Lineage (GTDB taxonomy): Bacteria > Bacteroidota > Bacteroidia > Cytophagales > Cyclobacteriaceae > Ohtaekwangia. The sequence continues at coordinate 10,910 of DASPIZ010000136.1, read as the reverse complement.
GAAAGTGACCGTAGTGTAGTTGAGTATCGGTCAAGTTCTGCAAGCGGTGTCCTGGCCTTAATCACCTGGTAATTTCCTTTTGTGTCGATACCCATAATCAGTGATCGTCTTGTCTGCAGGTCGCCCATTACTTCACCCATCACTTCTTCCGGTAAAGTCACTTCTACATCATAAATTGGTTCCAGTAATTGAGGTTCGGCTTTCATAAATGCATCCTTAAACGCCACCATGCCGGCAATTTTAAAAGAGATATCATTGCTGTCTACCGGATGCATCTTTCCATCAAAAACCATTACCCTTACGTCACGTACATACGATCCGGTGATCGGTCCTTCTTCCATTTTTTCAATAATACCTTTTAATATGGATGGAATAAAACGTGTATCGATTACGCCACCAACGATACAATTATAAAAAACAAGTTTTCCGCCCCATTCAAGAGCAATTTCTTCTTTGCCGCGAACAGTATAATCTGTTGGCTCTGCCATGCCTGCATAGTATGGTTCAATTTTAAGATGCACTTCCCCAAACTGTCCTGCGCCACCAGATTGTTTCTTATGCCGATAACTTGCGATCGCAGGCTTTCTGATCGTTTCGCGGTAGGCGATACGTGGCGTCTGATAAGCGACATGAAGCTTATACACGTTTTCCAAAAGCCATTTGCAGACAAAGAGATGTAATTCTCCTTGCCCTTCAATGATTAATTGCCGCAACTCCTTTGAATAATATACCCGCAAGGTTGGATCTTCCTGATGGATTTTTTGCAACACCTCACCAATCTTCTCGTCATCGTTTTTACTTTGCGCTATAATGGCTGTACGAATTCGTGGTTCCGGGAATTCAATGGGCTGAACTGTGACGGGATAACCTTTTGAATGAAGTGTTTGATTTGTGTAGGTGTCTTTCAACTTCAATGTAGCACCAATATCTCCTGCAACAAGCTTGTCCACCGGTGTCCTGATTTTTCCGTCCATGATGAATAACTGGTGGATACGCTCTACGGCACCTGTCTCACTGTTCACAAGCTCCGAATTGGTGGTCACCTCACCTGAAATCACTTTGAAAAAGGATAACTTGCCAAGATTGGGCTCAAGGTGCGACTTAAACATAAATAGTACTGCAGGTTGAGTTGAATCAAAGGCAATCTCTCTTCCATCATTCGAAAGTTCTGGTTTAGCTTCTGTAGGAGCCGGTGTAACGTTATCAATAAAGCCCATCATTCTTCCTGTGCCCATGTTTTTCTTAGCCGACATACAAAAGACCGGGAATACATCGTGCCGAATCATGCCAAGCTTTAATCCCTGCCGCATTTCATCTTCATCGAGTGTTCCTTTTTTAAAGTACTGCTCCATTAGTCGTTCATCGTTCTCCGCCGCTTTTTCTACCAGTTCATTGTGAAGGGAGATGGCTTTTTCAATCTCTGTGTCTGGAATAGGAAGTTTTTCAGGTTTACCACCTCCGGATGGAAATTGATACATCACCATTTTAAGCAAATCTATGATCGCATTAAAACCTTCACCCTGGTTTAATGGATATTGCATTTGCGTAACAGCCGATCCCATTTGTTGTTTCAATGATTGAAACGCCTGATCAAAATCTGCTTTTGGGTGATCCATCTGATTAATGGCAAACAACGTTGGCTTTTCGAAACTGTCAATGTAATTCCAAATCAACTTCACACCAACCTCAACACCATGCTGTGCATTAATCACCATAACACACGTATCGGCTACACGCACCGCTGAAATCATTTCACCGACAAAGTCATCAAAGCCTGGTGTGTCGATAATGTTAATTTTATAATCCCGCCACTCCGTATGTAAAGGGGTAGCGAATACAGAATTTCCGCGTTCATGTTCTATCTCGTGGTAATCAGAAACGGTATTCTTGTTTTCCAACGTACCTCGCCGGTGAATGATACCGGCTTCAAACAGCATGTCTTCGGCCAGCAATGTTTTGCCGGCCTTGGGCGCTCCTAACAGAACAATGTTCTTCAGGTGCTTTTCGTCGTAAACTTTCATGGGTATAAATGTTTTGATGAAAAATGGCCAAAAGCCGCGTCGTAGTTCTCAAAAGGCTGATTGAAATGAACGCATGCTTCATGGGCTTGAATGTTAAGCCACCCTATGATGATGCAAAGAAGTATTGGTCAAGTTTAAACACCCGGCCGTTGCGCATTCATTCATAAGGCAACCGATGGTATAAAACTATTTCTGGAATGTGTTAATGAAGGTAATGGAATTCTGCCTGAACATGAAAAATTAATTGATGAATCAACTGATTGGGTAGCGCTTTATTTCGCTGATCAAAGTCAGTTAAAGTCAGCTATTTTCAATCTGCTGCGGTTGCATGGCGCTCTAATAGATGACAAACGGCAGCTTTTCATCACATATACAAGGGCACTAAGAATATTTGATATTCCTCTATTGTATCTGTAGTTCTCTTGTCAAGAAGTGCTGAGGTTTTAGCCAGAAGGCCTAAGCATACTATTTTCTATCCTGCATTTTCTTTGTGTCACCTGTTTTCCTGGCATTATAAAGGTAAGCCACAGAGACACCAGAGAATGTCATATTTTTTTAGTCATGGAATCAGAATATCCCAACACTTTTAGCATGCTTTCACTGGATTGTTCCTCAGCAAACAGTTTGGTCGTGATTTCACCGTCTTCATTTCGATCGATCAATACATGTTTGGGTGCAGGAACGAGGCAGTGTTGAATTCCACCGTATCCACCCAATGATTCCTGGTAAGCACCTGTATGGAAGAAGCCTACATACAAAGGTTCTTCATCGTTGATCATCGGTAAAAATACTTCACCAGTGTGAGCTTCCGAATTATAATAATCCATGCTATCACAGGTAAGTCCACCCATGTTTACTTTATGATACGGATCATCGAATTTATTGACCGCGAGTAAAACGTATTTTTGATTTAATCCCCACGCGTCGGGTAAGTGTGTAATGAAAGAACCATCGATCATATACCACAGCTCTTTGTCGTTCTGCAGCTTTTGATCGATTACATTATACAACACAGCGCCGCTTTCACCAACGGTATAACTACCAAACTCCGTAAAGATATTGGGTACTGCCACATTATTTTTATCGCATATCCATTTAATGTTTTCCACGATCTGTTCAATCATGTATTTGTAATCGTAATGGAATGTTAACGACGTTTTGATAGGAAACCCGCCACCGATGTCTACCGAGTCCAGGGTAGGACAAATTTTCTTCATCTCGCAATATTTAAAGATAAATCTGCTGAGCTCACTCCAGTAGTAGGCGGTATCTTTTATACCTGTATTGATAAAGAAGTGGAGCATCTTGAGGGATGCTTTACTGCTGGTTTCAATTTTCTCTTTATAAAAAGAATTTATATCGCTGTAGCGGATGCCGAGGCGCGAAGTATAGAATTCAAATTTAGGTTCCTCGTCTGCCGCTACCCGTATCCCAAGTTGATAAGGTGTATTAACCAGTTTTTCGTAATCCTCGATTTCACCCATTTTATCAAGAATGGGAATGCAATTTGAAAAGCCGTCGTTCAGCAATTCCGCGATGTACTGGGTATAACGCGGCATTTTGAAGCCGTTACAGATGATGTATGTTTCTTTTTTGATCGTTCCTTTTTCATATAACGAACGGACGATGGGAATATCAAAGGCTGAAGATGTTTCGATATGGACATCGTCGTTCTTTAGCGCCTCTTCAAGTACAAAACTAAAATGGGAGGATTTTGTACAGTAGCAGTATGTGTATTTGCCTTTGTATTTGAACTTTTCCAGCGCGCTGTTAAAGGTCGCCTGCACGTATCGTATGTTTTCACTGATGCGGGGCAGATAGGTTAGTTTAAGCGGGGTGCCGTACTTTTTAATGATTTCCATCAAAGGAACGTCATTAAACAAGAGTTCGTGGTCGCGAACCTTAAATTCTTTCTGTGGAAACTCGAAAGTTTGCTCAATTAGCTCACGGTAGCTCTTCATCTAATCCGAAATCGGTTAATCGTGATAAGTTTTAATAAAAAAACACACTAATCGTCAGCCGGGTGCTTCGTGTAATGAGCTATTGTGGGCAGGTAACTGCCCTTTTACACTTCCGATTAACCTGTTACGGTTAACGATTAACGTCCTTCACAAAGGAGTGCAATATTGGTATAATTTTGCCATCTTTGCAATAAGCAATCATAACGCATGTTTAATCGTTTTTCCTGTTTAATCGCACACGTCTTGCCTGATTTCTAAAGGCAGGTTGGAAATACTTTTTTTACCCAGCTGCGGTTAGCAAATTCAACAAAATTTTAATTCCATTGTCGTGAAAGAGATAAAGATAGTAGAAGTGAAGTCCGAAATCGGTGCCGGCACGCGAGGTGCGAGTCTGGGGGTCGAAGCAATGAAGATTGCAAGCCTGGATATGAATTCCGATTTTTTTAAAACACATGAATCGGTAGAGGTTGAGAATGTCAATGAACTTCTTTTCGATGGCGCAAAACATTCTTACGCAAAATTTATTGATGGTGTAATGATCATGGAAGAGCGTGTATGCCTCGAGATTTATGAAACGCTCTTCGATGAATTTTTTCCCGTGATAATGGCTGGTGACCATTGTACAGCTTATGGTACAATTGCCGGAATCAAGAAAGCATATCCGAAAATACGCTTGGGTGTTATCTGGATGGATGCGCACGCCGATATACACACACCGTTTACAACACCTTCGGGAAATATGCATGGCATGGCGCTTTCCATGGCTTGTGGTATTGATAACCTGGAATGTAAGGTGAATGACCCCCGTGGAGAAACCCTGGAGTATTGGGAACAATTGAAAAACGTTGGAATGCCAGGGCCTAAAGTTTACCCTGAGGATATTGTTTTTGTTGGTGTACGTGACCTGGAGAAACCGGAAAACTACCTCATCAATAAATACAACATTAACTTTATTGAAATTGAGGAGATTAAAAAACACGGCGCAGATGTCATGGCCGGTAAGGCGCTTGAGATGCTCGACCATTGCGATATGATCTACCTGTCTTTCGATGTAGACAGCATCGACAGCAGAGTCTCTACCGGCACCGGAACGCCGGTTCCAAACGGACTCACCGTTGAAGAGGCTAAACTTTTCAATGTTACAATAGGAAAAGATCCTAAACTATGTGCGTGGGAAATTGTTGAAGTAAATCCAACATTGGATACGGAAAACAGGATGGCAGAGAGTGCATTTGAAATTCTTGAAGCAACTGCAAAATCTATTATAAACAGACCAGTTCTGGCAGAGTAAATTTTGTGCTGTAACTAAAACAAAAAGGCAATTCTCGCGGATTGCTTTTTTTATTTCAGTCTAATTCTTTTCTATCAAGGTGATAAATTCCTTTATGGTTGTCATCATATTATTCCTAATGATTGGATCCGTAAGCCACTTTGGAATATTCAATGGCCGGGACAAAATCCGATAGGTTGCCTTTACTTTGGTGGGTGTGATCTGCTCAAAGGTCCAGCTTCCCGAAAGATCCATTCGGGTAACGGATTTTCTTAGCGGAGCACGTTTCTCATCAACTTTAGATTCGAAAGCAATGAACACCTTGCCATTTTTTATGGAAACGATTTTATAAGCTAAAAAATGATCCTGGTCGCTCACTGGCCAGGGAATATCGTGGTAGGAGTATTCCAGCCAGGTTGTCGTATCTTTTAAAGGGTAAACTTTGAACTCAGAAACATGGTTCTGCCATTGCTTAACCACAGCTTCATTTTGTAGAAGTTTAATTCCGGCGTAGATCGTGTTATTAAAATAAAACTCACCCTTTACTTCACGCGCATCAATAGGCGGATCAGACTTCGGAAAAGTAATCCATCGCTCATAAATCGAAATGTTGCCATCCTTTTTTACCAACGTAAAATCCTCTTTTGACTGGGCAGCAGCCGTGTAAAAAGATAGCAACACCAAAGACAATACAACTAAAACATTCATAGTCATTCTCCAATCCGTCAACAAAATACCAACAGTATGTCTTCTTTCATAATCCGTTTTTTCATTCTATGAAATAAAATATAGTTACTTCTATGATTTTCTTAATTTCGCCCCCAAATCAGTTTTTACTTCATCAAATTCGATCATGAGCCAAAACAGAACAATCTCCTCTTTTATCGAGAAGCATTTCTTACACTTTAATGCCGCTGCAATGGTTGACGCAGCAAAAGGTTATAAGAACCATGTGGAAAGTGGTAAAAAAATGATGGTGACGCTGGCCGGAGCCATGAGTACTGCCGAATTGGGAATCAGCTTCGCTGAAATGATCCGTCAGGATAAAGTGCAGATCATTTCTTGTACCGGTGCAAACCTAGAAGAAGATATTATGAATCTTGTGGCGCATTCACACTATCGCCGCATTCCAAATTATCGCGATCTTACGCCGCAGGAAGAATGGGATTTGTTGGGAAACCATTTGAACCGCGTTACGGACACATGTATCCCGGAAGAAGAAGCGTTCCGTAGGTTACAAAAACATCTGTTTAAAGTCTGGAAAGATGCTGAAGATAAAGGTGAACGTTTATTTCCACACGAGTTTATGTTCCGTATGCTGAACAGCGGCGATCTAAAACAATATTATGAGATCGATCCCAAAAATTCCTGGATGATTGCTGCAGCTGAAAAGAATTTGCCTATGGTGGTTCCGGGTTGGGAAGACTCAACCATGGGAAATATTTTTGCTTCGTACTGTGTTACCGGAGAATTAAAACCAAGCACCATGAAATCCGGTATTGAGTATATGATGTGGCTCGCTGATTGGTATACTGAAAATTCAGGCGATGAAGGAATTGGATTTTTCCAGATCGGTGGTGGTATAGCTGGTGATTTTCCAATTTGTGTTGTGCCGATGCTTCACCAGGACCTGGAACGCGACAATGTGCCTTTCTGGAGTTACTTCTGCCAGATAAGCGACTCCACAACCAGCTATGGTTCATATTCCGGCGCTGTGCCAAATGAAAAAATTACCTGGGGAAAATTAAGTATTGAGACACCGAAATACATCGTTGAATCGGATGCTACCATTGTAGCGCCGTTGATCTTTGCTTATGTGCTGGGGTGGTAGTCAGTAAATTATCCAATACGATATTAAAAGAACAACACTGGTTTGTGCTTGCGTATCATGATGATATTGCGTGAAGCATAAAAATCAATAGCCCTATGAATCTCGACCAACTTTTACGCCACGAAATCGCGAAAGCCATTACGACGTTATTCAATCAGTCGATTGATAATCTCCAACTTCAGCCAACGAATCAGGAGTTTGAAGGTTCTCACACGCTGGTGTGTTTTCCGCTAACGAAATTGACAAAGAAAAGTCCTGAGGAGACAGCGCAATTGGTTGGTCAATACCTTGTAGATCATTCCGGTTTTATCGTAAGATTTAATGTGGTGAAAGGATTTCTAAACCTTGTTGTTCTCGATAACATCTGGTTACAGGCTTTTACATCAATTTATGCCAATAAAGATCACGGTCAGCTGGCGCGAAAGAACGAGGAGATCATGATTGAATATTCCTCTCCGAATACAAACAAGCCACTCCACCTCGGCCACCTGCGAAATAATTTTTTAGGATGGAGTGTCAGTGAAATTCTAAAGGCAAATGGATACACGGTGCATAAAGTGCAAATCATCAACGACAGGGGTATACACATCTGTAAATCGATGGCTGCATGGACACTATACGGCGATGGAGAAACACCACTTATCAGTGGAATAAAAGGTGATCATCTGGTCGGAAAGTATTACGTCGAGTTTGATAAAGCATACAAGGCGCAGGTGAAAGCGTTGCAGGAAAAGGGCGCGACAAAAGAAGAAGCTGAAAAGGAAGCTCCCGTAATGCAGATAGCCCAGGAGTTGTTACGCAAGTGGGAACAGAAAGATCCTGAAACCATCGAACTGTGGAAAACGATGAACGGATGGGTTTACGAAGGATTCGACATCACGTATAAAAAGATGGGTGTTGATTTCGATAAGTTATATTACGAATCCGATACCTACCTGGTTGGAAAAGAAGTTGTATTGAAAGGTGTTGAAGACGGTGTATTTTTTAGGAAAGAAGATGGTTCTGTATGGGTTGATCTCACGGCAGACGGACTCGATCAAAAAGTTTTGCTTCGCGCTGATGGCACTTCTGTTTACATGACGCAGGATATCGGAACGGCTATACTACGGTTTCGCGATTTTCCGAATATTTCCGGCCAGGTATATACGGTAGGCAATGAACAGGAGTATCATTTTAAAGTATTGTTTCTTATCCTTTCGAAATTGGGCTACGATTGGGCGAAGCGTTGTTATCATTTATCCTATGGTATGGTGGACTTACCTACTGGAAAAATGAAATCACGTGAAGGTACGGTGGTTGATGCAGATGACCTGATTGCCGAAATGGAGGGCGAAGCAGCGAAGCAGACACGTGAACTTGGAAAGCTCGAAGACATGAAGAGTCAGGAAGCACAGCATTTATTTCATCAGGTGGGGGTAGGGGCACTGAAATTCTTCTTATTGAAAGTAGATCCGAAAAAGCGCATGCTGTTCGATCCCAATGAATCCATTCAGTTGCAGGGCTTCACAGGACCTTTTATCCAATATACGCACGCTCGCATCCGGGCCATTATCAGGAAGGCTCAAACGCTTAACCTGGAACCGGCCGAATCTTTCACGAGTATTCAATTGGAAGCAGCAGAAAGGGAAGGGCTCCAGGTGTTGAGTCGTTTCGAAAATAAGATCGCAGAGGCAGCGAAGGATTATTCACCAGCCGTCATCGCGAATTACGCGTATGACCTGGCGAAAGTTTATAACCAGTTCTATCAATCTATTCCCATCTTTAACGAAACTGATCCCCAAAAACTGTCTTTCCGAATAGCTTTTTCAGAATCGGTAGCCCGCGCTATTAAAAAATCAATGCAATTACTGGGTATTGAAGTACCAGAGCGCATGTAATGTCGCTTAGTTGAATCTCTTGTCGCCCTTTCCTGAGGAGGGCAGCTTGAGGTAATATAGAATGATATTAAACGGTTGATTTTTAGATGACTAAATCAACCTGTGGAATTTATATGAGCGGCGTGCATTATCTTTAGAGAATAAAGTAATTAGCATAGTAACAAACATAACCCCCTGACCAGTCTTTTTCGTTATATCAAAGACGCTATGGGTTTAAATCAATCGCCATGAAAACACTTCTTATTTCAATCCTTTTATTTATGGTAATACCAATGGATTCTGTTTACGATTTCAAGATCAAATCACTGGAAGGTGAATTAATCGATTTCTCTGCCTATAAAGGAAAAACTTTGCTGATTGTAAACGTCGCATCGGAATGTGGTTATACACCACAGTACAAGGATTTGCAAAAACTGCATGAAGACTTTGGAAATAAAGTTACCATACTTGGTTTTCCGGCGAATAACTTTGGTGGACAAGAACCCGGTAGCAATATGGAAATTGCAAAGTTCTGTGAGAAGAATTATGGCGTATCGTTCCAGATGTTTGAAAAAGTTTCGGTGAAAGGAAACGATCAGCATCCGCTATATCAATGGTTGGAAGAAAAAACAGGAGAAGCGCCTTCCTGGAACTTCTGCAAGTACGTAGTGAAACCGGACGGAACGGCGAAATTTTTTCCTTCTAAAGTAAAGCCGTTGGATGAGCAGATTTTAGCAGCCATCAATTAATCGAATAACTTATTTTCATGGGCTTGATCACCATTTTGTCGGGGATAATTTCCGGCTCACGAAACCGTGATATTCGTGCATCCATTTACGACTATGCTGCGACGTCGCTGGAGGGAAAAGAAATCAGTTTGTCTGACTATAAAGGAAAACCGTTGCTCATCGTGAATACGGCATCCAAATGTGGATACACAGGACAATATGCTGATTTGCAGAAGTTGCACGATCAGTTTAAGGATAGCCTTACCATTATAGGTTTTCCAGCGAATAACTTTTTGTGGCAAGAACCGGGTTCGAGCGAGGAGATTGCTGACTTCTGTGAAAGAAACTATGGTGTTAAATTTCAGCTCTTTGAAAAAATTTCGGTAAAAGGGAAAGATCAGCATCCCATCTATCAGTGGCTTGAAGCGAAATCGGGGAAGCGTCCTTCCTGGAACTTCTGCAAATACCTCATTGACAAAAGTGGTAATGTGGCTGGTTTTTTTTCAGCTAAGGTGAATCCCCTTGATGAAAAAATTCTTCACCGTATTAAAGAAATCACTTAAGGCGGAACTTGAACTCGTCGATTTATTTTTTTCATTCCATCACCCTTCATAAAATTGCAGTATGATAAAGCGATTTTTAAATTATAAACCCTTTGCCCTTGATCTTGGGTTGTTCATTTTACGTGTCTTGTCAGCTGCTTTTTTGCTTACACATGGATGGCCGAAGGTTAGCGCATTCACACAACGAATGAATTCTTTTCCCGATCCATTTGGCATCGGTTCGATAACTTCGTTTTCCCTGGTAGTATTTGCAGAGTTTTTTTGTTCCATCCTTGTTATCCTTGGTTTGTGGACACGATTCGCCGTAGTACCCATTATTATTACGATGATTACAGTTGTATTTGTGGTTCATGGAGCAGATCCTTTTGGCAAAAAAGAAGTGGCGCTGTTGTTCCTTGCTACCTTTAGTACCATTTTCTTCACCGGTCCCGGTAAATATTCTATCGATGGAGTTCGCGGTTAGGGTTGCCGAGACGTTTTAAAACGACACGGTTAAAAAACAATTTCTAAATTGCACGCGTTTTTAGTTTAGCATTAACAGTGTCCGGGAAAAAATGGAAACATTAAAAAAATTACGTCTAGAATCGAAAAACAAACTATTTTTCAGTAACCCCAGAACGAGGGCGCACCCACACCATCCTTCAGCATACTGGTATTGTCGCATAACATTATCTTTGGCC
>DASPIZ010000135.1:0-133982 GCA_035628875.1 Ohtaekwangia sp. | reverse complement strand
AGCCCGGTGATATTATCCAAATGCTATCGGACGGCCGAATGGTATTTGAACCAGTATCGGATCTGACTAACTACGCTGTTTCTAAAAAGATTCTAGCCGTTACGTATCTTGGCGACTACTTTATTTATCTTATAAACGAATCAAATGCACTTCCTACCAAGTTTATATTAGTCGATGCGAAACAGAACAATAGAAAGGTAACTGAAGAAGTTATACAAATACTAAAGAGTCGCGTTTCAGAAATTTCAAACCTTACTTTAATTGTAAATCCAGCAACATACAAGAAGACTGATGAAGAATCGAAACCGGAAGTAACGGTTTTAGAAGCAATTTCAGAAGTACAAGAAAGTGAAAACTGGTTTGATTACTTACCCGCATCATCCGACAAAGATCATTTCGTGGGAAGAGATGAGATCCGTACGAAAATTCTCGGCTATTTCAAGGAAATTCGAAATGGTCAATCTTCGAAGCGCATTTTTTATCTTAATGGTAAGTCTGGATGGGGCAAAAGTTCATTGGTGTTAGAGCTCAAAGGGCGATGCTCAAATGTTCATTATCGCAGAAAATTTTTCGCCATCGCAATTGACACCCGAAGTGCCACGTCCGACAATTTTGTTGCCCTTTCGCTTAAGAAATTAATAAATCGCGCAGTTGCAGAAGAGTTTTTATTGCCTGACCTTTTTCAATCTGATATATCTTTTACATCGACCACAGACCTATTGTCTTCTCAAAGTATTAATTCAGTTTTAAAGGCACTTACGAATGAAAACAAATTTTTGGTCTTGGTATTTGACCAATTCGAGGATGTATTTAGAAAGAAGGACTTTTTTAAGACCTTCTATAAGTTTCTGACTGACGTCACCGATAAGAAGCCGAATCTTATAATTGGTTTTTCTTGGAAGTCGGATTTTTTTATTCAAAGTGACGACCCTTCTTATCACATTTGGCAACAGGCAAAAGAGCAGGCTCGAGAGTTTACAGTTGATGAATTTGGCGAGAAGGAAATTGATGGGATAATCCGTCAACTAGAAGGATCAATAGGAGAACTGGATAAAGGAATCAAAGACAGAATAAAGGAGAGTCACAAGGGTTGCCATGGTTAACAAAAAAACTTTGTATTCACATTTTTGATCAGATAAACAGTGGTCTTGCAAAAGAAGACTTAATTGAATCCAACCTGAACATTGTTGATTTATTCACTAAGGATGAGGAACGACTAACGTCAAGTGAACTAAAAGCAATTAAGCTTATTGCAAAACGTGCCTATGATGGAAACTTTTTCGATGAAACAGAGGTAGGCGATGTTATTGATGGAGGAACGATAACATCTTTGCTGCACAAAAGGTTAATCATTCGTTCAGGAGCCAACTACAACATCTATTGGGACATCTATCGCGACTATTTAGTTACAGGTAAAATTCCAACAATTGGCGAAAGTTTCCTTCTAAGACAAGGTGTTAATCTTTGTTTAGAAGTCTTCTTACTATTTGAAAATGAAAAGCAACTTACAATTGATGCACTTTTAAATAAGCATCCAAAAGGCATTGGCTCTGAAACACTTTATAACATTTTGATTGAACTTAGAAATCTGGGAATCGTTCAAAAGAGCGATTCAGGTTATTCAGTTAGTAATGCAATTGCAGTTAGTAAAGACAGTTTCATAAATTTCATTACAGCCAAATTCCAAAATTACACCCCATATTTAAATCTTAAAAAAATAAATTTGCCAAAGATTGGCAAGAATGAAGTAATTGTGACTTTGAAGGCAATATTTAAGCAAGACTTTCAGGACAACACTTGGAATGTATATGCAGTGAACTTAATAAATTGGTTCTTGTTTTCTAATCTAGACATTAAACCCCGACTACTTGAGCCGACTAAAGGACGGGGCAGTGGCACAAACAGCCAAGTTCGACTTGTGAATAAAGACCTGTATGTTCCGCGGTGTTCACTCCGAGAGATTGCTGACGTCCTTCCTTTACTTTTATCCGATATTTCATTGATTGATAAAGGACAAAAAAGGGACTTGGTAACGCTTGGTGTACTCAGTCAAAGTCGTGCTCTCACTGAGTTTGGATTGGAACTAATGAAGCAAAATGAACACCAAATTCAAAGACTGCTAAAAGAGCGGATGCTAACCTTTCCGAAAATGAGCAAATTAAATTCTTTAAAACAAACTGTTGGAAAGATCACGGCAAAAGGACTGATTAATAAAATGCCAAAAGATTTCTTCCCAGGCGAGAAGGAAAGCTCAAAGATGATCTACGCTAGTAAAGCCTTGTCTTGGGTAAAGTAAGCCAAGACAAATTGCAATTAATGGAAAATAAAGATTAGCAAGTGATACCATTCGATTTTATTGTGGAAGGACCGCCAGTATCGCAACAAACAAAAAGGCGTGCAAGGCTTCAGGCCTGGAAACAAACAGTTCGACAGGCTGCAATGAATTACTGGAATGCTGCAGACCCTCCATCGCAAGATCAGTTGTCAATTGTAGTCACAAATTTTTATGACGTTGCTGCGCCTGATGTTGACAACATTGTGAAACCAATTCAGGACGCACTAATTGGGTTGGTCTATGTTGACGACAATCAAATAACAGATTGCAACACTCGAAAAAGAAAAATCGATGGTGCATTTAAAGTTAAGGGCTTGTCGAAAGCATTGGCGGACGGATTCGTAAATTATACAGATTTCGTTCATGTAAAGGTGGTATTATCAGGTAACTTTGAACAGATTTAACATGGAGTCCGGAGTAACAAAACACGATGCTAAGATACGGCAGGTAGCAAAAGAATATGAAGCGAAGGGATACAAGGTACTTATTGAACCTCGCGGAAAAGATATTCCTTCATTTATAGAAAATTATAAACCGGATCTGATAGCAACAAGCAATGACGACAATGTGATTGTTGAAGTGAAAACGCACGCAGACATTTCAAAACTAAATATTCTAAGAAATATTGCAGATGAAATCGACAAGCAAAAACATTGGAGGTTTGAATTAGTTGTAACTGGAAGTAAAGGCGATAACCCGGAAATATCAAACACATACACCGACTTAGATTTTTCCGAAATTAAGGGTGGCATTAAAGTAGCTAAAGGACTTGTAAAAAAGAATCAGTATGCTGCCGCGTTTATTATCTGTTGGGCAAATTTAGAGAGCTTGGCTAGGCAAGTGCTCCTTCACGAGAAAAGGAAACTTCAAAATAAGACGCCCCTTGTTTTGATCAAGACGTTATTCTCATTGGGGCATTTAACAAGAGCTGACTATGACAGCTTAGAGAAACTTTTTCTCATTAGAAATCAAGTGGTCCATGGTTACAAGGCGAAGCAACTAGATCAAAAAACAACTCTGCGCTTAATATCGATCACACAAAAATTGATGGATGAAAAGCGGCATGCAGATGATGCTATATCGGGTGGGCTTGATGAATTCTGAACTTTTAAAAAGAAGTCGGTAGCTGTCCCGACTTCTTTTACAGAATTCTTAATCGCGATCTAACTTCAATCTCAAAGCCCTCATATCCTCACTCACCTTCTGATCCAAAAGCTTAGCATACTGCTGCGTTGTCCTCAGTGTCTTATGCCCAAGCATTTTACTTACCGTTTCAATCGGTACCCCGTTCGTTAGAGTAACTGTAGTGGCGAACGTATGCCGAGCAGTGTGAAACGTCATCTTCTTATTGATCTCACACCGGTCTGCGATCTCCTTTAAGTATTCGTTCATCTTCTGGTTGCTGGACACTGGCAAGAGTTTCCCTTCATTCACGCACTGCGGATGATCTTTATAGGCATTCATAATTTTCAATGCTTGAGGTAAAAGCGGAACGCGTGTTGCAGTTTCTGTTTTCACTCGTTCAGTGTGAATCCACTTCTCACCATCATGACCGATTACAATGTCAACTCTTCTCAACTTCTGAACATCTGCGTAAGCAAGACCGGTATAACAGCAGAAAACAAAAATATCTCTCACTGCCGTGAGGCGCTCGGCTGAAAACTTTAAAGCAATGATTTTATCAAGTTCATCCTGAAGTAAATAGGGTCGATTCGTTTCGCGGATCTTTACTTTGAAGCTCATGAACGGATCTTTATCAATCCATTCGTTGGCAACACAGATACGAACGATCTTCTTTAATTTCTTGATCGTTCCCATTGCAGTGTTGTGATCCATGTTGCGGACGGATTTTAAAAAGAATTCATAGTTCGTAATGAATTGATGATTGAGTTTATCTAAATCGATATCGACCATGCCCTTATGCTTGAAGTAAGCTTCCAGTGAAGTAAGAGCAGACTTGTATCTTTTCAACGTGCCGTGCGCATACTCCTTGCCGACCAGAGCTTTCACTTCTTCAACATGTTCTTTGTAAACTTCCAGGAGCGTCTTCGTATCCTTGATCTCTTTGCCAAGAAGGAAATTTTTCACTTTGTTGGCAGTGATGTCGATTCCCTTCAACATCATCTCGCGTTGTGCTTCGAAAACTCTTCCCTGAAGCATGTCGAGATAGTAATTCAATTCGCGTGTAGATTCTTTTTTAGAGTTCACCATTCTGCAAGCTTTGTTGTCCCACTTCTCAGGATCAACTTCACGTTGTGTTGCCATTTCGAAACGGTCGCCTTCAACAGTTACTCTCATGTAGATCGGTGCGGGTCCACTCACATAGCTCGTTCTAGTTCTTAAAAAGAAGAGCACTTTCAATGATTTGTTCATCAAACAGAAATTTTAATGGTTAATAAATTTCCTTTGATGTCTTTGCTGAATCAAGATGTTCATTTGTTGAACCCCTTGATAATGACCCTCTTCGGTGAGTTCTGGTGAGCAAAAAATTTCTGAGAGCTGCTGCTCCCGATCTGCTCACCAGACGATTGAGAATCGGTGGCTTTTTTGATCTGCGTAAAAAACAAAAAAGCCCACAAAAATGAATTTTGTGAGCTTTCGAGTGTTTTGGTTTGTCAACCTGTGATCCCGCTGGGATTCGAACCCAGGACCCATACATTAAAAGTGTATTGCTCTACCAACTGAGCTACGGAATCTTATTTCGCCAGGGTTCGTCAGAGGGCGTTTTGTAACGACTTTCCTTCGAATCTGACAGGAGATGGATGTGTACTTGCGTAGTTGTCAATTCTCCCTTTTGTTGTCAATTAGCAGACGTTTTCCGTAATTGAGGTCGCAAAGGTAACAGGATATGAAAAAAATGCAATGGCCCGCTTTAAAAATTCTCACCATTCTTTTCTGGCTCTTTTTAATTGCTTCTGCTCCGGGTTATAGTCAGGTGTCTAGCTACCGCCTGCAACAGGCTGATTCTCTTTTTAATGCCCGGCAATTCACGCAGTCATTAGAGCATTATCGCGTTATCCTGGATAACAAACAATATACTTCTTCCATGTTATTAAAAATGGCTTTTATCGAGGAAGGACTCCATAATACCGGTGAAGCACTCTATTATTTGAATTTATATTACCTCGCTACGCAGGATCCGTCGGCATTGGATAAAATGGATGAGCTGGCAACCAAAAATAATCTCAGCGGATATCAATCTACCGAGGGAAAAATGGCGCTTACGTTTTATCGCAAGCATCATTTGTGGATTTCGCTCGCCATTGCTGGATTTATCTTTTTTCTATTCAGTGTGGCTGTGGCTGTGCGCAGAAACAATAAAAAACCTGTAATCGCTGTTTCTTTATTGTTTGTTTTCGCTGTTGTACTGGGCGTTCATCTCTATGCCATGGAACCTGCGACTAACGGTATCGTTGCCCGTCCGAATACCTACATTATGCAAGGTCCTTCGGGTGGAGCGCCTGTGGCAGAGATACTTCAGGCAGGTCATCGCTTTGAAATCAAAGGCCAGACTGATGTGTGGGTAAAAATCGAATGGAAAGGAAAACCGGCTTACATCAGGGAAAATCTTTTATTACCGGTTGTTTTGTGATTCGCCTGCGAGGGTAATGATTCCTTTGTATTCTACATTGGAATACAGCAGTTGATAGAAGTAGATTCCGGTTGGATCGTCTTTCGGATACCAGCGAAAATCGCGTGAAGTACTCTCAAATACGGTGCGTCCCCAGCGATTGTAGATGGAAATTCTTTTGAAAATTCCCGAGCAATTATCTTTGGGAAGGATGTCAATCAGTTCTTTCGAGTCTTCGTCTTCTTTCAGCATGGCGAAGAAATCATTTTTACCGTCGCCATTGGGCGTGATTATGTTTGGTGGTATAAAATCTTCCACCTGGCTTTGTACATCTTTCACTTTGATATTCACGGTTACGGTGTCAGCACCTACGGCGGTAAAGCAACGGTTGTCGAATACGCGGAAGGAGAAGGTATAATCATTTTCATAGACCCCATTGTGAAAAATCTCGCAACCGGGTTTCCATTCGAGGGTTCCGTTGACAACACCTTTTTGTGGAGTGCTGGAGAAAACAAAACCTTCCGGTACTATCGAACCTTCGGCTTTGATCAGTTCCATGGTGAGCAAGTCCTGCGGATTGGCATCAGCATCTACGCCCAGTGCGGGGATGATAATCTCTTCACCCAACGTATAGGCTAGATCATGATCGCCGGATTGGTCATTTACAGTTAAGGAAGGCTCATTGTTATCAGGAGGCAATACATTCACGGTTACAAAAAGGGTATCGCTCAGGTAATAGTTGCAGCGGTTATGTTGGTCAATCACTTCCAGTTCAAATTTAAATTCGTCTTTTGCATTGAGGTTAATGTGATCACAGTCGGGTAGCCACGTAAATTGAGAAGTACCTTGTCCGGTAAAATTTTTTTCCGGGAAGGAGGCGTTGTAATTGGCCATGTCGAATCCGATTCCGCGGCCCTTGAGGGTTACCTGGTCTCCATCTTCATCCACACCTTCAACATCAAAAGAAATTGTTTCAAACATTTTTTGGGTGAGTACAATCTCCTGGCTTGTAGGATCAGGCAGATATTTAATCACCGGCGAATGAAAATCATAAAGGTTGATGGCGAGGTCGAAGGTCAGTGTATCAGCAGGCGTGACCTCGCATTTATCCTGATCATCGAGGAGGATTTTAAACTGGAAGTCTGTTTTTTTACTGAAATCAATTTCATCGCATTTTGTATTCCAGCTGAGTTGTGCGTTTACCTGACCAGGTTGTTCATTCGTTACTTCGAGGTTGAATCCATAATCCGGAAGGTTAAGTTCATCTTCGGCGGGAGGAATAATCTGTACAAGATCTCCATCCAGATCCGTACCAACGAAGGTCCACATCGGCGTTCCTGATCCTTCATCGAATGTAGCGGTAATCAATTCCTTGTCGAATACCGGCGACTCGTTCGGTGGTAGTTCAATATCTACTTCAACGGTGATGGTATCGGTAAGTGGGAGAGGACACGCATCATCTTCTACAATAATGTCGATTTTGAATGTGCCACCGGTGTAAGGACATTGGGG
The DNA here is from genome assembly GCA_035628875.1 of Ohtaekwangia sp. GTDB lineage: Bacteria > Bacteroidota > Bacteroidia > Cytophagales > Cyclobacteriaceae > Ohtaekwangia. The sequence continues at coordinate 126,564 of DASPIZ010000135.1, read as the reverse complement.
AAAACATACTTCGAACGCCGCCTCACTGTTTGAATTGTCGAGGATAGAAGTAGAGATATCGGGTAGTACACCGTCGACATTTTCATCAAAATTAGCGGCCACTGCAAGGATTTTGATTTTCTCATCACGCGTAGCAGCATCGGGATCGGTGACGAGGATTTCAATGCAGCGCTGATCATCGGTTACAGTGTTGCTGAAAGGTACACTCAGCTGACCTTCAGCATAGGTAGCAGCACCTTTACGCCTCGCTTTAATTACCGGCTTTTCGGCGGGTGGGCAGTTCGTTAGCACCAGCATCTGGAAATCTCTCCGAATTTCACCGATTTTTTTTCCATCGCGAAACTCTTCACATTTTACGGCAAACACATACAATCCTGCAACGGTAGGGGTAACTGTCAGCAATCCTTTTTCATCGATTTTGATATCAGGGCTTCCTTTCATGATGTTATTGGGACCGAAGCCGGGACGCCAGAGTATACCCGGATAAGGCGCGGGTCGTGGAAGTCCTGTAGGCGGAACAGCATCACCGGTGATGGTGTTCATGGGTGTTACCATGGAATAGACGAGCTCATCGCCATCGGGATCTGTTCCATTGAATTTCACCCAGTAGAAACGTCCCGGGCAAGCATAATCGCTGAGCGGAGGAAATAAAGAGGGTGATGAGTTATAAAAATCCTTTCCGTTTTTTCGTAACGGTGGGAATTCGAGATAAAAAGTTTGTCCTGCATAACGCGTGCTTCCGGTGTTTGGATCTTCGCTGTATACATTGGTGATGCCATAATTCCGGCAGCAGCGTTCCCATGCAATGTAGTACCCTTGTGGATCATCAAAGTCATCGGGGTCCAGTCTGTATTCGGCCTGGGTATTGCCGATCATGTAAGTGTAATAGATGCGATCTGTCTGAATGGAGTTTCCGCTTGAACATTCTGGTTTGTAATACCCTACGTCGCGGGCATCGTTGTAGAGCAGCAAAATATTATCGTGCATAACCGCATTGTCACGTTTCCGGAAAATACGAATGATGATTTCTTCATCGCGTGCGCCTTCGCTGCCGTTGATCCTGTCAAAATAAAGGATGAGGCTGAGGTGATAGCGAAACTGACCGTTAGCAGGATCAACACCCCGGAACAGAAATTCAAATTCGCCACCGACGATGTGTGTGCCCATTACAGGCAGTGAAAACAGCGAGAGCAGAACCAATATCAACCTTTTCATAATCAAATCACCCAATATTAAAGATAACAATAAGGATATACAGAAAAACATTGCATGTTCTGTATTTTTGCGACCCGTATGCGAAAAGGAGATATCATTGAAAACCTTGTCGTGGAGACCATGGCTGCTGAAGGCAAATGCGTTTCACGAATCGATGGAAAAGTAATTTTTTTGCAAGGTGGCGCGCCAGGCGACACTGTGAGTGTACAACTTACGAAGATAAAATCCAGTTACCTTGAGGGAAAGGTCACCGAGGTTACGTCATTTTCCCCCAACAGGGCGACGCCTTTTTGTATACATTTTGGATTGTGTGGTGGCTGTTCATGGCAGCATATTGAATATGAAACGCAGCTCCACTATAAACAGCAACAGGTTGTGGATAACCTGGAGCGCATCGGCGGATTGGAACTTCCGTATATATCGCCTATTCTGCCTTCGGTAAATACACGGTTTTACCGGAATAAACTTGATTATACTTTTTCCGCACAACGTTGGCTTACACGCGAGGAGCTTCATGCAGAAGATGGTCGCGGACAGGGGGAAGTCGCGCTGGGTTATCACATTCCACGAAAGTATGATCTAGTGTTTGATGTAATGGAGTGTCATCTACAGCCGAATCCATCCAATGCGATTCGTCTTGCGGTAAAAGATGAAGCCCTCAAACACCACATTCCTTTTTTTGATCTGAGAAAGCAAATCGGTTTTTTGCGCACGATCACTATTCGCACGGCGAACACCGGAGAAGTGATGGTGATCTTGCAGGTCACTTACGATGAGATGAAATGGATTGATGCGATCCTGCTTCGCCTCCAAAAAGACTTTCCACAGATCACGTCGTTTAATTATGTGATCAACGGAAAAAAGAACGATAGTTTCAGTGACCTGGAAATTGTTTGCTGGAAGGGTAACGCTTTCATTACTGAGACGATGCCTAAACCCGATGGGAGTGGAGTTTTAAAATTTCAGGTAGGACCGAAATCATTTTATCAAACCAATTCTGACCAGGCATTCGAGCTTTATAAAGTGGCGTGGAATATGGCGGCGTTGAAAGGAGATGAGCTGGTCTATGATCTGTATACCGGAACTGGTACGATCGCCAACTTTGTAGCAGGTCAGGCAAAAGAAGTTGTCGGACTGGAATATGTTGCTGCCGCGATTGAGGATGCGAAAATAAATTCAGCGTTAAATGGAATCACGAATACAAAATTTTTCGCCGGCGATATCAAAAATCTTCTGGATACACAGTTTTTAGATGTACACGGCAGGCCTGATACGGTGATCACAGATCCGCCAAGGGCAGGAATGCATGAAGATGTGTGTAAGATGCTTTTGCATGCTGCACCTTCGAAAATTATTTATGTAAGCTGTAATGCGGCAACCCAGGCCCGGGATCTGGCGATCTTAAGTACGGCGTATGATATCGTGGCAGTGCAGCCGGTAGATATGTTTCCGCATACCATTCATGTTGAGAATGTGGTGGCGTTGAGAAGGAAGTAGTGATTTGTTTAATAGCCGGGTTAATCATCTTTAGCAAGAGGTCTTCTTTCGATGGGCTTTGGGTGAGGTCGTTTTTTCCGTGTTAGGGAAAAATTCGTTTAGAGTGCCAATCACTTTCGGGAAAATTGTGTGGGGAGTGGTGTGCTTCTTTCAGTGATTGCCGATATTAATTTAGATGATCTTTCATTCATGTTTTTTCGCCTCCTGGGCCGGCTGGGCCCAGCATACTGGCATTGTCGCCGAACATGATCCGCGCATTCCCCTACCAGGCCAAAGATAATGTTATGCGACAATACCAGTATGCTGAAGGATGGTGTGGGTGTGGCCTGTTTTTATGAAAACAATCGGGTAAAAAGTTCTCATTACACTACCTAATTTCCTGAGCAATCCCAGTGCTGCTGCCTTGCGCGCATGCCGTGCTCAGGATTCGGCTTCGAATGGGAGTTGCAGGACAGCAGTTTGGTGGGTGAATGCCAGCCTGTTAGAAACTGTTTTGATTGCTTATTACAAATTTTCTGCCCTGTTTTTGCAATTCTCTCAAATCCCCTTACCTTTGCAGTCCTTATTTTTAGAAAGATATGGCAAATCATAAGTCAGCAGAGAAAAGAATCCGTGCAAACGAGATAAAACGTGTTAGAAACCGCTATCAGCACAAGACCACCCGTACGGTGATCAAAAAGCTGAAGGCAACTTCAGTAAAATCTGAGGCTGAAAACCTTTTAAAACAGGTAGCTTCAATGCTGGATAAGCTGGCCAAAAGAAATATCATTCATAAGAAAAAAGCCTCTAACCAGAAGTCAAAACTGGCGAAATTCGTTAGTAAGCTGGCTTAATACCCGAATTCTTCTTAGCGTCGAATATAAGAACCCTGCCTTCAAGGTGGGGTTTTGCTTTTTGGAGTGGCCTGTTGTAGCGCAAAGTTGCACAAAGAGGGCACAAAGAAACACAAATCTTTTTTTATTGCCTCACCCTCTCCGGGGCAGCGGTTTTGTTGGATTTAACGAAACGCTACTCCTTAACCCGCCACCCAATTTCCAATACCCCAATACCTAATTTCTAATACCCAATACCTAATTCCTAATACCCAATACCCATTTTTTGATTATTCCGTTTCTTTTTCGATTTTTAGCCGAACCGTTATGCATTATGGAGTTAGAGAATCGACCGCTTGGGATTAAGCATTGGTCACCTGAGGACCGTCCGCGAGAAAAATTATTATTGAAAGGAAAGTCAGCGTTATCAGATGCCGAGTTAATTGCCATTTTGTTGGGCACTGGTTCTTCCACCATGAGTGCTGTTGATCTTGCCAAACGCGTTTTACAGGATGCGGATCATAACCTTCATGCTCTGGGTAATCTTACGGTTAGAGATTTAATTAAGATCAAAGGCATAGGTGAAGCAAAAGCGATATCCATTGTGGCTGCGCTGGAGTTAGGTCGTCGGAGAAAGGAGATTGCGCCCGACAGCAAACCAAGAATTAGCGGCTCGCGCGATGCGTTTGATCTCTTGAGATCCAGTCTACAGGATTTGCCTCACGAAGAATTCTGGGTCATGCTGTTGAATCGTGCGAATCGTGTAGTACGGAAAGTGCAGATCAGTCAGGGTGGCGTAGCGGGTACAGTAGCCGATCCTAAAATCATTTTTAAATTTGCACTGGAAGAATTGGCGAGCGGGCTTATCCTGGCGCACAATCATCCTTCCGGAAATCTCACGCCGAGTCAGGCAGATACGAATCTCACACAAAAACTAAAGGAGAGTGGCAAGTTACTTGAGATCCAGGTGCTTGATCATCTGATCATTGCGGGGAACAAGTATTTCAGTTTTGCGGATGAGGGGTTGCTATAATCGGTGTAACATCCTTTATTTGCCAGCATGTGGAGACGAAAAAAAATCAAAAGGAAATATTTTATTTTGATTGGGGTGGGTTTGGTTTTACTTATGCTTCCGATTTTGGTGGCGCAGATGTACATCAAATCAGACCATCCTATTCAACGTCGCCTTCTCAAGCCGAAAGCCCGCGTCGAAGTAAATCCGTATATGGAAGAATTGGTGGAAGAGTATGAGGACCAGCTTCATCTGTTAAAATTATTTTCACAAACGCCGGGCGCGGCAATTGCCATTGTTAAAGATTCCACCATCGTATACATGAAGGGGTTTGGTGTTCGCGAAGTGGGAAAGAAAGATTCCATTAATGTGAATACCGTTTTTCGACTTGCATCTGTGTCAAAATGTTTTGCTTCATTTTTAACCGGTATACTTGTCGAGGAGAACAGACTTCAATGGGACGATCATGTGCTTCGTTATGTGCCTGAGTTTTCATTGAATTCACCAGAGCAAACCCAACGGCTCACGCTTCGTCATGTGCTTTCTCATTCTACGGGGCTTCCGGTTCATGCGTATACCAATCTTGTAGAAGAAGGACTTCCGTTGAAAGAGATGCTACAGCGTCTACAGGGGGTTCCTTTGGTAGCAGATGTTGGTGAATTGTACAGTTACCAGAACGTGGCGTATAGTTTAATCGGCGAAGCCATTCATTCGGCGACGGGCAAATCTTACGAGGGGTGGATGATTGAAAAAGTGTTTGGTCCGCTGGGAATGAAAAATGCTTCCATTGATTATTTCAGTATCGCTACAAATAAGAATGTTGCCAAACCACATTTACGCAGACGCGGTGGGTGGAGAAAAGTAAAGATCACAAACACGTATTACAACGTTAGCCCTGCTGGCGGAATTAATGCCAGTATTTCTGATATGGCGAATTGGATGCTGGCGCTATTGGGAAATCGGCCCGATGTGATTCGCCCGGAAACACTCACGACCATGTTTTCACCTGCGATCCATGCACGTTCCAAAAATCGTAACTATGGACGGACGCACCGCGTGAGTGATTCTTTCTATGGCTTGGGCTGGCGCATCCTTCATTATCCGGATGATACGTTGGTGTATCATGGAGGATATGTAAACGGCTACCGGAGTGAGGTTGCTGTGAATGAAAAAGATAACATCGCGATTTGTATTCTGGCCAATGCCCCGGGCGAACTTCCCGATAATGGTATTCCGATTTTTTTCGATCTGTTTCAGAAACACCGGGAAGACATTGTAGCCTGGGAAGAAGAGAGACGAAAGCAGTTACAAGCGCAAAAACCTATATGAGGTTAGATGCTATCAGGTTTTGCGATAAGCTGCAAGCTACAGGCGATAAGCTTCAGGTTGTTTTTCGAAACTTTTGAGTTTTGTCGAAACCTTAAATCTTGAACCTCGAACTTTAAAACTTTGAACCTCGAACCTCAAACTCAAACCTGGAACCTTGAATTTTAAACTTTGAACTTTGGACTTTGAACCTTGAACTAACGAATGAAAGCTAAAAACATCCTCATCCTCCTTGTTATCAGTGTGATTATTGCATCAATTTTATACACCGTGTACGGGAGTAAGGATCAGACTGCATACATCAATGCCATTCGCGAGGAGCGTGAAGAGAAGGATCAGTTTATGCGTACGGCGAATGAGTCGCCTTTCGCGGATAGTGTGGAGGCTTTTACCGGGTTGAAATACTATCCGGCCAATCTGCAATACAAGGTTACGGCTTCCATCACACCTATACAGAATAAAAAACAAGTAACGCTTACTACCAATGATGGTAAGGAAGAACGTTATATGGAATACGCTCACGCTGAATTTGATCTTCACGGTTTTCACAACAGACTTCTCATTCTGGAAATGATTGGCATGGGACCGACGCGCGGAAAATTATTTCTTGCTTTTGGCGACCGGACCAGCGCAGAAGAAACATATGGCGCAGGCCGTTACCTGGATGTTGAAAAAACACCCGGAAGCAATACGATTACACTGGATTTTAACAAAGCTTATAATCCGTACTGTGCTTATACTGAAAAATTTTCTTGTCCGCTTCCGCCACCTGAAAATCTGCTGAACATTCCAATTGCGGCAGGGGAGAAGAGCTACCATCCATAATCTTGTGCTCGGTTCGTTTGCGAGGCGTTGAGGACGGCACTTGCGTAAAGTTCTTCGCTCGCTACCACGGCCTGCGCTCATGGCTGTTCACATTCAGCTCCTCCGGCGCATTGATTTAGTTGGCGAGTGGTACCCAATTTGTTGAAAACTCCTTCAGGAATCGTCATCTCAGTTTTTTGAGTCGCAGGTTTAAATCTCAGGATGCAAATAGCGAGGTGAATAGCAAAGAAGCGCCCTGATTGGTTGTTCTTAACCTAAGACATTGCCCTTCAACGGCATTAATTTATTTGTAAAGCGCACCTTAAGTCTATATTTTTGACGCTTTATTTAAAGGGGCAATCCAAGGCGGAGACCCTGTTTTTTGCTATGACGATATCATACAATTGGTTAAAAGAATATATAGATCTGCCGGAAACCGCTGAAGAGGTTGGATACCTGCTCACGTCAACCGGTCTGGAAGTAGAACATGTAATTCCGTACGAAACGGTGCGCGGTGGTCTGAAGGGATTAGTTGTAGGTGAAGTGTTAACATGCGCCAAACATCCGAATGCCGATAAACTTTCCGTTACCACCGTTGATGTTGGTGAAGAAAAACCGCTGAACATTGTTTGTGGTGCGCCCAACGTTGCAGCAGGGCAGAAAGTGGTTGTCGCTGTTCCGGGAACTACGCTCTATCCTTCCGGTGGCGAACCTTTTACGATCAAAGCGGCGAAGATACGTGGTGAACAATCTGAAGGTATGATTTGCGCTGAAGATGAGATTGGGTTAGGTGAAAGTCATGCGGGGATAATTGTGCTTGATGCGCAAACGATGATTGGTACACCAGCCGCTGAGCTTTACAATATCGCCTCCGATTTTATTTTTGAAATCGGATTAACACCCAACCGTGCTGATGCTGCATCACACATCGGTGTAGCCCGTGATATTCGTGCTTCCAAAAACCGATTGATCAAATGGCCCTCTGTCGAGCACTTTAAGGTCGATAATACAAACCGTGTTATACCGGTTGAAGTGGAGAATGTGGAAGCGTGTCCGCGATACAGTGCATTAACAATAGAAGGTGTCACTGTAGCAGAATCACCGGCATGGTTGAAAAACAAGCTCATGTCTATCGGGCTTACGCCGATCAACAACATTGTTGATATTACCAATTTTGTTTGTCACGCATTGGGCCAGCCGATGCATGCCTTTGATGCTGATCAGATTACAGGTGCAAAAGTAATTGTAAAAACACTACCAGAGGGAAGTAAATTCACGACCCTTGATAACAAGCAAAGAACATTACGGGCAAATGATCTGATGATTTGCAATGCTGAAGAGGGAATGTGTATCGCCGGAGTTTTCGGTGGAAGCAAATCCGGAATTACATCCGATACAAAAAATATTTTCCTGGAAAGTGCACATTTTGCTGCGGATTATGTGCGCCGAACGTCGATGCATCATCAGCTTAAAACAGATGCGTCGTTCCGTTTTGAACGGGGTACTGATCCGAACATCACGGTTTATGCCTTGAAACGTGCTGCACTTTTAATTCAGGAAATTGCCGGCGGAAAGGTGTCATGCGACATCATTGATATTTATCCTTCCCGGATTGAGAACCGCACCATTGTTGTAAAAGATGATTATATCAATAAGCTGATCGGAAAAGTAATTCCGCGAGATACTGTAACAAGCATCCTCGAATTATTGGATATTCATGTTATTGAAAAGCGTGAGGATGGGTTTACAGTGGCTGTTCCCCCTTATCGTGTTGATGTAACGCAACCGGCGGATATCGTGGAAGAAGTGCTTCGTATCTATGGGTTTAATAACCTGGAGCTTTCCGATGTCGCGGGAACGGATTACCTCGCTGAATTTCCCGTAAAGGATCTTGACAGGTTCAAACGTAGTGTGAGTGAGTTATTAACCGGAAATGGTTTTTTCGAGATATGGACCAACTCACTTACAAATCAGGCCTATCAGCAGAAACATAAGTTAACTTTCCGGGGTGAACCGGTGGAGATATTGAATAAGCTAAGTGAAGAGCAGGGTGTATTACGTCAAACCATGTTGTTTACTGGTCTTGAGGTGTGTGGGTATAATATCAACAGGAAGCAGAAAGACCTGAAGCTTTTTGAATTTGGTAAGATTTACTATAAGGAAGAGGCAGTCTACAAGGAAGAAGAACGTCTTGCTCTTTACATGTCGGGCCATGTGGAAACCGAAAACTGGCAGCATAAAACCGAGGCGGTTTCCTACTATGATGTGGCACAACACGTACATCATATACTGATCAAATCGGGATTAACATCCGTAAAACAGGAGAAGCTTGATGATCCTTTGTTTGATTATGGTTCAAAAATTTTGCGTGGAAAAGAAGAGATTGGAAAATTAGGAAAGGTAAAATCTGCCTTGTTAAAGGATTTTGGCGTGAAGCAGGAAATATTTTATGCCGAGCTAAATACAGCCTTGCTTTTCCAATCAGCAAACCCTAAGTTAGTAATTCAGGAAGTGGCAAAATTTCCTGAGGTAAGGCGTGACCTTTCTTTAGTGTTGAACCGTGAGGTTGCCTTTGATGAGATCAGAAAGTTAATTTATAATACGGAAAAGCGACTGATTAAAAACATAATCGCGTTTGATGTTTATGAAGGTGAAAAACTTCCGGCGGATAAAAAAGCCTACGCATTGGGTTTTACACTGCTGGATGAAACGAAAACCCTGACCGATGAGGAAATCGACAAAACAATGCAACGGTTAATGACAGCATTTGAGCAAAAGCTGGGTGCGGTTATCAGAAAGTAGTGCGTGTTTTAGCGATTGACTCGTAATTTGGTGTTTATAGAAAATTGGCAATTGTAATCTGTAATTTGAGTTAAATGGATCAGGAACTTCTAAAGTCTAACCTTTCGGGACTGGAACGTAAAATACTGGTGCTCGTCAATGAGCATAAAAACCTCAAGGAAGAGGTAAAAAGTATTAAATCCGAAAACCAGGAGTTGAGAGCAGCCATTCGGGCGCGTGATGAACAAATTACGGGTTTTCACAATCAATTGAAAATCACTAAAATTGTGGATAATTTAAATCCGGAAGACGGAAGTGTTCTGGAGTTGAAGAAGAAAGTGGACGAATACATTCGCGAGATTGATAAATGCATCGTTCACCTGAGCAGATAAAGCAACCGTAAGAGCCCATTGATGGAAGAACTTTCTATAAAAATCAAAATTGCTGACCGGGAGTATCCCATGAAGGTTAAGCGATCTGACGAGGAGCGGGTTAGAATGGCCGGCAAACTCATCAATGAAAAGCTGAAATTCTATCGGGAGCAATTTGGAATAGACGACAAACAAGATTTACTGGCCATGGTGGCCTTCGATTGCCTTGTGGATAAAATGGCAGCAGAAGAAACAACCCATGTTATTGACCAGACCGTGTTTGAAAAAGTAAATCAGCTTAATCATCTGGTTTCGCAATCCATACTGTGATCTTCATCTCTGCGTTCCGAGCCAAGGCGGCATTCCGGGTTAATGTATAACCCTATTTTTTTATGTCTGATACCGTCATAGTAATTCTGGTAAGCATAATCGCTACGATTGTGCTGAGTCTGCTGATCGGTTCTTTTCTGTATAAGCGAAGAATTCAAAAGAACGAAGAGGATGCTTCTGAAAAAGCAAAACTCATTCTCAAAGAAGCCGAGATTGCAGCTGAAAATCTAAAAAAAGATCGCATCCTGGAAGCCAAGGAAAAAATCCTGAAGATGCGCTCCGAGTTTGAAGAAGAGGCCAACAAAAAGAAAAACCTCATCATTTCAAACGAACAAAAAATCAAACAACGTGAGCAAACCATTAACAAAGAGCTGGAGAACCTGAAACGGAAGGAAGGCGAACTTGATGATATCCGAACGGACCTTGCGGCCCAGCTCGAACATGTTAAAAAACGCAAGGAGGAACTCGATAAATTTAATCAGCAGAAGATTCAGGTTCTCGAAAATATTTCGAAGCTTACCGCTGATGAAGCGCGTGAACAGTTGATTGCCTCCCTGCGAGATGAAGCCGGCACACGTGCTTCCAGCTATATCAAAGACATTATGGAGCAGGCGAAGCTCACTGCCACCAAGGAAGCCAGGAAGATTGTGGTTGAAACCATTCAACGCACAGCGACGGAACATGCTATTGAAAACTGTGTTTCTGTTTTTAATATTGAAAGCGACGATATCAAAGGAAAAGTGATTGGTCGTGAAGGAAGAAACATCCGCGCACTGGAAGCTGCGACCGGAGTGGAAATCATCGTAGACGATACACCGGAAGCGATCATTATTTCTGGTTTTGATCCTGTACGTCGTGAAATTGCCCGTCTGTCATTACACCGCCTTGTTCAGGATGGTCGCATTCACCCTGCGCGTATTGAAGAAATCGTAGCAAAAACATTCAAGAATATTGATGATGAAATCATCGAGATTGGCGAACGCACAGTGATCGATCTTGGTATTCATGGTTTACATCCCGAGCTGGTTAAAATGGTGGGCCGTATGCGCTTCCGTTCTTCTTATGGACAAAACCTCCTGCAACATTCACGCGAGGTGGCCAATCTTTGTGCGATCATGGCAAGTGAACTGGGCTTAAATGTGAAGCAGGCAAAACGCGCCGGATTACTTCACGATATCGGAAAAGTATGGCCCGAAGAACTGGAAAAACCACATGCTATTGTGGGGATGGAACTGGCGCAGAAGTATAAGGAGCATCCTGTTATCTGCAATGCGATCGGAGCGCACCATGATGAGATTGAAATGACGAACATTCTTTCACCTATCATCCAGGCTTGTGATGCTATCAGCGGCGCAAGACCCGGTGCCAGACGTGAAGTGATGGAACAATACATCAAACGTCTCAAGGAGCTTGAAGAGCTCGGTTTGAGTTTTGATGGTGTTGAAAAATGTTATGCGATACAGGCAGGTCGTGAACTTCGTGTGATCGTAGATGCAGAGAAAGCTACCGATGAACGTGCAAGCCAGTTGAGTTTTGACATCTCACAGAAGATTGAACGTGACATGCAATATCCGGGACAGGTAAAAGTTACGGTGATTCGCGAAATGCGAAGTGTGGCATACGCCAAGTAATCCTGTTTTATTCTGATAATAATTAAAAGACTCCGATGACGGGGTCTTTTTTTTTTCTTAACAAATGATTGTGTGGATATATTTTATCGATAATTACCTGAACGATGTTCTCGGCTGGATTTAAAATGCTATTTTCAGGTTCTTATCCTGTGTTCATGTTTATGCTAAAGATTCTTTTTAAGACAATCACATTGATTGGACTTTGTACTTCTCAAATCGCGGCGCAAACCATTAACGATGATTCCGTCTTTCTTGCCGCAGCAAAAGAAAATAGTATTAAGCTGTACAATCAACAGATCACGCACCAATCCAGTTTGTACAACGGTGCCAGATATGTTGAGCCCCGAACAACGAACAGTGAGCATCCATTTTTCTTGACGGAAGAATGGCAATGGGGAAGTGTGCATTATAAGAACAGGCTATATACCCGTGTCCCGCTTCTATATGATCTTACGTCGGATAAAATTGTAAGTGAATCGTTTAACAGTACGCCTATTGCACTGGTTGCTGAAGACGTAAGTGCTTTTGCCATCGGAATTGTTCCTTTTGAATTTATAGAAACCCAAAACAAAGGAAAAGGATTGCCTGTTTCTGGTTTTTACGAAGTGTTGTATGGAGGCAGATCTAAATTGGTAGCCAGGCATACCAAGACGCTCAATGAACAAATTGAAGACAGGTCAATTCAACGTTACTTTAAAATGAAGACTCGTTATTACATGCTGAAGGATGAGATCTATTTACGTGTTTCAGGAAAAGGTGATATACTCGGTATTTTCGCCGATCAGAAGCAAGCCATGAAATCATGGATGAAAAAAAACCGGGTCCGTTTTAAAAAAGACAAACTCGTCGCAGACCTTACAGCAGCAGCTTCCTATTATGATGCGTTAACCCCCGGAACAAAATGAAATACACCTGGTTTTTAGTTTTGATTTGTTTTTGCTTTGTTTCGTTTTCGGCGTTGGCGCAAAAAAAAGATTTGATTGAAGGTGATTTCTCCGGGTTGTCATTCAACGAAGTAGTAGCAAAAATAGAAACGCAGAGTTCATATCGGTTTTATTACAAGCCCGTATGGACCGATAGTATGAAGGTTAATGTCAATGTGAAAAACAAACCGCTGAAGGAGTTCCTTACTGAATTGTTTCAGGATACAGATTTGTTTTATACCATAGATTCAAACGATCGCGTTTTTATTACAAAGGGGAGGGCGATTCTTAATACTTTGCCGGATGATTATTTCAACCAGCATACCGAAGGCCATGCGCGTACGGTGATTGATTTTGATTACTCAGCATATGAAACGCGGGAGAAGAAGAAAAGAATTGCCGAAGCAAAACTTTATGCATTGGGTGCACGAACGAATGACTTGCAGGGTACTGCTACGGTGCTGGGCAGATTACGTGATGCGGCTACAGGTGAACCCATAATCGGTGCATCGGTTTACATTGAGAATCCAATGATCGGTGCCGCTTCAGATCAAACTGGTTTTTATTCTTTAACGCTGCCGAAAGGAAGGCATGAACTTAAAATACAAAGTATCGGGATGAAGAATACCGTTCGCCAGATTATGCTATACGCTGATGGACGCCTTGATATCGAGCTTGAAGAAGATGTAACACCATTAAAAGAAGTGGTGATCGAATCGGAACGAGACATTCGTGTGACGGGTATGCAGATGGGTATGGAAAAACTGGACATCCGCACCATGAAACAACTACCCCTGGCATTGGGTGAAACCGATATTATGAAGGTTATGCTGGCCTTACCAGGTGTGCAGAGTGTAGGCGAAGGCTCCGGGGGGATAAATGTGCGCGGTGGAGCAACAAATCAAAATCTGATTTTATTCAATGACGCGGTTGTTTTTAACCCATCGCATTTGTTTGGATTCTTTTCGACATTCAATCCCGATGTATTAAAAAATGTTGAACTGTATAAGAGCGGCATCACTGCTGATTATGGTGGCCGGTTATCTTCAGTTTTAGATGTACACAGCAGGGAGGGTAATATTAAAAAATTCTCAGGTGCAGGGGGAATAAGCCCAATTACCGGAAGATTTACATTGGAAGGTCCAATATTGAAAGAACGCACTTCGTTTGTTGTCGGTGTAAGATCAACATATTCAAATTGGTTGCTTCGCCGTTTAGATGAGGAGGCGCTTAAGAATAGTTCTGCGTCTTTTTACGATGTAACGGCTAACATTTCGCATAAAATTAATGACAACAATAACCTGTATCTCTCGGGTTATATCAGTAAAGACAAGTTTAAATTAAATGGTGATACGGCTTATGCCTACAGCGACCGAAACGCTTCGTTGAAATGGAAACATGTTTTCAATAATAAATTTTACGGCGTCCTCACGGGTACGTATAGCAATTACAGTTATTCGATCAATAGCGTCGAAAATCCGGCTGATGCGTTTAACATGGATTTTTCAATTGCGCAGGTCAATGGTAAGGCAGACTTTTATTTCTTTCCGAACGCCAAACACAATCTAACCGGAGGGGTAAGCGTAACACGGTATGGAATATCGCCAGGAGATCTTCAACCAAAAGGCGAAGAATCCATTCATAGCAGCAAGGTTCTTCAGCGCGACAGGGGTTTGGAAAGCGCTGTTTATGTCGGAGACAATTATGAGTTGACGCCGAAGCTGTCGGTGTATCTCGGCATGCGGTATTCGTTGTATTCCAATTTTGGCGAACGCGATGTGTATGTTTATCGCGAGGGTGTGCCGCGTCATAAAAATAATATCGCGGATACCCTTTCTTATGGTAAAGGAGAAAAGGTTATCACTTACCATGGCATGGAACCGCGTGTCTCACTTCGCTACTCGCTGTCCGAAAACGCTTCGGTTAAATTCAGCTATAACCGGATGCGGCAATACGTTCAGATGCTCTCCAATACAACATCGATTACGCCGATTGATACCTGGAAATTAAGTGACCGGTACATAAAACCACAGGTGGGTGATCAATTCTCTGTAGGCTTATACAAAAACCTGATGGGCAATCGAATTGAAACTTCCGTTGAAGCTTATTATAAGAATACACTTAGTACGATCGATTATAAAGACGGCGGTGAGTTGATATCCAACGAACAGATAGAAACCGATGTTCTCGACGCCAGGGGCAAAGCTTACGGACTCGAATTTATGATCAAGAAGTCAACCGGTAAAGTTAATGGTTGGATCAGTTATACGTACTCGCGTTCTTTTCTAAAAGTAGTCTCCGATTTTAATAGTGAAAGGGTAAACAAAGGCGCGTATTACCCGAGCAATTTTGACAAACCACATGCTGTTAATTTTATTGGCAATTATAAGTTCAGCCGTCGATTTAATTTTTCGCTGAACATTGTATATAGCACGGGGCGTCCGATTACCCTGCCCCTTGGAAAGTATAACTTTGAAGGGACAGAAAGAATATTTTATGGGGATAGAAATGGAGCCAGAATACCTGATTACTTCCGTTCTGATATTTCTTTGAACTTTGAAGGCAATCATAAGGTGCGAAAACTGGCGCATAGTTCATGGACATTCTCCATCTACAACGTACTGGGTAGAGCAAATGCGTATTCTGTGTACTTTGTTACCGAAGGCACAGCTGTAAAAGGGTATAAACTTTCCGTTTTTGCCCGGCCGATCCCTACCATCACCTATAATTTTAAATTCTGACCTATGAACGTTACCAATATATTCAAAGACGTGGTGGTGGTCGCCTTGCTGGTGATTACGGGTTGCGTAGAACCGTACGATCCACCTGCAATTAAAAATGCACCGAGCTATTTGGTCGTAGATGGTTTTGTGGACGCCACAAACGCGTCAGCTGTTGTTAAACTTTCGAAAACAATGGGGTTAGAAGAAAACTTACAGCTTCCGGTTTCTGACGCAACAGTGCAACTTGAGGAGCAGGATGGTTTTGTTATGAACCTGATTGAACATCCTCCTGGCACGTACAGCATTTCAGAAGTTGTCGTTGATTTTGATAAAAAGTACAGAATAAAAATAAGCCATGAAAACAATGAATATGCTTCGGCATTCGTGGAAATAAAACAAACACCTCCGATCGAAGATGTATTTTGGGACCCAAAACCTGAAGGCCTTGAAATTAAATTGAATACCAGTGACCCTTCAGGTAAGAGTAAATATTATCGCTGGAAGTTTGAAGAAATATACGAATACACCGTTCCATTTTATTCCGGGTATGTTCTTAAAGGTGGTGAAGTCGAACCTCGCGCACTGGAAGATCAGATATACCGTTGTTGGCGTACAGATAACTCAACCTCGATATTAATCGGTACAACTGAAGATTTGTCTTTAGACATGATTCGAAATAATGTGCTGCTTACCATTCCAAGGGAGTCGATTAAAATCACCAAGCGGTATAGTTTCAAGGTACAACAGATCGCGCTTACGGAAGAGGCATACTCATATTGGTTAAGCTTATACAAAACGACGGAAAATGTGGGTGGTCTTTTCGATCCAATGCCTGGTCAGGTTATTGGCAACATAACTAACTTAAGTGATCCCAGTGAAACTGTAATTGGATTATTTTATGGCGCTAAGGTGAGTGAACATCACATGTATATTGTACCAGAAGACTTACCCGATGATTACTGGGAATACAGGTGGCCTTATTGTGAATTAACAAATGTTGTAATGGAAGAGCTGCTCCTTCGTGCCACTGGAACTTTACTTGTTTCTCCGTTTTATGTTGGAATGGACACTAAGCCGGCTGGCTATAGTATTGCCAATACACAATGTCTGGATTGTAGAGTGTATGGAGGTGTTACTACAAAACCTGAATTCTGGCCATGATCTTTATACACCGAATGAAAAGAATAATTGTTGTATTGAACCTGGTATGCTTTGTTTGTATCGCACAAACAGGGTTGGCGCAAAAGCCCACAGATAATTTCGAGCAATCATTTAAATCTTATCGTGAACATGCTTTACAGGAGAAGTTGTATCTCCACCTGGATCAGACTTTTCTTTTAACCGGTGAAATACTCTGGTTTAAAATTTATGCCGTAGATGCAAGCCTGCACAGGCCAATGGATATTAGTAAAGTAGCGTATGTTGAAGTAATGGATAAGGATCATAAACCTGTATTGCAGACCAAAGTATCATTACGGGAAAATGGTGGCGGTGGGTCTTTGTTTATTCCGGCTACACTTTCATCCGGTAATTACTATGTGCGCGCCCATACACAATGGATGAAGAACTTTGATCCTGCTTTTTACTTTCATAAAGCCATCAGCATCGTAAATCCCTTTGTAAAAGCAGAGTCAGGTGCTGAAGAAGACGCGCCAACAATTAAGAATACATTAGACCTCTTTCCGGAAGGCGGTAACCTGGTAGCCGGTCTGAGAAGTCGGATTGCATTTAAAATGACAGGAACTGAACAAAAGGCGATCTCCGGAAAGGTTATCATTACAGATTCCAATAGTGATACCGTTGCGATGGCAGTACCGTTGAAATTCGGCCTTGGAAGCTTTTATTTTACACCGATGGTGGACGTTACGTACCGCGCTGTGCTGGTGGATGAATCAGGACACACGTCTGTTCATCCCTTTCCGACGGTACAAGAAAACGGTTATGTCATGGAGGTAAGTGATAGCACCGATACTATGCTTAAAGTTCTCGTACGCTTTAGTGACGAAAATTTGAGATTACGTGCCGTTGCCGGACTTTTGGTTCATGCGCGAAATTTTCTCGTCCATGCTGAAGTTAAACCCGTTAACCCTGAAGATGCCGTCTTTGTCATATCAAAAGATAAACTGCCAGATGGGATTTCCCACCTCACAATTTTTGATACGAACAATAATCCGGTGTGTGAGCGATTGTATTTTAAGATGCCGGAACAAAAACTTTCTGCTACGGTACAAACGGATCAAAAACAATATGGCATTCGAAGAAAGGTTTCCCTGAAAATAAACACTGCCTCAGTGGATGAACCTGCACAGGCAAATCTATCGATATCGGTGTATAAATTGGATTCCTTATCATTACCACCAACGGATGGCATCTTTGAATACCTGTTTCTCTCCTCCGATTTAAAAGGTGAGGTTGAATCGCCGGCATATTATTTTAACAGCAGTGATTCTCTGGTAAAAAAATGCGCAGATAACTTAATGCTCACCCATGGTTGGAGACGCTTCACCTGGAAAGATGTTTTTGGAAAGGCACCTGCGTATTCGTTTATACCTGAATATCGCGGGCACCTTGTTAAAGCTAAAGTATTGTCCAGTAATGGAAGTCCTGTGGCTGGCGTTTTGACCTACATGTCTTCGCCGGGAAAAATGGTTTCCCTCTATGGCGCGCGCAGTAACCCCCAAGGGGAGATTTTTTATGAAACATCGAACCTTTCAGGAGCACGAAAGCTGGTTATTCAAACCAATACTCAACGCGACAGTACGTTAACAATCACGGTGGATAATCCATTCAGCACCGCGCATGCAACGGTACAGGTTCCAATGTTACATCTATCAGAAAGACGTGCTGATGCCCTGCTTACAAGAAGTATGGGCATGCAAATTCAGGACATATATAACCGGGAAAGCCTTGAGCAAGTGGTGAAGAGCAACACAGATAGCTTGCCTTTTTATGGTAAACCTAATCAGCGTTACTTTCTTGATACCTATACCCGTTTCCCGGTGATGGAAGAAGTGATGCGAGAGTATGTTCCGGGTGTTTTGGTGAGAAAGAAACGGGACGGATTTCACTTTCTTGTCGTGAATCAGGAGGAAGGTGGTATTCTTCCCGATGATCCGCTTGTGTTGCTTGATGGTGTTCCAGTGTTCGATGTAGACAGAATCATGGCTTTTTCGCCTTTGAAAGTTAAACGGCTTGACGTAGTGATGAATACGTTTTACGTGGGGCCGATCATAGCACCTGGAATCGTGAGTTATTCAACATATCAGGGCGACCTGGGCGGATTCCAGCTTGATCCACGGGCCTTGGTTGTTGATTATGAAGGCTTACAACGTCAGCTGGAGTTTTATTCACCACAATATGAAAAACAAGCGGAAAGAAATGCGCGTATACCGGATCATCGAAACCTACTTTTCTGGTCGCCAAATGTAACAACCAATGATCAGGGAATTTATGAGTTGGAATTTTATACTTCTGATCTGTCTGGACAATATCAGGTTGTTGTGGAGGGATTAACCACCAACGGATTAGCAGGATCAGGTCAGTGTACTTTTTCCGTGAAGGAAATGAATTTGAATTAACTTCATCTGCGGCTTACACATTGAAACGGCATTGAAACCTTTACTCAAAAATCGCCTTGCTGTTAATGCCGCGTTTTTTATCAATGGCTTTATCTATGCCAATTGGGTTTCGCGATTGCCAAGGATACAGGAACTTTATGGTGCCGACAATGGAACCATCGGTTTGGTGTTACTGGCGTGTTCAATGGGAGCGGTAGGTGCCATGCCCTTTACCGGATGGGCAATCATAAAAAACGGAAGCCGGAAGATCACCATCGTTGTAGCCTTAATCTATTGTGCCGTTATTCCACTAATTCCGTTTATGCCAAATTGGATGGTGTTGATGGGCTTATACTTTTTGCTGGGTATAGCCACAGGCATGTTCGACGTAGCCATGAATGCACAGGCAGTTATGGTAGAGCAAGCATACAATCGTCCCATCATGACTTCGTTTCACGCTTTATTAGTATAGGCATGGCGTTGGGTGCATGGAGTGGTGCCTTGTTTGTTGAGTTCTCTTTCGATTTGTTTTATCATTTTTCAACAGTGGTAGCAGGGGCGCTGCTGGTAACAATATGGTTTAGCAAACGCCTCGTACACGATAAGCCCGATCCATCAATAAAACATGAAGGCCCGTTATTCAGGATGCCGAACGGTGCGCTGGTCCGAATAGGAATAATTGCATTCTGTTGTATGTTAGCAGAAGGTTCTATGGCAGATTGGTCGGTAAACTATATGGAAAACGTTGTACATACCAGTAAAACTTTAGCGCCCATTGCCCTGTCCACATTTGCTACGGCCATGACGTTGGGTAGAATCTTTGGCGATAAAGCCAGGGCTATGTTTGGCGATTGGAAACTCATTATTGCAGGGGGACTTGTAAGCACCAGCGGTTTATGCGCCGCCTTAGTATTTCCTGAGGCGGGTATTGTAATCGCAGGATCGTTCTTTGTCGGTCTGGGGTTATCCGTGATCGTCCCCATTACCTATAGCATTGCCGGAGGCACAAAAGATCTTCCTTCCGGAGTTGGCCTCGCCATGGTAACCACCGTAGGATATACTGGATTTTTGTTAGGGCCTCCGGTTATCGGTTTCATCGCCGATTGGCAAAACCTTCGTATCGCTTTGGTTGTCGTTGCGTTCTTATTGTTTGTAATGACCTTACTTGGTATCTTTCATAATCGAAAGGTCTGAACTTTTATAACGATAAAATGCTTCATACGTTTGTATACCTACAATCATGGCAACAATAAAAACTATTGATATCAAGGCGATTGAAACGATCGCCAAGGCTTTGGGTGATAAGAACCGCCTCAGTATATTACTTCATATAACCAAAAAGGGTGGCTGTGCACCCTGTGCTGATATTCAGGACGTGATCGACCTGACCCAGCCGTCCATTTCCCATCACGTAAAAATTCTGGTCCAGGCAGGGCTTATTGAACCGGAAAAGGAGGGACGTAATCTAAAATATACCTTGAATACCAAGGCTTTAGAACAATTTTCAACTTTTTTAGAAAAATTACGGAACGAATAAGAGTTTTTTTTCGTCTTAAATACATCGATAAACTTAAATATATAAATGTTTAAATAAACCAATGTATTTTTATGACGACACTCTTCAGCCCTTACCAATTAGCTAACCTCGACTTAAAGAATCGAACCGTGATGGCCCCCATGACACGTAGTCGCGCGCTGGGCAATAAACCCAACGAACTGGTGCAAACCTATTATGCACAACGTGCCTCGGCAGGGTTGATTATCACTGAAGGTACATCTCCTTCACCCAACGGTCTTGGCTATGCGCGAATTCCTGGTATCTTCAATAAAGAACAGGTTGCTGCATGGAAACAAGTAACGGATGCAGTTCACGAACGAGATGGCAAAATCTTTATACAGATCATGCATACAGGACGCATCACTCATCCAGATAATTTACCGCAAGGTGCGCAGGTACTGGCTCCTTCCGCTGTGCCACTGAAAGAAACAAAAATGTGGGTAGACGGAAAAGGTAGCCTCGATATTCCAGTAGCAAAAGAAATGACCGCTGAAGACATTCGCCTTACCATAAAGGAACATATTGAAGCAGCTAAGAATGCCATCAAAGCCGGATTTGACGGTGTAGAACTTCATGGCGCTAACGGGTATCTTGTAAAACAATTTTTAAATCCACATACAAATCAACGCACCGATGCGTATGGTGGAAGCGTGGCCAATCGTTCACGTTTTTTATTGGAAATTGTAAAAGGCATCATTGGTGCTATCGGAAAAGAAAAGGTCGGTGTTCGCCTTTCGCCTTACAGCACGTTTAATGAAACACCAGTTTATGCTGATGTAGATGAAACATACGATTATCTTTCAAAACAATTGAACGATCTTGATATTGCTTATCTACACGTTATTACGCAGTCACTTCCAAATGACCTGTTGACAACTATTCGGAAAAATTTTACTAATACACTGATAGTTGCCGGCGATTACAATGCAGATAAAGCCAGAGAAGCACTTGAAGATAAAGCCGATCTGGTAGCGTTCGGTCGGCCCTTCCTTGCAAATCCAGATCTTGTACAAAGACTTCAGAAAAAGTTACCGTTCAATCAACCGAATTATAATTTATTATATTCCGCGGAAGCTGAAGGATATACTGATTATCCGGTATTCGAAAACGCACCAGTATTGGTCTAAACCAGAAGAGGCTGCCCAACATGGGCAGCCTCTTTCCATATCTTCGTTGTCCTATTACGCACCTTATACATCGTCACTCACACTTCATGCCTCGTGCTTCGTCTCTTGTACTTTGTATTCGTCCCGTATTTCGTACCTTTTACCTCGTCCCCGTACCTTCCTAGATCCTAACATACTTTTCAATAATCGTACGATTCACCCCAAGTTCTTTAATCTCTTCAACACCTTGCTGGATCAGTGTATCGCCAATAAATTTTACTTCGAAATCGAATTCATGGCCTTCCCATTCTCTGAAGTTACAATACTCCAGGTGCTCAGTATATTTTTGGTCTTCGAAGAAATAGCGACCGCCGCCTGAAACAAAAACGGGTGATGCCGATTTACCAGAGTCTAAGTCGTGACGCAGGAAAGAGAAGTGGGTCTTGTTCAAAATCTTAATCATCTTTTGACCGGAGAGATCATCGGTATGCGTAGAATCGTTTTGTATCTGAACGGAAGAAACCAACTGCCAGGTTCCTTCGATATCAACGGATGGGCTATCCTGGTTTTTAGTAGCGTCGCTACAGGAGACGAACATAAAAGTCAGGAGCAGGGGTAAACAGAATTTCATAATCGGCGTGTTTGCGTTGGTATTAGTTTTCATCGAGCGGATCTTTTTTGGTTTTAGACTGGTTGATCCGGTAATTTATCGTAAGGTTAAACTGTCTTTGTCTGAATTGGAAATCACTTTCTGTATAAAAATTTGTTCCCTCTGTTATTGATCGCGTTTTTCTGGAATTGAATACATCTAAAATGTTGAAGGTAATCGTGCCGCGTCTGTTGAATACATCTTTACTGACGGAAAAGTCAGCGTAGTACAGCGCCTTCCGTTTTCCCTGTGCTGTATTTTGAGGCGCTTCGTAATTTCCACGCAACTGAATATTTAAATTTTTAGGCAACGTAAAACGTGACGTCTGACGAACAAACCAACTATATGTTGTGGCTTTATACGTTTCCGTGATGTTGCTTCCGTCGATTTCGGAATAAAAGAAATTAAAATTAAAATCAAGCTTCCACCATTCATAAGGTGTGTAACCCATGGCGAATTCAATTCCTGTGGCCTTTTCGGAATTTAAATTCTCCGGAAGGGTAACGGCGTTGCCCAGCTCATCCACCGTTCTGATACGATCGATTTTGCCATGCGTGTCACGATAATAAATGGACGAAGACAATGATCCAAGATCAAAATATTTTATGTGACCAACTTCAAACACATTACTGAATTCAGGATCAAGATCAGGGTTGCCGCTGAAATAATTTCGCTTATCGGAGTACGTCATAAAAGGACTCAGGTCATTGTAAAACGGGCGCCTTACTCTTCGGCTATAGCTTAATTGAATGGCGTTGTCGCGTGGCATATCATAGGTGAAGTGGGCACTGGGAAAAAGATTCGCATACTCACGGGGATTAACTTCACTGGTTTTTCGCAGCGTCGTTTTTACATCCGTCCATTCCGCGCGCAGGCCAGCCTGGTAAGAAATCTTATTGATTTTATTACCATAGATCGCGTACACGGCATGGATGTTTTCGTCGTACACAAATACGTTATCCAATCCTTCAATGGCCTCGAACTCACCTGACACATTGCGTTGCGTAACGATATAGTCATTCACCATATCCCGGAAACTGCTGCGTATGCCAGTTTCGAATTTTCCTTCTTTTCCAATTGGTTTTGTAAAATCGAACTGGAAAAGGTAGTGTTTTTCAAATTCGTCATTCACAGATCGCTCAACACTGTCACGTGAAGGATCTGCAGAGCCGTCAGGATTAAAGTAGCGTTCCGTGAAAAGTTGGTCGGAGTTTTCCCAGTTATCTAAAAATTTAATTTCAGCAGTCAACTCATGGCCTTTTTTAGCAAATGATTTTTTATAGATCAGCGAATACTCGGAGTTCGGCTCTATCTCATCTTCGTCCTGTTTTCGGCGTATTGTATTTTGAAGATCATTAGGGGATGTAAAATTATTATAGCGGATGTGTGTAATCCGTTGCCCATCACTTCTGCGGTAGAGATACGATCCGGTAAGAATACTTTTTTCGCTGAAGTAGTAATCCAGCCCTCCACGAATGTTATTGTTGAATCCGATGACGGAGAAATCACTTTTTTGGTCGAGGATGGATGTGATATTACTATTTTCATCCGTAACTTCCTGGTACAACGTTCCTCCGCCAGGTTGTTTCCGGTAGGCAATCCCATAGTTGATAAAAAAGTTGAGTTTCTTATGCCTGTAGTTCAGATTAGCTGCGCCACCGAAATTGGTTGGATAGCCGCCAATCAGTTCGAAAGATCCATTGAAGCCCTGTGTTCTTTCTTTCTTCAAAACGATATTAATAATTCCTGCCATGCCTTCTGCCTCATAACGTGCAGAAGGATTTGTAATCACTTCCACACGCTCAATCATGCTAGCCTGGAGTTGTTGCAATCCGCTGCCACCTTTAAAACTCACCAGTCCGGAGGGCTTACCGTCAATGAGAATACGAACATTATCACTCCCGCGGAGTTTAACAGTTCCTTCCGGATCAACAGAGACGGATGGTATATTGGTAAGAATATCTGTTGCTGATCCGCCTGCATTTGCCAGATCCTGTCCGACGTTAAAAACTTTTTTGTCGAGCGTTAGCTCCATGCTGCTTTTTTCAGCCTGAACAACTACCTCATCAAGTTGACTTACAGAAGTAGTCAGTCTTATAACCGGTAGCGCATAGTTTTTTTGATTCTCCGTTAACGTAAATTCTTTTGTGCGCTGCGATTGAAAGCCCATAAAGTCTATTTCTGCGTAATATTGCCCTGGAGCTACTGGTATAGCGAATGATCCATCTTCGCCGCTAATACTTCCGGTTACGATCGTGCCTGCGTTGCTTTTAAAAACCCGGATCGTGGCAAAGCTTACGGGAACCGCAGATACCGAATCTATCACTTTGCCGGTGATTGTAATCTCATTGGGATTTTGCGCCTTAACGGCATGACTGTACGTTAGAAGTAATCCTGCAAGGATGATTAGTTTTAAGGCGTTGAAGGTAAATAAGGTTGTATGCATATCGATCTTAGCCTACGAAGGTAATGGTTTTTCGAAATGCGAAATTGAAACTGGTTAGACGGAAGCTTGGATTTTGATGAATGGCATGATGGAACGATTTAAGGTGCTTTAACGCTAGCCACGTTGTCATTTCCAAGCTTGCTGAGATGGACGGCCCATGCCTCGGCAGGGTCTTTAGCTATTGCTGCATCCTTATTTATGGGGCCAGCTATTGCGTTTTGCTTCAATGCTTTTTACAGTATGCTCCCATTCAATTGGTTTTGTTCTTCTTAGGAATTCAATTGTTTTTTCGGTTAAAACAATAGCTTCACTGTGATTTTTTAATCGGATTAGCAGGTCAATTTTCTGTAGGTAATACCACCGGTCTTCTTTTATGCTTAAGGCGTTGTTGATGAATTGAAGCGCCTGGTCAGGATCTTTTTGGTTCACAAAGTAGTAGTAAGCTGCCGCAGCGTACATCTCGTCGTTCCCGGGATTTTTCTCAAGGGATAGTGCAATATGTTTTAGTGCCTCTTCATCTGTATGTGTGAGAATTGGAAAATGAATTTGTGTATTCTCCCATGAAAGGTATAAGTCAGCATTGTAGTTGGTAATATCTAAGTCAATGGTAAGAGATTCATAAAACCGCGATGATTTTTGCGGAGTTACACTAAATCGAAGCGCTTCAAATTTTAAATCATATTCAGCAGGGTCGCCATAAATTTTGCTGGTATCGGTATTGAGTAACACGGTCCATTGATCGCGATCAGGTATAGTGACGAATGCGTAAGTCCCGGCTGGAATTTTTTTACCTGCGATTGTAACGGGTCGATCGAAAGAAATCTGGGTTCCTTCACCTGCACCAGTTCGCCATAGTGTGTTGTAGGGAACAACTTCCCCCATAACCACACGACCACGCGTTGCGGGTCGTCCATACGAAATAGTAATGTTTGTATATCCTACTTCTTGTTTCAGGTAACTTCGCGGGCTAAGTTCGGGTAGATGCAACTGCGCCTGGACAATTCCGCTCAGCAGAAAAAAGTAGAGTGTGTGTATGATTTTCATATTCATTTTTTATAATGGTGGAAAATATACACACGCTTACCAACTATAGCGCGTTAATGAAATGTTAAAGTCCTTAATTAACAGACTTGCATTCAATCAGCCAATCCCATGGGTATGGTGCTTTAAGCCAGGAAGGCGGCGAATCGAATTCTGTGTTCCAATCGTATTCCAGTTTTTTGAGTGCGGTTACGGTTAGTCCCGCTTCTTCAAACAACACGTGTATCTCAGGTGCTGTGTAATGCTTGGTAGGAACACCGTTAATGTTAATGATACCCTGAATAAGATCTGTTTTATTCCGGTCGAAATAATTCAATTCGTCGCCAGGAATATGCTCCGGTGAGACCTTCTCTCTACGGTACCACTCCAGGAGTTGCCATGAGGCAAAAAGCATAGACTCCATAGAAGGGACCACAAAGATTGCTGTACCATTCTTTCGCAATCCACGCTTTACTGTTTTAATGATGGCGCGATTTTGTGCAAGTTCTGGAAGAATGGCCACGTTAACACACAATCCAAAATGTGCGGGGGGAAGTTTAACGGATTGTCTTGTAAGGTCCGCACGTTTAAAAGTAACGTTGTTGAAGTTTCTCTCCTTTGCGATCACGATACACTCCTGCGAAATGTCAAGCGCGAGCACATGTTTAAAGCCAGGAGAAAGGAAGGGTAATGCTTTGCCTGTGCCGCATCCGAAATCAGTTGCATCTTTTCTTCTGTTTGCATGTTTTTTAAAGTATTTGGCGAGAACTTTTTTCTTGTCGGATTTAAATACATCAAAGATTTCATCATCGTAACTGGTGGCAATGTTATTCCAATGTACTTCCTGGTTCATGTTGTGTGGGTTATGTTAAAAAAACTAAGTATTAAATTTACTATTCTTTTTTTAAACGACCACATTGGCATAAAGCGTGCCATTCGAATTTAACGCCACTAAGAGACCAGGGCACTAAGAAGATATGCCATCTTCATAGTTGCATTTATTGGTGTCGTTTTGTCTCTGTGGCATCACAAAGCGTGCCTTTAGAATTTAATGCCACTAACGAAACTCTATTTACTAACAATATGTTCCCTGCCTATATGTAGGCACAAGATCGGATGAAATGAACGTGTTGCTTAACCCCGTAAGGATGCAATAAGGGTAGAAAACGAATCTGGATTTTTGTTAGTGCCGTCAGGTACGATATAATCACACTGGTTTAATACAATCCTTCCCGTAATAATGCTTTTTTTCTTTACTAAATCCTGTCAGTACTTCTTTTAAATACTTTCGGGAATGTCACCCTGGATTATTTTTTTTAATCCTGCATACGCCTTGCTATAATTCAGGATAAGGGAATAATCTTTCAATACTTCCATGCCGAGGGAAGCATGCGTGTAAGAAGATGAATATACCACGGCGGTTTCAGTCATATCAATTTCCATCTTATGAAGAATCAGCTTTTTGCTTTTTCTTAGAATTCCTTCCATGATGCCATTGAAGCCGCGTCCAAGTACTGATCGTTTTCCTTTAGTAGTAGCTTCTCTGGACGAAGATGTCTTTAAAAGTAAACCCAATGTTGATCCCGTATCTATCATTAAACTAAATTGTTGTGTTTCATTGACATCGAAGACCACTTTGCCATCCATAATTGGTCTTGAATCTTCTATACGTAACGGAATGTGCGTGTAGCCCAAAGGTAATGATCCGGAATACCCGGGGCGGAAGGTAATTTTTTGATGTACCGGATTTAGCTCAATCTCAAATCTGGTGAAGACTTCATAACCTATTACGCCGTCTATTCGGGGATATGATCCAAACAGATTGCGATTCGGGATGACCACAATAGGGATGTGTTCACCTAACACGGCGCCGATCTTTACTTTGTTGTTCAGGGAAAGTGACCCGACAATAGCCCGACCTGAACCAAGTCCGGAGAACTGTACTTTTTTTCCTGGCTCAGCAATAAATAATTTTTGAAATCTCTTTCCGAATAAGACGAGGTTTCTGCATCCTGTATCAAGAATGAGATTCAGTTGTATGCTATCGTTGATGATCACTGGAAGGAGAATAAGATTGTTGATGTTACGATAGGTTAATGTGACTTGCTGAAGAGAATCCGGCAAATAAAATCCGGCACGGGGAGAAGCCTTCGTACTGTTGCAGGTAAGCACGGCAAGTACGATGATGAAGATCAGTCGGGGAAAAGGGTTCATGTATACGGTTGTTGTATACAGGAAAGCTAGTCCACTTTGTATTACTGTGTAACCCGCTTCATGGCGGATATTTCTTCATCCTTAAAAGTACACCTGGGTTTTTAGATACAAGGGTTACACGGTTATTCGGTATACTGGTCGGTATAATTTACGTATATCCATACCGTTAGCCGTGGTATTTTTAAGATAAAGGTGGCACAAAAAAATACCGCCATTGTAATGACGGTACTTTTTGTATCGAAACCGGACGTTTTGTGTTCGGTTATTTCTTAGGTGTTTTCACCGGAATGGTGGAAGCAAGTTTTACCGCTTCGTAAGCGTTGACAATACCACCTGTACTGCTTAGTTCTGTGAATTTAACTTCCTGCGGTTCATCGTCTCCTGGCTTGGAAACGTTAAGCTCATCGAAAGTACGGGTTGATTTGCGCAGTACATCCCTCACCTGCTCAGCATCGAGGTGTGGAAAATAAGACATGATGATGGCAGCTACTCCGGCCGTGGCGGGAGATGCCATACTGGTTCCCTGAAATTCTTTATACGTATTATCAGGCGTAGTAGAGTAAATTTCTACACCGGGAGCAAAGAGATCAACTGATTTTTTTCCGTAGTTTGAAAACGATCCCACAAGTTCATCTTCTGCTCCCGCGGCAGACGCACCGATTTCAAGCCACGTTTTTATTTCTCCTTTGCCTACCTTTTTAGTAGGATAGTTCTGCTCTTCATCCAGGTTTTTACCATCGTTGCCGGCAGCATGAATTAAAAGTACGCCTTTAGATTCAGCATATTTCACCGCTTTGTCCACCACTTCTTTTTGCGGAGAAAATGATTTTCCGAAACTCATGTTGATGATTTGTGCACCGTTATCCACGGCATAGATAATAGCGTTCGCCACATCCTTATCGCGTTCATCACCGTTTGGCACAGCGCGAACCGACATGATGCGAACATTGTCGGCAATGCCATTTATTCCGATTTCGTTTTTTCGATTGGCGGCTATAATACCGGCCACGTGTGTACCATGACTTGCATCAGGTCCTTCGACATCGTTATTGCCATAACCTTTTTCTTTGAGGTTATTGATATCGTCTCCCACGATGGTGCGCGAGTTGAACTCCGTGTTGTAACCGTACTCAACCGCTACGCGATAGTGTTCAACACCTTCGTTGAGTTGTTCAAGATACGCTGCCAGTTCAGTGACAAACTCATTCACTGCGATATCGCCCTGCACATTTTCAAGCACTTTTGTTAAAGTTTGTTTAGCGAACATTATGGTATCGTTCGTCTCAGCGATACTGGCGAGCGATGACTTTGAAACTGGCGCACCGAGTTTAACAGTTAAGATGCTGTCACAATATTTAATCGTTGCGAGTGCGTTGGTGTACAATTCGAATTGCTGGTTATACTGATCGAATTGTTCTTTATTAAATTTAGAATCGCGTTCATATTTGGTTTTAACGCGTTTCCAATATTCGTATTCTGCTTTATTTTTTTTGTTGAGATCCTTTTCGTCGAAGTTTTCGTATTTCGGTTTAAGGCGAGCATATTCACGCGTAACTTCATAGGTATCGGCATCCACATTTCCCTCTTTTCCACCAATGAAATTCCATCCATGGATATCATCGACGTATCCGTTTTTGTCATCATCAATACCGTTTTCAGGAATCTCATCTTCATTAATCCAAAGCACATCTTTGAGATCCTCATGTTCGATGTCAATACCCGAATCAATAACCGCTACCAAAACGGTGCGTGAAGGTTTCCCTTTCAATAAGGTCTCGTACGTGCGTTCAACGCTCAAGCCTTGCACCTTGTCAGTTTCAGGATCGCGTAAGAACCAGTCCCGGGGAGTAAGCGTGGTATCCTGAAATTCATACATCCCATATACCTGGATAGCCGGGTTGAGGAGGATTCCCATCATTACAACCAACAGCACTCGAATCATTCTTTTTAACATAAATTATTGGTTTTCAATTAAACAGTTGCAAATATAACGCAAGGATCCATAATTATGTTCGGAATTTACACCCGCGGTTTGCGGTAAAAGCTTCAAAAAGTCAACCGATCTTACCTTTGTTACAAGCCCCCCACTTTGGTCAATATAGCCCTTACTGTTATGCCGATCTTTGGATTGCAAACAACAACTATTGTTATGTTGATCGTTTTAGTGTCGGTGATATTATTCTTTGTGGCTTTCTTCTGGCATGCCTTTAGATTGAATGATGAAATGAGACGACATCATTAGTTTTCACTTTGTCAGCTTAGTCACAATTTCATTTAACGTAAGGTGAATAGACGTCACTTTAAGTTCAAAATTCTCAAAGTTTAAGAGATATAAACAGCTTTTTGAATCTGTTATTTAATTTCAAACTGCGCGTGAACCTGCGCTCTAAGCCTGATTTTTTTAAACTCCATACTGGCTTCATCTGCAAAACCGACAGATTCTTGCCGCATCATAACGTTGGCTTTTGCCATCGGTATTGGCTCATTATCCCATTCGCGAATCATCAGGGGTTTCCCCACTTCATTACCAATTGCTTTTAACAACAATTCTGCTTTCGATCGGGCGACCTGAAGCGCCTTTAGCTTGAGATCAAGCTTATGCTTCTCCAATTGTGAATGATGTACACGGGTGATAGTAACAAGGTCTACGGCAACGGGTTGCAACGCAGTCAATAATTTGTCAACTTCTGCAGCTCCCGTAAGCATCAATTCATATGATTTTTCCCGAAATGCATCTTTATCTCGCTTGCCCAGTTTGTCAAGTTTAGAACCCGCGTCGGCAAGTAAGAGTCTTTTCTTCTCAATTCCGCTTTTCTTTAGGGCAGCAAGGAAATCTTTATCGAGTTTTTCAAGATCAGTTTTACTCCTGTTTTCTTCAAATTCTTTTAAGCGAATTAACAAGGTAATTTCATCTGGTTCGATCTCGGTTTCGGCAATACCTGTTACTTCAATAAAAGGTTCGCCTTCAAATGCCTCGTGTTGTGCAAAAACACCTGAACAGGTAAAAAGGAATACAAGAATGAATGTATAACGCATGATATTTTTAATTTTTATACTTAGACACAAAATGCCTGCCGAAAGTGGTAAGTCCGAAAGATTATCAATAAATCAAGATGTTAACACGTGCTTGTCAGTGTTTTATAATAAAAAACCCGGACGTTTTGCCCGGGTCCTTAGAAAATAAATCAGATGAATGTTAATACACCACTTTGCTTAAGCTCGTGATAACTGAAGCAAGGCGTACGGCTTCAAAAATCCGTTCTTCCTTGCTGCCGAGTTCGAGCAGGGATGCTTCATGTGACTTTACACACATTTCGCAACCATTTACGGCACTCACTGCAAGACTAATAAGTTCAAAGAACTCTTTTCCCGTTACCGGGCGAGCCATGATATTCATTTTAATACGTGCAGGGATCTCGTCGTATTTTTCTTTGTTAAGAAAATGGCGAAAACGATAAAAGACATTATTTGCGCTCAATAAGGACGAACATGCCACGGCTTCCGCGACCTCTTCCGCTGTAACACCTTCTGCTTCTGCTTTTCTTTTAAAGAAATCACGAAGTATACCATTGCTCGCGTTGACAGCCAGCGCTACACCAAGAAGCACGATTTCCTTCTTAGAAAGAAACTCACTCTCAAAAGAATTTTTAAAATTGATTTTTAAATCGGCCAGGTATCGCGACTTTCCTTCTTCCAGCAAGTCGAGCGCCTCCGTACGATAATCTTTCTCCAATTGTAAAAACTCGAGAAACTCCTGCGTGCTTTCTGAATATGTTAAGATTACTTGTTCCATAATTTTTAATTTTAATATAGTTCCATGTCGTCGTAACCAAACATCAAATTTCAAACAATGTCGAAATTCTGGTGTTATTCGAACGCCTAACTTTGAACCTTAAACCATGAACCTTGAACCGCTTGAACCTTTAAGCTTTAATCGTTTCTTTTCCTTTTTCCCAGTTACAAGGACAGAGTTCGTCGGTTTGCAATGCATCCAGCACGCGGATTACTTCTTTCACGTTGCGGCCTACATTGAGGTCATTTACACTTACCCAACGAACGATACCCTGAGGATCGATGATAAACGTTGCACGATAAGCAACCTTTTCATTTGCTTCAAGAATACCCAAATCTTCGGCCAGGGTTTTTGATGTATCGGCCAGCATAGGGAACTTAAGATCTCTCAGATCGTCATGATTTTTTCTCCACGCCAGGTGAACGAATTCAGAATCTGTTGAAGCGCCAATTAAGTTGGCATTACGATCTCTGAATTCTCCATAATTTTTGTTGAATTCTGCAATTTCTGTAGGACAAACAAATGTGAAGTCTTTTGGCCACCAAAACATCACCGTCCAGCGACCTTCTTCGTTTACCAATTCATCCGAAGAGACGTCGTAAAATTCTTTTCCTTTTTCAAGGGAAACTACTGCACTTTTCTTGAACTTAGGGAAAGTCTGACCTACTGATAAAATACCTTTTGTCATACGTCTTAAAAATTTTTTATTTAATGATGCCGCGAAAATAGCAATGGAAATGTTATAAACAATATTGATATTTGTTATCAACTTATTAGTTTTGTTTATGACACCGTTTTAGATTAGAGCGCAATCGAATGAACTTGCAACAACTGGAATATATAATTGCGCTGGATATTCATCGGAACCATGCCAAAGCCGCAAATTTCTGTAACGTGACACAACCCACGCTCAGTATGATGGTTAAAAAGCTTGAAGATGAGCTCGGCGTTAAAATCTTTGACAAAGGTCAGCCGTTAAAGCCAACAAAGTCAGGGGAAATTATTATTTCGAGGGCGCGGCAGATTTTACAAGAGATTAAGAATCTAAAGGAGTTCATTCGAAATGAAAAAGATTCCATCGAAGGTGAATTTCGCCTCGGTGTTATTCCTACGTTAGCGCCTTACCTATTGCCTAAGTTTTTAAATAAGTTCCTGGAGAAACATCCCGGTACATCTTTTACGGTAATGGAATTGCAAACCGAAGAGATTATCAGAATGTTAAAAACAAATCGTTTGGATGTTGCCATATTGGTAACACCGGTTGACGACCGCGAAATCCGGGAGATCCCGATTTTTTACGAACCTATTCTGTTATACACTGCCGAACATCTCAAGTATTTTCAACAGGAAAAAATCAACGTTAAATCGCTTTCGTACGACAACCTGCTTTTATTGGAAGAAGGACACTGCTTCCGTGGACAGGTTGAAAACCTTTGCTCTGCGAAACAAAAGAAAACCCATAATCAGCTGAATTACCAGAGCGGTTCGTTTGAAACATTGAAAGCAATGGTAGATAACAACTACGGTTATACACTCATTCCCGAACTCGCGGTTGATTCAAAGAACAAACACGTCAAACATTTCAACGCACCGGAACCCGTACGCGAAGTAAGCCTGGTGGTACACAACGGATTTGTCAAGGAAATGCTTCTTGATAAACTCAGGCAAGCCATACTAAAAGCTATTCCCGCACATTTTAAAAAGAACGAAAAGTACATTCGGGTGACGTGGAGGTGACGGGTTGTGCAGAACTGTTTGAGGTTTGACGTTTGATGTTGGAGGTTGGTTTCCGGTTAACTAATTATAATTAGGTTTTGAATGCTAAAGCGAGCTTTGCATCCAATCAGTATCAAGCTATGAGGGCATTTCAAACCTCAAACCTCAAACCTCAAATTAGTTCGTCTGCCACTCGTTACAGAACACAAACTTTTAACCTTGAATCATGAACCTTGAACTTAGTAATAGATTCTGTCTATACGGATATAAAAACTTTCGCTTTGTTTTAGCGCACGGCCTGGGACACCTTCGTATCACAAATAACAACTGCTTATCATGGAAAACGGAAAAGAACAAAAACACAAACTCACCACTGCAAGTGGAAAGCCTTATGTAGAACATGAAAACAGTATGACTGCAGGACCGCGTGGTCCGGTTTTACTTCAGGATTTCATTTTGCATGAAAAGATGGCGCACTTCAACCGCGAAAGAATTCCTGAACGTGTTGTCCATGCAAAAGGAACCGGAGCGTATGGTACATTTAAGGTAACCCATGATATTTCTAAGTATACACGTGCTAAACTCTTCGGTAATGTCGGAAATGAATGCCGTGTGTTGGCAAGGTTCTCAACAGTAGGTGGTGAAAAAGGAAGCGCAGATTCTGAGCGCGATCCGCGTGGCTTCGCGGTTAAATTTTATACAGAAGAGGGTAACTGGGATCTGGTAGGCAATAACACACCTGTGTTTTTTATCAAAGACCCCAAGAAGTTTGATGACTTTATTCACACGCAAAAACGTGATCCCCGTACGAATCTTAAAAGTCCAACGATGATGTGGGATTTCTGGTCGTTAAATCCGGAAAGCCTGCACCAGGTGATGATTGTAATGAGTGACCGGGGTACGCCGTACAGTTACCGGCATATGCATGGTTTTGGAAGTCACACATTTTCGTTAGTGAATAAGGACAATGACATTGTGTGGGTAAAGTTTCATTTTAAATCACAACAGGGAATTCAAAATTTTACCGCAGATGAAGCCGATTTGATGAAGTCAAAAGATCTCGATCAGGCGCAACGCGATCTTGTGGAAGCCATAGATCGGAGGGATTTTCCGAAGTGGTCACTGAAGGTCCAGGTCATGACGTTACAGCAGGCTCAGGAGTTTAACTTTAATCCGTTTGATCTTACTAAGATTTGGCCACAGAAAGACTTTCCGTTGATTGATGTTGGTGTGATGGAGTTAAACGAAGTCCCGTCAAATTATTTTGCGGAAGTTGAACAAGCTGCTTTTGCTCCTGCCCATGTTATTGATGGCGTCGGTTATTCACCTGACAAGATGTTGCAGGGAAGAATTTTATCTTATCCGGATGCACATCGTTATCGTTTGGGTGCAAACTATGAGCAGATCCCGGTTAATAAGTGCCCATATGCGGTGCATAACTATCAACGTGACGGTGCCATGCGCGTTGATGGCAACGGAGGATCTGCGCCAAATTATTTCCCCAATAGTTTCGATGCCATCTATCCTGATCCTGCATACAAAGAACCTGCACTTTCGTTGGATGCCATTGTAGCGGATTGGTATGATCGCAATGCCCCTGGCGAAGATGATCATTATACACAGCCGGGCTGGTTGTATAAAAGGGTGTTAACTGAAGAAGAAAGAATAAACCTTGTAAAGAATATTGTCGGTTCCATGAAAGCGATTTCTGGTCCAAAAAAAGAGCTTATTGTTAATCGCCAGCTTTGTCACTTTTTTCGCTGCGATCCAGGGTTAGGCTTGCGTGTCGCGGATGGATTGGGTGTAAGCATCGAAGCCGGAATGATGCAACCCGGT
Source organism: Ohtaekwangia sp. (assembly GCA_035628875.1). Lineage (GTDB taxonomy): Bacteria > Bacteroidota > Bacteroidia > Cytophagales > Cyclobacteriaceae > Ohtaekwangia. The sequence continues at coordinate 91,244 of DASPIZ010000135.1, read as the reverse complement.
AATAATTTGTTTTAATGATGGAGGGGCCGTTGCGAAAGTGACGGCTCTTTTTTTTCCGATTGATACCGAAAATTTTAACGCCTGAGTTCTAGTTTTTGGTCCAATGACAAAACAATGTATAGCTCAAATGTTATTTTGACAATCGTTCTGCGATGATGCTTCCCGCTATAAGTTGTAGCGTGTGGTATAGCATGAGTGGAAGAAGTATAATTCCCAGTGATACCTGGTTCGAAAATAATACCTGCGCCATCACAACCCCTTGAATAAGCGATTTCTTTGATCCGCAAAAAAGTATGGTGATGCGGTCCTCGCGTGAAAACTTCATGACTAGGGATAAGATATACATCAAAGCTGCCATCAGTAAAAAGAATGCCAGTATTAAACCACCCAGGGTAAAAATTTCTAAAGTGGTAAACCCGGAAAACATTTTATTGTAAAACGATTCACAAAAGGCACGGTAAACAATTAATAAGATAACCGCCTGGTCGAAGTATCGTAATATGGTCTTGTGTTTTTCGGCCACACGGCCGAGGTAGCGATGAAGGGACAATCCAAGAATAAAGGGTAAGAGTACCTGAAGACACAAGCTTAAGATGACATGGAGAAAATTCTGTGTGTTGTTTGTATTTACAATGAACATGCTCATCCAGAGCGGCGTCATTAAAATTCCCAATACACTGGAAACGCTGGCATTAAAAATTCCGGCCGGTAAATTTCCTCCGGCGATAGAAATCATTACTACAGAAGATGACACCGTAGAAGGCAGTGCAGCGAGATAAAAAAAACCGATCCACAATAATGCATAAGTCTGACTGTGAAAAAATTCATAGCACAATAATGCGATCAAAGGAAACAACACAAAGGTGGTGCCTTGTATGACGAGATGTATTTTCCAATGGGATAATCCCTTCCAGAGTGCGATGGCGCTTAGCCGAAGACCATAGAAGAAAAAAATCAGTGAAACGCCATAATAACTGATCGGTTGAAGTGGTAAATGACTCTGGTTTGTTCCATACGATGGTGCAAGCCATGCAAGCCCTACCATGCCCAGTATAAGCAGAAAGAATGTATTTAACCCGACTTTATTTAATCGTTCGAAAATCTTCATCGTATGCTTTAAACTTCATCTTAAAACTTCATAACCATTTATTTGAAAGCTTTATAAATATAGCGCCATTGTATAAAAGTCTTCATTTACGTCCATATCAACAATCATCACTGATCGTAACACCCAAGACACTAATACCCAACCCCTAATACCTAATGCCTAATACCTAATACTCAATCCCTAACTCTACGACATATTATGGCATAAACTTTTTATAAAAGTTAAATTAACCTATCTTCACGCGCATTTTTAGAGAACAGCTTATACATGGCACTATTAGAAAAACAACTTTACGTTAAGAAGTCTACCATTCCCAACGCTGGAAAAGGGTTATTTACAAAAAAATTTATTCCGAAGGGAACATTGATCGTTGAGTACAAAGGAAAGCGTTCAGCCTGGAAAGATGTGGCAGATGATGACGGAAAGAACGGATATATCTTTTATATCAATAGAAACCATGTGATCGACGGATTTCCTGACAAGAAAGCATTTGCACGATATGCGAACGATGCCCGTGGTTTAGTGAAGATTAAAGGCTTGGTAAACAACTGTGATTACATCGTTGAGGGAACCAAGGCATTTATCGAAGCGAAAAAAGATATTCCCGCCAGATCGGAGATACTTGTTGATTATGGTAAAGATTACTGGAAGGTGATTCGCGAAAACATAAAGCTTTGGGCTGCAGAAGCAAAAGAAGAAGCAAAGAAGAAAGATAAAGCTAAGGCCAAAAAGTCCGCAAAGAAATCATCTGCAAAAAAGACAAGCAAAAAGTCACATAAAACAGCCAAACGCGTTGATACGCATAAGCGTTAAGGTCGTAAAAGTTTAGTCAATCAACGATTCCTAATGCCTTTAGCTTCCAGTTCAGCAATTGTCTTTGCTGCGCTGGCTGCGTACTCATCAAAGCCAATACGAACTGCTTCATTGTAGTATGCTCTCCATAGGCGAATGGATTGTGTATTCACTTGCACGGCCTCAGCCAGTATGTTATAAGGATAGAAGGGTATATCACTGTGTTTGAGGAAAAACTGGTACGCTGAAAGGATGCCATCTTCAAAATAAGGATTATAGTTAGCGAGGATGGTGTAATTTTTTCTCGCGGTGGCCGTATCTCCACTTGCTTCGGTGATAAGGGCTGTGTAGTAAATTTTCTCAAGTCTTTTTGAGGCGTCGAATTCAATTCCATTGTTGATCTGTTCTGCTAAAAGATTGATTTCCCTTCGTGTAGCGAGAAGGATTAATTCAAAATGCCTGAACTCGTGGTATAATCGTTTGTCTGAAAGCTCAAGCCCTGCGATTCTTTGGTAGTAATAGATGGCTGAAACGAGGTCACCGGCTTCCTGATATTTGCGACTCAGATCCAACAATGCCTGCGCTTTGTAATTTGGATTATCAAATGAATTGGATATCCGGTTAAACAAAACTGAATCTTCGAGTCCGATGCGATATCTGCAGAATTGATATTTTTCTGCATCAGTGAGGGATTGTACCTGATCACTGGATAAAGTAAGAATCCTTTTGATCTGGCCCGCAATTAGTCGTTGTGATCGATTACCCCGTACAGCAACGGTGTCCCACGCCTTCAATGCCGTTTCTATTTGACCTGCTTCAGTTTGTGCAATCGCCATGTAAAAAGGCGCGTTTTCAAACTCATAGTTGTCAGCATAGGAAAAATATATCGCCGCCGACTCAGGGTTCAGCTGCTCAAGTGCCCACAATCCCATGATATAATTAAAGGTTCCCTGGTAACTTTGACTGAGATAAATCTGCTCCGCCAAAATCTCCAGCGCTTTTTGGATATTTCCCTGGTGATAATATGCGAATGACAATGATGACTTTAAGGCCTCACTATAATCGGCGTTTAAGGAATCGGAAGCAATTGCATACGCGCGGTTGATAAATGTTGTATCCACTTCTTTTGCATTCTTAATGATATAGTTGTTTAAGAATGTAGCCGTGTAAAGATTGAGTACAGAGTCAGCCAGCGGATCCGAATCTATTTTAAAAGGTTTGTTCACTACGGTTGACAGCGCAAGCGCATTGCAAAGCGTTCCCGGAAAATCACTGTTGAACGTGCGCAGCACGGAATCAGGATTCATGGGAAGCATTTCTACTGCCGCCATAGCAAAGAAATTTGTTTCGGCGGCGTTTTTAGTAAGCTTGTACTCACGCGCCTGATTTAAAAAATAAGCAGCGGAGTCAATACGATGTATTTTGATATAGCTTAACCCCAGATTATTTGCCAGAGGTCCGGTGTTGTTGATTTTCTCCAGTCCGTTTTTATAGGTGCGGATGGCGTCGTAATACTTCTGTTCCCAGAAATAAGTATTCCCTTCATTGGTTAATGAATAAGCTGTGGGTCTTTTTGAATTCGCATCGTCATAGTTGTCGCGGGCATCTTCGAGATCGTAACTGTTGCCGCGCATGGAACCGAGTGCATAGTTAGAACGGTGATTTTGAAAAGCTTGTGCACGCGCTTTTTCATAAAAAGATTCGGCATAAGTAAAATTTCCCTCGAGGGCATAGAGGTCTCCTCCGGAATTATAGAACGCTGAAATGCCGTGATAGACGTATTGTCTCCAGTTTGAATTGAAGATGAACGCCAGCATCACAATGAGTCCGGCAAGCCGGTATGTAAAGTAAGGCATACGCGTTGGCGTGTACAGCACTTTATGGACGGGCAGGTTTTTCGCCAGCATGGGAGAATAATTCGAAAACAGGTAGATAAGAAATATGAATCCAAAACCGGTATGGCTGAAGATGATCACATCGCGGATGATGCGTACACCCGGGTCGTTGGCATTGCCCAGTAGCTGTGCCGTTGTAGCAAAGCAAATCGCACCCATGGCAAGAAAGAACAATGCGCCAAACGGATAAAAGGATACAATATTCCCATATAGCGCTTCACGGTGGCAAAATCCCCAGATGCCAAGCAGAGCGGAAATGGTAAGCAGTAAATACAGATTGATGTATAAAAAGCTCCAGTCGATTACACCGATTTCATGAAAACACGTGATGATGATGTTGATGAGGTATATGGTACTGATAATAAGCAGGTGATTAAGACTTTTAGAATTCCCCTGACTGATAACGATCACAAAGGAGCTGATAATCTCATGCGACACCATGATGATGAAGAGTATCGACAAAATAAGACCGGGTACAAAGCTGGTTATTGTAAGCTGATAGAAGGGAAAATTTACGGTTGCAAACATCGCGATGATGATGGAGAATAGCAGGGTGATGCTACCGAAAACAGCCAGTCGCGTTAGAAAAGGTGTTGATGACCGGATGCGGTTAAAATAGAATGCTGGAAGAATATAAGCGGTTAATACAATCAGCGTTGGTACGCGATTAAACAGTCCGAAGAGGCCCAATACCTCGAGGCGGAAACTTACCACAAAAAGGATGAATAATCCCATCGCAATAAAAAACCAGAATCGTTCTGCCGTGGTAATTACCGAAAGTAATATAATGGCCGATAACGTGAGGATCACGAGGAACAGGTAGGAGGCAGTGGTATTGGGTTTGATGGTGCTTCCGTTGAGATATTCAAAAATGATATAGGTTTCCCCTGGAACCGTTAATTCAAAAGGTCCCAGCCGAAAGGAATGAACCGATGTTTCAATTTCTTTTTGTTCCTGAAGTCGTTGCCAGGAAATTACTGCATCGGCACCCTGAGCATAGGAGACCCACAAAAAAACCAGGGCTGTAAGAAAGAGGCCAAGCATTGCATACCAGGTGTACCGATATTCTTTATGCCATTCCTTCCAGAAAAAAAGAGAACTCATGAACGTGGAAATTTGACATGCAAGCTAAAAGACGATTTGATATTTTAAAAGCCTGACCGAACGCCGGTCGACATGTCGAATCTGAAATGCATTTATTCGAGTACTTTAGGTACACGAAAATAATCTGTGTCTTTTTTGGGTGCGTGCTTCAAGGCGCGGTCATGGTCAAGGTGCTGCTTTACCTCATCCTCGCGAAGTTTATTCACTTCGTAACTCATGGTAGTGAGCGGTTCTACCCCATCAGTATCAACTTCGCTAAGTTTTTCTACCCAGTTTACAATGGCAGTCATATCACTCATCATTTTTTCTGCATCTTTTTCTTCAAACTCAAGGCGGGCGAGATGGGCTATCTTGTCGAGTAAAGCGCGATCTATTTTCATTTTTTTAGATTCTTCAGATGATCGTTTAATTCATCATTTATGATTGTAAATACCTTTTCTTTCAAGGACTCCAGATCATCCGTAGTAAGGCCAGTTGTCACGACGGGTTCGTGAAAAACAATTTTTAGTGGATGCCACCTTAAAAGAAATTCTTCGGGAGGCAAAATTATCCAATTATATGGAATGGTAACAGGTACAATCGGGATTTGTTTGTCGATGGCAATCCTGAACGCACCGTCTTTAAAACGGCCCATGATCGGGTCTTTTGCTGTGATAATACCGCCTTCAGGAAAAATAACGAGGCTTTTGCCAGCTTCAATAGCTTCCCTTGAAAGCTTTAACGTATTGATCTTACTCTTCAGGCTTGCCCTGTTCACGGTGATATGAAGCTTTCGATACATGTACCCGAACAACGGAATGGTGGCCATCTCACTTTTACCCACAAAAATGGTTGGATGATCGTTTAGGCCCATCGTTGGGATGTCCAGATAGGAAAAATGATTCGCGCAAAATATGTACTGTTTTGTACGATCTGGTTTGGCGCGATAGACTATTTTAAAAGGTAAGAACACGCCGGCAAACAGGGCTTTTGCCCACCAACGGTTTATGGTGCCAATAAGTTTGAATTTCTTCGGAAAGAAGATTGGAATAAGGAGCAACGGTAAAAGCAGGAGAAAAATAATGGTAAAAACAACCAATCCATAACCCGTGTGTACAACCCTTATAAACTTCATGATAGATCAAAAATAGAGAATTACCTGTAACGATAAGATGATTTTTTAATCGCGATAACTGTGTTGATGTCAGCCGTCTCAGGTATAACGAATAACACATCTTTCGTTTTTTAGAATTTCTGAAGCTTCTTCCAGGTGAATATGCGAGCGTGCATCATCAAGGGCAAATTTTACTTTGTTTTTGATTTCTTTCATGCGAAGGGCTTCAATGAAGCGCTTCACCTGTTCATTGTTTTCTAAAATCAACATCGGAACGGTGGTTGGTTTATCGTCGTCGCCTTTCGCTACCATGGTAAAGTAACATGAGTTGGTATGTTTAATCGTTCCAAGTTTTACGTTTTGTGCCTCCACACGGATGCCGATGATCATGGATGAGTTACCGACGTGGTTTACGGAAGCATGCAGGGAAACAAGTTCGCCGACTTCCACCGGCTGAAGAAATTCAACCTTATCGACCGATACAGTGACACAATATTCCCCGGCATGTTTACTCGCGCAGGCGTAGGCTACTTTGTCCATCAATGATAGGAGGATACCGCCGTGAATCTTTCCGCCAAAATTGGCATAGGAAGGAATCATCAGTTCGGTGATTGTTGTTTGTGATACAGAAACAGGTTTGGCTTTTAAAGTCATGGGGCAGGGATAGGTCCGGGTTCCAAATATACGGAATATGGGTAAGACTTATTTGTTGATAATTTTAAGCATAAATACATCAAGGAATACAAACTATAAAAATGGTATTTCTTCTTAATGTCCTGGTGCCTTAGTGGCGTTAATTTTAATGAAATGTGCTATATGAAGACACGAAGGCACGAAGACACGAAGGAATTCAAACTATAAAAGGTGGTAGGTATTCTTAGTGCCCTGGTGCCTTAGTGGCGTCAAGTTTTATTGAGCGTGCTATATGAAGCCACGGAGGCACGAAGACACGAACGAATACAAACTACAAGAGGTATTTCTTCTTAGTGTCCTGGTGCCTTAGTGGCGTTAATGTTAATGAAGTGTGCTATATGAAGCCACGAAGGCACGAAGACACGAAGGAATTCAAAGTATAAAAGGTGGTAGGTATTCTTAGTGTCCTGGTGTCTTAGTGGCGTCAATTTTTGATTGAGCGTGCGATATGAAGCCACGAGGCACGAAGACACGAAGGAATGCAAACTACAAGAGGTATTTCTTCTTAGTGTCCTGGTGCCTTAGTGGCTTTATTCTTCGATAATTTATTACTTTTATCTTTTATAGAACCCCAACACATGTTCTTTACAAAAATCAAAAGAAGAGAATCCGGTATTTTGTTATATGGGATCACCCCACCCAAGGCGCAGACTCCCATTGAGAAGGTAAGTGTCATAGCTGAGAAAACGCTTCATAACCTTCGTTCACTCGATATAGATGCCCTGGTTGTTTATGATGTGCAGGATGAATCTGCCCGCACCTCTGAAGAAAGGCCATTTCCTTTTGCCAGCTCTCTGGACCCGTTTGAATATGCCAGTCAATACTTAAAACCGCTCACTGCGCCGAAGATAATCTATCGCCCTGCGGGAAAATTTACGCAGGCTGAATTAGCCCAGTGGCTTGAAGGCTTAAAAGCGAATGGATTTTATCCTGTATTCGTAGGTTTGCCTGCACCGGATTGTGTAGTTAAAACAAGTCTTCGGGAAGCTTATGGGCTATGGAGGAAAAACCATGCGGATCATTCTGTTATCGGAGCGGTTACCATACCGGAAAGACATGCGGTGTTAAAGGATGAGGATGTGAGAATTCTGGATAAAGTAGACTGTGGTGTTTCTTACTTTATTTCTCAATGCATCTTTAATGTAGGTTTTACGAAACAGATCCTGGAAGACCTCCTTATAGCCTGTGCAAAGAAGAAACAGGAATTCCCCACGATTATTTTCACACTTACTATCTGCGGTTCCGTTAAAACGCTTCATTTTATGGAATGGCTGGGAATTCACATCCCGGCTGATATTAAGGAAGAGCTTGAAGCGTGTACCCGCCCCGTTGATCGTTCCGTTGAGATCGCCATTGAGATTGCAAAAGACCTCATTGCGTATTGTATGAAAAATGCCATTCCTTTCGGATTTAATATTGAAAGTGTTGCCATCCGAAAAGAGGAAGTAGATGCCTCGATTTTGTTACTCAATACGGTAGCAGATCTCTTGAAAGCCAATGGCCTGCGGGGAGAAGTGAAACAAGATCAGCGACACACAAGTGCCACACGTGTTGATGTAGAAGTTTAATCCTTTAGCGTTAACGTTGTAATAATTTAGACCGTAAACGTAAAAACGTTGCCGTTGCCGTAAGGGTTAGTCCGATGAGGAGCCCCGTCCATATTCCGATGGCACCCAGGTCCAGGATGAACGCTAACCAATATCCAAGCGGTAAACCAATGATCCAATAAGAGATGAAGATCAGGAGGGAGGGGATTTTGACATCTTGTAAGCCGCGCAGTGCTGAATTGCAAACTACCTGGACACCATCAGATAACTGAAACAATCCCGCGATGATGAGCAGTGAGGATGCGATGGCAATCACTTTGTTGTCTTCAACATACAACGTAGGTAGCCAACTATTGCCAGCGATAAAAAGGATTGCCCACAAACTCATTAAGGCGAGTGCCATACCGACAGAAGTATAGGCGGAACGGCTGAGGTTTTCAGCATCCCCTTTGCCGGAAAAGTAGCCAACCCGAATGGTAGCTGCCGCAGCAACACCAGCGGTGGTCATATAACTTAGCGTTGCCATATTGATCACGATCTGATGTGCAGCTTGTGTTTCCGTGCCGAGCCATCCCATCATAACAAGAGAAAAATCGAAGGCAGCAACTTCAAATATGAATTGAGCACCGCTGGGTATACCAAGAGCCAATAAAGCGACGAATAGTTTTTTTGAGAAGGCGATTGGTTTGAAGGCTCCACGAAATTGACGGAACGCTGCTGCATAATAAAAGTAAAGTGCGATGCCAATAGCCATACCGATGCGTGAGATTAATGTCGCCCATCCGGCGCCGTTTAATCCCAGTTCCGGAAACCCGGCATGACCGTAGATCAATAAATAGTTAAGCAGAATGTTCATGAGGTTGCTGATGATTACAACGACGAGGGCTATACGCGTATTGGATAAACCTTCGGCGAATTGTTTAAACGATTGGAAGATCAGAACCGGGATCAGCGAAAGCATGATGATGTTCAGGTACGGAATGGCTTTGTCAACAACTTCCGGAGGCTGATTAATGTAGTACAATACATGGCGGGCAAAGTAGACCACGCCAACAAGAAAAATACCATTGATCGTATTAATCACCAATCCATGCCGGAGAATTTTGGTGATGTGTGATTCATTGTTTTCTCCGTGTGCAGCCGCGACAAGTGGTGTGATGGCATAAGACACGCCAATCCCAAAAAGCAGCAACACATTAAATGCAACAATAGCCAAACCAGAGCCGGCAAGTGACACGGTATCGATGTGTCCCACCATGATATTATCACAAACCCCCATCATTACGTGTCCGAGATTACTTAGCATCACCGGAATGGCAAGTCGCGTGTTTTCTTTTAAATGTGCTCGAAGTGTAAGTAGTGCCATTTCGTTCAAGCCGTCCCTTGTGTTGATAAATCAAACCCGCAATAAACACCCATACTAATTTTTTTTCCGTATTTCCTTAACCATGTTCGCCTTTGCACCTCGTTCCTCGTACTTCGCTTCATCCTTACCTTGTACTTCCTACCCCGTGCCTTGTACCTCGTATCTCGCCTAGATTCCCCGTTGTCTTGCCACCAACAAAAGTCCGATCATACTCATACTATCCGTTATTTCCCCGCGTAGCACCATAGAGACAGCTTCCTGCAATGGCAGTTTCCAGACCTTCATGTCTGCTTCAGTTTCCTCGAGTGCGTTGTCTCCGGCTTCAAGATCTTCGGCAACGAAAATAAATCCAGCTTCATCTGTAACCGAGTTTGAAGTATGCATCTCAGTGAGGAGCGTCCATTTTTTGGCTGTGAAACCGGTTTCTTCCTTTAGTTCACGTTTAGCGGCTTCCAACGGATCGCCTCCCAATGTTCCGCCTCCCTCAGGAATTTCCCAGAAAAAAGCATTTAATGTATACCTGAATTGCCCCACGAGCCATGTATTGCCATCATTATCAATTGGAACTATACCGATAGCCTGATTTTTAAAATGAACTTTCCCATAAATTCCCGGACCGCCCCCGGGATTTAATACTTTGTATTCCGTAACATTAATCCAGGGGTTGTCATATTTTTCTTCACCTGATAAGGTTGTCCAGGGATTTTTAATTTCATCATTCAACATAATATGCTGTGTATTAGAATTACGTCAGTTCAGTTTTTCAAAACTATTCATTCTTTTTGGTTTATAAGACCGGTTTTTTCATTGGTGAAAAATTTCATCCCGAATCTGATTGGCTATAAGCTGTGGGTAGGTTAAGTTTGTGTATGCTGTTGTCGTGTTTTTCTAATAATCATGTGGAGGCCGGTTGTGATGAGGCCGGAAGAGGGTGTTTAGCCGGTCCTGTGGTGGCAGCAGCCGTGGTGTTACCTAAAAATTATTGCCACGAATTGTTAAACGATTCAAAGCAGTTAACACGGGCAGAGCGAGAACTCTTACGCGTTGATATTGAGCGTGATGCAGTAGCCTACGCCGTGGCTGAAATCAGTAACATTGAGATCGATAACATCAATATTCTCAACGCATCCTTCAAGGCGATGCACGCTGCGATCGATCAATTGAAAAAGAAGCCTTCATTGCTTCTGATCGACGGTAACCGTTTCAGTCCATATGATGGCATAAAACATGAGTGCATCATAAAAGGTGATGGCAAATACCTTTCAATTGCTGCGGCTTCGATTCTGGCCAAAACGTATCGTGACGAACTAATGCGTAGGTTGTCGCATAAATTTCCCGGATACGGATGGGAAACAAACATGGGATACCCCACTGATGCGCATCGTGATGGTATTCGCAGGTTAGGCATTACACCTTATCACAGAAAAAGTTTCCAACTGCTCCCGGCACAACTCGACCTCTTCAAAACCCCTGTCGAACTCGAAGCCTGTTAATCTACACCCCAATACCCAATACCCAATACCCAATACCCAATACCCAATACCCAATACCCAATACCTAATACCTAATACCTAATGCCTAATGCCTAATCATGTGCCTTATCTTCTTTTCACTAAATGAGCATCCGGATTATAAGCTGATTATCGCTGCTAACCGGGATGAATTTTACAATAGGGCTACTGCACCGGCACAATTCTGGCGAGACCATCCCGATGTTCTGGCAGGGCGGGATATGGAAGCGGGAGGTACATGGCTTGGCATAACGAAGACCGGAAGGATCAGTATGCTGACCAATTACCGCGATCCTTCGAATATTAATCCGCAGGCTCCTTCACGCGGAAAGCTGGTGATTGATTATCTGATTGAACCGGTATCCGCGCCGGAGTATTTAAACGCCATTGCAGGGCAAGGAAATACTTACAATGGGTTCAATCTATTGGCGGGGACACCAGATGAAATGTATTACTATTCCAACTATGGAGCTGATGTAAAGAAACTCGATCGTGGATTTTACGGTTTGAGTAATCACCTTCTCGATACACCATGGCCAAAGGTGGTGAACGGTAAACTGAGGATCAAACCCCTGGTCTATGCGCCAAAGATCGATACTGAAAAAATTTTCTCCGTATTATATAATGATGAAATTGCAGAAGATGCGTTGTTGCCTCAAACCGGTTTGCCGGTTGACAGGGAACGTGCACTTTCATCCATGTTTATAAAAACACCGAATTACGGTTCACGTTGTTCAACACTTGTAATGATTGATAACCATAATCGTGTTTTCTTTGCCGAGCGCACGTATGATCTCAAGTCATTTCAATATACCACGCGGTCGTACGAGTTTCCGATTCAAAAATAAATGGTCGGTCTTGAATTTCCCTCAAAAATGGTGTAACTAACAAAATGGGGCAAAAAGACAAAACACCCTTCATGCTGAAAGTAGTTCGTTCCGTTTTTCCGGTACTTGAGCGAATCGCCCCTTTTCTGGCACATCGTTATTTTATAAAGATATTTAACACGCCGCTTCGTTATCCGACACCTGAAAAAGAAAGAAAAGCGGAGACCTTCGCTAAGAAATTTAACATTATTACCGCCGGAAAGAATGTACAGTGTTACGCATGGGGTGAAACAGGACCTTATGTTTTGTTTATCCACGGTTGGGCTGGACGCACTACACAGTTCAGGAGATTCATTAAACCCCTTATGGCAGCCGGGTTTCGTGTAGTAGGATTTGACGGCCCCGCACACGGGAATTCAGAAGGAAGGAAAACATCGATTGTGGAATTCGAAGAAGCACTTGAAAAAATTTTCAGCATCCAGGGGCACCCTCATGCAGTTATAGCACATTCTTTTGGTGGCGTAGCGGCACTTTTTTCGGTCATGCAAGGATTACCTATAAAGAAGCTTGTCAACATTGCTTCTCCGACAATAGCCGACGAAGTGATTCGTACCTATTTGAGTGCTGTTCAGGGATCGTATAAAACGGGTGAATTTTTTAAATCCTATGTGTTGAAAACGGAAGGTAAACCTTTCGAAGAATATTCATCGCTCTATTTTGTAAAACACTTACCCGCACCAATCGATCTTTTATTGGTTCACGATGAGAACGATAAAGAAGTTGATATCAAAAATGCCGAAGCGCTGCTGGCTGTTTATCCAAACGCCAACCTGATCCGAACCACAAAACTCGGTCACACCCGCATATTAAGGGATGATGCCGTGATCCGCCGATGTGTAACTTTTATCGGTGACTCTTCGTCTTTATAACGATTGGGAATTAGGCATTGGGCATCAGGGATTGGGAAATTCGATGTGGAAATGGCACAATCTTGAAATTCTTTAAAACGGATCGGATTCAACTTTAATTTGAAAATGCGCATCTTTATCTTGCAAAAACATAAAAAGTCCTCTTTCGTTGTAATTAACCGGTTCTCTTTCTAACTAATTGATGCATGAAGATCATAGAAACAACGCACATCGCAAAGATTTATAAAATGGGTAATAACATCGTTAACGCCCTCCAGGATGTGACCATTTCAATTGACAAAGGTGAATATGTTGCTTTTATGGGGCCTTCCGGTTCCGGAAAATCGACATTAATGAATATCGTGGGTTGTTTGGATACCCCTACTGAAGGCACGTACATGCTGAACAATCACAACGTAAGTGATATGACAGAAAATGAACTGGCTGAAATTAGAAACAAGGAAATCGGCTTTGTGTTTCAGACCTTTAACCTGTTGCCTCGTGCTTCTGCGTTAGAGAATGTTGCGCTTCCGCTGATCTATGCCGGATATAATAAAGCTGATCGTGAAGAGTTGGCCATGGAAGCATTACGGAGCGTGAGTTTGGAAGAAAGACATCATCATAAACCCAATGAGTTATCTGGCGGGCAACGCCAGCGCGTGGCGATAGCACGAGCCCTGGTTAACGACCCTTCTATCATTCTGGCCGATGAACCTACCGGAAACCTGGATACAAAAACATCTTACGATATCATGAATCTTTTTCAGGAGCTACATGATAAAGGCAATACCATTATCATGGTAACCCACGAAGATGACATCGCACATTACGCTCACCGAATTATACGATTGCGTGATGGGTTAATCGAACGCGACGTGAAAAATGAAAGTATTAACCGCGGCCAGCCTGTTACAGTTCAGTCGCATTAGAACTACACGTATATTCAAGCCGGTTTAACGGTTTATCAAAATTTTACTTGCGATGAAAATATATACCCGCACCGGTGACGAAGGGAGCACTTCGCTATTTGGAGGTAAGCGTGTTTCAAAATCCGACCTGCGAATTAATACCTATGGAACAATAGACGAATTGAACGCCTGGATAGGTGTGTTGCGTGATCAGGGCGCAAATGCAAATCGCATTGATTTTCTCATTCAGATTCAGGATCGACTCTTTACGATCGGATCCATCTTAGCGACTGAGCCCGGGAATACTAAAGTAAAAATTCCAGCGATGAAAGAAGCTGACATTCTGCAGCTTGAAAATGGAATTGATGTAATGGACCAAACGCTTCCACCGATGCGTCATTTTGTTTTACCGGGAGGTCATCCGGCTGTTTCTTTTGGTCACGTGGCCCGAACGGTGTGCAGAAGAGCCGAGCGCATGGTTATCGAACTGCACCATACAGAAGCGGTCAATCCTTATGTGATAAAATATCTTAACCGGCTTTCTGATTATCTCTTTGTGCTTTGTCGTATGATGGCACACGAATCACGGATCACGGAAACACCATGGTTGCCTCAAAGTGATTAACAGTTTTTGTTAATTCACGCTCCCGTCAGGAAGTTATAAAATTGAAGTAATCGTTTTTTTATTCTGCGAGATTCCTCTTGTTGTTGGAAACTTTTTGCTTCACAAAAACATCCTACGTTTAGTTTAGCAATTATAAGGGATGCCAATTTTATTTATCCTGGTACTCTTGCTGTGTAAAGCACTTTGTGCTTCGTCGCAGCATCAGCTTATCGTCATGCGTAAGAATAATGTGAAAACCAGGTTCAACGTTGGACAAAATATTCATTATGCCAGTGTAAATGATCCCGTTCTCAGGCGTGATAGGATCATAAGCATGACAGATACATCGTTTATTACCACCGCTGATACGATTCTTATTCGTGAAGTAACAAGAGTAAATACGGACGATGTGGAAACTCGTTCGAGAACAACCAACGGATTAAATTTTCGTTCCGCAGGACCAAAACTAATAGCTGCAGGCATCTTACTTCAGGTAGGTGATATTGCTAATGTAACACTCGTTCAGAATAATCCTTACGAAATAAATCGGACGGTTGCCTTTGTTTCAGCCGCATTGATATGCACCGGCTCGGCAATTCTACTTATGCAACGATCAACAAAACTGAATAGGAACAACCGAATACTCATCGTAAAGGATGGAGCACCATTATTTTATGAATCAAAGTAAAGAACAACGTGTATGCCTTATATTTAATCATCGGTTCTATCGTCAAGGAAACAATGAATGATATGTTTTTCATTTGCAAATTGAGCTGTATACTTTTTTTTGTTTCGATTGCATGGTGTGCGCCAGCGCAAAAGCAGCTTGTCTTACTAAAAGGGCAAAATGTAAAGCTTCGGCTCTACGGTGGCGATGACTTTAATTTCCGGCTGAAAGGAAGCAAGACCATCCGCAGAAGTTACATCAACAATTTATACGATACCGCTGTGGTTGCACATCGCGATGTAATTCCATTTCATCAGATAGACCGGGTGTACTTTGATCAGGGCAATTTTGCCAACGTTGTAGGTGGCTTACTCGTGGCTGGCGGAGTTGGCTATTTCCTTATTGACCAGGTGAATCTTGTGATCGTCAACAAACAAGAACCGGCGTTGGAAAAATCGGTACTTCTCCCATCAGCCATTATGATTGGTGCAGGATTGCCGATGATGCTCATTAAAAAGAAATCACAAAAAGTCGGTGGACGTTACCGGCTCTTAGTCGTGGAAAAGGGTTCTCCGTTTTATCTTCCCGAACGAAAAGCTTTAAATTTACCATTCTTTAAACAAAATTAATGGCTTGTACCCTTACAGATAAGGGGCATTTGTTTGGTTTTGTTACCTTTGTCGCAAATTATTTTTAACCATGACAACAGATCAATTGAAAGATTTGAAGGCTCGCGTTAGTGCCTTGAGGGGGTATCTTTGACTACGATCGTAAGTGCCTTGAAATAAACGACGAAGAACTTATTACACAACAAGCAGATTTCTGGAATAACCCTAAACACGCAGAAGTCATGCTCAAAAGTATTCGTCTGAAAAAAATATGGACCGATGCTTTCGATGAAGTCCGAAAGCGGGTTGATGACCTGGAGGTACTCAATGAGTTTCATGAAGTCGGTGATGTAGGGGAGGAGGAGTTGGAACGTGAATACAAGCGCGTAAACCATTCGGTTGAAGAGCTTGAATTCAAAAAAATGTTGAGCAAAGAAGAGGATCAGCTTAGTGCCGTTGTAGAGATTAACCCTGGCGCCGGGGGAACTGAAAGCCAGGACTGGGCCGACATGCTCAATCGCATGTACATCATGTGGGGTGAAAAAAATGGTTACAAGGTATCGCAGGTTGATTATCAGGCAGGCGAGGTGGCGGGTATTAAAAGCGCAACGCTTGAAATCGAAGGTCCATTTGCCTATGGTAAACTAAAAAGTGAGATTGGTGTTCATCGGTTGGTTCGCATTTCACCTTTCGATTCCAATGACCGCAGACACACATCGTTTGCTTCGATTTTTGTTTATCCCAAAGTCGATGATTCAATCGAGATTGAGGTAAATCCAGCGGATGTCGAAATCCAAACATCCCGATCCGGTGGGGCAGGAGGTCAGAATGTAAACAAGGTTGAAACCAAAGTACAGCTTACGCATAAGCCAACCGGGATCGTTATTGTCTGCCAGGTAGAGCGCTCGCAACATGCGAACCGAGAACGCGCCATGCAGATGTTGAAATCGAAGCTATATCAACTGGAGATACAAAAACGAAACGCTGCGCGCGATAAAATTGAAGCCGGTAAAATGAAAATAGATTTTGGTTCGCAGATACGCAACTATGTCTTGCATCCTTACAAACTTGTGAAAGATGCGCGAACCGGGGTAGAACGCCACGACGCGCAAAACGTATTGGATGGTGAACTCGATGATTTTATCAAAGCGTTTTTACTGGGAGCACAGGGGTGAGACTGGTTCAAGGTTCAAGGTTTAAAGTTCAAGGTTGGAGTTGGTAACGAAAACGTTTTGCGAAAGTGTTTGATGTTTGATGTTTGATGTTGGTTTCGATAACGATGATGTTTCCCTCTCGTTATCGTCATCCTGATGCTTGTTAGTACAGAAAGCCACATCGGTTATGGCCAATAAACTCGCGGCTCGTAGCTCAACGCTCGCAGCTTTCGCCAAACTTCCAAATATTCGAAAATACCCTTGATCCTTGAAGCTTAAAGCTTGCAGCTCAGAGCCACACACATAAGAATCTCCACACAAGTCAATATTCGTATTTCTTCACCCACTCGTTCCGCTTCAAATAGACATTCAATAGTTCGAGGTCATTTTCTTTTCCATAAATTTCATAGAGTACAACGAACTCGTTCTCCTGTTTGAAATCTTTTCGTTTTTGGAATTTAAGGTTTAACCGGTTCATCTCTGATTCCATATCGGAAAGGAATGGTATTGATTCCCGATATAAGATCGTATAGCTACGACCTTGATGAAAATGTTCGACCATCATCGTGACCCTTTGCAAAGCGCTCAAAACAATAAGAACAATGACTGAACCTAATAGTGCAAGGATATATTGACCGGTGCCTACAGCCATGCCAAGTGCTGCACAAATCCAGATTGCTGTGGCAGTAGTAATACCTGAAATGTTAAGACCATCTTTAAAAATTACACCAGCACCAAGAAATCCAATTCCTGTGATGATGTTCGATGCGATGCGATCGGTAGAGTCTCCGCCAATTGAAATTGAAATTAAGGTGAATATGGTAGATCCAAGGCAGATCATAATCATCGTCCTTAAACCGGCTGCCTTGCTATGATATTCTCTTTCAAGGCCAATCATGGTACCTATCCCAAAGGCGAGCATTAAGCGAATGGCAACTTCATAGTCGAATTGTAGATTAGCTTCCATAATTAAATTTTGAATTTTCCGATAACGAAAAAAGGCGAAGAAATATCTTCGCCCTTTTAATTCGATAAATTTTGCTGCCAGCTTATACGCTGTGTCTACTCTTCGTTTTACATTTTGCTGACACGTCCACTTCCCGAAGAATGACTGTTTACTTTACCAGGGTTTCCGCGATAGCTCACACTTCCACTTCCGGAAATGTTGGCATCAAGTTCATCTTTAACGCTAATCTCCACATCCCCTGATCCGGAAATACGAACATCACAACGATTGACCTGGAGATCAGCGCCCAACACTTTTCCTGATCCGCTGATGGAAGTTTTTACGACATCGGCATTTCCCTGGGCCTCAATTTTTCCTGAACCTGAGATTTGAAAATTAGCCTCATTGCGTATGTTCATATTCATCACAACTCTACCTGATCCGCTTACATCGCTGTCAAACGCATTGCCTTTTCCTTTCACATTAAGTTCGCCGGAACCAGAAACGTCGGCTTCAACCTCACCCGATGATTGCACTTCGATCTTAAGTGAACCTGATCCACTTACGTTTAAATCAATGTCTCCTGTTGTGAATGGAGTTTCACCAATTGCGTCACCTGATCCGCTCACGCTTAATCCTTCAAGATTTGTTACTGTGACATACACGGTTATTGTTTCGTCTTTCATCCACTTCCAGTTGTCCCATTTTTCTTCCCGACCAATGTTTAACCGACTGCCTTCAACTTCAGTTTCAATTTCTTTTAGCACCTCGCGACTGGCTTCGATTTCAACTTTCTGTGTGTTTCCCTGTTTTATGTATAATTTTCCAGGGACACGAAATGCGATCTTTTTAAAAGCGGGTACGTTGCGTGTTTCACGGTTTTGAGCGAAAGCAGACGCACTGATCATGAGAATGACCATGAACAATGAAAGATTTTTTTTCATAGCGGATGTTATTTTAATGATATAGACTGTCACTTCCGTGAAGAGGTTGCATAATGGTGTGATAAATTATCTTTGTGTAGCCAAATATTTTTATGATGTCGGCCTTTTCATACCATACAATTCAAAGTCCTGCCGAAGGTTCATTTAAAGATAAAGGAAGCAAATTCCTCGCTTTTGCGTATCCTGTTGAAACAGAGGACGAGATTAAGAAGCGGTTGATTCTATTAAAAAAACAATACTTTGATGCCAGACATCATTGCTATGCCTGGATGCTTGGGCCGGATAAAAAACATCACCGTGCCTTTGATGACGGTGAACCCAATCATTCCGCGGGCGATCCCATTCTCGGACAAATCCGTTCCAGGAATCTTACCGATGTATTGGTGGTTGTGGTTCGGTACTTTGGTGGAACTAAGCTGGGCGTGGGTGGATTGATTAATGCCTATAAAAATGCAACAGACGATGCGCTTCAGCATGCAGTTATTATTGAAAAGGAAGTCGAGATGTTCTTTACCTGTGTGTTTGATTATCCCGATACACCAGCGGTAATGCGGTTGATTAAGGAATACGACATGCGTATCGTAGAACAAGATTTTACTTCATCATGTACAATGGTACTGGCTGTTTCATTAAAAAACAGATCCCCGATTGAAGAGCGGTTTAAATTAATGATTGCCTTGGGTGCCGCCATAAAAATGATGTGGCAGGAACAATAAGTTGTTCTGCCTGAAACCCTTTTCCATTATATTGATTTTATTTGCAGTCTTTATAAGACAGTATGTTACGACAACGAAAGGCCGCGCTCAGTTTTATCTTCATTACTTTACTTATTGACGTTATTGGATTCGGAATCATTATCCCGGTAATACCAACATTGATTAGTGATCTTGAGCATGTTAGCATACCCGAAGCTTCTGCCTATGGCGGTTGGATGATCGCCTCATTCGCTATAATGCAATTTTTGTTTTCTCCGGTGCTTGGCAATCTCAGTGACCAATATGGCAGACGCCCTGTACTCCTGATTTCGTTGTTTGGCTTCGGAATGGATTATGTGCTCCTTTACTTCGCACCTAACATCGAATGGCTTTTTGCCGGAAGAGTGATTGCCGGAATCATGGGTGCAAGCTTCACCACGGCAGGCGCTTATATTGCCGACATCAGTGAGCCTGATAAAAAAGCACAGAACTTCGGATTGATCGGAGCCGCCTTCGGACTCGGTTTTATCATCGGGCCCGCGTTGGGTGGTTTGCTGGCAAAATATGGCATACGTGCACCATTTGCTGCCGCGGCAATACTTACGTTTTTAAACTGGTTGTATGGATTTTTTATTCTGCCGGAATCGCTTCCTCTGGAAAATCGAAGAAAGTTTGAATGGAAAAGAGCGAATCCGCTTGGTACATTAAAATTTTTTCTGAAGCATAAACTTATTCTCGGATTAGTCACATCAATCGTTCTCATTTACGTTGCCGGGCATGCCGTACAAAGTACGTGGTCTTACTATACGATGGAGCGATTTAATTGGGATGCGGATGAAGTTGGATATTCCCTTGCTTTTGTTGGTGTGTTAGTCGCATTTGTTCAGGGTTGGCTTATTCGTATTATAATTCCAAAGCTTGGTCAGAAAAGAAGTATCTATATCGGTTTAGCACTTTATGCACTTGGGTTTTTATTGTTCGGATTAGCCGACGAAGGGTGGATGATGTTTGTTTACCTGATACCCTATTGCCTTGGCGGAATCGCCGGTCCTTCATTACAAGGCATTATGTCGAACCAGGTTGCCCTGAATGAACAAGGCGAACTGCAGGGTGCATTAACAAGTCTCATGAGCTTAACTTCAATCGTTGGTCCGCTAATGATGACAGGAATTTTTCATTACACAGCCGAGCCCACAAGTGATTTCTATTTACCCGGTGCAGTAATGTTTACTGCAGCTGCACTCACGTTGTTAAGCGCGTTCCTAGCGAGACTCAGCCTGAATAAAAACATGTAGGTGGTTGATTTCGATAGTAGGTGTGTGTTGGTGCAGCTACAGGCAACAAGCTATTTTCGATTATTGATGAGTTTTTTGAAAAGCTGCGAGTTGCGAGCTCGAGCCTCGAGTTTGTTGGGCATAATCGATGTGGTTTTCAATACTAACAAGTTTTTCAGTTTGATTTTGCCAACGAAACATTTTTCTCACGATCGGGGGATCCTTCTGCATGACTGTGCCGAGGCACAGTCGCATCAGGATGACGGTAACGAAAAAGGAAGCTCAAACAAATTCCGAATCTCATCATTATCGGAAACCAACCTCAAACCTCAAACCTCAAACAATTTCACAAAACGCTTCGTTATCGAATGTCCAACCTTGAACTTTGAACCATGAACGTTCACCCCGTTCATAAATGAACATTGTGATACCTGTGATCTTCGTATTTGAATTGATTTTCAGGGTTTGATTTGTGGTATATTTATTGTCATCGCGTTAACTCCACCGCTAACGTTCTCTCATATGATCAAAAATTACCTCCAGGTAGCCTGGCGAAACCTGCTTCGAAACAAAAGTTATGTCATCATCAATACATTCGGACTGGGCATTTCCCTGGCGTGTTGTATTACGGCATACATCTTAGTAGCATATAATATTGAGTTCGACAGCTTTCATAAAGATGAGAAAGTAGCTGATGTGTATAAAGTACATACACATTTCAAGGAGAAGGACGGACCTACAACACAAACTATTACGGCACCTATTGTATTCGGTCCCATCGCTGCTGAGGATATCAGCGGTATCGCACAGTTTACCCGTTTTATCTATGGTGGGGGTTACATTCGTTATGGTGATAATTCGTTTTCTGAAAATATCGCCTATGTCGACAGTACATTTTTTGATATGTTCGATTATCCGCTGAAGAGCGGGAGTCACCTGGCGTTTAAAGATAAACACAGTGTTTTTATCAGCGAGGAATATGCTAAGAAGTATTTCGGTGACGAGGATGCTGTAGGAAAAGTCTTGGTCCTCAATTATCCGAATGAAATTGAAATCCAGGCAATCGTTGGTGGTGTACTCGCCAAGACACCGGTTAACAATTCATTCTCGGTCAATGTGCTGATGCGTGTTGAAGTGTTTATGGATATCAATAAATTGGAGATTAATAATTGGGGCGATTGGCGTGATCCTTCCACCTTTGTGAAACTGGTTGCCGGAAGTGATCCAGCCCATATAAGTAAACAATTTGATAAGTATATACCCCTGCGCAATGAAGTTAAGAAAGATGCTATGGTCACAGCTTATAAGCTTGAGCCATTTAAATCGTCATTTACACAGGATGACATACGGTCGAGCTATGCGAACCTGCGCATAAGTTTTGTTCCGTTACTTATTTTTATTTCTATGGCGGGCATGATCTTATTGATTGCCTGTTTCAATCTTACGAATACATCCATTGCGCTTACGGCTAAGCGACTGAAAGAAGTAGGTGTGCGCAAAGCAATTGGTGCAGCGCAAGGGCAGATCGTATCACAGTTTCTTCTCGAAACCGTAATTACAATTTCACTGTCGCTGGTGGTCGGGTTGATCATGGCCCAGTTTATCGTGCCGGCCTTCACCACCATGTGGAACCTTCCTTATGGATTGCGTGACCTCGATGGCGTAAATCTTTTTATTACTTTGATCATTCTTGTATTCATTGCTTCCTTATTGGCTGGCCTATATCCGGCAATTTTTAACAGCAGATTTAAACCCGTGTCATTGTTAAAAGGAAGCGTAAAGATTAAAGGCACCAATGGGCTTACCCGATCGTTGGTGGCTATTCAGTTTGCCCTTTCGGTCATTGTGCTGATCGCTGGTGTTATATTTATTCAAAACACACATTACCAGGAGCAAATTAAGTTTGGTTATGATAAGGAGATGGTGATTACCGTGAATATTCAAAGTGAAAACGAATATGAGGCGATCCGTAATGCGATTTCAGGTAATGCCAAAATTCTGAACATTGGCGTAAGTGATCATCAGGTAGGTTATAGCAATTACCAGTTTCCTGTGAAGGTAGATACTTCAGAATATGAAGCCAGGTTGTTGGGTGTTGGAAAAAATTATTTTGAAACGATGGGTTTTGAATTCATCGAAGGAAATTCATTCAATCCTGAAAATTCATCAGATTTAGCAGAAGCCGTAGTCGTGAATAAAGCTTTTTTGAAAAAGGTAAACATGGTGGATCCGTTGGATAAGATTGTAGTGGTACATGAAGTAAAGCGTCACATCGTGGGCGTTATTGAAGATCATATTGATAACCTTTTCCGCTCAAAAGAACCAGAGCCTTTTGTCTTTTATCCGGCTACACCAGATGCTTATAAGCTTATGTTGGTAAAAGTAAATGCCGCTGATCGTGGCGAGATCGATAAATACATCGGGAAGATATGGAAGGAAACATTTCCTACTAAATCCTACGAAAGCAAATTTCAGGAGGATATTGTGTTGGAAGAGACGAAGCGGACAAACGCCAACCTCAAACAGATTTTTCTATTTCTTACAGTGCTTGGTGGTTTGCTTTCTGCTTCGGGAATTTTTTCGCTGGCTTCGCTCAACATTGCAAGACGTACTAAGGAGATTGGCATACGTAAAGCTCTCGGTGCTACGGTGGTGAATGTCGTCGCATTATTGAATAGAGAATTTGTGATTATCCTGATGATAGCAGTTGTATTTGGTAGTGTGGGTGGTTTTTATCTGATTAACGCATTGCTGGATGAAATCTATGCGCACCATATTGTCATCAGTATTATACCGATCATTGTATGTGCTGTGGGCGTCTTTGCAATGGGCATGCTTACAACAAGCAGTACAACGCTTAAAGCGGCAAAAGCAAATCCGGTGGATACGTTGAGAAATGAATGAGGTTTTTGGTTTCGTTGTTTGATGCGGTTTCTGGTAAGCTTCAGGCTATAGGCTGCAAGCGGTAAGTTGTTTTCGACTATTTATATGTTTTTTCGAAAAGCTACGAGTTGTGAGCTACGAGCCTCGAGTTTGTTGATCGTAATTGATGCGTTTTCGACACTAATTTGGTAACAACTTAACCGCAGAGGCGCTGAGACGCAAAGTTTCGCAAAGTAAAATCCTATTTAACACTTCGCGTACTTCTGCGTCTTCGCGACTTCGCGGTGAGAAAAACACTACCATTGTACTATCGCAATTTGATAAATACGCTTAACCGCAAACATAGGAGCCGCAAAGCCGCAGAGTCACGCAAAGGCGATGTCGAATATTGTTGGGTTTGGGAATAGCTACGAGCTGTGAGCTATGAGCCTCGAGTTTGCTGATCGTAATTGATGTGAATTTCTATACTAACAGTTTTTTAATTTGATTTTGCTAACGAAACATTTTTTCGCTCGAGTTAGGGAATCCTTCTGCATACATGTGCTTGAGCACAGTCGCGTCAGGATGATGGTAAGGACAGGAAACATCATGATTATCGGAGACCAACCTCAAACCTCTAACTTCAGACAATTCACAAAACGCTTCGTTATCGAACTCCAACCTTAAACTTTGAACTTTGAACCATGAACTTTGAACCATGAACTCTGAACCTTGAACTCTGAACCTGCCTCACATTCCGAGAACGGTTTTAAGTTTTGTGTATCCGCTTTTGCTAAGGGGAATTTTAGTTCCGTTTTTCAAGCGTGCGATATGACTGTCTTTTTCGAACGGTTCGATGCGTGTGAGTTGAGATAACTGAATAATGTACGATCGGTGTACGCGAACGAATTGGTGTTCGTCGAGTGATTGCTCGTAAAAACTCATGGTTTTCTTTTTCAGGAACATTTCTTTTGATGTGTGTATCTTTACGTAGTCATCATATGCTTCAAGGTATAACACTTCATGAACCGGAATGATCCTGATGTTTCCGGCTTCTTTTACAACAATACGATTTCGCTCTTCTGGTTGGCGTATGTTTTCCGGTAGGGTTTTTTCATTGACTATTGCGTTGTTGTTTTTTTGCTGCAACCATTTTTGCATAGCCTTATCAAACCGCTCTTTGCTATAAGGTTTTAGCAGGTAATCAATGGCGTGTGCTTCAAAAGCTTTGATTGCATATTCATCGAATGCGGTGGTAAATATTACGGAGGGACATGGGTCCAGGAGTTCCAGCATCTCAAACCCATTTATTTTCGGCATTTGGATATCGAGAAAAATTAAATCCGGCTTGTGCTGTGTGATGGCTTTAACGCCTTCGAAGCCATCGTTACATTCCTGTACGATTTGAATATCGGAGTAAGATGCCAGATACTCGCGCGTGATGCTTCTGGCCAAAGGTTCATCGTCGATAAGAATGGTGGTGATCATCTGTTTTGGGGAATCTGTACTGCTGTTGTAAAAATTGAATTGTGTTGCTTTGTGGTTAACAGGTCGTTTCGCCCATAAAGCAGGTATAGTCTCCGTTGTACAGAGCTCAGTCCAAACCCGGTACCGTGTCGCGGCTGTGATGTCGTCGGGTCAAATGGATTCTGAACAGTGAGCATCAGGTAATTATTTTGGTTGCTGGCATCAATGCGGATGGTGATTTCTCCCGTGGTATCATATAAACCGAATTTGATTGCGTTCTCTACAATGGGCTGCAGTAAGAGAGATGGCAGTAGCAAATCGGATGTGTTATCACCTTGGTGTACTTCCGTTTTTAAGCGGTGTCCGAAGCGTACTTTTTCAATTTCAAGATAAAGCTCCAGGTGTGAAAGTTCATCGGATAAAGGGATGAGTTGCACGTTATCCCGTTTAATTGTACCGCGAAGAAAATCGGAAAGCTGCTGAATCATTTTACGTGCTTCTTCCGGACGTGAGCCTGCTAATGCGCTGATCGAATTGAGACTGTTAAACAGGAAGTGTGGTTGCAATTGCTGACGTAAGGTTGAGAGTTCTGCTTCACGCGCAAGTTTTTCCGTATCCGCTTTGCGCAATTGAATTTCCTGTTGTTCCTGCATATAAAACCACATCCAGCTTATCAGGGTAACAAAGCTGATGATAAGCCAGGCGAAAAGCCCCCGTACCACTAACCATTTGTCGATAAATAATAGGTAGTCTGATTCATCCTGAAGCCACTGATTCAATAGCCATTTTACAAAGGTGATACATAGAACAGTGAGGCCGATAGTCCAGATGATACGTAAGCTCTGGCGTGGTTGGTAATAGCGCATTACAAGAATCATTTCATATCCTGCAAGTCCAAGGACGGCATTGGTTAATAATGCATCCTTGAGCGCAACGGTCCAGTCAAAGCCAAACGAATAGCTTACTACCACCGTTTGAAGGGCAGCCCACACCAGCCACCATGCGATATAGGTAAAGGTAAAGTTGCCGAGGAAAATCTTTTTTGACTGCAAAGCAAAGGATTAATAGAGTGGTCTCGAATTCAAACGTAAGGTTACGGCTTTCTGATGAATGAAATTAACATGATCCTTTCCTTCTTCCATTTCATAGATACGCGAATATAATTCAATACCATCTTCAAGCTGTTTGATCGGAAGCAATTCTTCGACATTAATAAACTCCCACTTTACCAGTTTGTTGTTGTCATTCAGGAAAGCATCTTCTTCCCCGAGCCCGATTACCCGTGCTTTGAGAAAAGCTTCTTCATGTGTGTCAGCCTGAATCAATCGGAATTGCTCATCGAATTGATTTAGACTTGTGTTTCCTGTTGATATGCCAAAGATGATTTTTGCAATGTACCAATTCATAACAGGAGGTGTTGAGGTGAAAAATTACTTTAGTTTTGCGTAAGTCTTAATAGCTCTTTATATCAATGCCACCGAAAATACAGGTTCCTTTGAGGATCAAAACTCTCGATTCGTCAGATAGGGGTTGCGTTGGCAAGGGCCTTTTATCGTTGAGGCCACCAAAAATATTCACGAGTTCTTCAGTCTGCACTTTCCAGTGTGCCGGCACAATCAACTTGGTTCCGCCGAAGACCTGCACCAGTTCAAGTGTTATTCTGCTGCTGGTGTCGGCCTGCATTAAATTCAATTCAGTGCCGCCAAAAACGGTTACCGCTTCACCGCCGCGAAAATCTTTGGCGATTATGTTTTTTCGAACGCCACCAAAAATGGTAACGCTTTCAATGAAGTTCTCGGAGCTTTGAAAGGAATCACCGGTGAATTTATCGGTCCACGATCCCATCCCATCGTTTTTTTTTCGTGTCTTAAAGACCATGAACAGGCCGGCAACAATGATAAGCACAGGCCAGAAAAATTTCATCAGATTAAGATCGTAGAAGTAATCATCGGCGATAAAGAAGATTCCGATTGCAATGGGAATAAGCCACCCTGGATTTCTGAAAGAATGTTTGGCGCCAAGATAAAAACCAAGAGCAATTAAAAACATGGGCCAGCTGAATAACCAGTGTGGCAAATCTGTTCCGACTTGTTTTGCCAGTAAAACAGCACCGACAGCCACAACGATCAAGCCTGCCATTGCATTGTTTGATTTCGGATGTTTGGGTTCACCGTGGTAGGGTATTGGGTTATTGCCTTGGGAACTATTAGCTGATGAAGATTCCATTTTTGTTTGATTTATATATGCTAAAATACGGAAGGAGCGAAAAGGCGTATAAAGGAGATAGGTCAACCTCTGAGCAGGGTAGGTGAATGCCGGTTTGTGGTCGGTAAAAAATAGTGAAGAGAAACAGGTAACCGAAGCGATTACAACATTTTTGGCGATTCCGCGAATTGTGCTTCGTGAATGATGGGAAGTTTAACGGTGAATTTACTTCCCTTGTTAATGCCTGAATCTAGCGCTATACTACCGCCGAGACGGTCTACCAAAGTTTTCACTATGGCAAGTCCAAGCCCATTGGAAGGTTCTCCGGCCGTGGGTCGCGCGCTCAGTTTTTTGAATCGCTGAAACAGTTGAATGCGATCAGTTTCCGAAAATCCGGGACCTTCATCTTTAACAGAAACCCAGACGTAATGCTCGTCTTTACCTGCTGCAATTTCCACAACGGAATCTTTTTTCGAAAACTTTATGGCGTTGGATAGCAGGTTGTCGACAATGCGGCTAAGGTAAGTAGGGTCTAGATAAACAAGGTCATTTTCGACACGTGAAATGAGTAAATGAATTTTTTTAGCTTCTGCGCTCGGTTCAAATGCCGTTGTTTTTTCCAAAATAAACTGGCTCAGGTCAAACGACGCGTGCGTAGGAATTGTATTTTCCTGGAGCATATGAACATCAAGAAGATCTTTGATAAGATTAAGACCAGCATTGGTAGCATCCTTTGTCATTTTAAGATAAGTCCGCTGGTCATCCGTTAAGCCGCCTTCGAGTTCCATGATCTCCATGATTCCTTTAATGCGGTGTAGTGGCGATTTCAAATCGTGGGCAACGATGCTCATCAAAGTATCTTTCTCGTGGTTTAATTCAGAAAGCGCGTGGTTACGCTTGGATAATTTTTCGTTCTGTTCTACGATTTCCTCTCCTTGTTTTTGGATGTAATGATTTTGAGCAGCGAGTTTTTCATTTATCTGGCGGCGCCTTTTACTTGCACGCCATTGCATGAATAAGATGGACGAAACAAAAGCAATGACACCGATTAAAACAATATTCTGTAATTTCTGTTGCTGTATGAATACTTCATTTCTTGCTTCATTGAGCTTTAGTAATTCATTTTCCTTTTCCTTCCGTTCTATTTCTATTTCAAACTGAAGGCGTTCCACATGACGTGCAAGATCCAGGTCTTTCACCGAATCTTTAAGAATCAGGTATTGGTTGTGATTTTGCAATTTCTCGCGGACGTTATTTTCTTTTTCTGATAACTTCCATAACCAGTAGTGCGCTTCCATTTTGGAGTTAAGGTCTTTACTCTTTGTTGAAATGGTGAGTGCAAGCTGAAAATAGTGTTTACTTTCTGTAAGATCATTTTTGCTAAGTTTTATCTGGCCCATGGTGAGATTGGCCTGCGGCAACATCCGCACAGCGTTTACTTTTGTAATTACTTGCAGTCCCGTTGCACACATTTTTTCTGCTTCAGCTAATTTGTTTTGATTCAAATAACTTTCTGCAATCAGTGTTTTTATTTCCGCAAGATTAATCTCATCCTGAATTACATTGCCGGCAGAATCGGCAAGTTGCAGGTACTCCAATGCTTTATCATGATTATTGTTATCCTGGTATAACCTTCCCAGCTGAACCATCGCAGACATGATGTCACGGGTGTTACCAAGCGATAGACGAATTTTGTAAGCCTTGAGATAGTTTGTTTCTGCTTTGGTGAAGTCGCGTTGTGTTTTATATAAGTTCGCCAGACTTTGATACGTATAGGCTAAACCAGAAGCATCGTTGATTGAAGCAAAAAGCGCCAGCGACCGTACAAAATATTCATAAGAACGACTAAGCATACCTTGTTCGAAAAACAATCGACCCAGGTTATTGTTGGAGAACGCAATCTGCGTGGAATCGCTTTGGATAGTCGCTACTTTCAGGGCCTGATCATAATACTCATAGGCTTTTATGCGGTTGCCTTTATAGTTATATGCAACGCCCATAAAATTAAGCGGCTCGGCAAGGCCTGACGACAGATTTAGTTCTTTGCCGAGGTTATGTGCCTTTTTCGCATAAATAATTGTACTGTCAGGATATGCCCATCGGTATTCCCACGCCAGGTCTGATAAAATTTCAACGCGCTCGGAAGCTTTCGCGGAAGAAAGTTTGCGCTGTAATTCTTGGATTAATTCAAGGTTTTGTGCTGCTACTGGGGCAGTTTGTATTACAATAAGAACGAGAAGAAGATACTTAATCACAGGTTCCGTCGATGAAAAGGTACGTCCCACTTGCTTAACCCCTACCACGGCCCGCACATTTTCTACTCATACGGGACATTTTTTGAGGAAAGCAACAGGCTAAAAACAAAGGTATTAAAAATAAGGTTTTTGTGCCCCTACGGTTAACGTAATAATGAATTCCGGGTTACGCTGATTAATCATTATCCTCCTCAAAATCAAGATCGCGGGCATAAGTTTCATCGATCACCCGTAAGGCGGCAAACGCGATCACAATGGTGATGATGCCTACGATCAATGCACCGTAGATAAGGCCCATGCTTTTTGCTTCTGAATGAGGATGTGTTGGAAGGTATTGTCCGTACAGCGTATCACGAAGAAACTTGAATAACAGGGTGAGCGGGATAACCGTGCCGCGAATAAAATTGGGAACTGACGTGGCCACGGTTGATCGCAGGTTTGTGCCGAATTGTTCTGCTGCAATGGTGACAAACAATGCCCAGTACCCAATACCACATCCGATAAGGAAGCATATAAAGTAAAAGAAGTCAGCTGATTTTACCGGTGTAAAAAGATAAAGCAGGATAAAACATAATGACATGAAAATGTAAATAGCGACAACTTTTTTTCTTGAGCGCATGAGTTGGCTAAGTGTGCCGCTGGACAGGTCGCCCAGGGCAAGGCCGAGGTAACTAAACATAATGGCATGTCCGGCTTTGATTTCTGATGTGATGCCAATGGCTTGTGCCAGTTCAGGTGAAAAAGTAATGAGTATTCCGATCGCGTACCAGATAGGTAGCCCGATAAGAATACATCCCATAAACTTAATGAACCGTTTTTTGTTGGTAAACAACTGAAAGAAATTTCCCCGCGCTATGATCTTGTCTTTGGTCTTTAGAAAAATGGCTGATTCGAAAACGCTAACGCGTGCAAGTAAAAGCAGCAGGCCAAGTCCACCGCCAATGAAGTATGCCATGCTCCAGTCAACGACCTGCGAAACGAAATTTGCCAGTACGGCTCCCAATACCCCCACCGTTGCAATGATGGTTGTTCCATAGCCACGCAAGTGTCGTGGCAAGGTTTCAGAAACCAGTGTTACGCCTGCACCAAGTTCCCCGGCCAGCCCAATGCCAGCGATAAATCTTAATAAAGCATATTGATCTACGGAAGTGACAAAACCGTTCGCAATATTGGCTAGCGAATAAAGCAAGATGGATCCGAATAATACCGACAATCTTCCGCGTTTGTCGCCCAGAATTCCCCATAATATGCCGCCTACCAACAGGCCACCCATTTGCGCCTGAAGTAAAAATTCTCCCTCGCTAAACAACTGATCGTGGGGAACGCCTAAAGAAATAAGGCTGGGCATGCGTACAATGCTGAACAACAGCAGATCATAAATGTCAACGAAATAGCCGAGGGCAGCAACGATTACGGGTAAACTGAGGAGTTGCCTGAAGTCTTTCTGATTCATGGGTTAGGTTTGTGCAATAAAAATAACAAAGCCTGCAGGAATATAAAATCGTTGACTAAAACTGACAAAAAAAAGGAAGACACGAAAGGTCTTCCAGATAATTATTGAACCGTTGGTTATGATATCTTCTTCAATGCTTGTTCAAGATCTTCAATCAGGTCTTCGGCATCTTCAACGCCAATGCTTAGACGTATAAGTGAATCGACTAATCCACTTTTTAGCCGTTCTTCTTTCGGAATGCTGGCATGTGTCATAGATGCAGGATGGTTGATGAGGGACTCCACACCGCCCAATGATTCAGCAAGTGAAAACAGGCTTACGCTTTCCATCAGTAAGGTGGCTTTGGCGATGTTATCATCCTTTAAGGTAAAAGATAACATACCACCAAAATCACGCATTTGTTTCTTTGCAATGTCATGATTGGGATGATCGGCAAAGCCTGGCCAGAATACGTTGCCAATCTTAGGATGATTTCTAAGGTATTCGGCGATCTTTCTTCCATTAACACAATGACGTTCCATGCGAAGGTGCAGGGTCTTGATTCCACGAAGCACAAGGAATGAATCCTGCGGCCCCGGTACAGCACCGCACGAGTTGTGAATGAACGCAAGTTCCTGGTGTAATTTTTCATCGTTGGTTATTAATGCGCCCATCACCACGTCCGAATGTCCGCCGAGATATTTTGTTACGGAATGCATCACGATATCGGCGCCGAGGTCAAGTGGATTTTGTAAATATGGCGATGCAAAAGTATTATCAACAGCCACCAAAATATTTTTTCCTTTCGCGATATCAACGAATGCTTTGATGTCTACGATATTCATTAAAGGATTAGTCGGCGTTTCAAGCCAAAAAAGTTTTGTCTTATCATTCAATACCTGGTGAACATTGCTTGCGTTCGTGAGATCAATGAAGTGAAAACGAATACCATATTTCTCGAAGACACGTTTGAACATGCGGTAAGAACCACCATACAGGTCGTAGCTGGTGATCACTTCATCACCGGGATTTAATAATTTGATCACCGCATCTGTTGCACCCATGCCGGATGAGAAGCAAAGACCGAACTTACCGTTTTCAAGTGCCGCTATACTTTTCTGCAAAGCATTCCTCGTCGGATTTGCGCCTCGCGCATATGCATAACCCTTGTGTTTGGCAGGTGACTCTTGCACGTATGTTGATGTTTGATAGACCGGCGTCATAATAGCGCCGGTAGAAGGATCCGGTTCAACCCCGGCATGTACTGCTTTAGTTCCGAATTTCATATTTTTAAATTGAAGGTTCAACGAAGGTTCCAAGTTCATGGTTTAAGTTGAAAGTAAAAATGTTGAGAGAAATTAAAGTTTGATGGCGTGCGAAGCGGTGGGCTTTCAAAAAGCCGCGAGCTTTGAGCTGCGAGCCGCGAGTTTGTTGGTCTTAACTGATGTGTTTTTGATAAGCGTCAGGCTGCAGGCTTTAAGCTGCAAGGCGTTTTTCCTAATAATTGGATTTTGAGTTAGCTACGCGCTTTGAGTTACGATCTGCGAGGTTGGTTGATTCGAGCTTAAGTGTCTTCGGTTCTTACATATAAGGTCCAAGTAGATTTGGATAACTTATTAGATCAGGAGATAAAATAAGATTGGCTTTCTTTCGATCACAATTTTCATGTTGTGTGCCATGAGCGTTTTTCTCCTGATCCACTTGCACCTGTGGCACATGCTTAATGTCGGAATATTGGCCACGAGCTTCGCTCGCGGCTATCCATATTTAGCTCCTTCGGAGCATTGATTCAGCCAGCGAAGCATTATTTGATACGTTCGTAAATTCGAGTATGTCTTGTGTGAATTTTCGAGGATATATCGATAATAACAAGAAGCAAAGGTAAGTATTGACGACAGCCAAGCAGTTGTACGGTTATAATTGGTAAGGCTTGTCATCTCAACCTTGTTTGGACCGCAGGTTTAAATTCTGAGCATGAGCAAGCTCAAACAATGCCAAATCTCATCGTTATCGAAAACAAATCAAACTCAAACGTCAAACCTCAAAACAATGTCGCAAACGCTTCGTTATCGAACTCCAACTTTGAACTTTGGACCATGAACTATGAACCATATTCCTTCCAATACTTCCGTATCACATCCTTCCATTGGTCGCCACTTTTTAAGTAGAGAGATGTATTGATCAGCATTTTGTCTTCGGGTAGCGAATGCGGAAGTTGTTCAAGTGATTTGATAATGATGTCGTATAGGATTGTGCGGAAGTGATTAGGATTTTGTTTAGCGAGAGCGCTGAGTTGAGAAATAATTTTATCTGCTGTTGGTTCCTCACCTTCAGATTTTGCGGGTGATACTGTTGCCGGTTCTTGTACTGGCATGTTCACGGGTTCTGGGGTAACGAGCGAAGCAGCTTGTTGTTTCAGAAACTCATCAAGATCTTTTAGCGTGTTTTTCTTCTTACTCATGCGCAGTAGTTTAAAATAGCCTGGGCAACGGGAATATATTCCTTTTCAGCCTCCAGGGTACTGAAATTTACAAAAAGATTTTTCTGCGGAACGATCACCGGAAGAATTAATGCGTCCAGGTTTTTAAGATGCTCACGCACGGTATATGCGTTGGTGGCGCTGTGGATTCGATTTGGCAGCACAACAATTTTAAGTTTTGGATTTAACTGACGCGCAGGGCCGAGGTCGGTCACTGTTTGATAGGTTACCAGTAAGTCATTTTGCGTAAGACTTGTTGGTACAATAACAACATCGCTTACAAGGCAAAGTTTTTTTATTCCTTCATCCGTGGTTTTCCCGGCGCTGTCAACCAGGATAAAATCTAGTTTTCGATTCTCTTTCAGCGTGACAAGTTCTTCGCCTACTTGATTGTCCTGGGAGCCTTGTATTTCAAAGGCATTATTGGCATGCTTTGATTTGAAGACCTCCATCTTACGTAAGGTATTTAAAGTGTAGTTGGCATCCGTTTCTATAAGCAACACGCGTTTACCCAAATGATGCAAGGTCGTTGCCAGATTAATGGCGTTGGTTGTTTTTCCCGTGCCGCCTTTACGGCTGATAAAAGATATAATTTTAGCCATGCTTGGATTGCATTTAATACATCAGGAGGGGCTTTGATCAGGGAAAGTAAGGCTTTCCTGACAAAATAAAAAAGCCAGGTAAGGACCTGGCGTTCTTTTCATTAAAAATGCGATTATATCGTTCTGTTCAGATCAAATCTTTCCAGGTAATCGGCTACCCTGCGTACCACGCTGCCGCCCAGGGCGCCATCTACGACACGATGATCATACGAATGGGAAAGGAACATTTTGTGCCTTATCGCAATCACATCGCCATAGGGCATTTCCATTACGGCGGGTTTTTTCTGGATTGCACCAAGGGCAATGATACCAACCTGTGGCTGTAGTATGATGGGTGTGCCCATTACATTGCCAAATGATCCCACGTTTGAAATGGTGAATGTACCACCGGTAAGCTCATCGGGCTTTAGTTTATTCTCGCGGGCTCTGCGTGCAACATCGTTAACCGCTTTTGTTAATCCGGCGATACTAAATTGATCAGCATTTTTGATAACCGGTACGATCAGATTTCCATTGGGTAAAGCGACTGCGAGCCCAATATTTATGTCTTTCTTCTTGATGATGCGGTCACCATCTACCTGCACATTGATCATCGGGAAATCTTTAATAGCAAGCACGACAGCTTCCATAAAGATTGGTGTGAACGTGAGTACATCACCATCGCGTTTTTGAAATTCCCCTTTTACTTTGTTCCGCCACATCACCACGTTGGTCACATCGGCTTCTACAAAAGAGGTGACGTGTGGCGCAATACGTTTTGAATCAACCATACGTTCCGCAATCATTTTTCGCATACGGTCCATCTCAATGATTTCATCACCGGCATTTACCGATGAGTAAACTTTTGGTTGCGATGTGGTTATCGCTTGCTGGGCCGGCTTGGACACAAAACCTGTCTTACGGTGCCGGATGTAATGAAGTATATCTTTTTTTGTGACACGACCTTCTGCACCGGAGCCTTCTATTGTTTCAAGTTCGCTGACGGGGATGTTCTCTTCACGTGCAATATTTTTCACCAGCGGAGAATAGAACCGTGAAACCGTGCGATAATCAGGAACGCTATGCGAAGTACCGTTGCTTTTGACGTCTGTGGCAGCTTGCGCCATTGGCATTGTATGTGACGTTGCCAGCGCGGGTGAAGTTGAAGTTGAATCATTGTCCTCTTCAACGTCGGTTGTGATGATGGCGATGGGTTTACCCACAGGTACAACATCACCTTTTTTTGCTAATATTTCTTTCAGTACACCGGCATGCGTAGAAGGAACTTCTGTATCTACTTTATCCGTGGCTACTTCCAATACAGATTCGTCCTGTTCGATTTTATCACCGGACTTTTTCAACCAATTAAGGATGGTGGCCTCCATGATGCTTTCGCCCATCTTCGGCATTATAAGTTGTACCTGTGCCATAGTGTGGTCTTAATTTCGTGGCAAGTTAAATAATTTTGATTGTTTTCACTTCTGGAAACGTTTTCTGTCTGATGTTTTTCCAATATCGAAAAAATCTATGTCTGATCTGCCGTTAGAGAAAACAAAACGTCCATCTACAATTGCTTACGTACGATAAAATTTCGTACGCTATTGCTTTAGGCTAAATTCAAACGCATCAGGTTTAATGCAGCCAGCGACGCCAAACGGATATTAATGAGCCTGTCCGAACTCAATTGCAATTTGCGTGTAACAGTTTTGTCTTCATCGGAATAAGCAATCCATACGGTGCCAACAGGCTTTTCCGGTGTAGCACCCGCAGGTCCGGCGATGCCACTGGTAGCCACACCAATACGTGTCTTGAATTTCTTTCGTACGAGACTTGCCATTTCGATTATTGTCGGTTCGCTTACCGCACCATGTTGATCGAGTGTTTCCTGGTTCACACCCAGTTCACGCATTTTAATTTCGTAGGCGTAGGGAATAAGACTCCCAAGAAAGTAATCGGAGCTGCCCGGAACACTCGTGATGAGATGTGATAAATATCCACCTGTACAGCTTTCCGCAACTGCTACCGTTAATTTTTTTTCGCGTAGTGTTTTGCCAAGCGCGACTTCGAGCGGATCTTCACCATAACCATAGATGTATTCACCAGCCAGATCTTTTAACTGTGTTATAAGCTGTTCTGTTTGTGTTTCTAGAATGTCCTGATCGGCACCGATGGATGTGAGTCGTAATTTCACTTCACCTAAACTTGGCAGATATGCGAGTCTGATGTGCGAAGGAAGCGCTCTTTCCCACGTGGAAATTTTCTCCGCGAGAAACGATTCTCCAATGCCAACCGTTCGGATAACCTTATGGTAGATAAAAGGCGTAGCGTAGGTCTCCTTTAATTTTGGTATGATGATGTTGGTCATCATGGTTTTCATCTCATGGGGCACCCCTGGCATAGATACAAACACTTTACCATTTCTTTCAAACCACATTCCCGGAGCAGTACCCATCGCATTGGTAATTTTCTTGCAGCAGACCGGCAGCATTGCCTGTTGACGATTCATTTCTGTGAGTGCTCGCCCCCGGCTTTGAAAAAAAGCTGTTACTTCGTTTAAAGCTTCTTCATGAAGTGCAAGGCCACAGTTAAAATATTTTGCAAGACAAGGTTTTGTAAGGTCATCATTGGTGGGGCCAAGGCCACCCGTTATCAAAATAATATCTGCACGGCGCTCAGCCTCAGCAAGGGCTGTAAGTATTTCGTCTTCCTGATCTCCGACGGTTGTTTTTCTGATTACCTTAATTCCTTCATCACTTAATGCAACACTCATCCATTTTGAATTGGTGTCTGTGATCTGTCCATAGAGTAGTTCATCACCTATGGTTAATAACTCGGCTACAATAATTTTCATAAGTCATTTTGAATTCGCTCAACAGTCAACGTTCTACAAAGGAAACCAGTCTTGGTTAATAAACAAACGTCTGATGCATTAGTGTATACAAAGGTTTCAGCAACAGATGAACCGGGCATAGAATTAGTTGGAAATGATTACCTTTCAGTCGCAATATAATCGGAAGGTAACGGTTCAGCTTAACAGCATATTGATATGAAAAAGAGTATTTTAATTTTATCTGTTTTATTGTTGGGTTGTACAACAGCTCAGATCAACCAGACATTGGGCGAGGTGAGTGAGGTGATTGGCGGTGATAAGGCATTGACAACTTTGGAAGTTACTGAGGGTTTAAAAGAAGCATTAATAAAAGGAATAAGCAACGGATCTGATATTGCCTCACAACTGGATGGCTATTTTAAAAATCCGGAAATAAAAATTCCATTTCCGCCCGACGTAAAAAAAGTGGAAGACCGGTTACGCCAGGTTGGCCTGGGAAAAGAAGTGGATAAGTTCATACTCACGTTGAATCGGGGTGCTGAAGATGCGGCTAAGGAGGCTAAACCAATTTTTATAACGGCCATCAAACAAATGACAATCGATGATGCTTGGGCAATACTCCGTGGTGAAGAGGATGCAGCCACCCAATTTCTGGTACGTACAACGTCTGCCCAGCTAAAGGAAAAATTCAAACCGGTTATCCGAAAGAGCCTGGAGAAAGTGAATGCTACAAGATATTACAGTGACATCGTAACGCGGTATAATCAGATTCCAATGGTACAAAAAGTGAATCCCGACCTGGATGATTATGCAACAGACAAAGCGATAGAAGGTTTGTTTGTGATGATTGCCAAAGAGGAGAAGAACATTCGTGCTAATCCCGCAGCCCGCACTACTGAATTATTAAAACGTGTGTTTGGCGCACAACAAAAATAATTAGCGTGTAATCTCCGGATGTCAGGGTATGTGACGGTTTCTTTGGACTGCTCAAAAATGAAATTCTAAGCCGAGGTTGCAAAAATTATCCCTTGTCAAAGGCTGTGAGATTTATCCATATTTAGCTTAAACTTATATCTTTGCGGCACATTTTTCCATCCGGGAGCAACTTCCTGCTGGTTTTAAGGTCTCATAGTTCAACGGATAGAATAGGAGTTTCCTAAACTCTAGATCTGGGTTCGATTCCCGGTGGGACCACTTTTCCTGGCTTTTGCTTGAATCTCTACATTGGATTCATCCCGATAAAATGCCTAACCAACCATCATTTCGGAAGATTAAACGAAAAACTTACACGAAACAACCTAGATCCAAAGTTGAGGTCTCCGAACAGCAGCTGCTACGTACTTTGCAGTCTTTTCTTTTTGATTTTATCGCCATATAAGGATGCTTAAGCAAAATGCTGTTTCTCCGGAAGCTAAAGAGCTTGTGAGCCCTGCGGTGTCACTCACCGTTAAGTATGTCGTTTTAGGTATGCTTTGGATCCTTTTTTCGGATTCGATTTTGTCGTGGATGGGGCCGGATAACATGTTGCTGGAAATGTCGCACATCCACATCCTAAAAGGGGTAATGTTTATCGGGGTAACCGGTGGATTTCTTTTTTACCTCGTCCATGATCTTCATCAATCGTTGATGACTAAAACCCAGGAGAATCACAACTTGTTTTTAAAAAATCCATGTCCGTTAATTTTGGTTGATGTAAAAACGCTTCAGGTTTCAGATAGCAACGAGTCGGCTCAAAAAATATTCGGTTACGATGCTATTGGATTTAGAACGATGCACCTGCAAGACCTGATTATTGAATCAGAGCGCGATCGCTTTATGAGTCAGTCTGTTTCGAATCGCCTGACCGACAGCTATCGGAAATTAGGCAGTTGGCGAATGACTAATAATGAGAAAAAAGAAGTCATTATTCAGCTTGAGGCTGTGCGAAACAACAATCGTAAATTATTGTTCCTCCTGAGTGATGTCACAGCCCAGGTGAAAGCAGAAACAGAATTAAGGACTATGGACCAGACGATCGAACAAAAAATAGCCCAGCGAACCCTTCACCTCGAACGTCTCAATGAAGAACTTATGTTCCGGGCACGCGCAACCGAACAGGTCAATGCCGAATTGATTTTTGTCAACGAGAGGTTACAGTCGATGAATAAGCGGAAATAGTTCATGGTTCAAGGTTCATGGTTGAAAGTTTGAAATTTCGAAAACGATGGGTTAGTGAAATTGTTTGACGTTTGATGTTTGAGGTTTGAAGTTTGAGGTCGGTCCTCGACAACGAACTGATATCGAAATTGTTGAATGTTCCTGGCCACCGATTGAGATGCAGCCCCCAACTCCCATCCTTGAATAAGGAGGGAATGTTCAGCGAATAGCTGAACGGGGATGGTTAAAAATCTAGTAACCTGGCCCTACACCTGTTCGAAGGTGTTATCGGAAACTTGTTAGTTATCAAAACAAACGCGGCTCAAAGCTATTGGCTCGTAGCTTCTTCTACACGCTCGTACATTATCGCTAATAACTTTTCACCTTACCCTTTGCGCAGTGTTTCAAACCACGGAACGAATTTTTCGAGCATGCGAACAAAACTGCTCCCATGTGTTCCGCCCGGAATAAGTGTGAGCGAAACATCGTGACTTCCTGCTGCCTTAAAATTCTTCAATGTTGTTTCTGAATTTTGGTAAGGAATTATTTCGTCCCCTGTTCCATGATACAAACGAATCGGAATATTGGTCTTCCATCCGCTAACGCTGTTATCATGAAGGGCTTTGCGCAGCACAGGTTCCTTGGATTCGTCAGTGAGTTGCTGATAAAATTCTGGTGCGAGCAATGATGATACTTTTGTTGTTAGTTTCGAATTGATTTGCCCGCCTCCATAATTTCCATTCATATACGTGGGCAGAATGGTCGCATATTTTTCGTGAAAGAAATCAGTCAGTGAACGGTCCCATCCATACGTGGTATTGTAGGACATTAGTACAAAAGCGAGATAACTTGGGTAAGTATAGTAAGACGAGGAAGTAACGCTTTTCAACATCGACACAAGGTCATAACCTCCGGCTCCTGCAGCAACGGCAGTAACGTTAAGGTTGTGTTCAGGATTCGATTCGATTTCTTCTGCTGCTGCAAGGGTTACGTAACCACCTTCGGAGTATCCGGCCAGGAACAATTGTTCATTGAAGGCAATTTCTTTTGTATTCAGAAATTCTTTTACGGCGTGGATCATATCGATAACCGATAAGGCAGCACTTTCACGGTCATAATACGGATGGAAGAACTCTGATGAGGCACCATAGCCAATATAATCCGGCATCAACGCGATATATCCGGCTGAAGCGAAGTACTCCATACCGGTAAATTGTTCTGCTGCGGAAGGTGCTTCATCTTTTCTGAATGTGGTTCCATGTTGAAGGCTAATTAATGGTGCTGGTTCTTTGAGGTTTGAAGGAAGGTATAATAAACCGCTTGCCTGAATGGTTTTTCCATGGAATGTAGTTGTATACACTATGCGGAACGTTTCCACGCCATGTTGTACTAAGGCCGTGATTTTATGATTTCCTGCCAGCGCCGAAAACTGTTGCAACGTGGCCAGATTAATATGGTTAATTGAATCGGCAGAATAAAGACGACGTATTGAAGTTTCATCAATTGGTTTCAGTGAAGATGCTTCCTCTGAACAGCTCATCATACCACTTGTGAGCATGAGCGAAACAAATGCTAAATTTTTCATGTGTGTATCTCCGAAGTTTTAATAGATGCAGGACAGCGCATTGATAATTCAGATATTAAAGGAGTTTATTCGTTGAAAAGTTCCAAACGCTATCAACGGCAGGTATAGGCGCCAATTACTTTACTCTTGTCAATTAAACTTAATTCATTTAATGTAAAACGTATCATTTTCCTACATCTGCGGATAAATAAGTCCGAAAATCCGTTGAGGTAATAGTTCTACAAACGATTTAAGAAGCTGCTGTTAAAAGTGACAGATAAACAAGCTAAGCGGCTGGAATAAAGTTTACAGTAATACTATTGGAATATATTAATAATGAAAATTTAACATGGAAAAGGATTTAAAGGTACTTGTGCTCGAGGATTTGGAGGACGATATGGAAATGATTCACCGGGTACTTACCAGGGCGGGACTTCATGTTAAAACCAAACGAGTCGACACGCGTGAAGAGTTTCTTCTGGCGCTGGATGAATTTAAAGCAGACGTTATCCTCTCCGACCACGCACTTCCCCAGTTTAATTCCGTGGAGGCATTAAAGTTATGTCGTAAAGAAGGATTACAAATTCCTTTTATCGTAGTTACCGGTGCGGTGTCTGAAGAGTTTGCCGTGAACACACTTAAGCAGGGGGCTGATAACTATGTGTTGAAATCTAATCTTGCACGTCTGCCTTCAGCCATAAACAGTGCGTTAAAACATCGTGAGGATGAAGTAGCAAAAATCCGCGCAACAGAAGAACTTGTTTTACAAAACGAAGAGCTTACTAAAATCAATAAAGAGTTGGATAGCTTTGTTTACAGCGTATCCCATAACTTAAAAGCTCCCCTTAGTTCCGTGATGGGATTACTTAATCTGGCTAAGATCGAAGATGCAAAACAGGGTAATAATTTCATGCAATATTTTGGCATGATGGAACGCAGTATCCAGAAACTCGACGAAACACTGCGTGAAATTATCGATTACTCACGGAATGCCAGAAAAGAATTGGCAATTGAAAAGATTGATTTCTCAAAACTTGTCCAGGATAACCTGGAGCGCATGGAATATATGCCGGGAGCTGACTTAATCGCCAAAGAGATTTCCATCGACGATGATTATCCGTTCTATTCTGATGCGTATCGATTATCCGTCATTTTTAACAATCTTATTTCAAATGCTTTTAAGTATGCGGATCCGTTTAAATCAAACCCGTTTCTGAAAATTGAGATTACAACAACATCAACGTATGCTGATATCAGATTTGAAGATAATGGTATTGGGATTCAAGAGGAGTATATACAAAAAGTGTTTGACATGTTTTTCAGGGCAACGATGCAGAAGGAGGGTGCGGGTCTTGGCTTATACATTGTAAAAGAGGCCACTGATAAATTAAATGGTACAATCGATGTTAAATCGGTGGTGGGTGAAGGAACACGTTTTCTGATACGTGTTAAGAACCACTTGTCTGGGGAAAGCCTGTAGCGTTCCTGCTGGCTGGCAGCAAATTTTAGTATGAATTCATTGGTTTAAAAATACGTTAGGCAAATGGAGACCTCGCTCGTGAAGTGAGGTCTTTTGCTTTTGGTACTTAGTTTTGATCCAGGTCTGATAGGGCAATAAAATTAAAGCTAATAACCGGGGGAACCAGTGGCTATTTCCGCAGAACCTCGTCGGTGCGCCCTACTGATCTGTTGCATTTCACCACATCATGAGCCACAGTATCTTACAGCGAGCAGCAAATAAAGCACTTTAATTGGCGGTCTATGAACGAATAAAGCAGTTCCCTTGATTTGGAAATTGAAATTGACAGGTGGTATTTAATTTTTAACTGATAAAGCCTGGGGCATTTGGTCTAGAGTCAAATTAAATATCAGGATTATGAAAAAAGGATTCACCGCAATATCCACGCTTCTTGCGATCGGATTTATTATGATTGGAGCGAATTTCAAACAACAGGAAGAGGAGGCTGAAGTTAAAATACATTGTTCAGGATACACCATCATTGAGGCCGGCTTAGCGGTGGATTGCCACGGAGATACAGTAAAACTGATTAAGAGACGGGGATTTTTTGAACTGGCTTCCCGGCATACCGAAACCCTCACCCAGGAATTGAATTAAATCAAATCAAAAACTTCCAAATGAGAAATATCATAACGATCGTAACTTATCTGTGCTTCAGCGTTACAGGCATTTGCCAGGTAGCTGGTGAAAATAAAAACGGCGCTGCTCAAACCGAAACGACGAACACACTCGTACAAGATGACACCGAAAGTCCCGATACTGAAAATGGTACTGCCGAAAACGCGAATACAGAAAACGCAGATACTGTCGCCCAGCAGACAGGCAATACACAAGATGAAATGACGGAGCAAAATACTACCGGATATGTGGGTACAAGAACGAACAGTTCTTCCGGTTCTCCAGCAATACCAGCCAGCGAAGGTGA
Source organism: Ohtaekwangia sp. (assembly GCA_035628875.1). Taxonomy (GTDB): domain Bacteria; phylum Bacteroidota; class Bacteroidia; order Cytophagales; family Cyclobacteriaceae; genus Ohtaekwangia. The sequence goes on along the minus strand of DASPIZ010000135.1, from coordinate 48,345 downwards.
AGAGGATGGCACCAACACCAAACAAAGCGCTTCATTAAACATTGCAGGAGCGAAAATTCCGGGAGGTAGTAAGACTGTAGATAAAAACAAGGGAGTAGTTACGGCACGGGAAACGGAAAATAAAAAAGACGAAAAGAAGGATAGCCGTTCCGAAAAAAAGAAACGCAGGAAGAAGTGATTCTAAATGCCGCTTTTCATGTTAAGTAAATCGATCATCAGGTTGAACGAATCCATTGACGAAGGATTGTTTAACTTCAATGGTTTTACAATGTAGCCCGATACGCCAAGTTTTTTTGCGGCTTCCCTGTCAACGCGCTCATCGGAGGTTGTAATAATGAAGACCTTAAGATCCTTATACAGATCGTTTTTGCGGATCGCATGAAGGAACTCAAAGCCATTCATTTTAGGCATGTTGATGTCCAGCAATACAATGTCAGGTAAATACGAAGAAGGAATTCCTTTCGCAAGAATTTCAAGCGCTTCTTCACCATTCCGGGCAACTTGCGTCCGGTGAAAAATACTCATTTTATCGAGTGAGCGTTGCATATCAATGACATCGAGATTATCGTCTTCAATCAATAAAATGTCTACGACTTTTTTTTCCATGGGTCTAAGCTTTAGGCCAGGTAAAAGAAAATATTGATCCTTTGCCTGGTTCCGAAATTAATTTGATGTGCTGTTTGCGGTCTTCCAAAATCTTTTTCACAATTGCTAAACCTACGCCTGTGCTTTCAAAAGAGTTCACTTCGTTCAGCGTCTGAAAAATAACGAAAATTTTATTGTGATAGTTTTTCGCAATTCCCGGGCCATTATCTTCTACAAAGAAGGTATAATGATCGGTATGTTCAAATGAATATAATTTAATTATGCCGTTTGGTTTATCGTGATACTTTACCGCATTATTGATGAGGTTGCTAAATATCTGCATCAGTGGTATTCTTTCTGTAATCAGCGTTGGAAATCCCGGTTGGATTTGAATTTTGACACTGTCTTTAATGGAAATGGTTTCGTAGATTTCATAAAGCAACGAGTTAACGTCCACTTCCTCCTTTTCAATTTCTTCCTTGCCAATGCGGGAATAGGAAAGAATCCCGCGGATGAGGTTCTCCGCGCGTATTAATCTGCCTTTAATTAGTTCAATGTAGTCTTTTACTTTAGGACTTAATTCATGAATATGATCTTCTTCAATCCAGGTCACTACGTTGTCAATACCACGAAGTGGGGCTTTCATGTCGTGCGACACGATATGTGCAAATTGATCCAGTTCCTGATTTTTTCGTTTTAACAAAGCAATATTCTCCGAGAGCACTCTCGACATGTGGTTCAACGACTTCGCTAGCTTACTTAATTCATCTTTACCGGAATCATCCAGATTAACTTCATAATTACCCGAAGCGATGGTGTCGGCCATCTTTACCATATGTACAATGCGGGTTGAGATCCGGTAAGCCAAAAATGCTGCAATGAATACGCCGGTAATAATGGAAAATGATGTTAATAATACCGATGTTTTGCGGGTGTTCTGAATGGATTGATCTAATGCTTCCTTGCGAAGCTCGCGCAAACTGTATTCATAGTTGATAAAGTTTCGCAACTTATTCTGAAGGCGGTTGTTCATTCTTACTTCCGCGCCGGTATTTAGCCGTTCCTTATAGATTTTATTAAAAGCTACAAGACTACTGTCTGAATCTGTTGAATTTCTTTTTGCTTCAATAAGTGGTTTTGCAAAGTTGGTTATCCATTCGTTGTTGAGATCCTCAATCTGGTTCAGCGCACTTACCTGAATGGACTCCCGTGGCATTTGATGACGTAATTCAACCAATATTTCTTTGTTTTCCATTGCCGCCGAGTCGTAGGCCTGGATAAAATAAATTTCACCCGAAAGCAGGTAGCCACGTAGCCCACTTACCATGTTCAATAGGTTTCGTTGAAAACGGTTACTCTGCCGGACAACCACTGTGGAACGCGCAAGCCATGTTGAATTTTCATCCACCTGCTCTCCAAGCTGGAAATTGATGTAAGTAGTCAGGGAGAACATACTCAGAATAAGGAGAAATCCGAGAAAGATAAATACCGATATTTTCATGTTAAGCTATAACGAAATACACACTTGCTTCATAGTTCATAATTACTCTTTCTTTACGATAAACTCAATGATTTTAGCTGGCATAAGAATTTAACGGCTAATCTTTTATTTACATTGTGGAGTAAAATCAACAGGCTATTTATACTTCATTAAAATTTAACGAGTTAATGACTTATAAAGCAGAACTAATTCTCCTGCTGTTACATTTTCTTTTTACTTTAGTTATTTAAACTCCGGATACCCCATGGCTAAAAAACCAAGCGCAAACAAAAAGAGGTCAGCGCAAGTAGAAGTAGATGTTATATCAAAGCCCGTCGCTACAAAAAAAATCAAAAGAACATCAACGCAAGGTAAGCGCATCAGCTCTAATGGTGCGTACAATGACCGTGCAGATGTTATCATCGATAGTCGCGAACTTTTGCGGGTACTCACAGAAGTAAAAAATGGAAATTTCACGGTTCGGATGCCCCTCGATCAGGAGGGTCTGACTGGAAAGATTTGTGATACCTTAAATGATATCATTTCCATGAATGACCGTATGACCGAAGAATTTACCCGCGCGGGCAATACAATTGGAAAACAGGGAAAGCTAACGGAACGTATCGAGCTACCAAATTCCCATGGATCATGGAGTAAAGGTGTAGACTCGCTAAATGTACTGATCTCGGATCTTGTTCATCCTACCATTGAAATTGCGCACGTAATCAGTTCGGTGGCAAAAGGAAATCTCTCGCAAGAGATGCCGGAAGAAATCAGCGGACACAAACTTCAGGGTGAATTTGCCCGCATTGCCCAGGAAGTGAATTACATGGTGAAGCAGCTGAACCTCTTCTCGATGGAAGTAACGCGTGTAGCCAGGGAGGTAGGTTCTGAAGGTAAACTCGGTGGACAAGCCAAGGTAAAAGGCGTCGGGGGTGTTTGGAAAGATCTTACAGACTCAGTAAACCAAATGGCCGGAAACCTTACCAGTCAGGTTAGAAATATTGCAGAAGTAACCACCGCGATTGCACGTGGTAATCTGTCAAAAAAAATTACCGTGGATGTGAAGGGCGAAATGCTCGAATTGAAAAATACCATCAACACCATGGTCGATCAGCTTAATTCATTTGGATCTGAAGTCACAAGGGTTGCCCTGGAAGTAGGAACCGAAGGCCGTTTGGGCGGACAAGCTACTGTAAGAGGAGTGGGTGGTGTATGGAAAGACCTTACCGATTCCGTGAATCAAATGGCGGGTAACCTTACGGCGCAGGTACGGAATATCGCGGGGGTAACGACTGCTGTAGCCAAAGGTGATCTCTCAAAAAAAATTACGGTTGATGCAAAAGGCGAATTGCTTGAATTAAAAAATACGATCAACACGATGGTTGATCAGTTGAATTCATTTTCATCTGAGGTTACTCGTGTTGCACGAGAAGTAGGCTCCGAAGGTCAGTTGGGCGGCCAGGCGGATGTGCCAGGCGTTGGCGGAACATGGAAGGATCTTACCGATTCAGTAAACGAAATGGCAGGTAATCTTACTAACCAGGTTCGAAACATCGCCGGTGTAACAACTGCGGTGGCGAATGGTGATTTGTCTAAAAAAATCACGGTTGATGTACGCGGCGAAATGCTGGAATTAAAAAACACCATTAATACGATGGTGGATCAATTAAACTCCTTTGGCTCTGAGGTAACGCGTGTAGCCCTGGAGGTAGGTACCGAAGGGAAATTAGGGGGTCAGGCAACGGTGAAAGGCGTGGGTGGAATCTGGAAGGACCTTACCGATTCCGTAAACCAAATGGCCTCCAATCTTACTGGTCAGGTTCGAAACATCGCTGGTGTAACAACTGCGGTGGCGAATGGTGACTTGTCAAAAAAAATTACAGTTGATGTACGGGGTGAGATGTTGGAATTGAAAAACACGATCAATACGATGGTGGATCAGTTGAACTCATTTGGTTCTGAAGTAACGCGCGTAGCCCTGGAGGTTGGTACAGAAGGAAAATTGGGTGGTCAGGCAACGGTGAAAGGTGTGGGTGGTGTATGGAAAGACCTTACCGATTCAGTAAACCAAATGGCTGGTAACCTCACTGCACAGGTTCGTAACATCGCCGGTGTAACTACGGCCGTGGCGAAAGGAGATTTATCGAAGAAGATCACGGTTGATGCAAAGGGCGAACTTCTTGAGTTAAAAAATACCATCAACACCATGGTGGATCAATTAAACTCATTCTCGTCTGAGGTAACGCGAGTGGCACGTGAGGTGGGTTCCGATGGACAATTGGGAGGCCAGGCCAATGTGCCAGGTGTTGGCGGAACGTGGAAAGACTTAACTGATTCGGTGAATCAAATGGCATCCAACCTGACAAACCAGGTGCGAAATATTGCAGAGGTAACAACCGCTGTGGCGAAAGGTGACCTCTCTAAAAAAATCGCCGTGGATGTTCGGGGTGAAATGTTGGAATTAAAGAATACCATCAATACGATGGTGGATCAGTTGAATTCGTTTGGTTCTGAAGTAACGCGTGTAGCCAGGGAGGTAGGTTCCGAAGGCCAGTTGGGTGGGCAGGCAGATGTGCCCGGTGTAGGTGGTACCTGGAAAGATCTTACCGATTCCGTAAACAAAATGGCCGATAACCTGACGAATCAGGTACGTAACATCGCCGAGGTAACAACCGCTGTGGCGAAAGGAGATCTTTCTAAAAAAATCACGGTGGATGTTAAAGGGGAAATGCTGGAATTGAAAAATACCATCAATACCATGGTGGATCAGCTTAACTCTTTTGCTTCTGAAGTAACCCGTGTAGCAAGCGAAGTGGGTTCAGAAGGTAAACTTGGCGGTCAGGCTACCGTGAAAGGAGTAGCTGGTGTTTGGAAAGGATTGACCGACTCCGTGAATCAGATGGCGGGTAATCTTACTGCACAGATCAGAAACATTGCGGATGTGGCAGTTGCTGTGGCAAATGGAGATTTATCTAAGAAGATTACGGTGGACGTCCGTGGGGAGATCTTGCAATTGAAGGAAACGCTTAACACTATGGTGGATCAGCTTCGCGGCTTTGCCTCTGAGGTAACGCGTGTAGCCAGGGAGGTAGGAACAGACGGTAAGCTCGGCGGACAAGCTTTCGTGCCCGGTGTAGCGGGTACATGGAAAGACCTTACCGATTCCGTGAATGGAATGGCGGGTAACCTTACCGATCAGGTACGTAACATTGCCGGGGTAACAACTGCGGTGGCGAACGGAGATCTATCCAAAAAAATTACGGTTGATGTACGGGGGGAGATGTTGGAACTAAAAAACACCGTAAACACCATGGTGGAACAGTTGAACTCTTTTGCATTTGAAGTAACGCGTGTAGCCCGGGAGGTAGGAACAGAAGGGAAGCTCGGTGGTCAGGCCGAAGTAAGAGGTGTAGCCGGTACGTGGAAAGATCTTACAGACTCCGTTAATCAGATGGCTTCCAACTTAACGGGCCAGGTCCGGGGTATTGCGAAAGTAGTGACATCTGTTGCAAAAGGAAATCTGAAACAAAAATTATCCATCAATGCCCTCGGTGAACTCGCGCAACTTACAGATACCATCAATGAAATGATTGATACCCTGGCAGTTTTTGCTGATCAGGTAACGACAGTAGCACGTGAAGTTGGTGTGGAAGGACGATTGGGTGGACAAGCCAGTGTGCCTGGTGCTTCCGGAACCTGGAAAGATCTTACTGAAAATGTAAACCAGCTCGCGGCGAATTTAACGACCCAGGTGCGTTCCATCTCCGAAGTGGCTTCTGCTGTAACGAAAGGCGATTTAACACGAACCATTCGCGTAGATGCCAAAGGAGAATTGGAAGCGTTGAAAGATACAATCAACCAGATGATCACCAACCTGCGTGAAACCACATTGCGGAATCAGGATCAAGACTGGTTGAAATCTAACCTCGCGAAGTTTACGCAAATGTTGCAGGGGCAACGTGACCTCAACACCGTTACAAAACGAATTCTTTCTGAAATGGCGCAAGTAGTGAACGCCCATTTTGGCGCGTTTTATATTCTGGGTCAAAATGAAATGGGCAATGATGTTAAACTTAAACTCTTTGCCTCTTATGCATATAAAGAAGAGAAAAACGTTCCGCAGGAATTTGCTATCGGAGAAGGATTAGTAGGTCAGTGTGCTTTTGAAAAAGAAAAAATCCTGATCACGAACGTACCACAAGGATACATTAAAATTAATTCCGGCCTTGGCAAGATTAAGCCGACAAACCTGATCATCCTGCCGGTGTTATTTGAGAATAATGTGAAAGCCGTTATTGAACTGGCTTCACTTGATGCTTTGAGTGAAACGCACATTGACTTCTTAAGCCAGGTAACAGAAAGTATTGGTATTGTATTAAACACGATTGAAACCAATACACGTACAGAAGAATTGCTTGCACAATCGCAATCGCTTGCCAGTGAGCTTAAGGTACAGCAGGAGGAACTGCGTAGAACAAACGATGAACTCCAGGATAAGGCCCTTCTTCTGGTAAAACAGAAGGAGGAAGTGGAGGCGAAAAATAAAGAAGTTGAGGAAGCCCGTAAGTCACTGGAAGAAAAAGCCGAACAGCTTACCCTCACTTCAAAATACAAATCAGAGTTCCTGGCCAATATGTCGCATGAATTGCGTACACCGTTGAACAGCTTGCTTATTCTAGCACAGCAATTATATGAAAATGCTGAAGGTAATCTCAACGAAAAGCAAATCCGGTATGCGAAAACGATTCACTCCTGTGGTGATGACCTCATTCAGCTGATCAACGATATCCTGGATCTCTCCAAGATTGAAAGTGGCTTTATTTCAGCCAACATTTCTCCTGTTCCTATTGCCGAAATTGCCAGTTTCGTTGAAACTACATTCAAACCAATTTCCGAAGCACGCAATCTTCGGTTCCAGATCGAAATGGATTCTGAATTGCCTTCCGCAATGGATACCGACTTACAACGACTTAATCAGATTCTGAAGAACTTGTTATCCAATGCCTTTAAGTTTACCGAGAAGGGACAAGTAAAACTGAAAATATTCCAGGCGAGTAAAAACGAATGGAAACAAGGTACCATGGCGTTGAATGCTGCGAATAAAGTGGTAGGCTTCTCCATTAGCGACACTGGTATTGGTATACCGCAGGAAAAGCAACTCATTATTTTTGAGGCGTTTCAACAGGCGGAAGGGTCGACCAGTCGTAAGTATGGTGGCACCGGATTAGGACTTTCTATCAGCCGCGGATTGGCAGATCTGCTAGGTGGCACTATTGAATTGGATAGCACGCCTGGCGTAGGCAGTACATTTACACTATACCTACCGTTGGATTGGTATTCTTCCGCCAAAAGTAGCAACTCCGGTGGTATTAAAATTCTCAAGCAAACCGATGCTGAAGGTTCTGAAGGAAAGATAGATGATCTTATTAATTCATTGCGGATTACCAATGAAGGTATTGAAAACCATCACCTCGAACTGGTCAGTGAAATGATCAATGAAACAGGTGACGATCGCAACAACATCCAACCCAATGATAAGGTTGTGCTTATTGTAGAAGACGATTTCAGATTTGGAAAGATCCTGATTGAAAAAGCACATGATTATGGGCTTAAGGCGATGTTGGCCACCAACTACCTGGAAGTATTTGAATTCATTAACCGTGTATCACCGATTGCCATCACACTTGATGTAAGACTTTCAGACACCAGCGGATGGAAGATCATTGACCTGCTGCGAAATGATCTGATCTACCGTCATATTCCAATACATGTGATCTCTGGTGAAGAGAATCGACTCCTTGCGCTTAAGCGCGGTGCAAGAAGCTTTTTACTCAAACCCATCGATAATGATTTACTCTCCGGGTTATTCGACGACATTGTGGAGCATGATAAGAAAGACAAGAAAAAGATACTCGTGGTAGAAGATAATGAAGTTGATTCATCGCAGATCGTGAAGATGCTTCAGGATAATCTAATGGATGTTACCATTGCCTCTACCGCGGAGGATGCACTTCATTCAATACGGTCAACAGATTTTGATTGTGTGATTCTCGATTACACCTTGCCCGATATGGAAGGCCGTGACCTGGTGCAGAAGGTAGATAAGGAAAAGAAAAAACTGACACCGGTGATAGTTTACTCGGCACGTGATTTCAATAAGACTGAAATGAAGCAGCTTTCTGATAATTCCAATTCCGTTTTGTTGAAAGGTGCAAATTCAATTGATCAACTGCTGGAACAAACCGTCTCTCATCTTCATATCAATCACAAAGATCTTGCCCAGGATAAACGGCGGATCATTGAAAACATTCGGAACAAAGAGGATATTTTGAGTAATAAAAATATCCTGGTGGTGGATGATGATGTTCGTAATTTATTCGCGCTCACTACGGTGTTCGAACGGTTCAACATTAATGTCATTACAGCGGAAAGCGGTCATGAAGCAATTCAGTTGTTAAATGAAAATCCAAAAATTGATATGGTACTCATGGATATCATGATGCCTGAAATGGACGGATATGAGACCACACAAAAGATCAGGAGAGAACATAAGAATAATACCTTGCCAATTATCGCAGTAACAGCTAAAGCAATGAAAGGGGATCGTCAGAAATGTATCGAGGCGGGTGCTTCCGATTACATCACGAAGCCACTTAAAATTGATCAGCTTCTGTCGTTGATGCGATTATGGTTTTGTAAATAACAGGGATTCAGATGCAACCTAAAATTTTAGTCGTAGATGATCGAGAGGATAATTTGTTATCCATTGAAACAATCCTTGAGCCGGATGGCTACAATCTCGTAAAAGCAAATTCGGGTCGTCAGGCGTTGAAGATTCTTTTACAGGAATATGATTTTGCCATGATTATGATGGATGTTAAAATGCCGAATTTAAACGGCTTTGAAACTGCATCCCTCATTTATGAACGCGAAAAGCTAAAACACATTCCTATTATTTTCATTACCGCCAATAACTACGGTGATGAAAATATGTACAAAGGATACAAGGCGGGGGCTGTCGATTATATTTACAAACCGATAAATCCGGATGTCCTGCGAGCCAAGGTCTCCGTTCTGATCGATCTGTATAAGAAGAATCTTCAGTTGATGGTGCAGGAAAAGAAGCTTGTGGCAATTAATAAAAGCCTTGAGCTCGAGATCCAGGAACGTATGGCTTCTGAAGAGAAGGTGAGACAGCTCAATAAGCAATTACTGGAAAACATTGCGAGCCTTGAATCGGCTAATAAAGATCTTGATCGTTTTGCTTTTATGGCTTCCCATGATTTACAGGAACCGTTGCGAAAGATCCGTACGTTTAGCGATCGCCTCTTTGTGAAGTACAAGGAGCAACTGGATGACGACGGTAAATCAAATCTGTTTCGCATTCAGAAGGCGGCTGAACGCATGCAAAATCTGATTACGGATATCCTGACGTTTTCTAAACTATCTTCCGAAAAAGTGGAGCTCGTCGATTGTGATCTTAACAAGATCGTTAGCGAAGTGCTTGTCGAAATGGAAGATGATGTCAAAGAACGGAATGCGCTCGTGGAGTTGTCGATACTACCGAAGTTGAGGGTTAACCCCGGTTTGATAAAGCCGTTGTTTCAGAATCTCATTGGCAATGCGCTGAAGTATAGTAAGAAAACGACGGTCCCTAAGATTATCATCAATGCAGATGTAAATCACAATGAGAGCCTGGCAAACGATCAGTTTACCAAACGCTATTGTCGCATTTTCATTCAGGATAACGGTATCGGTTTTGACCAGCGATATGCGGAAGAGATCTTTGGCATGTTTAAACGTCTTCACCGTAATTCAGAATTTGAAGGTACCGGGATCGGGCTGGCGTTATGTAAAAAAATCGTCGAACAACACAATGGCTACATTTCCGCCCGTAGCAAAATAGGCGAAGGGTCAACCTTTATCATCTCGCTCCCCGTCATTCACCAGCCACAACCGCATGCCCTGAACGCGTAGTAAATTCAGGTAGGGGTGCCCATTTTGGCTTCCTGCTTTCTGAAGGAATTAATAAGCTTCCTGATTAACACGTTTTTTCTTACATCAACGTTAAGACGTGGAAGGGTTTTTAGCTTATTTATTCATTATTTCCGAATTTCAAGGTTTTTAGTTTTGTGAACCAGATTAAGGCATATTTCCTATTATTATTCCTGTTTTCGGTAGCTATAGCAAACGCGCAGCAAGCCGATAACTTAGCCGTGCCGCTTAGTTTTCCGGATAGTATCCGGGTTGTGCTTGAAAATACACGGAGTGTTGATGCCACGGTGATAGGATCAGCCTTCGCCACAGCCTGGCCCGGACTGAATTCCAATCAGCAGACCCTTATTCAGGATCACGTGCGGTTAATGCGAAAAAAAAGAATCTCGCTAAAACCAGGGATGATCAATTACTTCGGCGCTGTTGCCAATGCGGTAACAGTAGAACAAGCGGATGCTTCAAAAATCAATGCGTTTCTGGAGGTTACAACCCAGGTTTTAAATCATGAAAATCCGGCCCGCGTTCAGCTTTTTCTTAAAACAACACGGCAATTCTTTCAGACACGCACTTTGTACTCGGATAAAACTTTCCGCTTAGCCGCACGCGATGATATTTATACGTTCGAATACATAACACCGGCTCCTTCGTTTGATTTAAGTGATCCTGTTCCTGAAACGACTCCGGCAGATGAATCAGAAGAAAGTTTCCCAATGAATGAATCGGAATCATTTCCGATGAATGAAGAAGACCCGTTATATTCTTCAGATGAATACCAGGAACAACCTGCTGAAAATATTTTTTCGGATGCTCCGCTATGGATGAATCCTCCACCTCAGCCTATTATAGAAGGACCGGTTATCCGGTTTGACAAAGTCACGCTGAATTTTATTACCCGTTACGACTCTGTTTTCCTTACCGATACCAAAGGTGCGCTTTCTCTTCGGGATAATATTTTTGTGGGTGAAAATGGGACCTTTGACTGGACATCAGCAGGGTTGGGACCAGATGTAGTAACTTGTACGTTTACACAATACAATTTCAAAGTAAACAGGCCCGAATTAAAAATTGATCTTGCCAAACTTAAATACGAAGGCAAAACACCAGGATTTATTCATGGCGTATTTGAATTTAAATCCATCTCGCGAAAAGATTCTGTGCTTTCGACGTATCCCCGGTTTAAATCTTACCAGACTTCGCTCGCTATTGAAGGGATTGCCGATGAAAATGTAAAATATACCGGCGGTTTTGGCCTTATTGGAAATAAAATAACCAGTGCATCAGTCAGTGGAGAAGAATCACGCATTGAAGTGTTTCGTGAGGGAGAAAAAAAATTTACAGCCAGGTCTGCCACCTTTCAGTTTGTACCATCAGCCATTTTTTCCAATAAGGCAAAGATCAGTATTTATCATCGTCGCGATTCCATTACACATCCTGCTGTGCGTATGAAGTATTCCTATAGTGGTGATTCAATACAGCAACTCATTGTAAGGAAAGATAAGGGTACAATGAAGCACTCGCCGTATTCATCATCTTTTTATAATATCGATTTCGCAGTTGATTTAATCCGGTGGAATATGAGCACCGATAGCATGAACCTACAGATCGAGGGTGCGCGAAATACCATACCGTTGGTTATTGAATCTACCGACTACTATGATCCCGAAGATTTTCGTTTACTGAAAGGCGAAGGATTTAGATTTCACCCTGTGGCGGTTTTTGCCAACTATTGTATCGCGAATAATACCCGGCAATTTTATTCGGGTGATATTACAGTAGCCACCGGGTTGGATGCACGTGATATTAAAGCGGCTATACAGTTCTTAAGCGAAAAGGGATTATTATATTATAATCCCCGTATGGACCAGGTTACCGTGAAGGAAAAACTCGTTACGATTTATAAAGGTTACAAAGGTGAGATGGATTACGACAACCTGAAGATACTTTCCGTGATCGACAGCTTTCCGAATGCATCGCTCAACTTCAAAGATAATTACATGACTGTACGGGGCGTAGAGGAATTCCGCGTGAGTGACTCTTTGAACGTAAGAATTAAGCCGGATAGCAGTGTGATTACGCTACTGGAAAACAGAGATATTAAATTCAACGGAACCATCAACGCTGGAAATTTCGAGATCAGCGGAAAGGGATTTACTTTGAAATACGATAGTTTTTATATCGACCTTTCTCAAATTGACTCCATTAATTTTTTTGTCATGGAGAAGAATTCAAGGGGTCAATCCATTCGAAGAAAGATCAACAACTCCATGGTTGGTGCCGACTCTGCCGCTGCGGCCATTGGCGGACTGGGTGATGTTTCAAGATCTTCGGGAACATTGTTTATCAGCAGGGCAAATAATAAATCCGGTAAACTAAAGATTCCAAATTTTCCAAGACTGGATGCAAGCACTGGTGGTGCAATTTACTTCGACAGGCGGGAAGTGCTTGATGGCGCATACGACAGATCCATGTTCTTTGTGGTGCCACCGTTTAAGCTGGATAGTCTTAATGATGCGGATCCTTCTTCCATCAACTTTGATGGTACATTCGTTTCGAGTGGCATGTTCCCGAAATTTGAAGAGAAATTACATACGCAGCCTGATAAATCGCTTGGCTTTACCCACAATATTCCATCCGAGGGTTATCCGCTTTACGAAGGAGACGCAAACATGACCGGGTCATTGTCGATGGATAACCGCGGTCTTCGTGGAAGCGGATCAATCAAGTTTCTCGCCAGCACAGTTTCATCGCAGGATTTTATTTTTTATCCCGATTCGGTTATAGCACGGGGTGACCAGGCGATCATCGAGGAAAAACAATTCGGCGATGTGATGTTCCCCGAGGCCAAGCTTACCAACTATGATATGAAGTGGTATCCGAAAGAGGATAACATGAAGTTAAAAAATCTTAATGCCCCTTTTGAGTTTTATAATGCCACTGCACAGATGCGTGGTACAGTAACAATTTCAAAAGAAGGCGTTGGTGGTGCCGGTAAATTTGAAACGCGTGGAACGGAGCTTATTTCGCGTTACATGAATTTTACGAGTAATGAATTCCGAGCAAGGCATGCAAGGTTCAAGGTTAAATCAGAAGACCCGAATAAGCCACTTCTCACCGGTACAGACGTAAGGATGCGTTTTAACCTGGAGGAGAACTATGCAGAGTTAAGTCCTGAAGTTGCTGGTGTTGCAGCAATGGATTTTCCATATGCACAATTCAAGACATCGATACCAAAAATGCGTTGGGATCTGAATGAGCAGAAAATCACAATGAACAAAGAGCCGGATCAACCGCTGGAAGATTCTTATTTCTACACGACACGCAAGGACCTTGATTCACTACATTTTAATGCAGAAAAGGCAGTCTATGACCTGAAGACACAGGAGTTAAAGGTAAGTGGTATTCCATACATTACTGTAGCCGATGCGCGCATTACGCCGGAGAACAACGAAGTTTTGATCCTGGAAAATGCAAAGATTGGAACGTTAACGAATACAACTATCGTACTGGATACATTAAATGGTTATCACCTGCTTACAGAGGGCGTAGTTGATATTATCTCGCGAAAAGAGTTCTCCGGGTATGCTACCTACCAGTATGTGAATTTTCTGGCGGATACATTCGCTATTAAAATGACAGACTTTCACCTGGAGCCAATAGAAGTTCCGGAGGATGGAAAGGAACGGGGTAACCGCAGGAAAACTTCAGCGGCGTCGCTTCAGACTGTAGCTACCGGGGCAGTTACTGAAAAAGATCTGATGGTGTTGGGTGCGGCCATGTTTTACAAAGGCGATATGAAAATGTTCGCCACGAGGCCCGCGTTACAACTTACAGGCTACGTGAAACTCGACATCAAGAATATTAAGAATTATAATAGCTGGATAAAATATGATCAGACTGGTGATGAAACAGAAGTGCAGATCGATTTTGCTAAGGCGGTTGATGAAGAAGGTGAACCTGTAAACGCGGGTTTGCATTTTAGTAATGTTGATAATGAGCTTTATATCACCTTTCTAAATGAGAAGCGATCGGAAGATGACGACGACTTTTTTACGCCTGGAGGTATGCTTCATTATGACACAGCAACACAGGAGTTTAAGATCGAAGATATGGAGAAGGCAAGCGGAAAAACGTTGGCCGGAAAAGTCTTTGCTTACCATGATATTGACAGAAAAGTTCGTTTTGAAGGTCCTGTAAAAATTTTCCGGGGTAGCAAGGATTTTAATGTTACCGCGACTGCGATAGGTCAGGGTAACATGGAAACAAATGAGATCAGGTTAAATTCCTTTTTAATGCTGGATACCAATGTTCCTACTTCGGCCTTCGATATTATGGCAAATGAACTTCAGGAGGTGATCAAAAACGAAGGCGCTGATGAAGGGCTTGGCGACCAGACAGAATTGCTGTATAAGATTGCAGATATTGTTGGTGAAGAAGTCGTGAAGGATTACGAACAACGAAGCTTGCAGCAATATGCTTCCTTAACCACCATTCCGCAACTTATAAAACCACTGGTATTATCGAATGTTAATTTGAAATGGTCACCGCAACATAAAGCATTTTATAGTGAAGGTAAGATTGGCGTTTCTAACATCATGAAATACGACATTAATGGAGGGTTTGATGGCTTTTTAGAAATTAAAAAGAACGAAGATGGAAGTCCTGTATTTCATTTATTCTTTAAGGCCTCACCTGAAGCGTGGTACTACTTCGGATTTGAAGATAACCGGCTCCTGGTGTATGCCTACAATAGTGAATTCAATACCATGATTTCGAAACGATCCAATGCAGGAAAAGCAAAGATCGGTGAAGTTGCTTTTATTCCTGGAACGGAAGAAGAAACCTTGTCTTTTATTAATCGTTTCCGTAAAACATATTATGGCATTGATTTTCCTTACGACTTGCATGAGGGTGTAAGCGCGCCTTCTGAAATGCCATATCAACCGCCGGTGACAGATGGCCCTCCGGTAGAAGCGACACCGGATGCATCTGATGAACAGCCTGCGGTGGGTACAGATAAACCGGTGGAGAAAGAAAAGGGAAGAAGGAGAAAGAAACGTAGTGAAGAACCACAGGAAAAAATCCCGGTGACCGATGAAAACCAGGAACCTCCAAAGGACGAAGAGATTGCTCCCGAGGATGAAGGCTTTTGACGGGGTGGTTATTTCACAAAGTGGCACAAAGAAAATGCAGAAGTGTTACAAAGAAAGCTGATATTCTTTATGTCTTCGGCCTACGTGGCTTAAACAGCGTTGTGTTACAACACTAACATTCTTCATAGTCACGCGCATTTGTCATAGCGAGTAAGGCTTTTAGCGTCTAAAGAAACAATCTTTGTATACGCTGTGCCTTTCTCTGTACTCTCCTGTGCTGCAACAGCAATCACTTACCATAGATATCATTTAATACCGCGGCAATACGAACTCCGGCCTGAAGTAGCCGCGTACGCAAAAGTGGTAATTGCTTATAGGCGTATTCATAACCAAGCCTGCCTTTGTCATACGCGTATACAGATTTTCTGTAATCGACACTTTCCATTGCCCAGTCGCGAACTGAAGAAGCGCTCCATTGCTTAAGTTTTTTATCCGAGGGTTTTTCCAGCGATTCGGCCAGCTCTGTATAACTTAGTTTTGTGTCATCGATCATGTCACTATCCCAGATGCGATGGAGGTTTGAATCTACACGGAACCACATCACTTTAACGTCATTACCCCCACGGTCGTTACCACCACCTACATGCAAGGGTTGATGGATGTCGCCGATGAGGTGGATCAATATTTTCACCCATTCTGTTTCTTGTTTCGCTGAAAGTTTTTTTGATTTTAATTCAGCGACGATCCGTTCAATTGCCTGAATGATATCACCGTTTTTGTTTTTGACACTCTCCTCATACGTTTCTCCGTCACGTATCGTAACCCAATGCCAGTCAGCCAAATAATCATACAAGCTATCTGAACGCACTTCATCCATCCACGTGCTCGCTATAGCCATCGACTGGCCACCAAGGATGCGTTCAATTTCCTTTTTTGCTTTTTTATTGAGATGCTTGTCGGCAACCCATCCCGTAACCCGGTGCCCGGTTTGACCCCATCCGAAAACAGCGGTCATCATAAAAGAAAATGTGACCGAAAAAACCAATGCTCTTATCATGTTATTAAATTATTAAATCGTTTTTTTTGTACGCTACACCGTCGGTTATTAAATTATTAACATTGATATAACTGGTTGGGTGCGGTATGTCTTGAATTCAAACAATCCATTTTGCGTGAGTAGAAACCCATCAGACTCAGCCACTCAGTTTCGAACTTCGCATCATGAACTTTGAATTTAAAGCAAATGCAATTACGATAAATTTATACCTTTAGTAAAAGCGATTTTATGCCGGACAACGTAAAAGTTACAGCCTTTTTGATTGCCAGTCAGTTGGATATTAAGGGAATTAAAAACTTTCTCGACATTAAACCACTGGCGGATTCTTCTTCTGAGATATTCTATAGTTTTACAGGAGGCAAGTTTCAATACTATTTTAATTATGGTGTGATTGTTTTTGCAGGATATACCGAAGATGAAATGAAATGGGCGGTGAAGGCAGTCAGTTCTTACCAGAAGAATCCCCTGGTGAATTGGTTACGCGACGACCATCAAATCCGTTTCCAGGAGGGAAGCCCCATGCTCTTTGAATTTGATGAAGTAATTCTCGATCGGCTTGATGATAAGGTTATCCGCATTGCCATGTTTAGTGTTGCTCAGTCGGTGGCGCTCGATTATTACCATGGGGTAAGTGATGGGCTGTTGAATGAAGTTAAAGGATTTGCTAACCAGCTTGAAGTCACGGGTAGGTTGAAAATCAGCCGAAAGAATATGATGCGTTTTATCGGCAAGGCATTAAGCACGCAAAATGAAATCGCGGAAAATATTTACATATTCGATTCTCCTGAGCTGGTCTGGGATGATGAAAACCTGGACAAATTGCAGAAGGGGTTAATGAAGTACTTCGATTTGCGTACACGCTATAATGAAATTGAATATACCTTGCGGATCATTGAAGCGAATTTGTCTGTGTTTCGTGATATCATTCATCAACGTGAAAGTACGATTCTCGAATTTATCATTATCATCCTCATTCTTGTTGAGGTTTTTGATCTGCTGATCACAAAGATCCTGGCATTCTAGTTAGGAGGAAATTGGTGCGTCAATAATCTGCTTGTTAAGTCAGCATGTTTCCTTATTGTACGGGCTCTTCCGGACTTAAATCCCGAAGTAAATTCTTCAGTCGCTCAAGGTGATTGCCATATAGCT
The DNA here is from genome assembly GCA_035628875.1 of Ohtaekwangia sp. Classification (GTDB taxonomy): domain Bacteria; phylum Bacteroidota; class Bacteroidia; order Cytophagales; family Cyclobacteriaceae; genus Ohtaekwangia. Next base: position 30,986 of record DASPIZ010000135.1, on the reverse strand, counting down.
TTTTTAATAACCACGTGGCAAGCCATGTGCTACATATGTAATAGGCTATTCCAATAGTCAACACGATCACAATGGTTTTCGTCTCACTTAAAACTTCGAAAAATCTATCCGTGCCGTTTTCCATTCCGCTAAACAAAATGCCCAGCGAGAAATAAACCGGATACATTATGGTGTAACTTCTCTTGTAAAATTTAAGATAGCTGGAAAGCTTATAAGTAAGTTGCTCCAGGTTAACACGGATGTTTTCATTGGAAGCTGAAAAGCGGCTGAGCAGGATTAATTTTTTGATGTAATAAACAGTGTACGCTACAAAGATGGCAAGGATAGCAATTGAAGTCCATTTCACCGCGCCGGTGGTTAACGTGAGGGCGTAGATCAGTAAACCGATGCCTGCAATAAAAGTAATGCTCAGCTCGATCCATACATTTCTTTTGAGCTTATCAATGATTGACTTGCTTGTTCCCTTCAGCATAGCAGCAATTTCCGCTTCACCCTTTTGCTGAAAAGATGCGCGGTTATTTTTCCATATGCTTTTTAAGTCTTCTAGTTCCATGTCAGCAAATCATTTTCCTTAGTTTTTCACGGATCCTATTCATACGCACCCGTACATTGTTTTGAGAGATACCAATCGTTTCAGCAATTTCTTCATAGGGTACTTCTTCTAACGCCATCATGATCATCGCGCGATCTATTTCCGAGAGTTGACGAATTGCCCATTGCAGCTTTTGGAAATTTTCTTCTTTGTAATCGTTTTTGTTTTCGGATAGGTTAAAATGCTCGTCTTTAAGATCTTCTGTTTTTACTTTCCTGGTTTCTTTCCTAAACCCGGAGATCGCTGTATTGAGCGCAATCCGATACATCCACGTGGTGATCTTTGCTTCTCCCCGAAACGAATGAAAGGACTTCCATAACTGAAGAACAATTTCCTGGAAAAGATCATTGCGAACCTCCGGGTCATGCTCATACATCATGCAGACTTTATGTATAAGTCCCTGGTGTTCGTTAATCAGGTTAATAAAATTCTTTTCTTCCTCGATCGCCAAGGGAAATGGGGCTTTGTTGTATAGGTCGAAGATAAAGAAAGAAAATTACATAGGACTTGGTGATTTTGTGGGTTGTTTGGGTTTTGTGTAAGCTTCAGGCTTCAGGCTGTAAGCTGCAAGGGTGATTGCGAAAGAGCTTCGAGCTGTGAGTTTGTTTTGGTTGTAACTGATTCGATTTGATGTAAGCTTCAGGTTGTAAGTATGAGATGAGAAATGGTAGACTAACCTCAAACGTCAAACCTCAAACAATCTACGAACACATCCAAATGCACCAGCCCAATCTTAACCTATGAACCTTGAACTATGAACCTTGAACTTTGAACCTTAAACCTTAAACCTTAAACCTTAAACTTGGAGTTTTCCAGGTTGAAGAGATCGTTCAGAACCTCGGAGAGATTTTCGGCATCACCGCGTTTGCAGGCTGCCTTGAGTTGAAGTACGGGATATTTTAGAATTTTCTGCATCAAAGAGCGACTCATCTCCTCCAGCTTTTGCGCTTCGTCTGCATTGGCATTTTTAAGGAACCGGGCTAATTCTTCTTTTCGAATCTGCTCTAGTGTGTTTTTTAATTTCTGTATCGTAGGAGATACGATCATCTCTTTTGACCAGTCTTCAAAATCAGCAATAGCTTCTTCAATGATGTGCTGAACATGCGGAATGGAAGCTTTCCTTTTTTCTACGGCTTCATTGGTTTTTTCCTGGATGTCATCCAAATTATATACAAGGGCGCCAGGGATCTCTTCAATCCGTGCATCAACACTGCGTGGAATGGAAAGGTCAATGAGGAATTTATGAGAAAGGATTTTAGTTTCTTTTATTAGGTCGTAGCTAATCAAAGGTTCGAAACCTGAAACAGAACTGATGACCACATCCGCCTTAGCGATTTCTGTATCGAGTTGATCAATTCCCCCGAACTTAAAACCACACTGCTGTGCCAGCTTTTCCGCCTTATCGATTGTACGGTTTAATATGGTTACATCCTCAATCCGGGAATTTTGTAAATTCAGGCATACATCCTGACCAATTTCGCCAACACCTACTACGAGCACTTTTGGATTGCGTATACCTGCAGTAAGATCTTCAGCAAGTTCTTTGGCGGCGTACGAAATAGAAGCAGCGCCATCACGGAAAGAAGTTTCCTGGACCACGCGTTTGTTGACAAAGAAAATGGTATGCATCAACCGGTGTAAGAACGGTCCTGCCATGTTCTCATCAGCGCTCCATTGATATGCGTTTTTTACCTGTCCGGAAATCTGAAGGTCACCAATCACCTGTGCATCCAACCCTATGGCTACCTCAAATAAATGACGGATCGCATCCACGCCCTGAAGAGACCGGAAATGACTTTCAAATCCTGACTTCAGTTGTTTTATCAGCCCAAGTCCCGAAAAAATTTCGGCGGTAAAATCATTTTCTGCATTATAATAGATCTCGGTGCGGTTACATGTTGAAATGACCAACACATCCGTAGCCGACGTATATTCCTTGACGAATTGAAGCAGTTGTTTTCCAGCACTTTCGTTTAGTGAAACTTGCTCCCGGATGGCCACTGGAGCATTCTTGTACGTGAGAACGAGCGCTTTAAAGTTCTTTGTCATGATTCCGTTGCAAAGGTAAACTGGGAATGAAAACCAATCATTAATTTTTAAGCCGGAGAGGTAATTTAGAATCAGTTTAAATAATTGTCGATTCTTTTCTTACCAAACCACCTTTAGCCATATTCTGGTTCCAGGTAAAAACAAAAAAATACAAACCAGTCGAATTCAGGGCCGGCAAAACTCAGGAAATCAACTGAATTTAATCACGATTCTTATGGCAATGTCGTTTACTTAAGCTTCCGTCAACCTTCTCCTTCGGAGAGGGCAGCGTGAGGCAAAAAACAAACAAGCTTAAGTAAACGACATTGATTCTTACGGAATTGATCATTTCAGGAGAAGCCGCTATATTCAACAATTGTATTGACTAAACCGTTATGTTTCATTTTTACCGTTGGATGTATAACCTGGTTGGGTTTTCTACTTCCCAAACCAATGGGTTCCTTGTTTTACTTCCCTTGTTGGCTGCGATGGTCTTTTCACCAGTAATCTATCGTAAGTGGGCATATGTTCATCACGATTATGCCGAGGACCAGCGCAAACTGGATAGTTTGCTGGCATTATGGCCCATGACTTCCCCCCACATTGACACTGCCCGGCAAACCATTTCAGCCATTACGCCCCAATCTATAGACCCTAATACTGCATCAATGACGGATTTTTTGTCAATGGGGTTGCCCGAAAGGTTGGCTGGCAGGATAATTTCTTACCGGAAAAAAGGAGGGACGTTTAAAATCGTATCAGATCTAAGAAAAATATACGGAATGGATTCAATACTATTCAGTTCTATCCAGTCGTACATCGCCTTGCCGGACCGGGTTGTTAAGCGGTATCCGGAGAAACCGAAGAAACTTTATACTCCGGGCAAAAGCGTGAAGGAAGCCCTCCGCTTTGATATCAATCTTGCAGATACGTCGCAGTTGAAAAAAGTTTACGGAATCGGCGAAAAACTTTCTCTTCGGATCATTAAATACCGTGAAGCATTGGGCGGGTTTATTTCCCTGGATCAGCTGGCCGAAATTTATCGTCTGGATACCGTAGTAATTAAAAACCTGAAAAAAGTGTGCTTTATTGAAGCAACGTTTACCCCCAAAAAAATTAACCTGAATACAGTTGATCGGGAAATATTAGGGGCCCACCCGTATTTATCGCGCCGTGCAGCCGATGCTATTGTTGCTTATCGATTTCAGCACGGACAATTCAGGACAATAGACGATCTTCGGGCAATTAAAGTGCTTGATTCCCTTTCCCTTAACAAAATGAAAGCTTACCTGGAAGTACACCCGTAGTATTACTTCTTGCAAAATCATGAAGGCTTATATTATTTCACCCAAACATGCCTGAACAAGCAAAGAACATCTTAACATCATTTCTTCGCAGACTTACAAACCTTTCCTCGCAAAACCGCGGACTGGTGTTGCTTCGTCTTTCCGGAGACCAGTTTCTCGATCTGCATGAATTGAGTTTTCTTAACCAGGAAAAATCCTTTGGTATTATTGAAAGTCTTATTCGCGGAACGGAAAAGAAAGTTTGTCAGGTTCATGATAGCCGGCTTGAATCAAACAATAAGGCAAGTGAAAAATTAAAGATGCTGCAGCGTATCGACAGATTGGTTTTTGAAGAACGCGGTACCAACGACCTGCATGTAGGATGGCCTTTTGTGCGCGGTAAATTTGCAGATGGAACCCCGGTTCGTTGCCCGTTGATGTATTTTCCTGTGCGCATTACCCAGCAAGGACAATACTGGGTGCTTGAACCCAGAAGGGACGCAGGCATTACGTTTAATAAAGCGTTTCTTTTGGCTTATTCATTTTATCACAAAGTAAAAGTGGAGGAAGATCTCCTCGAATTTTCATTTGATGATTTTGATTCAGACAGTACTGTTTTTCGAACCCAGCTATATCAGCTTTTACAGGACAAAATTGAAATCAATTTCAATACGGAAAATTTTCAGGATAACCTCCATGATTTCATAAAGTATTCACGGACTGAATTTGAAGAACTTCACCGTGATGGTGAAATGAAATTATTTCCCGAAGCAGTGTTGGGAATTTTTCCGCAGGCGGGATCGCAACTGGTTCCGGATTATCTTCACCTATTAGAAAAGGAATCTGTTAACGACCTTGAAGAATTTTTTAATACCAAACATGCACCGGGGTTTACTGGTCCGGTAAAAGAAGAAAAATTATTTACGCCGTTTCCGATTGACGCCTATCAGGAGAATGCTATTCATGCCATTAAAAAAGGAAACTCCGTTGTGGTGCAGGGCCCGCCGGGCACAGGTAAATCACAATTAATTTGTAACCTTCTTGCGGATGCCATTGCCTCCGGTAAGCGCGCGCTACTTGTTTGTCAAAAGAGAGCCGCCCTGGATGTTGTTTATGAAAGAATGAAAGCAGTTGAGCTTTCCGGGTTTCTTGGTTTGGTTCACGATTTCAGAAATGACCGCAAAGCAATCTTTGAAAAGATGTCGCGGCAGATCGATCTGTTGGAAGAATATAAAAATAAAAACCGCGGCGTTGATGTGATCCATACGGAACGGAAGTTTTTCCAGGTATGCAGAAGCATCGATCAGATCGCTGAGGAACTGCAGGAATTTAAGAATGCCTTATACGACGAAAATGAATGTGGTCTTTCAATTAAAGAGTTGTACCTCACTTCCAGTCTTTCAGAGCCGTCGTTAAACATTAAGCAGGAATATCATTATTTTAAATTTCCCGAGCTGGTGGATTTTGTGCGGGCAATGAAACGATACGCACAATACGCCAGGCGATACGAAACCGAAAGTTTTCCATGGCGCGAAAGAAAGTCATTCGCCAATTTACAGGCGTCGGATGAACAGGTATTGGAGGATACTATTTCCGATGTCATTGCTTATCAGAAAGACATAGAAACACAGGCATTTCGTGCGATCGGTGTTTCACTCAACCTCGAAGAAGCAGAGTCGTTCTGGTTTCGTAAGGAAGAGGTATTGGGTATGCTGAGTGTGCTCGCCGATAATGAAACATATCGTTATTTTCAAAGAATCTGTGCTGAAACTGAAGATGAAACAAGTCTCCTGTGGCTTTCCAACATGGAACGTGTTACGCTAAATTGTTATGATAACGATATACCGGAGACAACCATTCCAACGGACAGGCTGGGTAAATTTCAGGAGGCATTGTATGAGCGCATGAGAACCCGGCGGAATGTTTTCAGTTTAATGCGCTGGGAAATGTTTTCGGCCAACAAGTTTGTAATCAAACGTGTGCTTGTTGCCAACGATCTGGCCTATAATAAATTTGGGTTAAAGGTATTGGAGCAACGCATTGATAACCGGTTGAATCTTGAACATCATTTAACGGCATTGCGGAGTAAATCATGGCTCCTGGATATCCCTTCGGATTATAAGAAAGAGAGCCTGATGAAGTGGTTCCGCCTGCAAAAACTGGCGATCCGAGCCAAGGCGATATTTGTTACGCTTCGTGAGGTGAAAGATGGTATCAACCCTTCGACATTGTCACGCGATCAATTCCATACATTATTCCGGTCATTATTGGATATGGTGAAAAACATTCCGGAACACAAATCACAATGGCAGCGGTATTTGTCACCATTTCATATCCGACAGCTGATCCTTGATCCGTTAACGGAAGAAAGCTTAAAGCAATCCCTCCGTCAACACTTCGATAACCTGTGTGATTTTGATCTGTTAAAAGAGAACATGCGCCCTGCCGAACAAGAGGTGTTGAAGAAATTACATGAAACGGTAAACGACTGGGACGGCCAGGCTATGGATACGTTGCTTCAAAATAGTTTACGCCTGGCATGGATCGATCATATCGAAGTGAAGTATCCGGTATTGCGTTCGGTTTCCAGTTTAAAGATGGAAGAACTTCAAACTGAACTGCAGCGATTGGTAGAAGAGAAACAAAAATTAAGTCAGGATATATTACTGCTGCGGGCGCGTGAAAAAGCCTACGAAGGAATTACGTATAATCGATTGAACAACCGTGTTACGTACCGTGACCTGCATCACCAGGTTATGAAGAAGAAAAAAATCTGGCCTTTGCGGAAAGTTATCTCCACGTACCATGAAGAAATTTTTCAATTGCTCCCCGTGTGGATGGCGTCACCTGAATCCGTGTCTGCAATTTTTCCGATGGAGCCGTTATTCGACCTGGTTATTTTTGATGAAGCTTCACAGTGTTTTGCTGAGCGCGGAATTCCTGCCATGTATCGCGGCAAGCAAGTGCTTATAGCAGGCGATGCACAGCAACTGCGTCCCAGTGAGTTATACCAGGTTCGATGGGTTGATGAAGAGAATGAAAACCCGGATGCGGAAGTAGAATCACTGCTGGATCTGGCCGCACGTTATCTACCCACAGTTCATTTACAAGGGCACTACCGAAGCAAGTCGCTCGAGCTAATGGAATTCTCCAACAGGCATTTTTATGAGCAGCGGTTGCGCCTTTTACCTGACAGAAAAATAATGAACATGGAAAACGCACCCATCGTTTATCATAAAGTGGAAGGTGTGTGGGAAAACCAGACGAATGAACCCGAAGCGAAGGCGGTAGTGGCGACTGTGTTTGATTTATTAAGGGAAGATCCTGATAAGGAAATTGGTATTGTTACTTTCAACGCTCCGCAGCAAAATCTCATTCTCGATATTCTGGAGGCTGAAGCCCAAAAGCAGGCTATGATTCTGCCGGCATCATTGCTTGTGAAGAACATCGAAAATGTGCAGGGTGATGAGAAAGACATTATCATTTTTTCAGTAGGCTATGCGCCGGATAAGAAAGGCAACCTCTCGATGCAGTTCGGAAGTTTAAATGCTGTGGGCGGTGAAAACCGGTTGAATGTTGCCGTAACCCGTGCCAGGGAAAAAATTATTCTGATTACCAGCATCTGGCCGGAGCAACTTAAAACACAGGAAGCAAAAAATGCAGGACCCAGATTGTTTCGTGATTACCTGGAGTTTGCACGTGCGGTTTCTGACGGCACCTACAAGCCCGTGCTCTATCCTAAAGGTGATTATAATTCCACCTGGTACCTGAGTTCTCGTTTAAAAAGCTGGGGCAACAATCGTCTTTCTGAATTTAACTTTGAAGAAAACATTCTGCCCTATGTCGATCTCAATGTACGAAAGGACGATAGATACCTCGGCGTGATACTAACCGATGATGAACGTTTTCATAAAAGCCTTTCTGTAAAAGATACTTTTGCCTACACCCCCGCTTTGCTTCAAAAGAAAAATTGGAATCACAGGATGGTTTACAGCAGACAGTTTTGGAAAGATACCGATGCTGTGGAAAACACCCTGATGACTTTTGTCGGAACCCAGGTCTGATATTAAAACGGATAATTGATTTTTGGTGACCTGTACTTAATGACCTTCGCTTCTCCGTTTAATTTGCCATTATGCGATGGGTAATAACAATGGAGGATTGAATCAAATCGCTCCTGTTCACGGGCGACCCGTTGTATTTTATTTTTGACGGACTGGGTGAGCACATGAAACAACGGTTGTTCAACGTTGAGGAGCTGAGGAAATGCCTGAAGGAGCTGTTCATCCCATTGATGATAATATCGGAGTAAATCATCCGGGTAGATCACTAAACGGTCGGTACCTTCCTCCGGCAGTACTTCAAAAGGCTGTTCTACATTAAGATATCCATAGTCATCGGTTAGTTCTTCACCAGGGTGAATATCGCGCACAGCAATTTCAAATTCATAAGCCGTAGTAATACAATTCGATCGTGAACTGTGGTTCACAAACCGGGCATTGTCCCAGCAAAGAATGTGATTTCCCTGTGGTGTACGGTAAGTGTATTTATCAAGGACCTGTTGGTAAAGCGGATCCAGTTCGGCAATCTGCTGTGGCGTAAACGTTCGGTCCAGCTTGTCAAGGGCCCAGGTAATGGTTCCCTTCGGAATAAATTTAGTGGCGACAACGCCATAGCCAATGGCATCGCTAATGAAACGAAGTTCGGTATCAGGGTGGATCATATAAATGGTTGTAATTAAGCGGTTGGGGTGCTCATTTTTGTTTTTAATAATACTTCGGCATCGGTGAATTGAGGAAACAGTAACGGTGGATATCGTAAAAATATTATTTAATAAAATAAAGTTCACAGAAATTATTCATACAAAAAACAGGGACCGCGAAATTATTTTTTTACACCAGGGGAACGTTGTTGAAAGCGGGTAGTGCGGGGGACGAAGCATGAAGTGTACACGCGTAGATGCTGGAATTGAACTGATAAAAAAAGAAGCCGGACATTTCTGCCCGACTTCAAACTACAACCAGACGCCTAAATTTTGGATCAGTTCGCGGTGGCGTAAGCCGGAACAGTCTTTACAGTTTTAATAATTCTTGCAGCTACCTTGTAAGGATCTGCCGCAGAGTTTGGTCTTCTATCCTCCAGCCATCCTTTCCAGCCATTCTCTACTGTGGCAATTGGAATGCGTATTGAAGCGCCGCGATCGGATACACCGTAGGAAAACTTATCAATGGACTGTGTTTCATGTTTTCCGGTAAGGCGCATGTGATTGTCGGCACCGTATACCGCGATGTGTTCCTTAATGTAAGGAGCAAAAGCCTGGCAGATTGTATCGTAAACATCTTTGCTGCCGCAAGTGCGCAACACGGAGTTTGAGAAGTTGGCATGCATACCAGAACCATTCCAGTCTGTGGCACCCAATGGCTTACAATGCCAGTTAATGGCCACACCATATTTCTCCGCCGTTCTTTCGAGTAGGTAACGCGCTACCCATACCTGGTCCCCGGCATTTTTAGCACCCTTTGCAAAAATTTGGAATTCCCACTGTCCTGTTGCTACTTCCGAGTTGATACCTTCGATATTGATACCAGCATCAATCACGTAGTCGAGGTGTTCTTCAACAATGTGACGACCGAAGGCGTTCTTAGCACCTACAGAGCAATAGTATGGTCCCTGTGGTGCAGGGTATCCGCTGGTAGGAAAACCAATCGGTTTGTTGGTGTCCGGGTTCCACAGAAAGTATTCCTGTTCGAAACCAAACCAGAAATCATTATCATCGTCTTCGATAGTAGCCCTACCGTTGGAAGGGTGGGGAGTGCCGTCAGGACTGAGCACTTCGTTCATTACGAGGTAAGCATTTTTGCGGGCCGGATCTTTAAAGATTGCCACGGGTTTTAACAGGCAGTCGGAAGAGCCCCCGGGGGCTTGTTCTGTAGAACTTCCGTCAAAGCACCACTCAGGGCAGCTTTCCAGTTTACCATCGAAGTCTTTTACAATTTTTGTTTTACTCCTTAAACTCTGGGTGGGTACATATCCGTCCAGCCAGATGTACTCAAGTTTTGTTTTTGACATAGGGTTTGTAGTTATAATTGTTATGGTTTGTAGTTCTTCTTTTATTGGAAGATTTGAAAGTTGGAAGATTAAAAATTACGTAGGAGCCTTAATCAGCAATTAATCTTTCAATCTTTCAATTCTTCAATCTTTCAATTCTTCAATCTTTCAATTCTTAAAATCTGTATACAGCGGCAAGGGTCAATGACGGAAGTATGTCAGTTCCTTCACCATCTTTATCATCGAAGGAGTCTTCCGACATCTTATCAACCCGGATTTCAGGGATAATGGTTAAGTTGTCCAGAATGAAATTGCCGGATAGCGTGAACGTTGTAACGCTGCCTTCACCCTCTTCATCCAGGCTAACAACACCTCCAAGGTGGCCATTCTTAACCATGAGATGTTCCACCCTTGCTCCGAGTGAGAAAGTTTCAGAAAGTGTAAGCTTTGGATATAATGCAATACCAAAGAAGGAACCTGCATCACCATCCAAATCTTCAAGTTCATCCGCGTCAGCGTCATAAAACTGGCCTGGGGCTACAGTCTGATAAGAAGTATTTATACCCAAATAAAACGTTTCGCTTAAGGTATAACCTGCGGTAAGATCAACCTGGAACAAAGAACCTTGTGAACCTGTGTCACCGTCAAAGTCATCATCTTCGTCAAGTTTACCATCCTGATCACCATAAAGTAAATTCAACCATACACCACCGGCATCACTTGTCTTTCCGATTTGTCCACCGATTGTATAGGTGTTGTAAGGATTCATTTCTAAAAAGTCAGTTGGATTAAGCACGGCGAGTTTGGCTACCATGCCATCACCAAAAGAAAAGTCTGCACGTACACCTGTATGACTAAATGGTCCGTATGAGAACATGTATGAAGTTGAATAATGAAAATTAACCGCAGGAGAAATTACTTCATATCCGACGAAGGTGTTAAACTGACCCATGTTCACGGTCAAGGCATCAGACACTTTCACATAAGCGAACAATTGATTTACGATACCTTGCTCTGAATTAAAAACCGCTTCTCTTCCGCGGGGACCAAATACAAGGTCGGCAACAAAACCTACTTTTTCTCCCTCATAAGATGCGATCAGGTTAGCCATTCCGATACCGAACCCTTTTCCTTTTGCAAAGGCTGTTTCTGGGGCAATAGATTTATAACCAAAAGCAGTGCGTGCATAAGTGTCGAGTGAGCCAGATAACGTAAATGTTCTTGTAGTGTCCTGGCTATAAGCAGCGGTGGAGGAGATAACCAGTGCTGTGAAAAGAACTATGATTAAGTTGAATTTTTTCATTTGTAATTTCATTTGATAAAATGGTAAGCTAATTTTCCCTCTTGGGGCGCTTTGGTAATCAGAGTATCCTGGAAGCTCTGTTATCACACTCAAATCAATAAGCATAAGGGATCTGAGCTCGGTCAGGGTCAAGGACCTGCCTTTGCATTTACTTGCTTGTATGTCATTTGAAGGTCAGGGTTACGGGTTGTGTTATTTAGTTGGGCGACTTATTTAGTGTCGCCCAACTGTTGTTTTTAAACCATTTTTTCTTCTAAAGCGCTGTAGTCTCTTGGGTAAAGATTTTCACCATGTTGACTGTAGTCGGAACCTACTTTCTTTTCTTCCGGCGTTACACCCAACGGGAAAATCAGATCTGTGATTTTCAGGATGGCCAGTGAACCCAGGAAAGTATAAGAGACTACAATCACAAGGGCTTTCATGTGTGCGATGAACAAAGCAGTTTCACCGAAGAACAAACCATTACCTGTTGTGTTTGCGCCGTTAACAGCAGTGTTAGCTAATAAGGCAGTCATGACCATACCAACTGCTCCACCTACGCCGTGGCAAGGAAATACGTCAAGTGTATCTTCGAGTTTTGTTTTAGACTTCCAGTGTACTACAACATTGCTGATGATACTGGCAAACGTTCCGATGAACAAGCTCGAAGGGATGGTTACGAAACCTGCCGCAGGTGTAATGGCGACGAGTCCAACAACAGCACCGATACAGAATCCAAGTGCAGAAGGTTTTTTACCACGCACCGCGTCGAATAAAATCCAGGCGAGACCGGCTGCAGCAGAGGCAGTGTTTGTTGTTGCAAAAGCAGAAGCAGCTAAAGGACCTGCGCTTAAGGCACTACCAGCATTGAAACCGAACCATCCAAACCACAGTAAGCCTGTACCTAGCAATACAAAAGGAATATTTGCGGGTTGAATCGGTGCTTTATTTTCCGATTTATTTCTCAGGTACATAGAGGCTGCAAGGGCGGCAAAACCTGCTGACATGTGTACTACTGTTCCACCTGCGAAATCAAGTACGCCCATTTGGAAAAGGAAACCTTCTGAATGCCAGGTCCAGTGTGCAAGCGGTGCGTAAATGAAAAGTGAAAAAAGAACAATGAAGAATATGTAAGACTTGAATCGGATGCGCTCTGCAAATGTACCGGTGATGAGTGCGGGGGTTATGATGGCGAATTTCAATTGGAAGAATGCAAATAACACGAGAGGAATAGTACCCCAGGCTGGAGCATCAAGCACATTGTTGAACATGAAGAACGTCCGTGGGTCGCCGATAAGTCCGCCGACGGAATCACCAAAAGCGAGGCTAAAACCTACAACGATCCAGAGTACGCTGATTACGCCCATGGCAATAAAGCTCTGGAGCATGGTTGAAATGATATTCTTCATATCGATCATACCACCGTAAAAGAAGGCAAGTCCCGGGGTCATTAACATGACAAGGGCTGTAGCTGCCAGCATCCAGGCAACATCTCCGGAGTTGATGCCTTCTGTGTTAATGGATACCGGCACGGCTGGCAGAAAGACTGCCAATACGCTTATCGCGATTAGCAGTACCAGAAAGATTAAGGATTTTTTCATAATTGTAGTTGTTGTTAATAAAGGATTAGGTTTTGGTGTCTTTTGTTAACTTTTCATCAAATTTTTAACTTCTTGGATTAAAAACGAACCACTTTTCGAAAAAAATCTACGAAAACGTTGTAGTAAGGGTATAATTTTAGCCACATACCCCAAAAAATTATAAAATTTTCAAAAAATGGGGGTATGTCTAGAATATTATTAGGCGGAAATAGGTTTGGGAGAAGGTTATTTGGATGTAAATGGACTTGGTTTTTCTTTGGTGCTGGGATAGCTCAAAAGGACCAAATATTCGTGAAGTAGGAAGGGGGGCCGCAAAGACGTGTTGTTTGCATCAGACGGCTTTTCAATCAAACGGGCGTAGGGGTGCGATCCGCAGCAGAGAAGCCCACTGTTGTACCTGACAGCACTTCTCAAACCAAAAGGTATTTTCTTCGACCAATATGGCGTTTCTAACGGAACTTGAACGCAGTCGCGCAAAACGCCGCACGTAGGTTCATCTTTGTGTTACTGCGACTAATGATGCTTGTTCTATGTTCGTATGAAGGGTGTTCATGGCGAACTTGCGTGTAAAAAGCTAAACGTCGCAGTAAATATATTCGTAGTTCTGCGACCGATGATGATTGTTCTATTGTATATGAAAACTCCTCCCCTCAGTTATCGCATCCTGAGCAAGGCCGGTGAGGCTGCCAGCGGCGAGTGAAGGATCTTGACCAGACGCTTCGCTGACGAAATTTTTTTTTCAGAGGAATAATCGTTTCGTTGTCGTAAGTCCAACTCGTCGTTGAGCGAGGAAAGACGACTACGAAGAGTCAAAAAGCCTTTGCTCTCTGGTACATTTTGTCGTGCGTCAGAGTTGTTTCTTGATAAGATCAAATAATCCATCTTCTTACACGTCACCAAGGGCAAAAAAAAAGGCCAGCAAAAGCCAACCTTTCTTATTCAAAACTTATTAAAAATTATTTTCGTCCACCACCGAAGAACCCACCAATGCGGATACCCAGGTAGCTGTTTTTGAACTCACCACCAAGTCCATCAACTTTAGTCGCCGGAATTAAGTTATACTCAAGCGCAAGTGTGAAATGGCCAGCGTCAAAACCTATCCTTGGATAGAAACCGAATTTTGATTCTGATTCCGATAGTTCAGCATCGCCGCCGTTATCACTATCTTTTAATTCTACTGCGGCTAAAGAGTATATCCCTAAACCGGCACCGACGAATGGTCTGAAATTATTATTGTTGAGATAATAATTACCATTAACGGTATACGAACTAATGGCAGCAATATCAAACTCTGCATCATCACCGAGTTCTTCTGAAAATCCGCGAACTAAAATCGCTCCTTCAATACGAAGACCAATAGCAAGCGCATCACTTACGCGGTAAGATGGCTCAAGTGTCCAGAGAAGTCCGCCTTTCGCGCCTTTTCCACCCGGCATAGCATAACCGGCACCGACACCTACTTTAAACTTTTTGAATTCTTGTGCATTTGCGCCAACGGTAACTAGTAGGCATAGTGCAAAAAGTAACGATAAATTTTTCATTGTTAGATTGGTTAAAAAATTATTTACCAAAGCACGATGAAATGTTCTTTTGAAGGGATCCAGATAACCGCCAAATCCGCGTGATGTACTCTAACGAGGTCGATTGACGACTTTTACTGGGTATCTTTAGGGAAATATGGCTTTGTGCGTTCTAATGGGCTTCGCGGTTTAAACATGTTTCTTATGTATTTCCACTTTACGACGATATAAAAGAGGCCCGTTTTGTCTTTATCATAGCCTTTAGCTTATTGCCGGCTACTTTATTGCATGGCTTGTTTTATTTCTTCAGCCATTTTTTCCAAAAGGTTTGGAATACAATCAATGCCCAGATCCGTGCATGAACATCGCCAGGGTTCGAAGAGAATAATTGTTTTTTTAATTTTTGGATTTCCTGATAATTAAAGGTGCCCTGTTCTTCAATCAGATTTTTGCTGAGTAGATCGTCTGTGATTAAAGACTTCATTTCATGTCGAAACCATTTCAATAAAGGGACTTCAAAACCTTTCTTTGGTCTGTTGTAAAGTTGGGCAGGCAACAGATCGCGAAAAGCATCCTGAAGAATTCTTTTCCTGATATTTTTATTGATCTTGAATTCATCTGGAAGTGTAAATATAAAATTCACGAGTTCATAATCGAGAAACGGAACGCGTACCTCCAGCGAGTTTGCCATGCTCATGGTGTCAACCTTTGTAAGCATATCGTTTGCAAGTACAAGATTAACATCGGCTAACAGGATATCATTGATCGACTCGTCGTCAGAGATATAACGGAGCAGATTCTCTTTTCGGCTATAATAATCCTTGTGAATGTTCACTTTAGTTTCCGGAGCAAGGAGTTTATCCACTTCATTTTCATCGGCGTAGCCAGCCCACCGCCAGTATCGCTCCTGCGGATTTAATCTTACACCCTTACTGAAACGCGCAAGTTGACGCACCATATTAGTAATTCGTGTATTGCGCGATTGTGGTAATGCCATCCACAACGGATGTAATGTCGCAGCTATTTTTTCTTTTACTCCGGGATGCATCATACGATAGGCTGCAGCATGTTTGTTGTATCCCGCCAGGAGTTCATCGGCGCCATCTCCTGAAAGTGCAACCGTGGCATGTTTCCTGGTTTCTTTACTTAAAATGTAAACGGCAATCGCGGATGAATCAGCAAAAGGTTCATCGGTGTAATCTAATATGTCATGAACATGCCTAAATAAATCATCATTGGTTAGCGAGAAAACAGTGTGGTTTGTATTGAAGTGTTTGGCGACGAGATTGGCATAGGCTGTTTCATCAAAGAATTTTTCATCGCGAAAGCCAATTGAAAAAGTATGCAAATCCGGATTGTGTCTGCTGGCTAAACCGGTAATGATGGACGAATCTATTCCACCGCTGAGAAACGCCCCCAGTGGCACGTCCGAAACCATTCTACATTGAACAGATTGCTCTAACAAAAGTTTTAGTTTTTTTATAGCATCCTCATAACTGATGATAGTATTGGTCGGTACCGGATGCGGAATGGTATAATAACGGTGGATATCTATTTTTTGCCTTTGTATTTGCATATAGTGCCCAGGCAAAAGTTTTTTAACCGATGAGAAAATACTGTCTGGTGCCGGAATATAATTGAGCTGCAGATAAGAATAAAGTGACGCATAATCCAGTGAGCGATCAATTCCATAATGAAGGATAGCCTTCATTTCAGAGGCAAACAAAAATTTATCTTCATCGAAAAGGTAGTACAGCGGTTTTATGCCAAAGCGATCGCGAGCAACGAACATGCTTTGATTTTCACGGTCATAAATACAGAATGCAAAGAAGCCGTTAAGTTTTGAAAGACAGTTTTCTTTGTAATGGATAAAAAGTTTTAACAAAACTTCGGTGTCACCAGCGGTAGTAAAATGTATTCCTTCTGCTTCAAGTGTTTTTTTTAATTCACGGTAGTTGAAAATCTCTCCGTTGAAAATGATGCAATATCGTTTCGTTTCGTCCCACATGGGTTGATTGGATTCGTCGCTGGTATCAATGATCGACAGCCTGCGGTGCCCTAGTCCAACCCAGTCATCAATGTAAATGTCCTGAAAGTCCGGCCCACGCTTCTCCAGGCACATGGTGGCATTGGTAACGTGGATTTTATTAAATTTCCCAACCAGGTTAAAAGCAAAAATTCCGGTGATACCGCACATATCAATCAATTGTTAAAATAAAGTATTAAAGGTATGGCGATCATACGAATTGTTATTTCCATAGATCATCGAATCATTTCGCTTTTAATTGTAATAATCTGCTTAACCGATACCCGAAGATCAATGACACCCAGCCCAGGAGCATGACATACTCGGTGTACGAACCACCTGCCTGAGGCATTTTTCCAAGGACACGCGGAAGATACGTCATAAAAAAAATGAACCAGATATAATACGCATAAACAAATGAGGCGGTATTGAAAAAACGTGGTGTTATATTCCCTCGGTTGTACCGTTGCTGAATCATCGGCATGATAAAAATAAAACTGTAGGCCAGCATTCCGCCAAGTATCCTGTAACCGATCAGGTCATTGCCCGCCTTTAGATTGAAAGTAATTAATTGCGTTAGATGAATGCCATGAGCAATGGCAAAGACAAGAAAATACCGATCGGATAACCATTTCTTCAGCAGGTCGGGTTTATCCTGGCAGAGAAAAATAAAACTGAAGATAAACAAGGAAAGCCTTCCTGAATAGCGCGTAGTCGCCTGCAGGCCTTCGAGCGTAAAGCCAAATTGCCCGACGGCGAATATAGCCACCGCGAATTCAAGAATAACAGTTAACAGTATATTCTGCCTGAAGCTAAGCGCACCGTCGGTGAAACGCAATTGTTAAAGTGTTTTAATATACAGGTTACGGAACCATACTTCATTGCCATGATCCTGTAGATCCAGGTAGCCGGTAGCAGTTGTGCCATAAGCAGGAAAGTCTTTCCACTTACTTTCTTGTTTTATTTTCGCCCATGCAGGAGATCCTATATCGTAGGTCAGTACTTTGTCGCCATTCAGCCAATGCTCCACTTTATTTTCGTTAACGACGATTCTCGATGAATTCCATTCGCCAGCAGGATTCAATTTTTTATAAGAAGGTGCCTGCATGTCGTAATTAGCTGCCGTGAGTTGCACATCTTTTACATCACCGGGATAACCTTCATCATCCAGTAGCTGATATTCTGGTCCCGTAGCGTATGGTTCACTGTGTTCTTCCGACACATGGAACATCACGCCACTATTACCCTGCGGTGAAATTTTCCAGTCGAAAGCAAACTCAAAATTTTCATATTGCCCTGTAGTTACCAGGTCGGCTCGTTTGTTTTCGGCATCTTCTTTAAACGGCTTGCAATGCAGTGTGCCATCAATCACTTCCCAACTGTCATTCTCTTTATTTTGATAAGTTCGCCAGCCGTTCATTGATTTTCCATCAAATAATAACTGCCATCCTTCCGCCTTTTGAGCTTCAGTTAATGTATTGTGATTCTCCGTGGTGACAGGTGCTGTAGTATCAGCATTCGTTGAAGTGTCTTCCCCGTTAGATTCGTTTTTGGTAGAACAGCCAATCATGATCAGAAAGGCAAAGGCCATGAATATATTTTTTTGCATGGTATGATGGGTTTAAATTTAATCCGGATTTCTGAAAATAAATACTTGTGTGAATGCCCCTGCGCCGATCACACGGTTATCACCTTCCAATTTAGTGAGGCTAAAAATATAATAATCATCTGCAATAACTTTGTTGAGACGTATTGAAGAGTTGGTTTTTTCAGCTTTTCGCGATACGGCTTCCTGGTGTTGTTCCAAGGTTGGATTGGTGATCCACGCGAGGAATAAAAAAACCACCACCAGGAGCAATCGCAGGATCAGTTTAAAAATCTTAAAAAGAACAATAAACACTACGATGATGACAAGGATCGTAAGGACGGTCGAAAGCATATGGAAAATTATCTTTAAAAGGTCAAAATACAAAAACTCTGGTTAATTGTGCCTGGTCGTTATACGTTAAAATGTGCTATGACCTGATGCAACAAACATCTTACGTAAGTTACCGTAACAGGATTTACATAGGATATCCACGATTTATTGATAATCTCGATGGAAATTTTCCATGAATGGCATGGTTCTCGTTATATTTGTATACTTTTTAAAATGGACATCTATGTATTTTTTCCAATTCAAAAGTAAACAGACACTTTTCCTTCAGTTTATTCTTCTCATTACCGTATTCCTGGTTTCTTGTGCTTCCACAAAGAAAGTCAATGCACGTGACGAAAAAGTCCATCGCGTTATTGCAGCAGCCAGAACCTTTATCGGCACGCCATACAGATATGGTGGAACGACACGGTCGGGTATGGATTGCTCCGGTCTTTTGATCAACGCTTTCCGTGAAATCGAAATGCCTTTACCACGCAGTTCCGCAGATCAAAGTAAAGTAGGGCAGGAGATTGGAATGAAAGACCTTGCTCCGGGAGATCTTGTGTTTTTTGCAACCAGCAAGAAAAGAAGAAAGATCACGCATGTAGGTCTTGTAACAGAAGTCAATGGTAAGGATAATGTAAAATTTATCCATGCGTCGTCGCGTGTTGGTGTCGTTGAGGTAAACATCTACAGTGATTACTATCAAAAGAATTTTCGAACGGCCCGACGCGTGATCGAATAAAGAACCAGAACGTAGTTTTTTAATTGGATCATAAATAATCAGGCAATACCCTCACGCACATCAACCAGTATAACACAAATGAAATTTGAGATTGTAGTGTATAACATCGAATCTGCACTTCGTGCGCAGGAAGGTGGTGCAGACCGCATTGAGCTCTGTGCTAATCCCGCAGAAGGCGGAACAACACCATCGTATGGTGTGATTGAAGTTGTACGCCAAAATGTAAGCATAGATGTGTATGTAATGATCCGGCCACGAGGCGGTGATTTTCTTTATTCCAACTATGAATTCCATGCCATGAAGAGGGATGTTATACAATGCCAGCGACTCAGTGTTGATGGCGTTGTGTTTGGAATCCTACATACAGATGGCACGATTGACAAAAAACGTTGTAAAGAATTGATTGATAAAGCACGGCCTTTGAAAGTTACCTGCCACCGCGCTTTTGATATGACACGAGATCCTTTTGAAGCCCTGGAGGATTGTATCGAAGTTGGCTTTGACAGGATCCTTACATCAGGCCTCGAAAAGACTGCGATTGAAGGTGTGTCGTTGTTGCGTGCATTACAGGAAAAAGCCAATGGTCGTATTACCATCATGGCCGGGTCAGGTGTAAACGAAACCAATGTTAAAGAACTTGTCCGTGAGACGCAGGTAAAAGAAATTCATTTTTCGGCAGCTACAGCGCACAATGGCAAAATGACTTTTATCAATCCACGTATAAATTCCATGGGCATCCCCGGTGAATCCGTTTATGCCATACGTGTGGTTGATCCTCAAATCATACGAAAATTAAGGACATTGGTGAGTTAACGTCCGATATTGTCCGGATACTTTTATGTGCGTTGTGTAAACAGTATATTGCTGTATTATTCTACGCTTATGCTGACACGATTACGTTTGGTTCTGTTGATTTGTTGTGCTCAATACGGGGTGAATGCCCAAGTAATGATCAATGAGATCTGTCCGGCAAATGCTGATATTAACTATGATCCACACTATTTTAATTTCTCCGGCTGGGTTGAGTTATACAACAAAGGAAATTCATCCGTAAACATCGGTGGATACTATTTATCGGATAAGTCGGATCAACCGGAGAAATGGCGAATACCAACAGGAACAATGATCCCGGCAAAGGGATTTATCCTAATCTGGTGTGACGAACAAAATCAAAATCTGCATACTAATTTTTCACTCGATAGTGAAGGTGAAAGTGTCGTACTGTCGGGATCAAATCTTTCAAAAGTAGATCAGGTTGATTTTCCCGAACAGTATACTAACATTGCTTATGGTCGTACAACAGATGGTGGGAGCACATGGAGCTTCCTGTTGAAACCAACGCCCGCGAAAAAGAATGACGGAACCACCGCTACGCAACGAATTGAAAAACCAACGATATCATTGGCATCCGGGCGTTATAGTGTGAGTCAGTCAGTTTCCTTATCGCATCCATTGGCTAACGTTAAGATCCGATACACGACAGATGGATCAGAGCCGCATGCAGATTCCAAAGTTTTCGATGGACCATTTTCAATCAGCAAAACATCTACACTAAAGGCAAAAGCATTTCTTACAGGGTTTATTCCGAGTGACACAGAGGTTGAAACGTATTTTATCAATGAGCATGCGTTTACCCTACCCGTTGTCTCGATTTCAACAAAAAGTACCTACCTGTGGGATAATACCATCGGCATCTATGCAGACGGAACGAATGGTATTCCTGGTAATTGTCAGGATGCCAAACGTAACTGGAATCAGGATTGGGACCGTCATGCTGTATTTGAAATGTTCGATACCAATGGTGACAGACGTTTCAATCAGGCTGTTGATATCAGAATTGGTGGTGCCTGCAGCAGGAATAATCCTCAGAAATCATTTGTGATTAAAGCACGCGATAAGTATGGAAGCAATACCATTGATGAAAAACTATTTTCTTCAAAAGAGAACGCCAGCTATGGTGGTTTTATCTATCGTAACTCCGGCAATGATTTCTATTACACGATGTTTCGCGATGCCTTAATGCAAACGCTCACCATCGGGCAGATGGATGTTGATTACCTGGCTTACGAACCAACGATCTTTTATCTAAATGGTGAATACTGGGGGGTTCAAAACCTGCGTGAAAAAATTGATGCCGATTATTTTGAATCAAACTATGGTATCGACAAAGACGACCTCGATCTGTGTGAACGCGAGGAGGCACTCGAAGGCTCCGTAAGCGGATACACCAACTACCTGGCTACGCTTCAGGCCATGGATTTAACTACGTCTCAGGCATTTGAGTATATCGACAACAATATTGATGTGCAGGAGTATATCAATTATCTTGTAGCTGAAATTTATTATTGCAATACAGACTGGCCTGGAAATAATGTAAAATACTGGCGGCAACGCTCTACCAACGGAAAATGGCGGTGGATACTTTGGGACATGGATTTTGGGTTTGCTTTGTATAACGACCAAAGCTATGCAACCCATCCAACCTTGCAATTTGCAACAGCGACCGCTGGTCCAGACTGGCCTAACCCGCCATGGTCAACATTGCATATACGTTCGTTGTTGAAGAACCCGGAGTTCCGTAACCGTTTTATTCAAACTTTCACAACAGCACTTTCCACCACATTCCATCCGGATCGCGTCATTGATATTATCGATTCCTTTCAGAATCGCATTAAAACAGAGATGCCTTACCATCATCAACGGTGGCAGTTAAACCTGTCGAACTGGAATGCACAGGTACAGCGACTTCGTGATTTTGCTATACAACGGAATGCCTACATGTACCAGCATTTGGCTACTTTTTTTGGATTAACAGATCAGGTTAACATCACGCTTTCAACAACACCCGCGAACGCTGGTGAAATTTCCTTTAACGGTATACGTCCTGGCGTAGCAATAACCAATGGTGTGTATTTCCAGGGATTGCCATACACCGCAGAAGCGGTTGCTGATGCCGGTTACCAGTTCTCTCATTGGAACATCCGGAAAAGCGAAACCACCACCATTTCATTAATCGAAAAGCAAAGTAATTGGAGATATTTCGATCTTGGCGCATTACCTGGTGCGGATTGGACGAGCGAATCTTTTGATGACAACACCTGGGCTGAAGGGCAGGGAGAACTTGGGTATGGCGATGGAGGTGAACAAACTGTTGTGGGCTACGGCGGAAATTCCGGTGCTAAATTCATCACCACTTATTTTCGTAAAACAATTTCCGTCGATGATCCAACCAACTTCAGCGTGCTGAGTGGTTCGGTATTATTTGACGATGGTGTTGTGATTTATCTAAATGGAGTAGAAGTTTTTCGAAGTAATATGCCTGGTGGTTCAATCGGTAACAATACACTCGCATTGGAGGCTTCCGCTGAAGGTGTTTATATTCCCTTTTCGATTCCAAAAGGTGTCATCAAGGCCGGCGAAAATGTATTGGCTGTGGAAATACACCAGATCAGCGGACAAAGCTCAGACATAAGTTTCGACCTGGAATTGAAGACCGTTGAAATTGGTGATGAAACGGAATTCAGCAGCACGGAAGTTTCGATCAGTGATATTGCTAATACGGGTGTTATCATGGAAGCGGTTTTTGAACCGGTAACACCACAAGGACCACTTGTAATCAATGAGTTTGCCGCTGTCAACAATACGATTGAAGACGAGGACGAGGAGTCGGAAGATTGGATTGAATTTTTTAATCCAGGGACACAACCCGTTGACATTGCCGGGTTTTTTATTACAGATAACCTGAACAATAAAACGAAATACAAAATCAAGATGGGCCAAAATAATGAAACTGTGATTCAGCCTGGTGAATACAAAATACTTTGGGCCGATGAAGAATTAAATGAAGGGCCGCTTCATATTAACTTTAAGCTATCTGCCGACGGCGAGTCAATCGGTGTGTACCAAAAGGTAGGTAGCACGTTGCATACTGTTGATGAGATCACGTATGCCGCGCATTACAACGGTACGTCCTATAGCAGAATACCAAATGCTACCGGACCTTTCCTGCTTACGTCGAAAGTAACACCCCTTGCTGAAAACGAATTGGAAGTGCCGACTGCACGCGAAGGTGACCTTGAAGCTTCAATTGTACTTCATCCGAATCCAACATCATCCTATGTTGTGATCACTTCGCCATATCCCGTTGATGACATTTCATTCTACACCGTTACCGGGAAAAAACTCAGTAGCTACAAACAAGTGAGATACGGTGCGCAGGTTTCTGTATCACATTTCCCTGCGGGAGTCTATTTTGTTGTTTTGAAAATTCAGGGTAGAGCGGTGATAAAGCGGGTGGTGAAGTTGTAAGCATATTTCAGTCTTTTAAATCGATTTCAATTTCACTTGGTACGATCTGCTGGGTGGCCCCTCAAGCACTGGAGCACTTCAGCGCTGTGGTTTGTTATCTTCCTCAAGTGCAGCCTTGTAGCTGTAGATGTTCATTAGACCTGCTACAGATGTTCAATAGATAAGGTTCAATATCCGTCTATTACCATAAGACTAAAGACCCGATTTCGTTCATCGTTCTTTCATTGCGGCTTCAGAACACGTTAGATAACGGCATAGGTTAGTTAGTGCACCGTTCATAAAAATGGTAGTTTATAGAGCAATATCTAATGCTACACTATCCTTACACGGGAGTTCCGCACAAGACCTTGTGACTGGCGGTAATCCAACCCATCTTGGTTTGGTTAACGCACAAAAAAGAGGCTGCCATAAGCAACCCCTGTCCAAAATATTTTTTCTGATCGATTTACTCACCGCGCTTTGCCTTAATCGGAAACGAACCAAATTCTCCAACACTCATGGTGCCGTCAAGTTCTGCTCCGTTGATTATTCCGTTTACAGTCACAACCATTTGGTTGCCACCAAAGCTTACGGTGTAACTGAATGTGATGGCGTTGCCGTTCATCGTTACTGTGTCGAGTTTTGTTTCGGAGTTAAACCGGTTGTTGGTAATTGATCCGTTGAATTGATCGCCTTCTTTTTTAATCACCAGTTTGCCATCACCGCCCTGTGGTGACTCTACGGTGTATGTCCAATTGCCTTCCGGGTTAACAACGGCCGCGGTATCCGCAGGAGGTAATGAAGGGTTAATAGCTTGTGGACTTGATCTCCTTGGTGCTCCGCCGCCACTGCGTTGTGGTGTTTGTCCTCCACCAGCGCCTTCCATCATACCATCGCCACCGCCTTCTTTCAGATCGTCATTGCTAATGGACCGGCGACTTCGACGTGGCGCATTATCGACACTCATTTTTCCGATGCGGTAGCTGAAGTTCACCCGGAAACTCATGTTGTAAATTGTGCTTACACTTTTCTGATCGATAATCGGTGACTTCAGTTCGTTTCGCATTTTGAGCGGTGGTGTTGCAAAGTTTTCTGCTCCGATTCCGATGCTTCCACGTTTCTCATTGAATTCTTTTTGGATGCCGAGGCTATACATACGGAAGCCACTTTGTGTACCCTGAAGTTGTACTTGTGTACCACGCATAAAAGCGAAGCCTTGAATTGCCCAGCCTTTATTCAGGCGATAGCTACCAAAAATTCTGCCGTTCACAACCCAGCCATCGTTGCTTGCACGGTAAATGGCGTCGGGACTGTTATTGTCCAGTTCAGCATAGAATACATCACCACCGGTATTGATGGATAATTTCCCGACGTTGATACTCGCGAAAATGCTGGCACCATATGCACTTTCTTTTCCAATGTTTCGATACGTCGTTCTGATGGCAGATGAATCGCCAACTACATCGCGTACACTTTGAATGGCATCATTGGTATTGCGCACAAAGGCGGTAAGGTTGAGAGATGTTCCTTTTACAAACGTGCTGTATCCAAGTTCATAGTTGTTGGTGTATTCGGGATCCAGGCGCGGATTTCCGATTGTTACATTGAGGTTATCATCCTGCTGATAATTGGGATTGAGGTATCGTATAGAGGGTCGTTGTATCCGCCTGTTGTAAGATGCTTTTATGGTTTTTCCGTTCTGTAATTTTTTTGAAATATTAATACTCGGAACAATCAGTCCGTAGGATGGTATTTCAATGTTATTCTCCGTTTGAGTATAAGCTTTAATCGTTGTGTATTCATACCGTGATCCTGCTTTAAAACTATATCCGTTTTTAAGGGTTAATGTATAGGCGAGGTATGCTGCACTTATATTTTGATCATAATTCAGGTTATTGCTCACGCGGTTATCGTCCCTGACAAAGACGCCATCTTCTTTTCGGAATACGGTTAAATCGCTGGACACTTTACGTAAGATATTTTTTGCACCCAACTCCAGCATTTGGTTATCCTGTATCGGCTGTTGGTAGTCAACCTGGATGGTAGCTTCCTGGTTATTGCTTTCGTTATAGTTTTTATAATCGTTTAACGGGCCAGTACTTGAAATCATGTCGTTGATGAAATCACTGTTTCGGTTATTTCGGCTGTATTGCCCCTGGAAGCTGAGTTCGTGTTGTGGTTTTTCATACAGGTGGGTGAAGGTAATATTCGCATCCACGTTGTTTGAGTTGTCTAAGTTACGGATGTCGGTCAAACTGTTGAAGGAAAGCACATCGCCCTCGTACCTTTCGGTTGATACATCATCCTGGTAGCGCCTGCTGTTTCTCACACCGAAGCGAACCGAAGCAGTCATAAAGTTCTTTGGGTTAATATCGTAATCCCATCCCAGGTTATAATTGCCAAATACGCCATTGTTCCGGCTTTCGGATTTTTGTATCGAGAGCACTTCGAGGGGATCTGCATCTGGCTGTTCCAGTATGGTGCGTTGCTCAT
Organism: Ohtaekwangia sp.; assembly: GCA_035628875.1. Taxonomy (GTDB): domain Bacteria; phylum Bacteroidota; class Bacteroidia; order Cytophagales; family Cyclobacteriaceae; genus Ohtaekwangia. The sequence goes on along the minus strand of DASPIZ010000135.1, from coordinate 5,160 downwards.
TACTGAATTTTCCCGGCGTATTGTAATTCGCCCGGCCCCAGCCACCCAGGGAAAATCCCATTTTGCCGCGGCGGAAGTTTCCGTTAAGACCGAGGTTTGAACCACGAAGTCCTACACCTGTATTAATGTTCAGGGTTAGTCCTTCCAGCGTATTTTTCTTGGTAATGATGTTGATGATACCGGCAGAGCCTTCTGCGTCATACTTTGCTGATGGCGAAGTGATCACCTCCACACTTTTAATCTCGTCGGCAGGAATTTGTTTTAAGGCATCGGCGATGTTACTCGCCATGATGGTAGACGGCTTATTATTGATCAGCACCTGGATGTTTTGATTTCCCCGTAAGGAAACGTTACCGTCGAGATCAACCGAAAGCATCGGCACTCTTTTTAATACATCTGTTGCATCTCCGCCTTTGGCAGTCAAATCATTTTCTGCATTATAGATTGTGCGGTCTACTTTTTCTTCGATCAATACTTTTTCGCCTTCCACCGTGACCTCCTGGAGTACTTCTGTTCCTGCAGAGATTTTAATGTCACCCAGGTCAATATCTTCGCGTAAAGTATTGTCTACTGTGATGGGAATTGTTTTTGTTTCATATCCAATAAAAGAGACGACAATACGATATTGGCCATCGGCTACATTTTTAATTTGAAATTTTCCTTTATCGTCACAAACCGCACCATCGACAGGTTTATCCGCAGATTTTTCCATTAGGGCTACCGTTGCATACTCAACTGGCGTTGTACCCTCGGCATCGAGCACCGTACCCGAAATTTTTCCATTTCCTTTTTTTTCTCCAGCTGAAGGTGATTGCGCAGCCGCAAGCGAACCTGTGATTAAGATTAAAAAAGCCAATAAACGTGTTTTCATATAGTCATCTCGTAATAAAAATTGCTTTATAAGTTATTTCACAGTACAAACGTCAAAGGAAATACTTTGTTCCTTCTGTTTTCCCCTTATTCGATTGTTCGGAGTGAATCATCGACACTTACCGAAGATCTTCGACCGTTCGGAAAGATACCGCCCTTGTAACGAATTGGTCGATAGAATTGTATCAACGGTAGAAAACCGTTAAGGAAGCATAATGGTTCAATATGATAAATGTATTTTAGCTGAATAGTTATTGCATGAAGACCATTTTTAGTACCCGGAAAGTCCTTTGGCTGCACGTATCCTTCTGGTGTGTTTACATTTCTTTTAACCTTTACCAGTTAAGTACCTTTCAGCGAAGAGTGGATTCCTTTGATTGGGGGCATGCCCTCGGGATGATGGTTTTTCATTTAGTGTGTACCCTGCTTATTGCCTATTTGAATTATTTTTATTTCCTACCGCGGTTCTTACATCGCAGAAAGCTGTTGCTTTATCTGATTGAGTTCGGAATTCCTTTCGCTGGTATTGTGTATTTACGCGTATATGTTCAACGCCATTTTGTTCATGAACCTGAATTTCTTGAACGATATTTTAATTCACCCTGGTTTGTTTTCCAGTTATCGGCGATTACATTGTTTATCGTTATCTTTATTGGGCTATTGCGTTTCGTCGGTGACTGGTTTGAATTCGAGGCCGCAAAAAAGGAAGTGGAGAATGAGAAGCTTACCGCTGAATTAAATTTCCTTAAGGCACAGATCAATCCTCATTTTTTGTTTAATACACTGAATAATTTGTATTATCTCGCTTACACAAAATCAGATAACACCACGGAAGTAATTTCGAAATTATCACATGTGATGCGTTACATGATTTATGACGCAAGCCATTCGCAGGTTCTGCTCAGTAAGGAGGTTGAGTATATGGAAGATTATATCAGTCTTGAACGTTTGCGTCTGAATAATAAAATTCCCATCACGTTTACGGTTAAGGGAGACACAGTAAGTGTTTCTGTAGCGCCGCTGATCCTGATCACTTTTCTTGAGAATGCTTTTAAACACGGCATCCCCACCAACAGTGCAGAGGCCTGGATAAATATTAGTATTGAGGTCCGGGACGAAATCTGTATTTATCGCGTCGAAAACAGTAAATTAAAAGGGCCAAATCAACATGAAAAATCCGGCATCGGTTTAATTAATGTGAAGCGAAGGCTTGAACTTTCGTACCCTGGAAGATATACATTGGACATTCAAGACATGACTGACCGATATAGCATTGAACTTAATTTATCACTCAAGTGAATCTGAATTGCCTGATCGTAGACGATGAACCGCTTGCCCGTAATCTTTTAAAAGATTACATAGGGAAAGTTTCTTATTTAACGCTTGTCGACAGTTGTTCAAATCCTTTGGCTGCATTGGATATTCTCAATAAAAAATCAATTGATATTTTGTTTTTGGATATCCAGATGCCGGAAATTACAGGCATATCGTTATTGAAAACCCTTCATAAAAAGCCGTTGGTAATTTTGACGACAGCATATTCGCAATACGCCCTGGAGGGTTATGACCTTGATGTTGTGGACTATCTTTTAAAGCCCATTACGCTGGAGCGATTTCTGCGTGCCATTGATAAAATCAAGCAGCGCGTGAGTGCATCACCGGTCGTTGAATCAGAACCCAGAACAAACGACATAGCATTACCATTCGTGTTTGTAAAGGACGGAACAAAGCTCGTTAAGATTATGCTGGATGATGTGTTGTATGTCGAAGGTCTCAAAGACTACGTTACGATACATACGAAAGAAAAGAAAGTGATCACCTTGCAAAGATTAAAGTCTTTAGAGGATCAACTCCCGGCGGACAAGTTTATCCGGATACATCATTCCTTTATAATTGCTATTGCTGCTATCGACGTCATTCATAAAAGTGAAGTGCAAATTGGCGGGGCAACCATTCCGATCAGCGATTCTTACCGTAAAAATTTTCGCGAGTTTATTGAGCGCAATCAGATGCAATAAATTGTAAGTGAAGTTTCGATTTTGTTTAAAATCAATGAAATCTTTTCGCCCAGAAAGCCTCGGTTTATTGATAAGTCGAAAAAATAAATATCTTTGCTGCTGTTTGAAATTAAGGGGGATTAGCTCAGCTGGCTAGAGCGCTTCCATGGCATGGAAGAGGTCATCGGTTCGACTCCGATATTCTCCACTTGTCCGCCGAAGCTTTAGCGAAGGCGGACTATCCCTGAAGCTTTAGCGAAGGATGGACCTTGTCCACCGAACCGTTAGTGAAGGTGGAACGCCCCGAAGCTTCAGCATGGCCCTGAATTTTAAACCTTATTGCGAAAACCCATTTTAAAGTCTGCCCATCGCAGACTTTTTCATTTTGTGCTTTAATTTTACCTTCAAATCAACCAACTCTCAAACACCATGAAGAATATTTTATTTGCAGCTTTTGCGTTCGTTATTGTTTTTACCATCCATGTTAATGCGCAGACTTTGGAGAAGGCATGGGAAGTAACCGGTCTTGAAGCACCAGAATCTGTTCTGTACGATAGCAAACAAAACGTTTATTACGTATCTAATGTAGCGGGTACACCGCTGGAAAAAGACGGCAATGGTTACATTTCTAAAATCGATGATAAAGGAAAGATCATCAGCCAGAAGTGGGCAACCGGCCTGAATGCGCCGAAAGGCATGGGGATTTATAACGGTAAATTGTATGTTGCTGATATCGATGAAGTAGCTGTGATCGATTTAGCTTCCGGCAAAGTGGAAAATCAGCTTAAGGCTGAAGGCGCAACCTTCCTCAACGATATCGCTGTTTCCGAAAAAGGCGATGTATATATCTCCGATACTTTTGGCGGAAATGCAATCTACCGGATTCAAAATGATAAAATTGAATTGTGGTTAAAAGACGATAAATTGGATTTTCCCAATGGACTTTGTGTGAAAGGAAACGACATCTTTGTATCAACGTGGGGTACTGTTGCAAATCCGGAAACATCGGAAACGCCGGTCAAAGGCAAAGTGGTAAAGGTTTCTCTGGCCGACAAAACGATTGCTGATGTAAGTAAGAGCTTTGCCAATGGTGATGGCATTGAGGCTTTTAAAAATGGCTTTATCGTATCTGATTGGGTTGCCGGAAAAATTTTCTTTGTCGATAAAAAAGGCGATGTGAAAGAGATCGGGTCTTACAACCAGGGTACAGCCGACCTAGAATTAGGTGTTAAAAATCTTTTGCTCATCCCGCAGATGGTGGAGGGAAAGGTGCTTGCTTTTAACCTGAAATAAACAATTATAGGTGTGGGTGCCCTCATCCTGTGAATACTGGATAAGAGTTTGTTTTTTGTCTCGAAACGAAAGTTTTTTAAACACTCCAGTTTTCCCGGACAAATAATGATAACCAATCTGAATTTAAAAGAGGTTAAGATGCATTGTTTCATTGGAAACGTTTACACCTTAACCTTTTTATTTACGCCTACCGTCCACCGGGAGGACAATACTTTTTGAGATATTCAGTGTACATGGTTGCGAGATGTTCAAATGTTCCTTCTCCTTCCGACATGCCATGCGAACGGTTTGGATACGCCATATATTGAAACTGCTTGTTGTGTTTCACCAATTCATTTACCAGCATTTCTGCATTTTGAAAATGAACGTTGTCATCACCGGTACCATGAATGTAAAGTAGATTGCCGCGCAGGTTTTTAGCGTAAGTGATCGGTGAACCCTGAACAAAGTCCTGCATATTTTCTTGCGGTAATCCCATATAACGCTCCTGATAAATGTTGTCGTAGGTAAGCAGGTTCGTAACCGCTGCAACTGCAATACCTGTTTTATAAATATCCGGATATTGAAACATCAGGTTTAGCGTCGCCGATCCGCCGCCACTCCATCCCCAAACAGCAATGCGCTCAGGGTCAACAAAGCTCCATTTCATGATTTCTTTAGCCGCCATCGCCTGATCACGGATGTTGATCTGGCCTACTTTACGGTAAATGGATTTTCTCCAGGCTCTTCCTTTTGGCACCGGTGTTCCGCGGTTGTCAATAGAGATGTAGATGTAACCATCTTCACGCATGTCGCCAGCGTAGAGGAAATTGTTTGAAGCGCCGTAACTATCTGTTACATTCTGTCCCCAGGGTTCGGTGTAGACATAAAATAATACAGGGTATTTTTTTGAAGCGTCGAAATCTTTTGGCTTTACCATCCAGCCATCCATTTCTACACCGTCTTCCGTTTTGACTTTGAAAAACTCCGTTGTTTTTTCCACCGGCGACGCGGCCAATTT